>NZ_JBIVHS010000002.1:0-333851 GCF_044749365.1 Kitasatospora sp. NPDC089509 | reverse complement strand
GGGGCGGCCGGGGGGCCGTTAACCGGCCCCCCCCCCCCCCCCGCCCCCCCCCGGCCCCCCCCCCCCCCCCCCCCCCCCCCCCCGGGGGGCCGGGGGGGGGGGGGGCCCCCCCGCCCGCCCGCCGGTCGTGGTGCGGGCTACTTCCCGGTCTGCGCCACCGGGGTCTGGAACGGGTGGTGGTGGGTGCCGCCGACGTGCAGCTCCTCGTCCGGCTTGCCGGCGAGCCTGGGCAGCACGTGGGTGCCGAACGGGTCGGTCACGGTCACCGTGGTGCCGCTGCGCTTCACCTCGTGCGGCGAGCCGACCGCGTACGAGGCCAGCGCGAGCCCGGTGCTCGGGGTCGGGCTGGCGCTGCTGGTGGCGGTGCCGAACAGGGCGCTGGCCACGGTGAGGCTGGTCGGCGCGCCGCCCAGCGTGGTGTAGGCGGACTGCTCACCGCCGTACGTGGTGCCGAAGGCGGCGCCGCCGGTCACGGTGGTGCCGGTGGGCACGGTGACCGGGACGGTGGTGCCGGACGGGCCCTGCACGGTGACCACGCCGCCCTGGACGTAGCCGCTGACCCCGCCGGAGTTCTCGGTCTGCTGCCAGGCGGTCTGCTGCTTCAGGGTGGTGCCCGCGTCGGTGAGCGTCTGGTTCACCATCGGGGTGTCGGCCGTGTACCAGCCGCGGTACGTCGACAGGATGCCGGTCAGCGTCTGCAGGGCGAGCCGGTCGTCCGTCAGGTTCGACTGGTGCATGAAGAACGGCCGCGGGTCGTTGCTGAGCACGTACCCGAGGGTGATCTTCTCCTGCATCGGCAGCACGTACGACGCCCAGCCGGCGTTGAGGTCCAGCGGCGAGATGCAGGTGGTGGTGGCGGGATTGGCCTCGCAGTTGCCGCTGCCGCCGTTGGCCTTGGAGGTGTAGAGCCAGTTGTACTCGCTCACCTCGTCGGACTGGGTGGAGACGTTGTAGAAGACATTGATCGGGTGCCGCGGCACGCCGAGCGCCGAGGCGATCTGCCGCTGGCCGGTCTCCCGGGAGGCGTCCACACCGAGCCACTGGATGTTGTTCTGGCTGAGCGCGGCGAGGAAGTTCGGGCTGTCGCTGGGCTGCTGCGGCAGCATCACGGTGCCGGAGTGCTCACCGGCGACCAGCTCGCCCGGCCGGAACGGCAGCCCGTTGGCCTGGCCGAACTGGATGTTCTGCTGGATCTGGCTGCTGACCGTGGCCTGGTCGACGTACTGGATCGCACCGGTCGAGTCGGTCTGGCACTTCCACGGGATCACGGTGAAGTTCTGCACGCAGCCCAGGAACGGGTGCTGGTAGGTGTGGTTGAGCCACATGAAGCTGCTCTTGTTCGCCAGCAGGGCCGTGGTCAGCGGGTCGGTGCCGCCGTTGGCCTGCGCGTAGTCCAGGCTCGGGCCGCCGTTGAACAGGAAGTCCAGCGTGTAGTTGTTCTGCTGCTCCCAGGCGACGGTCGCGGTGACGTCCGCGGGCGTCATCCGGATCGCCTGGGTCGCCGGGACGGTGCCGACGCAGTCGCCCTCGCCGGGGGTGCAGTGGCCGCTCTGGCTCCACCGGGAGTTGGCGTTGAACAGGTCGTCGATGTGGGCGGAGAAGTAGTTGCGCCAGTAGCCGAGGTGGACGCCCTTGGTGACCCAGTCCACGATGCCGTGCGCCAGCAGCCGGAACTGCTGCTGGTAGTAGTTGTAGGCGAAGGTCATCACCAACTGCTGGCGGCCGCCCGAGGTGTAGACCCCGGCGAGGGTGCCCTGGGTGGTGGTGCCGGGGATCGTCTCGGTCAGGAACGGCTCGAAGTGCGAGCCGGTGGCCGGGTTGTCGGGCAGCGGGGTGGGCAGGTAGCCGTACGAGCCGCTGCCGCCGGCGGTGCCCTCGAAGGCCACCGGGCCGTTCAGGTAGTGGAAGGCGTCGCCCCGGGCGGAGGCGGTCGCGGTGGCGGTGGTGGCGTCGACGGAGCCGGACCAGGTCGGCGCGGTCAGGCCGGTGTTGGCGCCGGGCCAGACGTAGGAGTCCACCTGGCGGACCTGGTAGGTCTGCTCGTACCCCGCCAGGGTGCTCAGCTCGGTCGCGGAGAGCTGCGTCGGCGCGTCGTTGGGCAGGACGACGCCCTCGAAGTGCCCGTGCGGGGTGCCGTCGGCGAGGGTGTCGGCCAGGAAGGCGGCGGTGATGGTGGCCCGGCTGCTGTTGGTCAGGTCGATGACGGTGGTCGGCACGCCCTCGGCGGAGAGCTGCTGCCGGATCCCCTCGACCCAGGGGTTGCCGTCGGTGACCACCAGGACGTTCAGGTCCACCCGCGAGCTGGTGGCCGAGGCCGGCACGACGGTGGCCAACCCGATCACCGCGGTGGCGACGGCCAGCGCGACGACGGGGAGGAAGCGGAAGGCCTTCACGCGAAAGCCCCCTGCGGTATTGCGGTGAGTCGACTCATGGGAGCCGATAATGCCCGGCCGGATCGGCCCGCGCAGCCGCCTGGGAACAAGATTTACCAAGGGCTGGGGAATTACTGGTGAAAGCCCGTTCCGCGGCCGACTCCCCCTCAATGGACGTGGCGTGAACGGCATTTGATGAAAGCATGATCAGACGGCCACCACCAGGCAGTTCACCCTCTGGACCGCCTTCCGGGCGGCCGCATCGTACGGTTCCGACCGGCGCCTGACAATGCCTTCCCGCCGCACCCCGCCCCGGCCATTTCCCGCCACCGCAGGAATACCGGTCGGGTCAATTCCCGGGGAAGCGGCCCCGGCCCGGCGGAGGCCGCACGGACGACCGGGGCGGCGCCCGGCCGTCAGGGCCCCGTCAGCAAGGCGTCAGCAGCCCGTCAATGCCCCGCCGGAGCCGCCCGGAACGGCGCAAGCTGAGGGCCGTACCTGCAGGTCCGCAGGTCCTTCCGGAGGTGAGTCGCATGTCCGTAGTCGCCGCGTTCCATTCCGTCGTGCCCGATGCGCGCCACCGGGGCCACGGGCTGCGCGCCGCCTTCTCCCAGGTGCTGGAGCGGCTGGCCGCCAGCCCGCTGGACAGCTCCGTGCTCGGGGCGATGGGCGCGCCCCGCTCGACCGACCGGCCGACCGGGCTGCACGCCCACTGGCACACCGTCACCCGCGAGGACGGCAGCACCGCGCTCGAAGCGGACTGGCACCCCGGCCGCTGAGCCAGGGAGCCCGGGCCGGGAAGCCCAACGGCCGTACCGCCGAAGGCCGTCCGGGGCACCCCGGGCCCGCCGTCGCCACGCGACAGGCCGGGCCCGGGGTCCTTGCCCTCCCCGACCGGGGACCGGTAGACACGGTCCCGACACCGTGCGTGACGGCACGGTGCGGAACAGGGAGGTTCCCCGCCATGAGCGTGACGAGTCGGTACCGGGAAGCCTGGGAGGGCTTCTGGCGCGAGGCACCCGAAGCGCCCGGCGAAGTGGTCTGGGACGCCGAACCGGCCATCACCGCGGAGCCCCACCTCACGCTCTTCCGGCCCCACCTGGCCGACCCCCGGCTGCCCCTGGTCGACCTGGGCTGCGGCAACGGCCGGCAGACCCGCTACCTCGCCGAGCACTTCGGCCGGGTCCTCGGTGTCGACCTGTCGGAGACCGCCGTCGAGCTCGCCCGGCGCCAGGACCCGGCGCAGCGGGCCGAGTTCGCCCAGCTGGACGCCACCGACGCGGACGCCGTCCGCGCCCTGCACGAGCGACTGGGCGACGCCAACGTCTACGTCCGCGGCCTGATCCACCAGAGCGATCCGGCCGACCGCGGCCCGGTCGCCGAGGCCGTCGCCGTCCTGGTCGGGGCGCGCGGCCGGGCCTTCGTGGTCGAGCCGACCGAGTCGGCCAAGGACGTCCTGAAGGAACTGGTCCAGGACCCGGCCGGGCCGCCGCCGAAGCTGCGCCCGGTCTTCGCCCACGGTCTCGCGCCCGCCCAGGTGGCCGACGCGGCCTTCGACCGGCTGTTCCGCACGGTCGGCCTCACCGTCCTCGCCACCGGCGAACGTCCGCTCTCGCTCACCGAGTTCGCCCCCGGGGGCGAGCGGATCGAGCTGCCGGCCCGGTGGTTGGCGGTCGGCCGGGACGGGGCTGAGCAAGGCCGGCGCTGAACCCGTTGACGCGGCGGGCCCGTTCGAGGAGTGTCGGGGCTGACAACCGTCGATCGTCACCAGCCGCGCGCGGGGCAGAGGGAGCCGGACCATGGGCGTCGCACGTCGTGATCTTCTCAGATGGAGTGCCGGAGCCGTCGGTGCGGCCGCCGCCGGGGGCCTGCTCGGGACGGCCTCCGCCCGGGCCGCGGGCCGCTCGACCACCCCGGGCGGGCAGGCCACCGAGAGCTGGATGGGCCGGCTGGACGGCGGCCTCTCCCTGCTCGACCTCACCGTGCCGGGAACGCACGACTCCTGCTGCCAGAACCCCTGGTACGGCACCGAGTGGTCGCACACCCAGAACTGGGGCATCCCCCAGCAGTTGCAGGAGGGCGTCCGCTTCCTCGACATCCGCTGCAACGGCCTGGAGGGGGCGCCCGACGAGCTCGGGATCTACCACTCCGACGCCTACCAGCACATCCGGCTCCAGGACGTGCTCGACCAGTGCCGGTCCTTCCTGCGGGCGCAGCCCGGCGAAACGGTCCTGATGCGGCTGAAGAACGAGCACGCCGGCGGACAGGCCCTGGACGACGCGGAGTTCCAGCGACGGGTGAACCACTACCTGGACGGCCTCGGCTACCGCGACCTGTTCCACTTCTACGGCTGGCCCACCCTGGGCGCGGCCCGCGGCAAGGTCGTCCTGCTCGCCGACTTCGCCAACCCGTGGGGCCTGATCGACTGGTCCAGCGGGCAGAACGACTGGTTCGACACCCAGGACGTCTGGCAGATCGGCGGTCTGGACGCGCTGAACGAGAAGGGCCGGGACATCGTCGCCCAGTTCGACAAGGCCTACCTCAACCCGGGCTACCCGAAGATGTTCGTGAACTTCCTCAGCTATGCGGGCGGTTACTGGCCGAAGACCAGCTCGCAGACCCTGATGGACCGTGCCGTCTACCCGTATCTGAGCGCCCGGACCGGGCAGCGGGCCCGGTTCGGGATCGTCCCGATGGACTTCCCGGACTTCCACGTGAACGTGCTGCAGATGCTCGTCGACAAGAACTTCGTCTGAGGCGGGCCCGTGGGACGAGCGGACGACGACCGGATGACCGGGTGGCCGGGCGACGGCCCGACCACCCGGGTCCGCTCAGCGGGTCGGGGTCTCGGTCGCCGTGCTCGGGGCGGCGGAGGTCGCCGTGCTCGGGGCGGCGGAGGTCGCCGTGCTCGGGGCGGCGGCGGTCGCCGAGGCGCCCCAGGCGGCGGGGTTGGTGACCAGACCGGTGCAGCCGTCGCCGTCCTGCTGGTGGCCGCACACCCGCAGGGCGATGCCCGGTGCGCCGGCGTCGACCATCTTCGAGTAGTTGTCGTAGCCCCAGTTGATCCGCGTGCCCTCCTGCCGGCCGGTGCTGGTGGTGATGGTGGCGGTGTCCCCGGGGGCGCCGTCGGTGATGCTCGCCCAGGCGGCCCGGCAGCGCGGGCTGTAGTGGACGTACAGGACGACCTTGCCGATGTTGCCGGTCAGCAGGGTGCGGTCGTCGGCCTCGCAGCCCATGGCCGTCGGGTCCTTGCCGAGGCAACCGACATCCCGGCAGAGCGGGGCGGGCAGGACCTCCATGGTCTCCACGGTCGGTACCGCGGTCGGGGCCGGGGGTTTGCCGGTCGCCGCCTCGGCGCTGCCCCCGATGTTCAGGCCGTGCAGGTAGAGGCTCACGGTCAGGACGAACACGGCGACGACCGCGACGGCGAGCAGGGCCTGCGGCCGGCGCCACCCGGCGGCGCGGGCGAGGGCGGCCGGGAGGTCGGCCCGTGGGACGGCCTGTGGGACGGCCTCCGGGACGGCCTGCGGGACAGGGACGGCGGTGGGGACGGCAACGGGCTCGGGCTCGGACTCGGGCTCGGCGGGGGCCTCGACCGCGGGGCCCTCGACCGCGGGCGGAGCCGCGGCTTCCGGTGCCCCGCCCGCCTCGCGGGCGGCCGCCTCGGCCTCCCGCAGCAGGGAGGTCAGCAGCTCCGCGTCGCAGTCGAACGCGGCGGTCAGGCCGGCCAGCGCCTGGGCGGTGATCAGGCGCTTTCCGTTCAGCCAGCGCTCCCAGGAGGCCTTGCTGAGGTAGGTCCGCTTGCCGAGTTCGGCGAGCGAGATCCCGTGCGCGTCCTTGACCGCGCGCAGTTCTTCGGCGAGCCGCCGCGCGGGGTCCGAAAGGTCCCCGGGAAGCGGCTTCCAGGACTGACTCATCGTGGGGGGCACCTCTGGGGGTCAACGGCAGACATGGACCGATCATCTTTCGGCTGATCAGTTTAATCGCGTCCCGCGCCGGCCCCCGTTCCGTCCCCCGCCGCCCGGGTCCACCGTCTCAACCGTGGCCCGCCCGTCGTCCCAAGTCGCAGCTCAGCGGCCCTGGGACGGGGCGGGTCGTCTCAGATCCCGCGTAGGTGGTCGAAGATCCGTGCACGTTCGCGCAGAGTTGGGCGCGCCGGGTAGCCCCGAGGTCAACACCGGTTCAGGTCCGGGTAAAGACCTCCACGGGGTGGGAGCAACCGAGGGCGCCCGGTGCACCACGGAGCACCACAACGGTCATCTCAGAGGAAGTTCGGGGAAATACCTCATGGGCCGCCACCACGCGTCCGAGATCACAACGCCGTCACCCGCCGACCGCCTGGCCGGCGAACTCCAGTCACTGAAGTCCGGATCGGGCCTCACCTACGCCCGGCTCAGTGAGCGCACCCACTACGCGAAGTCCTCGTGGGAGCGCTGGGTCAACGGCAAGCAGTTCCCTCCGCGCGACGCGGTGCAGAGCATCGCGTCGGTCTGCGGGGGCGATGCCGAACAGCTGTTGGAACTGTGGCAACTCGCCGAGAGCCGCCGCATCGTGCTCACCCTGCCGGGCGCCCCCACGCCCGGTGTCGGCGTGGCCTGCGCCGCCCCGGACGACGGGCAGCCGTCCGACGGCGCACCGGGCCACCCGGAGGGATCCGACGGGGCGCACGCCGACTGTCCGCACCGCCGGGAGGCCGTCCGGCTGCGGGGGCTGGTCCTGTTCACGCTGGCCGTCGGGGCGGGCGGGGTGCTGGCCGCCGCCGGGCGGCGGACCCTGCGCCGGGAGATCTGACCGGTCGTACCGGAACTCCCGGCGGGATCCGGCGGGAATCCGATCGGAAGGACGAGGAGGGACGGAAAAAAGGCACCGCGCCCCGTGGGGAGGGCGCGGTGCCCGTCCGTGTGCGGCCACGACACGGTGCAGGTCACCGGTCCGGGGACCAGCACCGGTCACGGCCCCGCACGGGGCCCGTCAGTACCAGTTGTGGGCCTGCCAGAAGCTCCAGGCCGAGCACGGGTCGCCGTAACGGCCCTTGATGTAGTCCAGGCCCCACTGGAGCTGGGTGGCCGGGTTGGTCTGCCAGTCGGAGCCGGCACTGGCCATCTTGTCGCCGGGCAGCGACTGCGGGATGCCGTACGCACCGGAGGAGGGGTTGGTGGCGTAGACCTTCCAGCCGCTCTCGTGCACGTAGATCTGGTCCAGGCAGCCGAACTGGCCGCTGACGCTCCAGCCGTGGGCGGGGAACTTCCACTGGGCGGTGATCTGCACGGTACGGGCGACGTGCATCGCGTCCATGGTGGCCGGGCCGGCGATGCCGTCGGCGCTCAGGTTGTGGTTGCGCTGCCAGTCGCCGACCGAGCTCGTGGTGCCGGAGCCGTAGGCGCCGTCCGCGCCCGTGCCGGCCGCCCGCTGGACCTCGGCGACCTTGTTGTGCAGGGCGAGTTCGGTGCGGGCGCCGTAGACGCCGTCCTCGTCGAGACCGTTGTCGTGCTGGAAGCTGCGGACGGCGGCGGTGGTCTGCGGGCCGTACGAGCCGTCGACGCCGCTGGCGGCCAGGTAGCCGATGCCCACCAGGTTGCGCTGGACCCAGGTCGTGCTGTCGGTCGCCTGGGCCTGGGCCGGCAGCAGGGCCAGTGCGACGAAGGCGAGCGCGGCCGCGGCGAGTCCGCGCAGGGCCGAGGTTTTCTTCACGGTCATCCCATCCCCTCAGATGCCTGTCGGGTGATCAGGCGGTGCCGCCCACTCTCGGGGCCGTCCGGCCGTCCCACAGGGGGTTCGGCGGCAGCGGGGACGTCCGGGGACGCCGTGGGACGGGCTTGGCGGGCCGCCCCCGGCAGGCCGTCGGAGGACCGGGCGGAGGACGGCGGGAAGGACGGCAGGAGGACCGCGGGAGGACGGTGCGGAACGGCCGGTGACCGGCCCGCCCCCGTGGGACGGGCCGGTCACCGGCGCGGTGGTTCAGCCGAGCAGCCGGCTCCAGGTGCGGGCGTCCACCACGCCGTCGGCGGGCAGCCCGGCCGAGGACTGGAAGCTCGTCACCCCGGCCTGGGTGCCCGGGCCGAAGGCGCCGTCCACGCTCACCTGGATGCCGTGCGCCACCAGCTGGCTCTGCACGCCCTGCACCGCGCTGCCGGATGCCCCGCGGGACAGCGGCGCCACCGCCTGGCTCCAGGTCTGGTTGCCAGCGACGCCGTCGGCCGAGGCGTGGGTGGTGTTCTGGAAGGCCGTGACGGCGGCCTGGGTGGCGGGCCCGTACGCCCCGTCCACGGTCAGCGACTGGCCGCGCTGGACCAGCAGGTACTGCAGGGTCTTCACGTTCTCGCCCGAGGCGCCGCTGCTGAGCACCGGCCAGACCGGGCCGGTCGGGTCCCCGCCGATCCGGGCCGCGACGTCCCGGCGGATCTGCGGGATCAGCGCGTAGAGGCGGTCGCCGGGGCACTCGGTGGTGTTGAAGTCCCGGTGGCCGTAGACCTGGTAGGCGCGCAGCCCGTACTGCTGGCAGATGTAGGTGATCAGGTCGATCAGCGCCGCGTACTGCTCGCTGCGCGGGTCGACGGTGGTGTAGGTGCCCTCGTTCTCGATGCCGATCGCCACCGTGTTCTGCGCGGTGCAGTGGGCCGACTCGACGTGCTGGGTGCCGCCGCGCAGGGTGGCCAGGCTGCTGTGCCGGCCCTCCGTGATGTAGGCGCCGCGGCTGACGGTGAAGTGCTGGCCGGTGTCGATCCAGTGCTCGCTGTCCATCTGGTAGGCCTGCATCGACCGGGCCAGCGAGAAGGCGGCGGCCTGCGAGTAGTCCGTCACATTGGGCGTCGCGGTGTGGTGCACGATCACCTTGTCCGGCGCGCCCGCCACGAAGTTGAGCGGGCTGCTCGCGGGCCGGGCGCCCCAGGCGCCGGTGTCGGCGATCACCGGGCCGGTGGCGGCGCTGGCCACCCCGGTGGTCAGCGCGGAGCCGAACAGGGCACCGGTGCCGACGGCGAGGGCGCCGGCCAGGAAGGTGCGGCGGCCGGGGCCGACGGGGGCGGCGGCGGGGTCAACGGCGTTCATACGGGATCACCTGGTCCTTAGGGGCCGGGAGGGAACGGACCGGCCCCTGCCCCCGGGCGGGTTGACGGCGCGGGGGCAGGGGCCGGCAGGGGTGCGCGACTTGCGGGCGGACGCCCGGTCCGGAGCCGCCGGACCGGGCGTTCGCCACGCTAGGAGCCCGGTCCCGCCCTCCACCACGCTTCGCCGTCCCCGCCGCGTCCCACCACCCGTCCCGGGACGGCGGTACGGGCCCGGGGCCGGGGGTCAGGCCCGGCGCACCCGGACGCCGCTCTCGGCGATCGCCTGCTCCTGGGCGTCCGGCAGTCCGGCGTCCGTCACCAGGTCGTGGACCTCGGAGAGCGGGCAGATCGAGGCGAAGGTGACCCGGCCGACCTTGGTCCGGTCGGCGAGCACGACGGAGTGGGCGCTGCTGCGCAGGAAGGCCCGGTCGGTCTGCGCCTCCATCTCGTCGTGGGTGGTGCAGCCCTGCTGCACGGTCAGGCCGTCCACCCCGATGAAGGCCAGGTCGAGGTGGTACTGCTCCAGCATCCGGTCGGCGGCCGGGCCGACCAGTTCGTAGCTGGCCGAGCGGGCGAGGCCGCCGATCACCACCAGCCGGACCTCGGGGCGCACGATCAGCTCGGCGGCGATGTTGACGGCGTTGGTGACCACGGTGAGGTTGCCGCGCTCGGCCAGCACCCGGGCCAGTTCGGTGGTGGTGGTGCCGCCGGTGAGGCCCACCACGGCGCCGTCCGGCACCAGTTCGGCGGCGGCCCGGGCGATCCGGCGCTTCTCCTCCTGCTGCTGGTCGCCGCGGTGCCGCAGCGGGATCTCCAGGTTGATCGCGCCGGTCACCGCGCCGCCGCGGGTGCGCTGGAGCAGCCCCTGGTCCTGCAGTTCCTGCAGGTCCCGGCGCACGGTCGCGTCCGACACCCCGAGCAGGTCGGAGAGCGTGTGCACGTCCGCGCTCCCCGCCTCGGCGATGTGCGACACGATCCTGGCGGCGCGATCAGCTTTGAGCATGGACGGAGTGTAGTTCAGCCCGGATCGACGATCGGCCGGTCGACGGACGCCCGCCGGGGCGGGTCAGGGCCGGTCCAGCACGATCGAGCGGGTGAGGTGGCGGGGCCGGTCCGGGTCGAGGCCGCGCCGCACGGCGAGGCCGACGGCCAGCCGCTGGACCCGGATCAGTTCGGCCAGCGGGTCGAGCCGCGGCACGCTGACCGCGGCGCCGGTCGCCTCGGCCTGTCGGACCAGTCCGACCGGCGGCTCGCCGAGGAACCAGACCAGCCCGTCCGGGCCGCTGACGCTGATCGGGCCGTGCCGGTACTCCATGGCCGGGTAGGCCTCGGTCCAGGAGCCGGAGGCCTCCCGGACCTTGAGCGCGGCCTCGTTCGCCACCCCGCAGCTCCAGCCCGTCCCGAGGAAGGTGAACTGCCGGGCCTCCAGCCCTGCGTCGGGCAGCGGCGCGTCGAGCGCGGCCCGGGCCTGGTCGGGCAGGTCGGCCGGCGCGCCGCCCAGGTGGGCGCGGAGCAGGGCGAGGGCGGTGGTGGCGAACCTGGTCTGGACGACGGACCGCTCGTCGGCGAACTCCAGCGCCACCAGGTGGCGGGCGGCGGCGCCGATCGGGGTGCGCGGGTCGGCGGTGATCGCCACCGTCTCGGCGGCCCTGGTCCGGGCGAGGGCGTCCAGCACCTCGGTGGTGGTGCCGGAGCGGGAGAGCGCGACCACCCGGTCGTAGCGGCGGGCGGCCGGGAACTCCGAGGCCGGGTAGGCGTCCGTCTCGCCGAGTCCGAGGGATTCGCGCAGGGCCGCGTAGGCCTGGGCGATGTAGAACGAGGTGCCGCAGCCGATCACGGCGATCCGTTCGTCGGGCTCGGGCAGGTGACGCGGGGACAGTTCCAGTGCGCGCTGCCAGCATTCGGGCTGGCTGGCGATCTCTTCGTCGACGTGGGCCATCAGGTCCTCCTGCGCGGGACTGCACGAACATGCGTGGCGCTGATCGATTTATAGTTGAGCCTTCGCAGATTGCACAAGAGTGCGCAGATTCGATCAGCTTCGAGCAGCCCATCACTCCCTCATCGCTTCCCCGACACCCGGCCCGCCCATCCCGCCGTACCGCCCGTCACCTGCGGCCGGACGGCGAACTTCCCGGTCAGGCAAAGGAGTGGTGAAGATCATCACGCTATTCACTAGTCCGAGCTATTCCGGCCTTGCCGTGTATCCAGCAAAAGCTAAGCTCCCCGTACTGTGACTGAACGTCAGACAAACCGAACAGTCGAGGAAACCGCCGATGTCGTCATCCTCGGCGCCGGCCCGGCCGGACTCACCCTCGGGAACCTCCTGCACGCCGCCGGGATCGACTGCGTCGTCCTCGAACGCGCCGACCGCGCCCACGTGCAGACCAGGGCCCGGGCCGGGTTCCTGGCCGCCAACACCGTCCGGGTGCTCGACCGCCACGGCCTGGCCGCAGGCCTGCACCGGCGCGGACAGCCGCACGGCACCTGCGAGTTCCGCACCGAGAACGGCAGCTTCAGACTCGACTACGGCGCCCTCGGCCGCCGCGAGCTGCACACCGTCTACCCCCAACAGGACCTGGTCGACGACCTCCTGACCCACTACCTGGAGGCCGGTGGCCGGATCGCCTTCGGGACGGAGGCGCAGTCCGTGCGGGACGCCGCCGGCCCGAACCCCACCGTCGACGTGCGGGACGCCGAGGGCCGCCCCGGCCGGTGGCGGGCCCGGTACGTGGCCGGCTGCGACGGCCGCCACGGCGCCGCCCGGCGCTCCCTCCCGGCCGGCACCCTGCGGCACCAGCGCGACCACGGCGTCAGCTGGCTCGGCCTGATCGCCGAAGCGCCCCCGAGCCTGGACGCCGTCGGCTACGCGATGCACCCCGACGGCTTCGCCGGCCACATGGCCCGCACCGCCGACATCACCCGCTACTACCTCCAGTGCGAGCGCGGCACCCCCGCCGACGCCTGGTCCGAGGACCGGATCTGGGCGGCCCTCGACCGCCGGATGGGCGCCGCCGAACACGGGCCGCTGCGCCACGGCCGGATCCTCCAACGCTCCGTCATAGACCTGGAGTCCGATGTGGTCGAGCCGCTGCGGCACGGCTCGCTGCTGCTCGCCGGGGACGCCGCCAGCCTGCCCGCGCCCGCCGCCGCCAAGGGCGCCAACCTCGCCGTCCTGGAGGCCGAGCTCCTCGCCGAAGCACTGGTCGACGAGCTCTCCCACGACGACTCCCGGGCCCTGGACCGCTACTCCGAGCGCTGCCTCCAGCACATCTGGCGGGCCCAGGAGTTCGCCCACTGGATGATCCAACTCCTGCACTCCCCGCTGCTGAACCCCACTGCCGGACCGGCAGAGGAATCGTTCTTCCACGAATCCATGCGGCGCGCCCGCGTCGAATCCCTGCGCACCTCGCGCACCCACCAGGACTGGTTCGCCGAGAACTACGTCGGCATCTGACCGCCCTGCCCACCGGAACGAGGACTCCCTCCCCATGACCACGACCCCCCTCGACGACACCGCCCGCCTGCGCGCGACGGCCGACTTCGTCAGGGAGCACGACACCGCGAGCCTGCTCCCGCTCCTGCTGCCCGGCCTCGACGGCCCGGACCGCCGGGCCCTCGCCGACAGCTGCCGCTTCTCGCACGCCGCCCTGCTCGTGCTACCCCCGGACCGCGCCACCCTGCACGCCCAACTCGACGCCGCCGGACTGCACTTCGACGCGGAACCGCAGCCCAGCGTGGTGGTCCGCGGCCGACTCGCCCGCCGGCACGGCCGCGCCGAGGCCGAACTCGACGTCACCATCCTGCGTCCGACGGTGCCCGGACCGCAGGGCGGGCGCACCGTCGAGGTGTTCGCCCTGATCGTGCCGCCCGGCTCCGACCTGGAGGCCCTCGCCGCCCACGAACGCGCCCACCAGCACGAGGCGCACCTCGCCTTCGAGCTCACCCGCCCCGAACCGCTGGCACTGCGCGGCCTGTGCGCCCTGCTCACCCGGCACGGCGCCGCCCCCGACGGCGGCGGGTACAACCCCCACGAGGACTCCACCGTCCTCTACTTCACCGCCCCGGCCGGATCCCGCACCGGCTACCGTCGGGTCGAGCTGTTCGCCCACGGCGACCACCGCGCGGTGCTCGCCGACCACCTCGGACAGGACCCGGCCCGGCAGCCCGCCGAAGCCCTGCTGACCCAGCTCACCGGCGCCTGGACCACCCAGGCCCTGGCCGTCGCCGCCCGGTTGGGCCTGCCCGACGCCCTGGACACCCGGACCTCGACGGCCCCGGACGTGCTGGCCCGCGACCTCGGCGCCGACCCGCAGAGCCTCGCCACCCTGCTGCGCTACCTCACCATGCTGGGCGCCGTCGCCCAACACCCGGACGGCTACCGGCTCACCGCGACCGGCGCCCTGCTGCGCGCCGACGCCCCGGGCTCGATGCGGCCGCTGGCGCTGATGTACGGCGGCCCGTTCTACCGCTCCTTCGGGGAGCTGGAGCACACCGTCCGCACCGGGCAGGCCGCCTTCGACCACCTCTTCGGCGAGAACCACTTCGACCACTTCGCCAAGGACCCGGAGCTCGCCGAGCTCTTCGACCTGTCCATGGCCGCCAGCGCCCGGATGTTCGACCCGCTGCCGGACCACCCGGTCGTGGCCTCGGCCGGCTCCGGGACGGTCGTCGACATCGCCGGCGGCAACGGCGAACTGCTCGGCCGGCTGCTGACCGCCCACCCGCGGCTGCACGGGCTCCTGCTGGAGCGCCCGCACGCCGTCGAGGCGGCGCGCCGCCAGCTGGACGCCGCCGGTCTGGGCGCGCGCTGCGGCTACGTGGCGGGCGACTTCGCGGACGTCCCGGCGGACGCGGACGTCTACCTGCTGTCCCGGGTGCTGCACGACTGGGAGGACGAGCGCTGCCGGGAGATCCTGCGCCACATCGCCCGCGCCATGCCCGCCCACGCCGACCTGCTGATCGTCGAACGGCTGCTGCCCGCCGACGGCTCGACCTCGCTGGCCACCGCGTGGGACCTGCACATGAGGTGCAACACCGGCGGCCGCGAACGCACCGCCGAGCACTACGCCCGCCTGCTCGCCGACGCCGGGCTGCACCTGCTGGACCACTCCCCGCTCCCGCTGGGCGCCGCCGTCCTGCACGCCCGCAAGGCCACCGTCCCGGCCCCGACCGAGCCGGCCCTCCGCGCCCCGGCCCACGCCGGGAGGTAGTACGGCTGTTCCCTCGTCGAGTCCCGCCGCCGGGCGCTACGGCGCCGGGCGGCGGGACTCGACGTAGTCGACGAGCTGCATCATGCCGAGGTCCTCGTGCTGGAGCTGGTGGCAATGGGCGACGGCCCGGCCGGTGAAGTCCTCGTACCGCACCAGGAAGGTGACGGTGTCACCGGGCTTGCCGCCGGCCAGGTCGACGGTGTCCTGCCAGACCGGTGGGTCGAGCGGCTCGCCGTTGCGGTGGGTCACCAGCACGTGGTTGGTGTGCAGGTGGAAGGGGTGGTGGAAGGCCGTCTTGGTCTCGTCGGTGCGCAGCGTCCAGCGTTCGACGGTATCCAGCTCCAGGACGTGGTTGACGAAGCCGGGGTCGAACAGGCCGTGGGCCGGGTCCCGGGCGGGGTCGCCGTCCGGGTCGGCCGCCGGCGTCGCCTGGGTGCCCAGCATCCGGAAGGCGTTGGGGAACGGCCCGGTGAACACCCCGGGGTCGACGTGGAAGACCACCTCGCGGTCGGCGTCCGGGTCGGTGAGGTCGTCCTCATCCAGGAAGGGCTTGCCGGCCGGCAGTGCGCTCGGCAGGTCCATCGGCGGTTCGACCGGCTCGCCCGTCACCTCGACCGTCATCAGCGGCCCGGCGACGCCCTCGGCGCGCAGCCGGTAGCGGCCGGGCTCGCCGCCCCGGACCAGCACGTCGGCCCGGTTGCCCATGGCCAGCCGGACGGTGTCGGTGGCGACCACGGCCGGGAAGGTCACGCCGTCCTGGGCGATCTGGTGGAAGGTGAGGTCCGACCCGTCCCCGGTGAGCCGCAGCGGCAGCGCGGTGAACGCCGTCGCGCAGACCAGCCGCCAGCGCTGCACCTCGCCCGGGCGCAGCGTCAGGGTGGGGTTGACCGCGCCGTTCACGGTCAGGGTGGGCGGGACGGCGGCCAGGGCGCCGCCGGAGGCGAAGTCGGGGACCCTGCCGTCCTTGAGCCGCAGTTCGTTGACGCAGACCACCAGGTCGGCGGCGGCCGCGATCTCGGGCACCTCGTCGACGTCGCCCTCGACGATCAGGACCCCGGCCATCCCGCCGACGATCTGCACCGAGGTGGCCCCGTGCAGGTGCGGGTGGTACCAGTGGGTGCCGGCCGGGTGGTCGTCCGGGACGTCGATGACGGTCAGGTACCGCGGCTCGGGCGCGCCCGCGTCGACCTCCTCGGCGGTGCGCGGGGCGAACACCCGGAGCACGTTGTCGGCGTCCCCGGAGGGGTCGACGTGCAGGCCGTGGGTGTGCAGGTTGAAGCTGTTGAAGCCGTGCGGCCGGTTGTGGTCCCCGTCGTGCGGGGCGTTCGGCGGCAGGCCGTTGACCTGGGTCAGCCGTAGGGTGTCCCCGCCGCGCAGCCGCAGGGTCGGGCCGGGGACGGTGCCGTTGTAGGTCCGGGTGGTGGCCGTCCCGTAGCCGGGGACGACGGTGTCCGTGAACCGCACGTCGAGCGTCTGCTCCAGCAGCGACCGCCGGGCGGTGTGGACGGCCGGCTGCGGGAAGGCCGTGGGCGCCGCCGCGGCGTGCTGCGGGGAGCGGATCCCGTCGGCCGTCGCCACCAGGACGGCGGCGGGGAGCACCTTGAGCATCGATCGACGACTGATTCCGACATTTTCGGTCATGGTCGGGCAATCTAGATCAGCTCGCCAGGGGCGCCCGGAAAGCACACCGCGCGCCCCGCAGGACATTGCCGATTCATGACCCTCGGGCCCGGGACCGGCACTTCAGGGCATTCGGACTCAGGACGCCTTTCCGGTCGCCCAGACCGTCACCGTGGCCTCCAGCTGGTAGTCCGCCGGGGCGATGGAGTCGATCTTGATCAGCGCGGTGCGCCCGCCGGGCGTCTTCAGGCAGACCGTCGTGCCGACGTTGACGTGCGCCGAGTCACCCGGATGGCTGGCCGCCCAGTCCGCGCAGGCCGCGCCGGAGGGCGGCGCCTGGCCGGTCCAGATGCCGAAGCTGTCGTGCTCCGGCTGGATCTCCTCCCGCAGCACGGCCGTGGTGTCGGTGAACCCGGTCGCGTAGATGCCCTGGGGGAAGCCCGGGTGACGCCCCGGCGGGGTGAGGTCGAAGTCCGCCCCGCCCTCCATCGTGATGGCGACCTGGCCGCTCCAGGCCACCGCCGGCTCGGTCGAGCTCGGCGTGGCCGGGTTCGCGGGCGGCGGGTTCTGGGTGGCCGGGTTCTGAGTGGCCGGTACGGACACCGGCTGGTTCGACCCGCCGACGGTCGACCCGGACGCCACCGTGCCCGCCGCCGGGGTCGAGGGCTCGCCCCCGCTCGGCTTGATGGCCGTCCCCAGGATCAGCGCCAGCACCCCGACCGCGACCACCCCGACCCGGGCTCCCCCGCTCTTCGGACCGGGCAGACTGATCCCCGCCCCGCTCGCGGCCTCCTTCGCGAAGGCCACGACGAAGCAGAGCAGCCCGAACACCCACAACGTGATGGTTCCCGCCACGGCCCCGCACCCCTGTCCCCGTACGCCCGGCCCGCACGGCCGAGTCCGAACGCGCAGATGTTACAAGGAACCTGACGTTCGAGCAGGTCGTTTCCGTGCGGGCCGTTGGTGGGTCCGGGTACGGCGCGGACGGAGGACGGTCCGGGGAGGACTGCTCCGCACCCGATCCGGCCCCGACGGAGTTCCCGTCGGGGCCGGAGAGGCAATCGGGAGCGCCGACGAGCTAGTTGGCCAGGCTGAAGTCCCCGCCCACCGGGGCGGCGATCTTGTCCACGCCGGTCAGCGCGGTGAGCGAGGTCACCGGAGTGCTGCTGTCCGTCGTGGTGCCGTTGCCGAGCTGGCCGGAGCCGTTGTTGCCCCAGGACCGCACGGTGTTGTCGCCGAGCAGCGCGATGGTGTGCTCGCGCCCGCCGGCCACCAGCTGGACGCCGGTGATGCCCGGGACGGGCACCGGGGTGATCCGGTAGTCGGTCGTGCCGTCGCCGATCTGGCCGGAGGTGTTCTGCCCCCAGGCCTTCAGCTTGTTGTCGCTGTCGGTGACCGCCAGGCTGTGGTTGCAGCCGGCCGCGATCTGGGAGACCCCGCCGAGCCAGATGCCCTGGGTGTCGACCGGGGTGTAGCGGTTGATGGTGCTGTTGTCGCCGAGCTGACCGGTGGCGTTGTAGCCCCAAGCCTTCACGGCGTTGCCGCTGGTCGGCTTGGACGGGCCGCTCGGCGGGCCGACCAGCGCCAGGTTGTGGTTGCAGCCGGCCGCGATCCGGGTCACGCCGGTCAGGTTGCCGACCTGGGACGGCACGTTACGGCTGGCCGAAGTGCCGTCGCCCAGCTGGCCGTTGATGTTGTAGCCCCAGGCCCAGACGGTGCCGTCCTCGCGCAGCGCGATGCTGTGGTTGAGGCCCGCCGCGATCGCGATCACCTTGTTGAGGCCTTCGACCCGGACCGGCACGCTGCTGTCCATGTTGGTGCCGTTGCCGAGCTGGCCGTAGTTGTTCCGGCCCCAGGCGACCACGGTCTGGTCGGCCAGCAGGGCCAGGCTGTGCTGGCCGCCGGCCGCGACGTCGGTGGCGTTGTTGAGGTTGACCACCTGGCCGGGCGCGTTGTGGCTGAACACCGTGCCGTCGCCGAGCTGGCCGGAGTTGTTGGCGCCCCAGGACTGGACCGTACGGTCGGTCAGCAGCGCCAGCCCGTGGCCGTTGGTGGGGCTGGCCCCGCCGGCGGCGATCTTCACCACCTCGGCGCTGGTCAGCCCGAGGACCGAGGTGGCGGTGGTACGGAAGTCGGTCCAGGTGCCGTCACCGAGTTGGCCGGAGCGGTTGTTGCCCCAGGACTTGAGCCGCTTCTCCTGGGCGTGCGCGGTGCCGGCCGGCATCGCCGCCAGGCCGAGCGCGGTCAGCGCGGCGACAGTCGCGGCGAGCGCCGGGCGCAGCCGACTGCGGCGCGCGGTACGGGAGTTCGTCATGTGCTGCCTTCCTGCTGGAGGGATGGGAGGTCAGCGCGCCAGGCTGAAGCTGCCGTTGGAGGGCGCCGCGACCATGGAGACGCTGCCGGACTTGGCCAGCACCTGCACCGGGGTGGGGCGCTGGGTGGTGGTGCCGTCGCCCAGCTGGCCCTTGTCGTTGAGGCCCCAGGACTGGACGGTGCCGTCGGAGAGCACCGCGAGGTTGTGGTTGGCACCGGAGGCGACGCCGATCGCCGCCGTCACACCCGGGATCGGCACGCTGGTGTTGCGCTGGGTCAGGGTGCCGTCGCCGACCTGGCCGTTGGCGTTGTTGCCCCAGCCGCGCAGGGTGCGGTCCTGGAGCAGGGCGATGCTGTGCGAGGCGCCCGCGGACAGGCCGGTGACGTTCTTGAGCTCCAACACCGGTACCGGGTAGGGCTTGTTGACCACGCTGTCGTCGCCGAGCTGCCCCTTGTCGTTGAGGCCCCAGGACATCACGGTGCCGTCTGCGAGCAGCGCCAGGGCGTGCGAGGCGCCGGCGGTGACGCCCTTGACGGTGGTCAGTTCGGGCACCGTGATGGCGGTGGTGCGCGTGGCCGGGGTCGGGGCGGGCGGGGCGGTGGTCGAGCTGGCCGGCTTGGCGGTGATGCCGAGCTGGCCCTTGTCGTTGTTGCCCCAGGTCTTCACCGTGCCGTCCTTCAGCAGCGCCATGCTGAAGGCGTCACCGGCGGCGATCGCCTTGACGTCGGCGAGCCCGGCGACGACCACCGGGAGGTTGGCGTTGGTGGTGGTCCCGTCGCCCAGCTGGCCCTTGTCGTTGAGGCCCCAGGACATCACCGTGCCGTCCTTGAGCAGCGCGAGGGCGTGCGAGCCGCCCGCGGCGACCGCGTCCACCCCGCCCAGCCCGGCGACCAGACTGGGCACCGCCCACTCGTCGGTGGCGCTGTTGACCCCGTTGCCGAGCTGGCCCTTGTCGTTCTTGCCCCAGGACTCGACGGTGCCGTTGGCGAGCAGCGCGAGGCCGAAGCCGGAGCCGGTGGAGCCGCCGGTGCCCCCGGCCGCGACGGCGGTGAGCTCGGCCCCCGAGAGCCCGACGACGGAGGTCGGGGTGAGCCGCTGGGTCTTGGTGCCGTCGCCCAGCTGGCCGCTGGTGTTCAGCCCCCAGGAGCGCAGCCGCAGGTCGTAGGCGGAGGCGGCGGAGGTGGGCAGGGCGACGGAGCCGAGCAGGGTCAGGCTGGCGACCAGGGCGGGGACGGCGGTCACGGGCACACGGCGGAGCTTGCGGGGCAGCGGGAGCATCTCTTCCTCACGTTCGGGTGGGGAGGGGCATGGGAATGCCCGGCAGCGGCAGGCCGGTGCCGCTGTTCGGGGAATGGCGATGCGTCAGAGGCAGGGCCGCGCCGGGCTGCGACGGACCGGTCCGCCCACGACCTGGGCGGGCGGCGGCAGCGGCCGGTGGTGGGCGTGCTGGATACCATCGGCGCCGTCGGCGCAGGGTGCCACCGGGCGCGGGCCGACGGGTGCGGCCACGGCGGCCGAGCAGGTGGCGAGCAGCGGCAGGGCCAGCAGCAGGACGGCGGCCCGCAGGGCGCGGGCCGATCCGGAGTGGGATGACATGGTGCCCCTCGTGCGTGCGGGCCGTACGGCAGCATGACCGCACAGCCCTGACGGGTCATAAAAATAGGATCATCTGCATAGCTGCCCCATGATCAGCACGCTCGTGCGCTGTCGAACACCCTTCCACCTTGTTGGCCCAGCCGGATCGTTCGCCTTCGCCCTATCGGACCGTCAGTTGTTGCGGACCGTGACCGAGCCCCGAAGCATGGACCGCCGGGGCCGGTGATCACCGAGGGCCGCCGATCGCAACCACCCGCCACGTCCGCCGAATTCAGTGGGAGAGACCGTGCTGCGAGCGCAACGAGCCAGACTTCTAGCCGTCACCCTCAGTGGCACCATCGCCCTGGCGACCCCGACCCCGGCGGGGGCCGAGGACACCCAGCCGGCGGTGGTCCCGAACGGGACGTTCTCCTCGCCCACCGTGCCCGCCGGTCAGACCTACGCCGGGCAGATCGACAACTGGGACGGCGGCGGCATCGCCTCCGCCGACCGCGCCGGTCACCCGAAGGGCTTCCAGGCGGCCATCACCGCCAAGAAGAACGAACCGTTCCCGCTCAGCACCAAGGTGCGCGGCGTCCGGGCCGGCGCCACCGTGACCCTGAGCTGGGACGACAACCCCGACATCTGCGCGAAGCAGGGCGACCCCACGCGCACCTACACCGTGACTGTCGCCGGTGACAGCAACAAGCCCGGCAGCTACAGCACCAACGCTCCCACCGGAAAGCCGAACTGGTTCCTCGGCCGGACGTACTCCTTCACCGCCGCCGAGGACGCCCCGCAGATCACCTTCACCTCGACCACCACCAACAACCCGAACTGCGGCCCGCTGATCACCAATGTCGCCGCCCTGCAGACCGCCCCGCCGCTGGGCCCGCCGCAGCCCGCCAAGGACAACGACCCCTGCGCCGGTGACGCCGCGAGCAGCCCCTCCTGCAAAGACGTCGCCGACAACAAGAACCAGATCGACAAGTGCCCTCCCAGCAACAAGGACTGCCTGGCGAGCGTCGCCGGTGACGGCAAGGCCCAGAACGACGGCATCGCCAAGGAGACCCAGGCGATGGAGGACTTCAACAAGGTCCCCCGCGACGAGGACCCGAACAAGGCCTCCTCCGACCTCTGTACCCTGCCCAACGCGCTGACCGACGGGGTCAAACCCGGCGACACGGTCGTCCCGCCGCACGACTGGTGGCTCTGCTGATGCGGCGGGCCCTCCTGCTCCGCGCCGGATGCCCCCTGCTGGCAGCGGGCCTGGCCCTGGCCGCCGCCCCGCCCGCGCAGGCCGCCGACACCGTGGACGTCCCGGTCGCCAACGGCACCTTCGCCGATCCCAAGGCCCCCGACAACGGCACCGCCGCCGGGCACGCCGGCTGGTCGCCGGAGAACAACGCGGTGGTCTTCGGCAAGGCCCTCGCCCAGCACCCGGCCGGCTACCAGGCCGCCTCGCTCAACTGGAACGGCGCCGCGCTCGCCCTGCGCACCCGGCTGTGGGGCGTGAAGGCCGGCTCCCACGTCACCCTGGCCTGGGACGACAGCCCAGGCGTGGACAAGCGCTGCACCCCGGAGCAGCTCAAGGACGGCCAGACCTACAACCTCTCGCTGATCGCCCCGGGCAACCCGCCCGACCCACAGATCACCACCAAGGGCAGCGACACCGTCGGCACCGCCAACTGGACCACCGGACGGACCTTCGGCTTCGACGCCCCCGAGGACAACCCGATGGTCTCCTTCGACTCCGCCGAGAAGCGCGACTCGCTCTCCTGCGGCCCGCTGATCACCAACGTGACCGCCAAGCAGACCCCGGCGCCGGTGGACCAGAAGGTCCGCAAGGAGCAACTGCCCGGCCCCAAGGCCTACAAGGGCAACGAGCCGCTGGAGCCGGGCATCGCGGTGGACGACTGCGAGGGCTCCGCGACCAACTGCACCTTCACCGTGGACAAGGACTCCTCCTACCAGTACTACGGCCAGACCCGGATCGTCGGCGAGGTCTACATCAACTGCAGCCGCAACGCGGTGGTCGACGACCGCAAGCTGGAGGTCACCGAGCCCCCGTACGACAACCTCACCCAGTACTACGCGCTCAAGGGCACCCCGCTCACCCCCAGCCGCTCCGACCTCTCGCAGAGCCGCCCCAACCTGGCCGCCCAGGCCGCCGCCGGGTTCAGCGCGGCGGGCGGCAACACCGCGGCCGTCTCCACCAGCAACCCGCTCACCTGGAGCCGCACCGCCACCAAGGGGATCAATCCCACCATCCAGCCCGGCGAGGTGAGTTGGCTGGAGGTGCAGCCGGCCCGGGAGCGGGTGGCGGGCAGCTTCAGCAACGCCCGCAACACGTACCGGCTGGACGCGACCTTCGACGTCCCGGCGGTCTCCCTGCCGGACCGCTGGTACCAGCGCACCGGCCCGCTCACCGACGTCGAGCTCCAGCGCTGCGGCTCCGCCCGACCGACCGCCGGCACCCCCGACAACGGCGCCGGCCCGGACAAGCGCCTGCTGGCCGTCGACGCCCCGCCCGCCGGGGTGCCGACCAGGACGGTGCCGCTCAACCCCTAGAGCCGGAGGGGCCCTTACCTCCGAGTAGCCCGCCCTGGCAAGCGGGACCGCGAATTCCGCTCCGGATCGCACGGTTCCGCCTCGCGGCCCCTAGAGTCCGGACCGGACGGCCCTCCGCCGGTGGAGGGCCCGGGCGGTTTCGGGGGTCGCGGTGGAGCAGGACGTCGTACGGGAGTCCGCGCGGGCGGGCCGGGTGGTGCTCTGGGAGGAGTCGGCCCGGGACGGCGCCCAGGCCAAGACCCTGATGTCGGCCGGGTTCCGGGTCCGGCTGGCGCGCGGACAGGGGCGGATGTTCGGCGCCGACGGGCCCCGGCACGTGGTGTTCGCGGCGGGCTTCCCGGCCGTCTGCGCCGAGGAGTTCGAGGCGGTGCGCCGGGTCGCCGTGGAGGCCGAGGGTGCGGTCAGCGTCGCCGCCGTCTGCCGGGGCCGGGCGGAGGACGTCCGACAGGCGGTCGACGCCGTCCGGGGCACCGCGCACGCCCGGGTCATGGTGGTGGTCCCCGGCTCCGAGCCGATGGCCCGGACCATGACCCACCGTCCGGCCCGCGAAGCCCTGGAGTCGGCGGCGGCCCTGATCCGGGAGGCCCGCGGGCTGGACGACCGGATCGCCGTCGACATCTGCCTGGCCGACGCCTCCCGCGCCGACCACGGCCTGCTGGCCGACGGCGCGAGCGCCCTCACCGCCGCCGGGGCCGGCACGATCGTGCTGGCCGACACGGTCGGCTGCCAACTCCCCTCCGAGGCGGCCGCGTTGTTCGGACGAATACGGGCGACGGCCGACCCCGGGGTGGTGCTGGCCTCCCACCTGCACAACGACCTCGGCCTCGGCCTGGCCAACACCCTGGAGGCGCTGCGGGCCGGCGTCCGGGTGGTGGCCGCCTCCTGGCTGGGCATCGCCGAACGCAGCGGCATGGCCGCGACCGAGCAACTGCTGTTCCTGCTCGCCCACGACCCGGCCCGGGCGAGCCGGCTGCTGGCCGCCGACACCCCCGCCTGGTGGACCGCCCCGGACCTCACCGCGCTGCCTCGGCTGGCCCGGCTGGTCGCCGAGGAGACCGGCGTCCCGCTGACCGTCACGACTCCCGTGGTGGGCACCGGAGTCGGCACCATCTCCACCGGCACCCCGTTCGTCCACCCGCAGCTGTTCCAGCCCTTCGACCCCGAGGAACTGCTCGGCATCGCCCCGAGCGTGGTGCTCACCCACCTCGCCAGCGTCCGGGTGGTCCGGGCCGTCGCCGCCCGGCTCGGCCACCAGCTGGACGAGCGGCAGGCCCGGGCCGCGCTGGCCTGGGTGAAGACGAGGGCCTACCGCACCGGGCGGGCGGTGGTCGACGAGGCTGCCTTCGCCGGCTACCTCACCGGGCTGCGCACCCTCCCGGCCGAGGTCTCCGCGTGATCACCGATCTCGAAGGGGCGAGGGCCGCCCTGCGGCGCGGCACCGCTGTGGTGCTGCCCAACCCGGCGCCGCTCACCCATGTGGTCGCCGGCCCCGACCCGCGCGCCGTCAACACCGCCAAGGGCCGCCCCGCCGACCAGGCCGTCGCCCTCTGGGCCCACCACCCCGACACCCTCACCGACCTCGACGCCGCCCTCGACCTCTCCCCCGCCCTGACGGCCGCCGCCCACCGGCTGCTCACCGAGGAGCGGGTGACCCTGCTGCTCCCGCTGCGCCCCGGCGCCGCACCGCCCGACTGGCTGACCCCGGCCACCCGGGACGGCTGGACCCTGCTCTTCGGCGCCCGCTGGACGCCGCTGCTGCCGCTGCTCGCGGACCACCCGGTGCTGTACGTGAGCAGCGCCAACCGCACCGGCCGGCCGCCCGCGGCGACGGCGGCCGAGGCGGTCGCGAGGTTCCCGGCGGCCGTGCCCGTCCTCGGCACCACCTCCGAGCCCGACAGCCCGCCCCGGGCGGCCACCACCACCCTGAGGCTGCACCCGGACGGCCGGATCGACCTGCACCGGCCCGGGGCCCAGGACCGGCCGTACCAGGACCCCAACGGCTACCTGGAGCACGTCCGCGCCGCCTACCTGCGGTGACCCACGTCGCCCCCGCCCGTAAGTCGACGGGCAGGGGGCGACGGCGGGGTCAGGTCAGCGGCGCCCAGGTCCGCTCGGGCGTCAGCCGGTACCGGGCGGTGGGCCGGTCGCCGCCATGGCCCGGCGGCACCTCGACCAGGCCGCCTTCGGCACCGCCTGCCGCCGCACGGTTCCCGGGGCCCGGTGTGGGCGACGGAGCGGGGGTGAAGCCCGGGCGCACCGTGAGGCAGTAGTTCAGGGCGCTGAAGGTCTGCGCCACGACCGTGCTGACGTTCACCGTCGACGGACTGTCCACCACGATGTTCTTGACCAGCTTGCCGGTGCCGTCGACGCTCAACTCGCCCACCGTGCGGGTCATCGCGTTCAGCACCCCGAACTGCAGCTCGTCGCCGGACTTCACGGTGAACTTCACCTGGGTGGTCTCGCTGACGCTCCGCTTCCAGGTGTGCGAGTACGCGGCCTTGAAGGCCAGCTCGAAGCTGGCCCGCGCGCTGAGCTTGAGCTCGGCGGAGCCGGAGACCGTGCCGCCGACGTTCACCGCGGCACCGTTGACGGTGTCCGTGGTGGGGCCCTTGTCCGCCTGCGGGCCGTGGTCGGTGTGGGTGACGTCGGTGGTGTTGCTGACGCCGGCGCTGCCCTCGACCTTGGTGGTGTTGTCCACGGTGCCCTCCAGCGTCGCGCTGCCGGAGATCTCGCCCGCGATGTTGTCGGTGGTGCTGGACTCCAGCGCCACCGTGCGCTGGACCGTCATCGGCTTGTTGGTGCAGTTGATCACCGCGTTCCCAGCCGAGACCACCGCCGTGGTGCGCTCCTTGGTCAGCCCCGGGAGGATCCGGAACGAGCAGCCGTAGTCCCTCCCACAGCCGCGCGCCACACCGGGCGCGTCCGGCAGCGAGGTGTCCCCGTCGAAGGCCTGGGCCACGCCCTGGGCGTCGGCTCCGTCGTCGGCGAGGGCCACGGGCCCGACGGACGTCAGCAGGGCGGCCAGCGCCGCCGACAGGACCAGCGACCGGCGCGGCACGGTGTACCCAGTCCGGCGCTTCATCGCCGCTCCCAAGTGCCGTGCGCGGTCCGGACGTAGACGGCGTCCGGCACCCGGCCGGGGCGCTCCGGCGCGGTCTCGACCAGCCCGCCACCGAGGGCGCGGTTGCCCGGCCCCGGGTTCGGAGCCGGGCGCAGCGAGAGGCACTTGTCCGGCCGGGCGAAGGTCTGCGCGACCACCGAGCTGACGTTGACGGTGGAGGGGCTGTCCACGGTCACGTTCTTGATCAGCTTGCCGCTGTCGTTCACCTTCAACTCCCCGACCGTCCGGGCCGCCGCGTTCAGCACCCCGAACTGCAGCTCGTCACCCGGGCTGACGGTGAAGGTCACCTGGGTGGTCTCGGTGCTCTGGACCTGCCACTCGCGCGAGAAGGAGGCCTTGAAGGCCGCGGCGTAGGTCGCCTTGGCACCCAGGTGCAGCGCATTGGAGCCGCCGACGGTGACCGGGAACTCGACGGTGTTCCCGGTCTTGTCCTCGGTGTACGGGCCCTTGTCCTTGTTCGGCCCGATCTGGTTCACGCTGTTGTTCATGCTCGGCTTCACGTTGGCGGCGACCGCGGCCGTCACCGTGGTGTCCACCCCACCCTCCAGGGTGGCCGTGCCGGAGATCTCGCCGCTGATGTTGTCGGTGCTGCTGGTCACGAAGGTGACGGTGCGGTCGATCTCCATGTCGGAGTCCGTGCAGTTGATCGCCGCGTTGCCGACGGAGAGCACGGCGCTGGCGAACTCGCGCGGCGCCCGGTCGTACATCCGGAAGCTGCACGCCGTGGCGGACTTGGCACACAGGGCGGTCACCTCCTGGACGGAGGCCAGCGGTTCGTCCCCGTCGAAGGCCTGGGCCACCGGCAGCTTCGGCGGCGTGCCGTCCGCGGCGGCGGCGCCGCCCTCGCCGTCGGCGGCGCTGCTCGGCGCGGCGAACGGGACCAGGAGCGCTGTCGCGACCCCGGGGACCAGCAGGGCGAACCGGGCACCGCGCCGCCATCTCGGCGGGCCTGCGAACACGACCACGGAGGCTCTCCTCATTCGTCGGGTGGGTGCCTCCGGGTCTGACGTCCCGGCACAGCGGGAGGCCCGTCGGCCTCCCCATCCTCGGCGAGAGTCCCATCGCGGGCGAACGGTCGGCCGGTGACCGTGCGCCATTCGATGCGCCGTCAACCCGACACGCCGGTGTTCGGGGGTGTCGGCCGCCGATCGGCGGACAGCGGACCGGGTGGGTCAGCCGCCGGACGGCGGGCGCGGGGCGTCGATCTCGGCCCAGACCGTCTTGCCGTCGTCGTGCGGCACCGCGCCCCAGCGGCTGGCGGCCCGCTGCACGATGAACAGCCCGTGCCCGCCGGGCAGGCCGGGGCGGTGCGGTCGGCGCGGCTCGGGCAGCACGGTCGAACGGTCGCCGACCTCGATCCGCAGCCGGGTCTCGGAGGCGTCGAGGACGAGGTCCAGCGGGCCGCCCGCGTGCAGCAGCGCGTTGGCGACGAGCTCGGCGACCAGCAGCACGATGTCGTCCTGGCCGCCGTCCGGGCCAGTCGGCCAGGACCAGTCGGCGACGGCCTGCGTGGTGTACGCCCGGGCGCGGGCGACCGGCTTCGGCAGCCCGGCCAGGTGCAGCCGCCGGCGCTGCCCGCCGGGCGGCAGGGTGGGGCCGGTGCCCGGCCGATCGCCGTCCAGGGTGGCCCGGCTGGTCGTCATGTGCGGGTTCCCCTCGGTTTCGGTGCGGTTCCGGTGCGCTTCCGGCACTGCGTTCCGCTTCGTTCGGCTTCGTTCGGCTTGGTTCGGCTTCGTTCCGCTGTCGTCTGCTCGGTTTCCCGACCACTGCCGAATTATGCGTGCCGTCGCCCGGTCGCGGCGCTCACCGGGGTGCGGCGGACGCGGCTTCGACGGTCGGGTGCAGCGAGAAGACGCTGTCCGTGCAGGTCAGTTCCAGCAGCCGCTGCACCGTGACGGACGGCGCGGCGAGCCGGAAGCCCACGTCCGCCGCGGCGGCCGCCATCCGGGTCTGCAGCAGCAGGTTGAGGCCGGAGGAGTCGCAGAAGCCGACCTGGGCGAGGTCGACGACGAGCAGCGGCGGGCGCTCCGCCAGCAGTCGGTCGAGCGTGCTCCGGGCCGGGGCCAGGGTCTCGATGTCGAGGTCGCCCGCCAGGGCGCAGACGGCCGCCCGGCTGTCGGTGTAGGTGTGCACGGCCAGGTCGGGCCCGGACGGAACGCCCGTCCAGGAGGGGTCGGAGGGTGCGGTGGTCGGCGGCACGGTCACGGACTCGTTCTCTGCGGGCATCGTCTTCTCGGCTGGCATCGTCGTCGTGTTCCCTCCACGGGTGTGCTCCACGAGCGTACGCACGCCACCCGGCGCGGGACCAGGCCGGGGGCGGCCCGGCGGCAGGGTGGCGGGTGGCGTGCGCGGCGGTGCGGGGGCTCCCGGTGGCCGGGCGGCGCTCAGGTGGCGGTGAGGTCCGCGCGCAGGTGCTTCAGGGTGCGACTGAGGAGACGGGAGACGTGCATCTGGGACAGCCCGAGGCGGGCGCCGATCTGCGACTGGGTGAGCTCCTCGCCGAAGCGCATCGACAGGATCTGCCGGTCGCGTTCCGGCAGGGCGGCGACCAGCGGCTTGAGGACGATCAGGTTCTCGATCGTGTCGTAGCGCGGATCCTCCGCGCCGAGCCGCTGGGCGAGCGGGCCCGGGTCCTCCTCGCTCTCGGTCACCGGGGCGTCCAGGGAGCCGGCGGTGTGGCCGTTGGCGGCGGCGAGCCCCTCGATCACCTCCTCCTGCGAGAGGTCGAGGTGCGCGGCCAGTTCGGCCACCGTCGGCGCCCGGCCGAGCCGTTGGAACAGCACGTCCCGGGCCTTGGCCAGGGTGATGCGCAGTTCCTGGAGGCGGCGCGGCACGTGCACGGCCCAGGTGGCGTCCCGGAAGTGGCGGCGGATCTCGCCGAGGATGGTCGGCAGCGCGAAGGTGACGAACTCCGCGCCGTGGTCGGGGTCGTAGCGGTCGATCGCCTTGATCAGGCCGACCGAGCCGACCTGGATCAGGTCCTCCTCGGGCTCCCGGCGGTTGCCGACCCGGCGGATCGCGAACCGCACCAGCGACAGGTTGAGTTCGATCAGCGTGGCCCGTACGTAGGAGTACGCCCGGGTGCCCTCCTCCAGGGTCGCCAGCCGGGCCAGCAGCGTCCGGGTCAGCTCGCGCGCGTCCTCCGGCGCGACCCGGCGCGGGTCCTCGACGCCGGCGAGTTCGGGCAGGTCCGGGTGGGCGGCGGGCTCCGGGACGGCGGTGCGGTGGGCGGCACGGGCTGCGCGGTGGGCGGCCGGCACGTCGACCGTCGCGGCCTCGTCCGGGCTCGGGGCTGTCACGCAGTGGAGGAGTTCGTCACTGGTCGTGGCCATGTCGGTCCTTTCCCCTCGGCGTACGGTCCGTCCCCGGGTACCCGCCGTGACCGGTTCCATGCCGGTTGCCGTTGTGAGGATTGCGTGAACGAACGACCCGGACGCCGGGCCGGACCCCGCTCCGGGCCCCGAGCCGGACGCCGACCGGAGGCCGAGGCGGACCCCGGAAACGGTGCCGCCGGACGCCGTCCGCGCATGCCCGGCCGGGATCGGGGCACCCGGACCGGGTGCAGGACCACGGACCGAGGAGGAGCAGGAGGACCGGACGATGGGACGGATCGAGGAATCGGTCGAGGTGGCGGCCCCGGTCGACGACGTCTACCGGCAGTGGGTCCACTGCGAGGACTTCCCGCACTTCATGCGCGGCGTCGTCGCTGTGGACGTCTCCGGCGGCGCCGACGGCAGCACCTGGGTGGTCGAAACCGCCGGCGGCCGCCGGGAGTTCGAGGCCGTGACGACGGAGGTGGTGGCAGGTCAGCGGGTGGCCTGGGACGGCGGGAACGGCCCGGTGCGCCACAGCGGCGTGGTGACCTTCCACCGCGTGGACGACCGCACCACCCGGGTCATGCTCCAACTGGAGGTCGAACCGCACGGCCTCTGGGCGCACCTCGCCGAGGCGCTCGGCTTCGTCGACCGCCGGGTCATCGACGACCTCCGGGACTTCAAGCGGCACGTCGAGCAGGACGGCGGGCACGACAGCGGGCACGACGGCGCGCACGACGGCGGGCAGGACGCCGATCCGGGGGCATGAACGCCCGCATCGGGGGCAGCCGAACCGGTACCGGACCGAACAGGACGAGACGAGACGAACGGAGGCAGTCATGACCGCACGCCGCACCATCTGGGAGTTCCGCACCTCCGCCGGGCACACCGCCGGCACCGACCTCATCGGCTTCCACGTCGAAGCCACCGACGGAGCGATCGGCAAGGTCGACAAGCTGTCCGAGGAGGTCGACGAGCAGTACCTGGTCGTCGACACCGGGCCGTGGATCCTCGGCCGGCGCGTACTGCTCCCGGCCGGCACCGTGACCCGCATCGAGGTCGGGGAGCAGAAGGTCTACGTCGACCGCACCAAGGACGAGATCAGGAACAGCCCCGACCTCGACGACGGCGGGCCCGGCCAGGAGGCCGACACCCGTGGCCGCTTCGGGCCCTACTGGGACCCGTACTACGGCGGCCGGATCCTCTGACCGGGCAGCCGGAGGACAGCGACGCGCCGGACGACCGGCCCCGCCGGGCCGACCGCCAACCACCGACGAACGGACCGGGACGGCCCGCGGCCGCCCCGTCCGGAACCACCCGGGAAAGGGGAACCCTTCGATGGAACGTCTCACCACCCGGATCACCATGCGACTGCTGACCGGCGACGAACGCAGCCGGGACCTGGACGTCGACTGGTCCTACCGGGACACCGAACCCCACGCGGCGGAGCTGGACTTCACCTCCTACCAGCCGGACGCGGTGTGGTCGCTCTCCCGCGACCTGCTGCTGGCCGGCCTGCACGCGCCCGTCGGCGAGGGGGACGTGCACGTCTCGCCGTTCGACGACGCCCGCGTGCTGATCGCGCTGGCCGGCGCCGAGGGCGTCGCCCTGCTCGCGGCGCCCTCGGCGGCCGTGGCCGGCTTCCTGGCCGAGACCGTCCGGCTCGTCCCGCCGGGGCAGGAACACGACCGGATCGACTGGGACCGCGGTCTCCAGGACCTGTTGACCGCCTGAAGCGACGCCCGGCGCGGGTACGGGGGCCGCCCCCGCGCCCGCGCCGGGGCCCGTCGGCGACTCCGACGTCATCGCCGACATCACCACCGTCGTCGACCTCAACTCCCCCGCCGGGAGCGGAAAGGAGCGCAGCGGATGTGGTGGAGCCTGCTCCGCCTCGCGGTGGTCGGCCTCGCGGCCGCCCTGCTCACCTACGGCCTCGACCGGACCGTCCGGACGGTCACCGGCCGGCTGTCCGTCCCGTGGGGCGTCGGCGGCGTCCCGGAGGTGCTACGCCGGTGCCGTCACCCGGTGCTGGCCCTGACGGCCTCTCTGCTGCTCTCCGCCGCGCTGCCGTGGGTCGCCGCTCCGCCCGCCGCCCGCGAGGGGCTGCGGCACCTGGCGGTGATCCTGTCGATCACCTCCGGCGGCTGGCTGTGCGGCCGCCTGGTGGCGATCCTGGTGGACGGCGCCGCCCGGCTCGCCCTCCACCGCCGCGACCCGGCCTGGGCGGGCCGCGCCCGGACCCAGGCCAGCCTGCTCGGCCGGATCGGCCAGGCGGTGGTCGCCGTGGTGACGCTGGGCGCCGTGCTGATGACCTTCCCGGCGGTGCGCGGCGTCGGCACCAGCCTGCTGGCCTCCGCCGGACTGGTCGGCGTGGTGGCGGGCGTCGCCGCCCAGAGCACGCTGGCCAATGTGTTCGCCGGGGTGCAGCTGGCCTTCGGTGACCTGGCCCGGATCGGGGACGTCGTGGTGGTGGCGGGCGAGTGGGGGACGGTGGAGGAGATCACCCTGACCACCGTGGTGATCGAGACCTGGGACCAGCGGCGGCTGATGATGCCGATGTCGTACTTCGTCGGGCGGCCGTTCGAGAACTGGTCCCGCCGCTCCAGCCGGATCACCGGCACCGCGCTGCTCCACCTCGACCACCACGCCCCGATCGGGCTGCTGCGCGAGGAGTTCGAGGACTACCTGGCGAAGAGCGAGCTCTGGGACGGCCGGGGCAGCGCCCTCCAGGTGGTCGACACCACGCCGACCACCATCGTCGTCCGGGTGCTGGCCACGGCGGCCGACGGCAGCGACGCCTTCGAGCTGCGCTGCCGGCTGCGCGAGCACCTCATCGGCTACCTGCGCGACCGGCACCCGTACGCGCTGCCGCGGATCCCGGTCGCGGAGGCGCCCGCGCGGCCCCGGGACGACCGGGCCGATCCCCGCGGCCCCGGGCCGGGGCCGGGCGCCCCGCCGTAGCAGCGACTGCTCGGGGCCCGGCACGTTAGGCTGAACGGATCAGATGATCTTCAGGAGAGCCATGACCACCGTCAAGCCCCGCGTGCTCCTCGTCACCGACCTCGGCTACCAGGCCCGGGGCCGCCGCTACTGCGACGAGGACATCCGGCTCTCCACCCGGCTGCGCGAGGACTTCGACGTCGCCCTCTGCCACCCGCTGGACGCCGCCCGGCTGATGGACTCCTTCGACGTGGTGCTCGTCCGCAACAGCGGCCCGGTGCTCAACCACCCGGGCGCGTACGAGGACTTCCGCCGGCAGGCACTGGAGCGCGGCACCCGGGTGTACACCCAGCTGACCGGGCGCGCCGACATGGCGGGCAAGCAGTACCTGCTCGACCTCACCGCCGCCGGGTACCCCGTCATCCCCACCGTCGACCGGGCCGCCGACCTCGACCGGCTGCCCGTGGTGCCCGAGTACGTCGTCAAGCCCAAGCTCGGCGCCGACTCCATCGGCCTGCGGATCCTCCCCCGCGAGCAGCTCGACACCGTCCCGTTCCAGGAGGACGTGCTGGTCCAGCCGCTGATCCCGTTCCGCTACGAGGTCTCGTTCTACTTCGTCGACGACGCCTTCCAGTACGCCCTGCACGCCCCCGACCCCGAGCGGCGCTGGCACCTCGAAGCGTACGAACCCAGCGCCGCCGACCTGGAGTTCGCCCGGCGCTTCATTGCCTGGAACACCGTCGAGCACGGCATCCAGCGGGTCGACGCCTGCCGCACCCCCGAGGGCGACCTCCTCCTGATCGAGCTGGAGGACCTCAACCCGTACCTCTCCCTCGACCTGGTCGACGAGGCCACCCGGGACCGCTTCTTCCGTGCTCTCACGGCCGCTCTGCACGCCCTCACCGGCAGGCCCTGAGGTTCGCCGGGCCGGCGCCGGCCCTGACCCGCCGGGCCGCCTCGGTCAGCACCGCCCCCAGCGGCAGGCCGACCCGGGCCTCGGCCAGCTCGTCCCCGCGGGTCGCGCCCTGGTTGACGATCACCACCGGCGTGCCCGCGCGGGCGGCCCGGCGCACGAAGCGCAGCCCCGACATCACCGTCAGCGAAGAGCCCAGTACCACCAACGCCTGGGCCGCGTCGACGAGTTCGAAGCAGCGCTGGACCCTCGGCCTGGGCACGCTCTCGCCGAAGAACACCACGTCCGGCTTGAGCACTCCCCCGCAGACCGCACAGTCCGCGACCTGGAAGTCGTCCACCAGCGGCTGGGTCAACTCGGCGTCGCCATCCGGGTTGACCAGCGCCGGGCCGTCCCGGAAGCCGCCGTTCAGCTCCTCCAGCCGCCGGTCCAGCTCCGTGCGCGGGCTGGTCCGGCGGCAGGCCAGGCACACCACCCGGTGCAGCCCGCCGTGCAGCTCCACGGCGGTGCGGGTACCGGCCGCGCGGTGCAGGCCGTCCACGTTCTGGGTGATCACCGCAGCGACGTGCCCGGACCGGCGCAGCTGCTCCACCGCCCGGTGCCCGGCGTTCGGCTCGGCCCCCGCGATCGAGCGCCAGCCGACGTGGCTGCGGGCCCAGTACCGCTGCCGGGCCGCCGCACTCCCGGTGAACTCCTGGTACGTCATCGGCGCCGCGCGCCGCCGGCTGCCGGTCTCGCCGCGGTAGTCCGGGATCCCCGACTCCGTGGACAGCCCCGCCCCGCTGAGCACCACCACCCCGCGCCCGGCCAGCCGCCGCACCAGCACCGCCAGCCCGGCCGTATCGGCCACCGGGTCGGCAGAGGGCATCCCGAGCGCGTCCATGCCCTCCAGGGTAGGACTGAACCAGCAGCGGCGGTCAGCCGCCGAGGGGCTCCGCCGCCGGGTGGTCGGGGTCGTAAGGCGGCCAGCCCGGATCGCCGGTGCGGGCGAAGGCGGTCCAGGCGCCGTGCACCCGGGCGGCCAACCCGGCCGGGGCGGGGTCGGGGCCGAGCAGGCCGTCGGGGCCGTGCAGCCAGGGCTCGTCGGCCAGGTCGAAGACGAAGGGCAGCTCGATGGTGTGGGCGGCGCCGAGCCGGCCGTCCAGGGCCGTGGAGCGGTAGCCGAAGGTGTAGCGGTGGGTGCGGCCGCCGCCCGTGATCGCGGCGTGGGCCCGGGCGATGCGCTCCGTACCGGCCTCGAACAGGGCGTGGGCGAGCACGGCGGAGCGCAGTTCGCCCGGCGTGGCGTGCGGCCGGGCCGTGCGGAGGGCGGTGAGGACGGTGCCAGGGTCCGCCAGCAGGCGGGCGGCGGCGGCCTCCAGCTCCGCCGCCGTGGTGGACTCCAAGGCGCCCTGCGACACCAGGTAGAGGTTGGCCTCCTCCGCGTTGGTGCCGATCAGCAGGTCGACGTCCCGGGCCGGGCCGGCCGCCAGCGCGTCGGCGGGCTGGACGGGCAGCACCAGGCCGAGCGGGCTGAGTCCGGCCAGCGGGTCCACGGCGGTGTCGGTGCGCAGGTCCAGGCCGACGAGGGCGGGCAGGACGGCCACCAGCCGCTCGTCCGGGACGGCCGCGAACGCCTCGGCGGACGGTTCCACCCCCAGGAGGGCGGCCGCGGCGGCGGTGACCCGCCGGGCCTGCTCCGGGGTGAACGCGCCGGTGCCGCTGCCGCTCTGGACGATCGCCCGCCGGAACAGTCCCCGGGCCTCCGGCAGCGCCAGCAGCGCGCAGATGAGCGTGGCACCCGCGGACTCCCCGAAGACGGTGACGTTCCCCGGGTCGCCGCCGAAGGCCGCGATCGTGTCGCGCACCCAGCGCAGCGCGGCGAGCACGTCCAGCACGCCCCGGTTGGGCGGGGCGCCCGGCAGGTCGAGGAAGCCGGGGATGCCGAGGCGGTAGTTGACCGTCACCAGGACGACGCCGTCCCGGGCGAAGGCCGAACCGTCGTACAGGGCAGCCCGGTTGGAGCCGGCGATGAAGCCGCCGCCGTGCACGAAGACCATCACCGGGCGGCGTCCGCCGTCGGCGGCGGGCGTGTGGACGTCGACGGTGAGGTACTCCGCGCCGGGCACCCAGCCCGGCCCGAAGTAGGGGCTCACATCGAGCCCGTCGAAGACGCGGGGCGGCTGCGGGGCCGTGGGCGAGGGCCGGGTGGCGTCGCGGACGCCGAACCAGCCGGGGTGCGGTGCGGGCGGGGCGAAGCGGCCGGCGCCGGTGGGGGCCGCCGCGTAGGGGACGGCGCGGTAGCGCTCGCCGGGGCGGACGCGGGCGCCGCGGACGACTCCGGCCGGGGTCGTGACGAGCGGGTCTGACGGTCGGGACATGGGACTTGGTTCCTCTCTGGTGATCGAATGGGGTCAGGCGATGCGCGGGAGGGCCGCCCAGTCCTTGACCGCGAAGCCCGCTCCCCGGCGCTCGACCCGGACCGCGCCGCTGCCGCCGAAGTGCGCCGGGAAGACCAGTGCGTGCCGGTCGGCGGCCTCGCCGAGCAGCCGGCGCCGGGTGGCGCGGGATCGCGCCGGGTCCTCGCAGAAGCGGGAGTTGACGTCCGGTTCGGCGATCTGGAGGGCGGTGTGCAGGATGTCCCCGACGAACAGGGCCCGTTCGCCGCCGGAGTCCAGGGTGAGCACGGACGTTCCGGGGGTGTGCCCGGGCGCCAGGTCCAGCCGCAGGTCCCGGTCGATCCGGTGGCCGCCGTCCCACAGCTCCACCAGTCCGGCCCGGTGGACCGGCGCGACGCTGTCCTCGAAGACGTTCCCGTTCCCCTCGCCGAGCACGCTGCGGTGGCCGTTGGCCGGGTCCCAGAACTCGAAGTCGCGGCGCGGCATCAGATAGCGGGCGTTGGGGAACGTCGGGACCCAACTCCCGCCGTCGAGACGGGTGTTCCAGCCCACGTGGTCGACGTGCAGATGGGTGTTGACCACCAGGTCGACGTCCTCGGGCCGCACTCCGGCGGCGGCCAGGCCGGCCAGGAAGTCCGTCTCCAGCCGGTGCCACACCGGAGCGTGCGGCCGCTCCTTGTGGTTGCCCACCCCGGTGTCGACCAGGATGGTGCGGCCCCCGCTGCGCAGCAGCCAGGTCTGGACGGCCGAGCGGCACTGGTCGGTCGCCGGGTCCCAGAAGTCGGGGGCCAGCCAGTCCCGGTGGCGCTGCCACGCGCCGTCGGGGCTGTCCGGGAAGAACTCCCCGGGGGTCAGCCCGACCGGGCCGTAGAACTCCTTGACCCGGGTGACGGTGACGTCGCCGAGGATGAGCTGTTCCGGGTGGCGCTGTTCCGAGTGGTCGTGTTCCGGGTGGTGGTGCACGGGTCCGTCCTCCGGTCCTGGGCCGCCCCGGGGCGGGCGGCCAACTCGAACCGAGCCTCGGCGTTCCGGCCGGCGGGGGCCAGACCCGCCCTTTCCTACCACCCGCAGGGTGTGGCTGGGGCCGGGCCGCCCACCGAATACTGGGGGGATGAACGGACCAGGACCCCTCGGTGACTTCCTCCGGGCCCGCCGGACGCGGCTGCGGCCCGCCGACGTCGGCCTGCGCCAGCTCGGACCGCGCAGGCGGGTGGCCGGGCTGCGGCGGGAGGAGGTGGCCCAGCTGGCGGGCGTCAGCGTCTCGTACTACACCCGGCTGGAACAGGGGCTGTCCCGGGGGGCGTCGGCCGAGGTGCTGGACGCGATCGCCCGGGCCCTGCTGCTCGGCGACCACGAGCGGGAGCACCTCGACCGGCTCGCCGACGCGGCCCGGCACGCGCCCCGGGTGCGCCGCCCCCGGCCGGAGCGGCTGACGGACGGCACCCGCGACCTGCTGCGCGCCCTCGACGGTGTCCCGACGGTGGTGCTCGGCCGCCGTACCGACGTGCTGGCCTGGAACGCCCTCGGCCACGCCCTGCTGGCCGGACACCTGGACCGGGACAGCCCGGACGACCCGGCGCGGCGTCCGAACCTCAACCGGATGCTGTTCCTGGACGCCCACACCCGGGAGCTGTACGCGGACTGGCCGCGCAAGGCCCGGACCGTGGTCGGGAACCTGCGCGCCGCCGTCGGCCGGCATCCGGAGGACCGGCTGCTCGCCGAGCTGATCGGCGAACTGACCATGAACAGCCCGGAGTTCGTCGCCCTGTGGGCCGACCACCGGGTCGCGCCGTGCGACACCGACGCCCACCGGCTGCACCACCCGGTGGTGGGCGAGCTGCTGGTGACCCAGCAGTTGCTGTCGATCGCCGCCGCACCGGAGCAGGCACTCGTCGTCCACACCGCGCCGGCCGGCTCCCCCACCGAGCAGGCCCTCGCCCTGCTCCGCCGGGCGGGCGAGCTCGGCTCCGCGTCGCGCCGGGCGGCGGGCCCGGTCGGCTCCGTCAGCTCCATCACCTCCGTCGGCTCCGTCGGTCCGGTCGGCGCGGGACGCCCGTAAACCGTTCGCGCTCCGGGTAGGCGGCACGTTACCCTCGTCGGCATGGACGTCATGGATCGAAGCCTCACCGCAGCCGCGCGAGCGACCAGCTCGCCGGCCGCCGCCGCCTGACGTACCCCCTCCCCCCGGCGACCGGAAACGGTCCGCCGGTGGTGGCTTCGAGGCGTTCCCGCCTCGGTCCCGGTGCTCGCGCGGTCCGTTCTCCGGCGCCTCCCTCCCCGCGAAGGAGCCACCGCCATGAACACCGACCAGCTCGTCCGCACGTTCCTGGAGTACTACGAGGAACACGGCCACCACCGGATCACCGGCTCGACCCTGATCCCCCCGCCCGGCGACCCGGTGCTGTTCACCACCTCCGGGATGCACCCCCTCACCCCCTACCTGGAGGGCCGCCCGCACCCGCTCGGCCGCCGGCTGGTGAACGTGCAGCGCTGCCTGCGCACCACCGACCTGGACGAGGTCGGCGACCTCACCCACCTGACCGTCTTCGAGATGCTCGGCAGCTGGTCGCTCGGCGACTACGAGGGCCCGCAGAGCCTCGACTGGGGCTACCGGCTGCTCACCGACGGCTTCGGCGTCGATCCGGGCCGGCTGCACGTCACCGTCTTCGGCGGGGACGAGCAGGTCGGCCCGGACACCGGCTCGCTGGAGCTGTGGGAGGGCCTCGGGGTCCCGGTCGAGCTCACCGTCGAGGACAACTGGTGGTCCAACGGGCCGACCGGCCCCTGCGGCCCCGACTCGGAGATCTTCCTGTGGACCGGCGACACCCCGCCGGAATCGACCCCCACCGGGGACGACCGCTGGGTCGAGGTGTGGAACCACGTGATGATGCGCCACCGGCGGCTCGACGACGGCTCGCTCGTCCCGCTCCCCCAGCGCAACGTGGACACCGGGCTCGGCCTGGAGCGGCTCTCCTCGCTGCTGCAGGGCCGTTCCTCGGTCTTCGAGTGCGACGTGTTCGACCCCTGGCGCCAGCTGCTCCCGCCGCTGTGGCCGCTGGACGAGCCCTCGCTGCGCCTGGTCGGCGACCATCTGCGCTCGGCCGTGCTGGTGATCGGCGACGGCGTCCGCCCGTCCAACACCGGCCGCGGCTACGTGCTGCGCCGACTGCTCCGCCGGGTGCTCACCGTGCTGCGCCGGGACGACCCGGGGCGCGGACTCGGCGACCTGCCGGAGGAGTTGCTGCGGCACACCCTCGACCACTTCCGCCAGGAGCTGCCCCCGGAGGTGGTCCGCCGGGTGCTGCTGGAGGAGGAGCGACGGTTCGACCTGCTGCTGGAGCGCGGCCGCCGGGTGCTCTCCCGCCCCCGGTTCCGCGGCCCACTGAGCGAGGACGACCTGCACTACCTCCACGACACCCACGGCCTGCCGCGCGAGCTCGTCCTCGACCTGCGCGGCGCCTGACGGCCGACCAACGCACCGCGCGTCGGCATCGCGCCGCGCGGTGCGTCGGCGTGTCGGGTGGGCCGGCGTGTCGGGTGCTTCGCCGTGTCGGGTGGGTCGGCGACACGTCCGCCCGCCCCCTGGGCAGGCCCCCGCCGGCGCGGGCATGCTACGGGGACGACCGCCCGCCACCATCCGGGAGTTGATGATGAGTCATCCCGACCGACCGGCCGCCCGCCCGGGCCGCCACACCCTGCTCGCCGCCGCGGGGGGCCTGGCCGCCGGGCTGGCCGGGTCCGCCGCCGCCCCCGCGGTGGCGGACCCCGCCCCGGCGGGCGGGCCGGGCGACCCGGCGCCGTTCGGCCCGGCCGCCGTACGCCCCGGCGACCCGCGCTACGACGCCCTGCTGCTGGGCGACAACCAGCGCTTCGTCGGCCGCCCGGAGGAGATCCTGGTGGCCGGCAGCACCGAGCAGGTGGTCCGGGCGGTCCAGGCCGCGGTCCGCTCCGGGCGGCGGATCGGCGTGCGCAGCGGCGGCCACTGCTTCGAGGGCCTCACCGCCGACCCGGCGATCCGGCTGCTGCTGGACCTCTCGCCGTTGGACGCGGTGGGCTACGACCCGGTGCGGCGCGCCTTCGAGGTCCAGCCGGGTGCCACCCTCGGCCGGGTGTACCGGACGCTGTTCAAGGGCTGGGGCGTCACCCTGCCGGCCGGCGGCTGCCCCGAGGTGGGCGCCGGCGGCCACCTGGTCGGCGGCGGGTACGGCCCGCTGTCGCGGCGCTACGGCTCGGTGGTGGACCACCTGTACGGCGTCGAGGTGGTGGTGGTCGACCGCGACGGCACCGCCCGCGCGGTCGTCGCCACCCGTGAACCGGACGACCCCGCACGGGAGTTGTGGTGGGCGCACACCGGCGGTGGCGGCGGGAACTTCGGCGTGGTGACCAGGTACTGGCTGCGCTCGCCGCAGGCCGACGCCGAGGCCCGGTCGGCCGCACCGGACCCGGGCCGGCTGCTGCCGCCGTCGCCCGCCCACATGCTGGAGCGGCTGGTGGAGTGGCCCTGGGACCGGGCGAGGACGACCGAGCGGGCGCTCACCACCCTGCTGCGCAACTTCTGCGAGTGGCACGAGCGCAACAGCGACCCCGGCTCGCCCGGCGCCGGTCTGTACGCCGTTCTGCGGCTCAACCACTGGTCGGCGACCGGCTTCTCGATGGTGGTCCAGATCGACGCCGACCTCCCCGGTGCGGCCGCGCTGGTGCAGGACTTCGTCGACCGGGTGAACACCGGCACCGGCCTCGACGCGGGCGGCGGCAGCGCGACCGTCCCCTGGCTCTACCCGATGACCTGGCCGGGCAACGGCGAGGCCGGCGACATCATCACCCGCCGCTACAAGGGCAAGGCCGGCTACCTCCGACGCTCCTTCACCGAGGACCAACTGGCGGCGGTCTACCGCCACTTGACCAATGCCGGGGGCAACCCCGAGTGCGGCCTGCTGGTGGTCGGCTACGGCGGGCAGGTCCGCGCCGTGGAGCCCGGCGCCACCGCGGTGGCCCAGCGCGACGTCGTGATGAAGGCGGTCTACCACAGCGTCTGGGCCGACCCGGGGGACGACGCGGCCAACCTCTCCTGGGTGCGCGAGCTCTACCGGGACGTCTACGCCGACACCGGCGGCGTGCCCGTGCCGGGTGAGGTGAGCGACGGCTCGTACATCAACTACCCGGACGTCGACCTCGCCGATCCGGCCTGGAACACCTCCGGCGTCCCCTGGCACACCCTCTACTACAAGGACGACTACCCGCGCCTCCAGCGGGTCAAGGCCCGCTGGGACCCGCGCGACGTGTTCCGGCACGCCCTCTCGGTCGGGCTCCCGGGCTGAGGCCCGCTGTCCCCTCCCCCGGCCGGGCGCCGGGGCTGACGGGCCGCCGGGCCGTCAGCCCCGGATCGCGCCGGTGGCGAGGCCGGCGGCGATCCGGCGCTGGACGAGCAGGAAGGCGACCACCACCGGCAGCGCGGTGAGGGTCGCCCCCGCCATCAGGCCGCCGTAGTCCGTGCCGAAGCTGGTCTGGAAGGAGACCAGCCAGATCGGCAGCGTCCGCTTGGAGTTGCTGGACAGCAGGACGTACGCCAGCACGTACTCGTTCCAGGCCTGCACCAGGGCGAAGATCGAGGTGGCCACCAGGCCGGGGGCGAGCAGCGGCAGGGTGACCCGGCAGAAGGCGCCCAGCCGGCCGCAGCCGTCGACCATGGCGGCCTCCTCCAGTTCCGGGGGGATGGCGACGATGAAGCCGCGCAGCATCCAGACCGTGAAGGGGAGGGCGAAGGCGAGGTAGGTGAGGATCACGCCGGTCAGGGTGTCGGTCAGGGCGAGGTCGTTGAGCAGCAGGTAGACGGGGATGACCAGGGCGATCAGCGGGATGGTCTGGACGCAGAGCAGCGCCAGCACCAGGGCCCGCCGGCCGGCGAAGGCGAACCGGGCGACCGCGAAGGCCGCGAGGGTGCCGATGACCAGGGAGATCAGCACCGTGCCCACGCCGATCACCACGCTGGAGCGGACGTTGGACCAGAAGCCGTCCGAGCTCACTGCCCGGCGGAAGTTGTCCAGGGTGACCGAGCTGGGCCAGAACTGCGGCGGCAGGTGGAGGATCTGGCTGGCGGGCCGGAACGCGGTCAGCACCATCCAGTACACCGGGAAGGCCATCACGGCGGCGGCGAGCAGCCCGACGGCGTCGGCGATCCGGCGGTTGCGCCGCCGTCTGCGGTCCCGGCTCGTCATTCGACCTCTCCCGTCCGCAGCACCTGGCGCAGGTAGACCGCGGATCCGCCGAGCAGCAGGACGACGGTGACCAGGGCGATCGCCGCGCCCGCGCTGTAGCGGTTGACCGCGAAGGACTCGATGAAGGAGTAGACGCCGAGCAGGTAGTAGTCCCGCTCCGGCTGGCCACCGCGCATCAGCCAGATCTGGCTGAACGCCCCGAAGTCCCAGATCGCCGACAGTGCCGCGACCACCGTGAACAGCGGCCTGATCATCGGGAAGGTGACGTGGCGGAAGAGGGCCACGCCGCGCGCGCCGTCGACCCGGGCGGCCTCCTCCAGTTCGGCGGGCACCTGGGTGAGCGCCGCGTGCAGTGTGATGGCCGCGAACGGGATCGCCCCCCACACCACGACGGCGACGATGACGGCGAAGCCCTGCCAGGGGTTGCTGAACCAGTTGTGCCCGCGGAAGTCCGCCCCGGTGACCCGGCCGAGCAGCCAGTTGACCACGCCGTAGTCCGCGTCGGAGAGCCAGCGGAACACCGAGGCGGCGACCATGAACGGCATCGCCCACACCGCGACCTGGACCCCGACCAGCACCACCCGCACCCAGGACGAGACCGCGCGCAGCAGCAGCGCGAACGCCAGCCCGCACAGCATGGTGAGCCCCGCGCAGACGAGGGCGAAGGCCACCGTGCGCGCGACCACGGCCCAGAAGAAGCCGTCCGACAGGACCGTCCGGTACTGGTCCAGCCCGACCCAGGGCGGCGCGGTGCCGGCGAACAGCTGCTTGCGGGTCATGTCCTTGAAGGAGAGCAGGACCATGTCGACCAGCGGGTAGCCGAGCACCAGCAGCAGGGTGCCGACCATCGGCGCGATCAGCAGGTACGGGGTGGCCCGGCGCGCCCGGCGGGCGCCGCCCGGTCGGCGCGCGGGCACGGCGGGGTCGGCGGGTGCGACGGGTTCGGCGCTCCTGATCGCGGGTCCCGGGGGGATCGTGCCACCTCAGTTCTTGTTGATGACGGCGTCGATCCGGCCGTCCGCCGTCTTCGTCGCGTCCTCGACCGTGTGCTTGCCGGTGGCGATGTCCTCCAGCATCTCCTGGAGGATGTTGGCCTTCTCGACCGCCACCCAGCCCGGGGCCGGCGGGGTCACCCAGCCGCGGGCGGCGGCCTTGGCCGCGGAGCCGTTGACGCCGGCCGGGTCCACGTCGGCGAGCTGGGCGGTGTTGTTGGGCAGGGTGTTGGCCTTGATCAGGCGCTGCTGGGAGGTCCGGTCGGTGAACAGCTTGATCCAGTCCTGGGCGAGCTGCTGGTTCTTCGACTTGGTCGGGACGGCCAGTTCGGAGCCGCCCAGGAAGGGCGGCAGCGGTCCGCCGGAGGGGCCGGGGAAGGGGAAGGTCGCGAACTTGCCCTTCAGTGCCGGGTCCCCGCCGGACTGCGGGTCGGCGGCGGCCTCGGCCTCCCAGGTGTTGCCGTAGAACATCGCGACCTTGCCCTGGCCGACCACGGCGGGTTCGTCCCCGTTGTCCTTGGAGCGGTCCCCGACGTAGTAGGCGTCCAGCAGGTCCTTCCAGGCCTTCAGCCCGGCCACCGACTTGGGTGTGGACAGCGCGCTCTTCCACTGGTCGCCGGTCTTCACCGCGATGTCGCCGCCGGCGTCCTTCAGGAACGCCAGCGCGGCGTACCAGTAGCGGCCGGGCATGTAGAGCGCGGAGAAGGCGTGGTCCTGGGCACCGAACCTGGCCTTCAGCGCGTCGAGGTCCGTGATCAGCTCGGGGTAGGTGTCGGGGGCCTTCGTCAGTCCGGCCTGCTGGAACAGGTCGGTGCGGTAGATGCCGACCCGGGCGCCGACGTAGTAGGGGACGCAGTAGGTGCGGCCGTTGAGTTCGCAGGGTTCCTTGAGCGCGGGGAGCCACTCGGCCGAGTGGTCGTAGTTCGCCGGGTCGACGGCCGCGAAGGCGTCGTTGACGAGGTAGTTCACCACCTCGCTGTTGCCCATCTCCACCACGTCCGGCACGTCGCGGCCGGCCAGGGCGGCGTCCAGCTTGAGGTTCTTGGTGGTCCACTGCTGGTATTCGACGGCGACGTCCACACCCGGATGCTGCTGCGCGAAGCGGGTGTTGGTGGCCGCCACGAGGTCCGGCCAGCTCTCCTGGGCGTCGACGGTCAGCCAGACGGTGAGCCGTTGGGAGCCCTTCGCCGATCCGCCTCCGCCGCTCTCGCAGGCCGCCGCGCCCGCCAGCAACGCGACGGCCGACGCGGTCGCGACCACCCCGCGCACCGTTCTTGTCATGACCCCTCCTCCTCCGCCGACTTGCTGGGCGCAGTTACCCGCTGAGCCTCAACTCACGCCGGGGGAACCGACTTTCGGCCATCACGGTGCTGACGATCAACTGACCCGACGTCAGATCGATGCTATCGACACATGGGGCGATCCCTCCGGAGGCACAAACGGTCACCCCGTCCCGTCAACGCGAACAATGACGCAAAGGTCACCATCGGCAATCGGGCAACTCTTGACGGTGACGGCCCCCGGTTGCACCTTGGCAGCACACACACCCCCTACCGAAGGATGCGCACGTGACCGAGCTCGGCGCGCAGACCACGGACCCGAACACCCGCCCCCTCCGCGTCAACGCCTGGAACGGCTGGGACCCCCTGCGGCACGTCATCGTCGGCCGCGCCGACGGCACCATGGTCCAGGCCCCGGAGCTCGCGGTCCGCCGGGACTACCCGGACGACGGCTTCCCGCTGGGCACCTACGGGCCGATGCCCGAGGACATGACCGCCGCGGCCAACGAGGAACTTGACGCCTTCGCCGAGCTGCTGCGCCGCCGCGGCATCCGGGTGGACCGCCCCACCCCGCTCGACTTCAGCGCGCCGGTCACCACCCCCGAGTGGACCCAGCCCTCCATGTTCGGCTGCATGCCGCCCCGGGACCTGCTGCTCACCGTGGGCAACGAGGTGCTGGAAGCGACCATGTCCTACCGCAGCCGCTGGTTCGAGTACCTGTGCTACCGGCCGGTGCTGCAGAGCCTGTTCGACGGCGACCCGCGGATGCGCTGGGAGGCCGCGCCCAAGCCCCGGCTGACCGACGACTCCTACCACGCCGGGTTCTGGGACACCTTCAACACCCAGACCACCGAGGAGCAGTTGGCCCGGGTGCGCGACTACGACCTGGTGCTCACCGAGGCCGAGCCGCTGTTCGACGCCGCCGACGTGGCCCGGTTCGGCAAGGACCTGTTCGTCCAGCTGTCCTTCGTCACCAACCGCAGCGGCTACGACTGGCTCAAGCGGCACTTCCCCGACCACCGGGTGCACGCCGTGACGTCCACCAACACCCACCCGCTGCACATCGACTCCACCTGGGTCCCGCTGCGCCCGGGCCTGGTGCTGCACTGCGGGGAGCGGCTCGCCGACCCCGAGCTGATGGAGTTCTTCAAGCTCAACGACTGGGAGATCGTCGAGGCCGTGCAGCCGGCCAGCTGGGACCACCCGCCGAAGCTGTCCTTCTGCAGCCCCTGGCTGGCGGCCAACATGCTGAACCTGGACCACAACACGCTGTGCATCGAGGAGAACGAGGTCCGACTGGCCGACCAGCTCTCCGGGTACGGCTTCGAGATCGTCCCCGTCCCGTTCCGCGCGGTCGGCCCGTTCGGCGGCGGGCTGCACTGCTCGACCGTGGACATCGAGCGCGAGGGCGGGCTGGAGGACTACTTCCCCCGGCGGTACGGGAGGTACTGACCCCGATGACCCGCATCCGGGGCGTGATCTTCGACTTCTACGGGACCCTGGTCCGGATGGTCGACCCGCTGCCGCCCAGCCACGCCTCGGTGTTCGAGCGGCGCGGGCTGGGCGCGGCGGGGGCCCGCTGGGGCGACCAGTGGTCGGTCGGCCCGGCCGACGGCGAGCAGCACGTGGCCCACTCGGTCAGCGAACAGTCCTATCTGGCCTGGGAGTTGGAGCGACTCAGGACCAGGGCCCGGGCCTGCGGGGTGCCCGCCGGGGAACTGGACGGACTCGCCGCCGAGTTGGACACCGCCATCAAGGCCATCCACCTGGAGCTGTTCGACGACGTCCAGGAGACCCTGGCCGGGCTGCGCCGGCGCGGGCTGGTGGTCGCGCTCTGCTCCAACTGGTACTGGGACCTGGACCGGGCCGTCGCCCGGGTCGGGCTCGCCGACCTGCTGGACGTGGTGGTCACCTCCGCCCGGGCAGGCGCCCGCAAACCGCACCCCCGGATCTTCCGGACGGTGCTGGACGGGTGCGGCCTGCGGCCGGAGGAGGCCCTGTTCGTCGGGGACGCCTGGGGTCCGGACGTCGAGGGCCCGCTGGCCATGGGCATGCGGGCGGCCCACCTGTGGCGGCCGGACCGCGCGGTGGACGGCGAGGCCCCGCCGGTGCACGGCGGGGCCGTCCGGATCACCGGTCTGGCGGCGGTGGCGGAGCTGGTGACGGATCCGCCGCCCGGTCCACCGGACCGTCCGCAGCCCCCTCCACCGCCCGGTCCACGCCGAGGCGGTGGCGCAGCCGGTCGAGCAGGTTGCGGGTGACCTGCTCGACGGCCGCGTCCTGCCCGCGGCCGACCACCGCCGGCCAGTCGGTGGTGCCGGCCGTGAAGACCGTGCCGCCCCGGGTGTACAGCCCCATCGTGGCGGCCCGCGGCCCGGTGGCGCCCGGCTCGCGCTCGGGGCAGTTCCAGTGGCCCCACTTCAGGGTGTGGAAGTCCTCGTGGACCGGCCGCAGCAGGTGGACGCCGAGCACCAGGAAGGAGGCGGGGGTGCCGTCCGCGCCGGTCGCCCGGGCCACGCCGTCCGGGCCGTAGGCGATCGCGGCGCCGTCGCACTCGTAGCCGACCAGCGGGGTGCCGGCGCCCAGCGCGTCGGCCGGGCCGCCGTCCGAGCCGTCGCGCAGTCCGGTCCCCCGGTAGATCCAGTGGTCGGCGTGCTGCACGGTGTAGCCGTCCAGCGGCCGGTCGCCCGGCCACTCGCCCGGCCACATGCCGCCGTTGCGGAAACTCACGCCGGTCAGGGAATTCTCCGGTTCGCCCACGCCGTCCGGTTTTTCCGCCCACCACAGATCGGTCGCCGGGAGGTGGGGGTAGGCGTCACCGACCCGGTGGTCGGTGTCCGAGACGAAAGCGGTGTTCCGGTCGGTCGGATGGATTCGCCACCAGCAGGTGTTGGCACTCAGGAAAGCCACGTTTCCGCCGCCCGCGACGAAGGATTCCACCCGGGCGCGCATCGCCGCGCTCCAGTATTCGTCGTGCCCGACGCTGAGCAGCAGGTCGTAGTCGGCCAGCAGGGCGGAATTCTCGTGCAGGTCCAGGTCGGTGCAGTATTCGACGGGGTAGCCGTTGCGTGCCAGCCAAGCGATGAACGGTGCGTCCCAGTACGCCAGGTCGATGATGCCGCCGGGCCGGTGCAGGCTCAGCTTGTGGCCGCGCGGCCGGCCGTCGGCGCCGTCCTGGTACACCGGGTTGTCGTAGAGGCTGGCGGCGCGCTCGGCCGCCGGGTGGTCGGCCCGGTTGTAGGCGTGCCGGGTGTAGCTGGACTTCTTGTACAGGATGCGGGAGTGCCGGCCCGGGTGCACCGGCCTGACCACGAAGAACTCCCGCTCGGGGCCCTCCAGGGTCGCGCCGTCCAGCACCGGGTCGGCCGGTTCGGCGCCGGTGCCGCGCTCGACGAACAGTGCCACGTAGATCCCCGGCGCCCAGTCCGCCGGGACGGCGAAGGCGTACGGGGGCCAGCCCCAGTCCTCGGCCGGGGAGGCGTGGCCGGCCACGCCGTCCGGGTGCGGCGGCGGCGGACGGTGGACGCCCGGGTGCCACCCCGTCCGGGCGATGAACTCCACCCGCTCCCCCAGCCGGTAGAAACAGAGCCGGAAGGCCGCCGCGTCGGTGGAGACGTGGCACACCAGGGTGTCTCCCGCGACGACGCTTTCCCGGCCGAAATACCCCTCGATCATGCTGCCCCCAGCATTCCTCGAATGATCGGACGGTCACGCTAGCGCGCCCGCCACCGCCCTTTCCACGGGCCGTGCTTCGGCCAGTCGGCACGCCTTTCCGGACATGCGGATCCGGGCACGTCTGCCGTCCCGTCGGACGGGGTAGCCGGGAACGGGTTGCGGCACCATGTCTCCTGTCGTACGGAAGTCGAGGGGAAAACGAATGGACAACAGACTCCGCGTCCGTGAACTGATCCTGGGCATCGAGGGAATGGCCCTGCTGCGCAACGCGGTCGGGGGCGACGAGGCCTTCCTCAAGGCCCGGGTCGAGGAGATCCGCAGGTTCGCCACCCAGGACGACGAACCCATGCCGGACGCCGAGGCCGAGATCCACGAGCTCGAACTCGCGGGCGGCTACGCCGAGTGGGCCCAGCGCTACGACTCGCTGCCCAGCTCCTTCATCCAGGTCGAGGAACCGGTGCTGCACGGCCTGCTCGACGGCCTCCCGGCCGGGGTCGCGCTGGACGCGGCCTGCGGCACCGGCCGGCAGACCGCCGCGCTACTGGCCCGCGGCCACCGCACCATCGGGGTGGACCAGTCGCCGGAGATGATCGCCCGGGCCCGCGAGCGCGCCCCGCAGGCCGAGTTCCGCACCGGCCGGCTGGAGGCGCTGCCGCTCGACGACGACTCCGTCGACCTCGCCGTCTGCACCATGGCCCTCACCCACCAGCCCGAAGTGGACGGCGCGGTGGCCGAGTTGGCCCGGGTGGTGCGCCCGGGCGGGCGGGTGCTGATCTCCGACCTGCACCCCTTCGTGATCGCGCTGCAGGGCCAGTGCATCTTCGTCCGCGGCCCGGGCCGGCTCGGCTTCGTCCGCAACCACCTCCACCTGCCCAGCGCCTACCTGAACGCCTTCACCGCCACCGGGCTCCAGGTCCGCAGCTGCCACGAACCGGTGTTCAACGGCAGCCTCGCCCCCGGCGGCTACGAGGAGTTCGTCGCCGACGCGGCCCGCGCCGCCTGGGACGGCCTGCCGCTGATGGTGATCTGGGAGGCGGTGGTGCCGGAGTGACCGCGCCGTCCTGGGTGGTGGCCCGCTACAGCGAACGGCCGGAACTGTGGGACCGCATCCCGGCGGACTTCGCCGGCGTGGTGCCGGAGTACAACCTGCACGGCGACATCGCCGACGACTACTGGGACCGGCTGTTCGCGGAGTTCCCCGAGTACCAGTTCCTGCTGTACGACGAGGCGGCCGACACCGTGCTGGGCACCGGGCGCTCGCTCCCCCGGGGCTGGGACGGCTCGGCCGAGGGGCTCGGCCCCGGACTGGACGACTCCATCGCGGCGGCCTTCCGCGACCGCGACGCCGGGACGGAGCCGACCGCACTCTGCGCCCTCGGCGTCGAGGTCTCCCCCGCCCACCAGGGCCGGGGCCTGTCCAAGGTGCTGCTGCGGGAGCTGACCGGGCTCGCCCGGACGGCCGGCCTGGCCACCGTCGTCGTCCCCGTCCGGCCCACCCACAAGGACCGCTACCCGCTGGTCCCGATCGAGCGCTACGCCCGGTGGACGCGCGCGGACGGCGCCCCCTTCGACCCCTGGGTGCGCACCCAGGTCGGGGTCGGCGGGGTCCTCGCGCACGGCGTGCCGCGGTCCTCGCGGATCACCGGGACGGTCGCGGAGTGGGAGTCCTGGACCGGCCTGGCGTTCCCCGAGGACGGCGACTACGTCTTCCCCGCCGGCCTGGCCCCGGTGCGCATCGACCGGGAGCGCGACCTCGGCACCTACTGGGAGCCCGGCGTCTGGGTCACCCACGACGCCCGGGGTCGCTGAGCAGCCGGCTCCCGCACCGGATCGCGCTCCAGGCGTACCCGGTGAGCAGCGCGGCCTGCTCCGGCGTCACCTCCGGGCGCCGCTCCGCCGGGAGGCTGGCCATGCCGAGGGTGGACACGGCGCGGGACCGCAGCCGCTCGTGCTCCGGTCCGGCCGTGCCACCGCCCCGCCGCCGGGCCGCGGCCTCCGCCTGGGCGCCGAGCAGCAGGGCGTGCAGCCACAGCTCGTCGGCGTACCGGGGGCCGAAGGCGCGGCCGATCCGGGCCGCGTCCTCGGCCGGTCGGTGGGCGCGGACCAGCCCGTCCAGCTCCGCCTCGGTGAGGCCGGTGTGCGGCAGGGCCTCGCGCCAGGGGAGGTGGCCGGTCGGCTCGGGCTCCCAGGAGACCTGGAGGTAGCCCTCGCCGTTGCGCATGTAGGGCAGCCAGTCCGGCCGTTCCAGCACCCAGCCCTCGGCGAGCAGCGGACGGGCGTCCGCCTCGTCGAGCGGGCAGGCGGCCCGGCGGACGCCCTGCGCGGCGTGCCCGTTGATGCTGCTGGTGCCGATGTGCTCGACCACGCCGGGGACGGCCAGCAGCGCCATCCGCCCGCGCGGCCGGAGGAAGGCGGAGAGCACCTCGTCGTCGTGGCGCTCCCCGCTCCGGCCGGCGAACCGGCGGTACCCCGTCACCAGGTCGACCGGGAGGCAGACGGCCAGGGTGGGGGTGAACTCCTGCGGCACCCCGCGCACCCACCCCGCACCGGCGAGCGCCGCCAGCCGGGACAACGCGCCGTTGCGCGCGTGCCAGTTGGTGTAGAAGACCAGGGCGTCCTCCGGGAAGCGCCGCACCGCCCCCGCCACCAGGTCGAGCAGCGCGGCGGGGGCGGCCACGTCGTCCTGCACCATCAGGTGGTGGGTGGCGCCGGGCTCCGCCTGCCCCCAGGCCACCAGCGCGGTGCGCAGCGCCGACGGTCCTTCGTCCGGTCGGGGATCGACGGCCAGGTTGCCGACGCCGAGGTGGGCCGCCAGTTCCTCGGCCTGGACCCGGCGCACCGGGTGGGTCATCACGGAGGCGCTGATGCGGGGCGCGGCGGTCATCTCGGGGGCTCCTTCGTCGGGTGGCGGGGCGTGTCCGGCGTCGCCTGTCGGGGCGCGGTGACGTCGCACGGCGGGGCGCGGCGGGGCGCGCGGACCGATGGTGGCAGACGCCGCTCGGACCGCTCGCGGACAACCGGGGAAAACGACCGGAAATTGGCCGTCCGAATCGTCAATGCGCCCAAGGTGTCCGGAACTCGACGACTGATCCCGGCCTTTAGGGGCAGGGTAGGAGAGGCCAATTCGCCGTGCCCCACGAAGGAGAACCATGGCTGCCGATCGTCTCGACCTGGTCTCCAAGCTTTACCAGCCGTCAGGCTGGCCGAGGATATTGGAGGTGGCCGCCGGATCCCGTTCCACCGCCCCGCTCGTGGTCGATCTCGACCCCACCACCTTCTGCGACCTGGCCTGCCCCGAGTGCATCAGCGGGAAACTGTTGAATCAGGGCCGTTTCTCCGCGGAACGACTGTCCGAACTCGCCCGGGAACTGGTGGAGATGTCCGTCCGGGCGGTGATCCTGATCGGTGGCGGGGAACCGCTCGCCCACCCCGGCACCAAGCGGGTGCTGCGCGTCCTCGGCGAGGCCGGCCTCGCCGTCGGGGTGGTCACCAACGGGACGCTGATCAGGCAGAACCTGGACGAGCTGGCCGCGTACGCCTCCTGGGTCCGGGTCTCGGTGGACGCCGGGACCAGCGCCACCTACGGGGTGTTCCGGCCCGACCGCAAGGGCGCCAGCGTCTTCGACCGGGTGATCGCCAACATGCGGTTGCTGGCGAAGGCGAAAAGCGGAGCCCTCGGCTACTCATTCCTGTTGATGTCCCGCCCGCAGGCCGATGGAAAATCCGTGAGCAACCATCACGAAGTGCACACCGCAGCCGAATTGGCATATGACATCGGTTGCGATTACTTCGAGGTAAAGGCCATGTTCGACGACGACCACCACATCATCCCGGTCGCCGATTCCCTGCTCTCCTCCGTCGAGGAACAGTTGGCCCGGGCCGCCCGGCTGGAGTGCGACACCTTCCAGATCGTCAACTCCTCCACGCTGCATTCGCTCCGGAACCACCGCGGACCGGTCCAGCCGAAGCAGTACGAACGCTGCCGGATCGCCGAATTGCGGACGCTGGTGACCCCCTCGGGGGTCTACACCTGTGCCTACCACCGCGGCAACGAGAAGGCGCGGATCGGGGACGCGGTCACCCAGAGCCTGGCCGAGATCTGGCGGGACTCGGACCGCGGGCTGGTGAACCCGAGTTCGGACTGCCGGTTCCACTGCGCGCGCCACGCCTCCAATCTGGAGCTGGAGCGGATCGGCGAGGGCGACGGGGCCCCGGTCCTGGACGCCGACTACGACCCGTTCATCTGATGGCCTGATCGTCGGCCGCCGCCGCTCCCCCGCGTGCGGGGCGGCGGCGGCAGCGGGCGGCGCCTCCGGTTCCGGAGGCGCCGCCCGCTGTCATCCGACCGAATCCGTCACGCGCCCGGCGTCCGACGCCCCGCGGCCCGGGCCGGCAGCACCCGCGCGTCCGGGTGGCGCCCGTGCAGCGCCGCGCGCAAGCGAGCGGCGGTCGCCTCGGCCTCCTCGGCCGGGCAGACGCCGACCAGGGCGCCGCCACCACCGGCCCCGCTGAGTTTCAGCGGCAGGCCGACCCGGGTCAGGGCGAGCTCCCGGAGGTCCTCCAGCAGCGGCGTCGACATCCGCTGGAGGTCCCGCATCGCCACGTGGGCGAGGCTCATCGCGTTCCCGAGTCCGGTGAGGTCGCGCCCGACCAGGGCCTTCCAGACCTCCTCCGAGGTCGCGTCGGTGCCGGCCATGTACTCCGCCAACGCCGGGTCGTCGGCCGCGACCTGGGCGCGCACGGTGCGGATGTGGTCGCCGGTGGACTTGGCCGTGGCGGAGTCCACCACCAGCAGCGTCCAGTCCGCCGGGAAGGCCGTCCGCTCCAGGATCGCGGGCAGCCCGGTGGTCCGGCCCTCCAGCAGCAGCGCGCCCCCCTCGACCACGGCGACCTGGTCCATCCCGCCGCCGTTGAAGACCGCGAACTCGAACTCGTACGCCCACCGGGTGACCGTCCCGACGGGGACGTCACCGGCCGCCCGGTGGGCGGCGAGGTAGGCCTCGAAGAGCGCGACGATCAACGCGGTGGAGGAGGAGAGTCCGCTGGCGGCCGGGGCGTCGCTGCCGACCCGGACGGCCGGCGGCGGCCCGTCCGGCAGCGCGGGGAGCCGGTCCCGCAGGAAGGCCCACACCTCGGCCGCCCAACTGCCCGCGTCCGTACGGTCCGTACCGCCGGCGGTCGCCGGGAGCACCTCCACCGTCGTCGGCAGGTCGAGCGCCACGCTCACCGAGCGGCCGCCCAGCCAGTCCAGGTCCTCACCGGACAGGCAGGCCCGGCAGGGCACCACCGCGCGCGTCCCGGCGTCGGCGCGTGTCCCGGCGTCCGCGCTCACCTCGGCGTCCGCGCTCACCGGGCCTGGAACCTTCCGGTGGCGCGGAAGTGCCCGTACAACTCCAGCACCACGGCGGTGGCCCGGTACAACGGCTCGGGCAGGCTCCCCGGGTCGAAGAACCCGGCCCGGAGCACCTCGTCGGGCCCGGGCGAGAGCTCGCCGGACCAGCGGTGGGCGGCGAAGCAGAGCGCGAAGCACTGGGCCACGTCGCCGCCGGGGTAGGTGAGGGTGTGGACGTCCGGGTCGGAGAGCGAGGCGAAGGGGATCAGGTCGGCCTCGTCGACCCGCAGGCCGGTCTCCTCCGCCAGTTCCCGCACCGCCGTCCCCGCGAAGGTGCCGCCCTCCTCGCACGCTCCGGCGGGCAGCTCCCAGAGACCGTTCTCCCGCCGCTGCTGGAGCAGGACCCGCCCGGCGGCGTCCACCACCAGCACCTGGGCGCCGGGCAGCAGGAGCAGTTGGCTGCCCACCTTCTGCCGCAGCTTCCACACGTACGACCCGACGTAACTCACGTGCCCTCCCTCGTCGTTCGACCCGCTGCGGTCACCCGGCCCGGCCGTCCAGCGCTGCCGCGGCCTCGGCGGCCAGCCAGCCGGGGACGGCCTGCGGGTTGGCGGAGAGCCAGCGTACGTACCGGGCGACGCCTTCGGGAACACCGATCCGCGGCGTGAACTCCAGTACCTCGCGCATCCGTTCCGTCGACGCGTAGCCGCCCAGCGGGTCGCCCTCGGGCATCGGGGTGACGATCCGCCGCGAGCCCGGGTAGTGCGGGGCGATCCGGTCGGCCACCTCGCGCACCGAAGTCGGTTTCCCCGTAGCGACGTTGACGACCTGCCCGGCGGCGCGCTCGGCCACCAGCGCCAGCACGGTCGCGGCGGCGATGTCGTCGACGTGGACCAGGTCCCTGACCTGCACGCCGCCGCCGTTGAGCCGGATCGGCAGCCCGAGGTGGGCGTGCATGGCCATCCAGGCCACCATCCAGGAGTGGCTGCCGGGCTTGGGGACCTGCGGGTCGCCGTAGACCGAGAAGTACCGCAGCACGGTGCACTCGGCCCGGCCCGGGCCGCCCAGCATCAGCCGGGCCTGGTGCTCGGCCCACAGCTTGGTGTTGGCGTAGACGGAGACCGGGACCAGGAGTTGGTCCTCCTGGAACACCTGGGGGCCGGTGACGCCCGGGCGGCCGTTGCCGTAGACCGCGGCCGAGGAGATGAACACCAGCCGGCGCACCGGGGCGGCCGCGACCTCCTCCAGCACGGTCTGGGTGCCGCGCACGTTCGCCTCGAAGGCCACGTCGGGGTGCCGAGTGCAGGCGGCGACGTCGGCGTAGGCGGCGGCGTGGATCACGTAGTCCGCGCCCTTGACCAGCCGCCGGACGGTCTCCCGGTCGGCGACGTCCCCGACCACCAGGTCGACGTCGTGCCGGTCGAGGCCGAACAGCCCCCGGACGTCCTCCGGGTAGGCGTCGAAGCGGTCGAGCACCGTGACGGCGGCGCCCGCCCGGCGGGCCAGCGCCACGACGCGGCTGCCGACCAGGCCTCCCCCGCCGGTCACCGCGACCCGGGCGCCCCGCAGGTCGGCCAGGCGGAGCAGAATCGATTCTTCGGATGCGGCGGCTTCCTCGGTTCCGGCGAAACCGGCGGAACCGGCGGAACCGGCGGATCCGGTGCCCGGGGCTCCCGCCTCCGGGTGTGGTGCCTGAACGCTGTACGCGGTCATCTGTTCCCCTCCGGTTCTGCGTTGGAGTGGTGGCCCGGAAAGCATGCAGGCGGGCTCAGGACACGGCAAGGTGGCATTGGGGCGCATCTGACGGACCGTCAATGCGCACTTGCCGCACGCCCGGAAGCGCCGGTACCGTCCGCGAGGCCGAGCACGCACGCATCGGAGCCGGACCCTCCGCAGCGGTCGGCGCGGACCCGGACCCTCCGCGTCGACCACCCGGAAGCCGGGACTCCGCGGAGGGACGGGACACCGGGATGCCAGGGACCAGCAGGACGCCGTACCGGATGAGCGGCTCGGTGATGACCCACCCGAAGCGGCTCGACGCGGCGCGCAGGCTCGCCGCCGGCGCTCCGGCCGGTGCCCTCTCCGTGGTCGTCGACCCGGACCCGACCGGAAAGCCCTCCGTGCTGCGCACCGCGCTGGCCGCCTGGTCGGCGATCGAGGAGGGCGCCACCCACCACCTGGTCGTCCAGGACGACATGATCCTGTCCGAGTCGTTCTTCGAGCGCGCCCGCCGCGCCGTCGAGGCGATGCCGGACGCCGCCCTGGCGCTGTTCGCGCTCTGGGACTCCCGCAACGGCGCGGCCGTCCGCTTCGGCGCCCTGGCCGGCGCCCGCTGGGTGGGCGCGGTGGGCGAGTACTTCCCGTGCGTGGCCATCATCCTGCCGCGCGAAGTCGCCGCCGGGTACGTCGAGTTCGCGAGCCGACACCTGTTCGCCTGGCCCGACGACATCCTGATGGACCGCTACCTGCGGGCCACCGACGTCCCGCGCTTCGTCGCCGTGCCCAACCTCGCCGAGCACGACGACCAGGGCAGCATCTCCGGCAACGCCTTCCGCGGCCCCCGCCGGTCCGTGTGCTTCCCGCCCTCGGACCGACCGGGCGACGAACGGCGGCAGTTGACCGGACTGTCGGTGATCCCGTTCTTCAAGTACGGCATCGCCCGCTGCGACGTCCGGCTGCCCGGCCCCGGCCGGCCGCGCTGGCTGCACCTGGAGTGCGAGCAGTACCTGGAGGGGGAGGGCGTCCCGGTCGGGCGACTGCGGTCCCGGCTCCCGGCGACCGGCCCCGGGGTCGACCCCCAGGTGGCCTGGGGCACCTGGCTCACGGCCTACACCATGGGACTGGTGCAGCAGCGGGACGGCCTCGGCGCCTCCACCACAGTTGTCGACGTCGACGTCGACCCGGCCGTACTCGCCGAGGCCCTGGACACCCTCGGCCCCGGCGGGGTCTCCCAGACCGGCACCGCGGCGGTGATCGACGCCCTGCGGGCCGACCTCGCCGCACTCACCCGGCACGGCCTCCGGGCCGGCCAGGAGGACGCCCGCGCACCCCGGCGCGGCCCCGCCGCCCCCCGCCCGCCGCTCGCCCCGGTCGGCGTGCTCGGCGCCTCCTCACCGCTGGGCGAGCACATCGTCCGCGGCCTGCGCGACCACGGACACCACGTCGTCGACGCGGAGGCCGGGTTCGCCGGGCCGAGCGCGCTGGTCGACCTCGGCCGACTCCTGCCCGAGTCGGACGACCGCCGCGTCGACCTCACCGGCCCGCCGCTCGTCCTCCGGCTGTCCCCCCTCGACCGGCCCGAGCCGCAACCCGCCCCCGGCGTCCGCACCGTACGGGTGGGCGACCTCTACGGCCCCGGCTGCACCCGGACCTCCCCGATCGGGCGGATGGTGTGGGACGCCCTGCGCAGCCAACCGATCGTGCTCGACGGCGACCCCACCGCCCCGCTGCACCCGCTGCACGTCAAGGACCTGGTGCGGGCGCTCTCCGCCGCGCTCCGGTCCCCGGCCGAGACCGGGCCGTTGACACTCGTCGACAAGCAGTCGATCACCGTCCGGGAGCTCGCCGACACCGTCCACCGGGTCGTCCGACCGGTGCCGGTCGAGGCGCCCGCCGATCCCCCGGCCTCCCCCGGCCGCGCCGAGGTCCCCCCGGAGGGCCCCGCGGACTGGCGCCCCGAGGTGGACCTCGACTACGGGCTGCACTCCTTCGCCCAGTGGCTCGCCTACGAGGGGATCCACCTGTCGACCGTCGACTGACCCCGGCGGGCGGAATTCATCTTCTGCAAGAACATTGCAGGCCCCTTTCCCATGGAAATGGACCTGAAGGAATGTGACCTGCGCAACATTTTACTACTGCATTACCAAGGGTTGGCAAATCCAAGAGGAGGCAATAGTTTCGACGGGTACGCCGCCGGAGGCCGATCCAGAGGAGGGGCCCGATGACCCGGAACGAGCCGGAGGACTGCATTCGGGTCCAGGACGTGTGGCGTCGCTACGGGCACGGGAAACGGGCGTTCGACGCCGTGCGGGGCGTCAGCTTCACCGTGCGGCGCGGCGAGCTGTTCGCCCTGCTCGGCACGAACGGCGCGGGCAAGACCTCGACGGTCGAACTGCTCGAAGGGCTCGCCCGCCCGCACCGGGGGGCTATCCGGCTGTTCGGCGGACTCGACCCGGTCGCCGACCGCTCCGCCATCCGTCCGCGCACCGGGGCCATGCTGCAACAGGGCGGCTTCATCTCCCACCTGACGGTGGCCGAGACCGTCGGCATGTGGGCCGACCTCACCGCCGGCTCCCGGGCCGTCCCCGAAGCCATGGAGCTGACCGGACTCAGCCGACGCGCGGAGGTGCTGGTGCAGAACCTCTCCGGCGGCGAGCGCCGCCGCCTCGACCTGGCCGTCGCCACCCTCGCCCAGCCGGACCTGCTCTTCCTCGACGAACCGACCACCGGCATGGACGCGGAGGGCCGGCAGGGCACCTGGCGACTGATCCGGCGGCTACGGGACCGGGGATCCACCGTCGTGCTCACCACCCACCACCTGGACGAGGCCGAGACCCTCGCGGACCGGCTCGCGATCATGCACCGGGGCCGCATCGCCACCGCGGGCACCGTCGGGCAGATCGTCGCCGACCACCCGGCGACCCTCTCCTTCGGCCTGCCGGCCGGGCTGCGGGAGGAACTTCCGCCCGACCTGTCCGCCCCCGCGCCGACCGGGACGGCGGACGGCAGGATCACCCTCGCCACCGGACACCTGCAACGGGACGCCACCCGGCTGCTGACCTGGGCCGAGAGCCGCCGGGTGACCCTGGAGCGCTTCACCGCGCGGCCGGCCTCCCTCGAAGAGGCCTTCATCCGCATCGCCGCCGCCCACGGGAACGATGACGACGACCGGGAGCTGACCTGACGTGAAGAGCGTCGACCTCGCGCACATGAAGACCCTCTTCCGCATCGAGTGGAAGCTGTTCCGGCGCATCAAGGGGAACTACGTCTTCGTCGTGTTCGCGCCGCTCATGATCATCGTCGCGATGCGGTTCGTCCACGACCAGCTCGACCTCGCCGCGCACGGCCTGAACGCCGCACCCGTGATGGCGGCGACGGCCACCGGCATCCTGCTGATCTTCTCCCTCTACTCCTCCGTCACCGGCCTCTACGTGGCCCGCCGGGAGGAACTCGTCCTCAAGCGGCTGAGGACCGGGCAGGTCTCCGACCTCGCCATCCTGACCGGCGGCGCCTCCATGTACGTGGTCGTCACCGTCGCCCAGATCGCCGCCGTGGCGGCCGCCGTGTCGGTCATGTCCGGCACCGGCGTCCGGCAACCGCTCACCGCGCTGGCGGGCCTGCTCACCGGCTGCGCCCTGATGGCCGCCATGGCGGCGACCACCGCCGCGCTCTGCCGCACCGCCGAGTCCGTGATGGTGGCCACCCTGCCCGCCCTGTTCGTGCTGCCGATGATCTCCGGGGTCTACCTGCCGCGCGAGGTGCTGCCCGCCCCGCTCGGCGACCTCCTGCTCCTCGCCCCGCTGTCGGCCACCGTCGACCTCGTCCGCTCCGGATGGTCCGCCGAACTGACGGCCCTCGACACCCTCGCCCGGATCGCGCTGTCACTGGCCTGGACCGCCCTCTTCGCCTGGATCGCGGCCCGCCGCTTCCGCTGGGAGCCGCGCACCTGAGCCGACGTTCCCACTACGGCGGTTCGTCGCCGCGCGGACGAACTCGGCCGGGCTCTGGCCGTACTGGCGCCTGAACGCCCGGCCGAAGTGGCTGCTGTCGGCGAACTGCCAGTAGGCGGCGAGTTCCGAGATGCTCGGCCGACCGGTCGCCGACAGGAGCGCCGCCCTGGCCCGTTCGAGCCTACGACGGCGGATGTATCCGGCGACGGTCTCCTCCGCACCGGCGAAGGCCCGGTGCAGGGTGCGGACGGAGACGGCGAGTTCCCCGGCCAGCAGGGCGGGTGAGAGCTGCGGATCCGCGAGGCGGGCCTCCGCGAGCTCCCGGGCGGCCTGGGCCAGGGCGGGAGCGTGGGCGGGCTCGGTGGCGTCGGGCTGCTGCCGCAGCACGCCCCGGACCAACTCGATCAGGGCCAGCTGGGCGGCCTCGGCCCCGCTCGGGGAGAGGTCCGGTGCGCTGCGGGACAGGAGCTCTGCGTGGCCCAGCAGCAACCGCGCCTCGGCCGTGGCCGCGGAGCCGGTGACCAGCCGGTCGCCGATGAGCGGGCCGAGGCCTCGGGCGGGCAGGATCAGTACCGTCGCCCTGGCCTGCCGGGCGGCCTCGACGGTCGGCGGTCCGCTGCGCTGGAGCATGAAGTCCCCGGCGGGCACGGTGAGCCGGCCCTCCCCGTGCCGGGCGAAGTCCCAGGCGTTGCGGGTCACCGCGTGGAACAGCACCGTGTCGTCGCCCTGGTCCACGGCGCTGCTGTTGGTACCGGCCAGCGATCGGCTGTGTACGTCGGCGAGCACGGCCTCGTGGACCAGGACGGCGCGGGCGCTGATCCTGAACTCTCCTGTCGCCCCGGGGGTGAAGGCGGGCGCGGGGTAGGCCTCGCCGACCTGTTCCTCCCAGCCCTGCCGGAACCGGTCGAACCCGTGCTCCGGAGCGCCCGGGGCGGTCACATCGGCCGAGAAGCTCCCGCCGTTTCCCGGTCCGCTCGTCCCCGACACCCGTTGCCTCCCAGGGCTGGCGCTGAAGTCCCGTCGATGTGGCACTCATGTCCAAGCGTACGGAACCTGGCCCTTCCTAGGGTGGGTGGTGCCGGGGGAGGCCGGGTTCCCGCCCTCCCCCGCACCGGGGTGCAGCAAGCAGGACGAGCCGAGGAGGACTTCGTGAGCACGGACACCGGACGAGTCGTGGTGGTGACCGGCGCCGGATCGGGGATCGGCGCGGCGATCGCCCACCGCTTCGCCGCCGAGGGCGCGACGGTCGTCGTGGTCGGGCGGACGCGGGAGAAACTGGAGCGCACGGCCGCCGGGGCACCCGCGGGCGCGAAGGTCCTCGTCATGACCGCCGACCTCACCGTACCCGAGCAGGTCGACGCGCTGTTCGCCGCCGTCGAGGCCGAACTCGGGCGGCTGGACGTGCTGGTCAACAACGCGGGCGCGCCGGCCTTCGGAGCCGTCGACGCGATGACCCCCAAGGCCTGGCGCGACGCGATGGCGCTCAACCTGGACGCGGTCTTCCTCACCAGCCGGGCCGCGCTCGGACTGCTGCGGGCCGCGCGCGGCTCCATCGTCAACGTGGGCTCCACGGGCGGACTCGGCGGCGACTACGGCATGGCCGCCTACAACGCGGCCAAGGGCGCGGTCGTCAACCTGACCCGCGCCATGGCCCTGGACCACGCCCCGGACGTGCGCGTCAACGCCGTCCACCCGGGCTTCACCCGGGACACCGGCATCACGGCCGGCCTGACCGCCGACTCCCCCGTGGTCAGGGCCTTCGCCGAACGCATCCCGCTCGGCCGGGTCGCCCTTCCCGAAGAGATCGCCTCCGTGGTCGCCTTCCTGGCCGGCCCGGACGCGCGGTACGTGACCGGCGTCCAACTCCCCGTCGACGGCGGCCTCGGCGCCTCCAGCGGACAGCCCCGCATCGCCCTGTGACGCGGCCGCCGGCCGCGAGCGCGGCGTCGTGCGCGACCGGCCGTCAGGGGAGCCGGGCGTGCGCGGCACTGCCGGGCGTCGCAGGGCGATGCGTCGGAAGAAGTTGACATGTCGGGAGTCTCCGACGCATGGTTGAGGCATGGCGGATGTCGACGTATTCAGCGCGCTGGCCAACCCCGTGCGACGGAAACTGCTGGAGAGCCTCCGGGCCGGACCCCGGGCGGCCGGGGAGCTGGCCGGGGAGTTCGAGCTCAGCCGACCGGCCGTCTCCGAGCACCTCGCGGTGCTGCGCAACGCCCGGCTGGTGCGCGAGGAGCCCCGCGGCCGCCACCGCTACTACCACCTGGAAGCCGCGCCACTGGCCGAGGTCGGGCAGTGGCTGCACCCCTTCGAGCACTACTGGCGGGCGCGGATGCGCACGCTGCGCGAGCTCCTGGACGAGGAGAGTTCATGACCGAGAAGGCCACGATCCACTGCGACGAGTTCCTGCCGTACCCGCCCGCGCGGGTGTGGGAGGCGCTGACCGACCCGGAGCTGCACGCCCGCTGGTGGGCCGCCGGGGACGTCAAGGCAGTGGTGGGACACCGGTTCACCCTGGACATGGGGCCGTTCGGGCAGCAGCCCTGCGAAGTGGTCGAGGTGGAGGTGGAGCAGCTGCTGCGGTACAGCTTCGCCGCCGGCACGCTGGACACCACCGTCACCTGGCGGCTGGTGCCCGAGGGGCACGGGACCCGGCTGCTGCTGGAGCACGCCGGGTTCGACCTGGACACCCCGATGGGACGGCAGGCCCACCACGGCATGGCGCAGGGCTGGCCGTCGGTGCTGCGCCGGATCGCGCCCGCGCTGGCGGAGTGAGGACCGGGCCGGCGGAATACGGGACCGGGCTCAGGCCCGGCCGAGGACCCGCTCGACGGCGATCTCGATGACCACCCGGTCCGGGTTCTCCCGCGGCGGGCGGTAGCGCTCGGCGTAGCGCCGCTCCGCGTCGGCGACCTGCTCGGGCAGCTCGCGCAGCACCGCGACGCCCTCCAGGGTGGACCAGCGGGCCCGGTCCACCTGGCACACCGCGACCCGCAGGCCGTCGGCTCCGGCCGCCGCCACGTTGCGCGCCTTGCGGCTGGTGCGGCTGGTGATCACCCGGGCGGTGGCCGTGGCCGGCTCGAAGGTCACGCCGACCGGCACCACGTGCGGCGTGCCGTCCGGCCGGGTGGTGGTGAGGGTGGCGATGTGCCGCTCGCGCCAGAAGGCGAGGAAGGCTTCGTCGAGGTCGCGCGGGTCGTGGGCCATGATCGCGATCGTACGGCCCCCGGGGAGTCACCGACCTCCCGGGGGCCGTACGGCCGGATGACCTCAGTGGCCGCGGGCGATCCACTCCGGCAGGGCCGGGGCCTCGGCGCCGATGGTGGTCGGGTCGCCGTGGCCGGTGCGCACCACCGTGTCCGCCGGGAGCGACAGCAGCCGCTCGCGGATGGACTCGACGATGGTCGGGAAGTGCGAGAACGAGCGGCCGGTCGCGCCGGGGCCACCCTGGAACAGGGTGTCGCCGGTGAACACGGTGCCCAGTTCGGGCGCGTACAGGCAGACCGCGCCCGGCGCGTGGCCGGGGGTGTGCAGCACGGTCAGCTCGGTGCCGGCCACCTCGATCCGCTGCCCGTCGGCGAGCTCGCCGTCCGGGAGCCGCTCGGGGTGGGTGAGCTTCCACAGCGGGAGGTCGTCCGGGTGCAGCAGGATCGGCGCACCCGTGCGCCCGGCCAGCGCCGGGGCGGCGTCGATGTGGTCGTTGTGGGCGTGGGTGGAGACGATCGCCAGCAGCCGGCGCCCGCCGAGCGCGGCCTCGATGGCCTCGGCGTCGTGGGCGGCGTCGATCACCACCGCCTCCTCGTCGTCGCCGACGATCCAGACGTTGTTCTCCACCTCCCAGCTGCCGCCGTCGAGTTCGAAGGTCCCGGCGGTCACCAGCCGGTCGATGCGGGCGCGGCCGGTCACAGGACCACCACCGAGCGGAGCACGTCGCCGTGGTGCATGCGCTCGAAGGCCTGCTCGACGGCGTCCAGTTCGATGGTCTCGGTGACGAAGGCGCCGAGGTCCAGGCGGCCCTGGAGGTAGAGGTCGATCAGCATCGGGAAGTCCCGCGACGGCAGGCAGTCGCCGTACCAGGAGGACTTCAGCGCACCACCGCGGCCGAACACGTCCAGCAGCGGCAGTTCGAGGGTCATCTCCGGAGTGGGCACACCGACCAGGACGACGGTGCCGGCGAGGTCGCGGGCGTAGAAGGCCTGCTTGTAGGTCTCCGGACGGCCGACGGCCTCCACCACGACGTCGGCGCCGTTGCCGCCAGTCAGCTCGCGGATCGCCTCGACCGGGTCGGTGGTGCGGGAGTTGACGGTGTGGGTGGCGCCGAGGGTGCGGGCCGTCTCCAGCTTGCGGTCGTCGATGTCCACCGCGATGATCCTCGACGCGCCCGCCAGCCGGGAGCCCATCACGGCCGCCCCGCCGACGCCGCCGCAGCCGATCACCGCGACGGTGTCGCCGCGGCCGACGTTGCCGGTGTTGATCGCGGCGCCCAGGCCCGCCATCACGCCGCAGCCCAGCAGGCCAGCCACGGCCGGCTCGGCGGCCGGGTCGACCTTGGTGCACTGCCCGGCCGCGACCAGGGTCTTCTCGGCGAAGGCGCCGATCCCCAGCGCCGGGGACAGCTCGGTGCCGTCCAGCAGCGTCATCTTCTGCTTGGCGTTGTGGGTGTTGAAGCAGTACTGCGCGCGGCCGCGCTTGCAGGCGCGGCACTGGCCGCACACCGCGCGCCAGTTGAGGACGACGAAGTCACCGGGCTCGACCTCGGTCACGCCCTCGCCCACCGACTCCACGATGCCCGCGGCCTCGTGGCCGAGCAGGAACGGGAACTCGTCGTTGATACCGCCCTCCCGGTAGTGGAGGTCGGTGTGGCAGACGCCGCAAGCCTGGATCCGCACCACCGCCTCGCCCGGGCCCGGGTCCGGCACCACGATCGTGGTCACCTCCACGGGCGCGCCCTTGGCGCGCGCGATGACTGCCTTGACCTGCTGGGCCATCCGATTCCACCTCCGTCGGCCGGTGCGGCTCTGCCCCGGCGTGACCTGCGACAAACGACTGCAGAGGGTCTGCGGGAGAACTCTAGGAGCACTGCCGAAAGACCGCCTACGAAGGGTAGCGCCCACCCGTTCGACCGCCGACCCGGCGGGTCGGCGGAGCCCGCCGGACACGAGGGGCGCGCGGGCGGCGCTGAGCGCCCGTCAACGTGCTACGGACTGCCCGGAAAGCGCCACCGTTGGCTGGAAGTGCCGCTGACGGGCACCCCGCCGTCCACGTACGGTCGTAGCAGAGACGGTCCACGCGACCACGCTCAGCACACCCGCCCCACCTGACGGCACGCCACCCCGCGCCGCCCGTGCCAGGGGCGTACCGACCGTACGCCCCCGCACGTTTCGCGCCATCCCGCGCCCGGGCCCGCGCCCCCGCGCGGGCAGCCTCCCCGGAACGACCCCGTCGCTGCGCACCGCCACAGCCCGGGATCCCCCGCAGCTGGGAACCCATCACAGCTCGGAACCGTCACACCTCGGAACCGTCACAGCTCGGAACCACCGCACCGCCGGCCCTGAGTCGAGCCGCCCCGGCCGAACCGCCCGTCCCGCACGAACCCCGGATCCATCCCCCCGTCGGGCCGCCCTCGCGCGGTCCCTGCCCTGGAGTCTGGAGTACGGATGTCCACCGAGAACAGTGCGACCGGTGCCGGCACCGGCACCGCCCCGCTCCCCCCGCTGCACTGCCTGCGGCACCTGGAACCCGGTCCGCCCCGACTCGCCGCGCTGCCCACCGGGACCCCGGTCTGGCTGGTCAGCCGACACGCCGACGTCCGCCAGGTGCTGACCGACCCCCGGCTGGGCCGTGCCCCGCTCTACGCGCCGGACGCGCCGCCGACCACGGTCACGCCGAACATCCTGGACGACCCGCAGAGCATGCTGAACATCGACGGCACCGAGCACCAGCGGCTGCGCCGCACCGTGCAGCGGGCGTTCACCCCGCGCGCGATCGCCCGCTGGAAGCCCTGGGTGGCCTCGGTGGTCGAGTCGCTGATCGACGAACTGATCGACCACGGCTCCCCCGCCGACATCGTCGCCTCCTACACCCGGCCGCTGCCGGTCTCGGTGATCAGCCGCCTGATGGGGCTGGACAACCTGGACACCAAGCGGCTGGAGCACTGGAGCGACCACGCGCTCTCCACCACCGCCTACAGCGCCGAGGCGGTCGCCACCGCGATGGGCGACTTCGCCGTCTTCGGCGCCGGGGTGATCGCCGACCGCCGCGCCGCCCCCGGCGACGACCTGGTCAGCAGCCTGCTCGCGGCCGCCGCCGAGGACGGCTCGATCACCGAAGGGCAGCTGATCGCCCTGGTGATCGGCCTGGTGGTGGCCGGGCACGAGACCACCATGACCAGCCTCGGCAACGCCCTGGTGTACCTGCTGCAGGACGGCCGGGACGCCTGGCAGCGGCTCGCCTCCGACGAGGCCAGCGCGGCGGCCGCGACCGAGCAACTGCTGCGCGCCGTACCGCTCGGCGACTCCTCGGAGCACCTGCCCGGGCTGCTGCGCCGCACGGTCGAGGACGTGGAGATCGGTGGGGTGGTGATCCCGGCCGGCAGCGTGGTCGCCGCCGACACCACCACCGCCAACCAGGACCCGGAGGTCTTCACCAGGGACCTCGGCACCGAGCTGTTCTTCCCGCTGGCCGCGCCGATGCTCACCTTCGGCGCCGGACCGCACCACTGCCTGGGCGCTTGGCTGGCCCGGATGGAACTCGAACTCGCCCTGCACCGACTGGCCCGCCGACTGCCCTCGCTGCGGTTGGCCGACCCGGTCGACGCCATCGACTGGCGGCGCGGTCTGCTCACCCGCAGCCCCAGCACCCTGCAGGTCAGCTGGTGACGGGGTCCGGTGGGGCGACGGAGGCCGATCCGGTGGCGGGGGCGGCGGCAGCGGAGGAGGAGGCGGTGCTGGTCCGGGTCGACCGGGACCGCTGCATCGGCTCCGGGATGTGCGTGCTCAGCGCGCCCGAGGCGCTGGCCCTCGGCCCCGACGGCCAGGCCCTGCCGGTGGCCGGATTCGCCGACGGCGGTGGGGAGTTGACGGACGGGCTGGCCGAGGCCGTGGAGTACTGTCCGGTCGAGGCGCTCACCCTGCACTCGGCCCTCGGCGGGCACCGGATCGACCCGCCGGAGTGACCGCGTCCCGGCCCGGGCCGTCCTCAGCCCCCACGGGGGCTCAGGGGCGGCCCGGGCCGTCCTCCTCCGCCGGTCGGCCCGTAGGCCGCAGGGCCAGGCCCACGCCGACGGCGGCCGCGGCCAGACCGAGCACGGCGAGCGGGCGGGACCACTCCCCCGCCGCGCCGGCGGCGAACGCCGCCGGCAGGACCAGCAGCGCGGCGCCGAGGGCGGCGGCCGCGGCACCGGGGCGGACGGTCGGATGGCGGGGGCCGAACGCGTCGAGCAGCACCAGGTAACCGGCCAGCAGGACGGTCACGGCGAGCGCCCGCCACCAGGTCGGCGCACCGACGGCGGCGAGCGGCACGGCTCCGGCGGCGAGCAGGGTGGTGCGGGCCGCGGACAGCCGCGCCGGCCAGCGCGCCGGGGTCGGCCCGTCCGCAGCGGGGACGGCCGCCCACAGGGCGAAGGCGGCCACCGGCAGCAGCAACAACGGCCCGACCCGGTCGGTGAGCGTGCCGCTCCCGACGCCCGCGGCGGCCAGGGCGAGCGCGGTGCCGACCGCGCGCAGGGCGGCGCGTTCGAGCCCCGCGGACCGGTCGGCGGCCCCGGCCGCCCCGGTGGCCCGCGCGGAACCCGTCGTGCCGGTCGTACCAGACGTACCGGACGTACCGGATGTCGAGGGGGCGGTCATCGGGCGGCTCCCATGATGCGGCGGCGCAGCAGCGGCCCGAGGGCCAGGTCCAGGGTCTCGCCCGGCGTGTGACCCACCACCGGGATCCCCCGGCCGCGCAGGGTGGCGCGCATCGCCTCACGTTCGGCGCGCCACAGGCGCAGGGCGAGGGCGTCGATCTCCTCGCCGGGGCGGGGCGTCGGCTCACCGGCCGGGATCTCCACCACGACGAGAGGGTTGCCGCGCTCGCGGATCTGGCCGAGGACGTCCAGGATGCGCTGGTCGGCGAGCGGGGTGAAGGCGTAGACCAGGGCGTGCCCGGGCAGGGCGGCGAGCGGCAGCGGCGGCAGCGGGCCGCGCCGGGGGCGGTCCTGACGGGCCTCCAGCACGCTCTCCACCAGCCGGTAGAACTGCCGGTCGCCGCTGCCGGCGGTGAGCTGGCGCAGCTGTCCGCCGACCGCGATCAGACCGATCCGGTCGTGTCGGCGCAGGTAGGCGCGGGCCAGGCCGGCCGCGGCGCGCAGGGTCTCGTCCAGGCTGCGGCGGCCGGTGGCGGTGTCGATGTAGTCGGCGAGGGTGTCGAGCAGGACGACCGCGTCGGCGGCGCGTTCGGCGGCGAACTGGTTGATCTGGACGGCGTCGCGGCGGGTGGTGGACGGCCAGTGGATCCGGCGCTGCCGTTCACCGGGCACGTGCGGGCGGACGCCGACCACCTCGACGCCGGTGCCCTCGTGGGCGGTGGTGTGCTCGCCGATCCGCTCCGGCAGCCGGACCGGGATCGGGGTGAGTCGGGCGGAGTCGGGGACGGGGAAGACGTCGACGGTGCCGAGGTCGGTGCGGACGGTGCGGAGGGTCAGGCCGTGGGCGTCGGGCACGTCTAGGTCGACCACGCCCAGGTGCCGGCGGCCCCAGCTGTCGGCGTGCAGGACGAGGTCGACGCCGGTCGGGGTGACGGTCAGGGCGTCCAGGGCGAGGCCGGGGCCGAGCGAGACCACGGGCTCGGGGCGGCCGATCCGGCCGTCGTGCGCCACGGTGACCCGGACGGTGACGGGCTCGCCCTCGAAGCAGCGGCGCGGCCCGACGGCGCTCTCGGCGGACAGCCGAGTGGGCCGGCCGGTTCCGGGGGCGGCGAACGCGAGCAGCACGGCCGCGAAGGCGCCCGGGGCGAGCAGCCAGGCCTGGCCGGTGACCACGGCGGTGACGGCCGCGACGGTGGCCACCGTGAGCAGGCGCAGGGTCTGCTCGCCGGGCCGCCAGTGCGGTGCGGGCGGGCTGTCGGGCAGGCCGGCGGCGCTGGCCCGGACGCTGCGGGCGACGGCCAGCGCCCGGGCCCGGTGGGCGAGGCGGTCGTCGTCGGCGGCCTCCTCGCCGGTCCCGTCCCGCTCGGCGGCCGGGCCGGGGTTCACGGCGTCACCGCCCGCGGCAGCGTCTGCGGCACCGGGACGGAGGCGACCAGCCGTGCCACCACGTCGTCCGCCTCGATCTGCCGCACCCACAGTTCCGGCTTGAGCGTGATCCGGTGGGCCAGGGCGGGGCCGGCCAGCGCCTTGACGTCCTCGGGGGTGAGGTAGTCGCGGCCCTCCACCATGGCGTTGGCGCGGGCGAGTTGGATCAGCGCCAGACCGCCGCGGGGCGAGGCGCCCACCTGGATCTGCTGGTCGTTGCGGGTGGCGTCGACCAGGGCGATGACGTAGTCGACCAGGTCGTCGTCGACCTCGACCCGCTCCACCGCGGCCCGCATGGCGAGCAGTTCCGCCGGGCCGGCGACGGTCTCCAGTACCGGTTCGGGGGCCGCCCGGTCGATCCGGGCGCGCAGCATCGCCGCCTCGGTGGCGGTGGGGAGGTAGCCCATCCGCACCCGCAGCAGGAAGCGGTCGAGCTGGGCCTCGGGCAGGGAGTAGGTGCCCTCGTACTCGATCGGGTTGGCGGTGGCGATGACCAGGAAGGGGTCCGGCAGGCGGCGGGTGGCGCCGTCGACGGAGACCTGGCCCTCGGCCATCGCCTCCAGCAGGGCGGCCTGGGTCTTGGGCGGGGTCCGGTTGATCTCGTCGGCCAGCAGCAGCTGGGTGAACAGCGGCCCCGGCCGGAACACCATCTCGCCGGTCCTGCGCTCGTAGAAGGGGGCGCCGGTGACGTCGGAGGGCAGCAGGTCGGGGGTGAACTGGATCCGGCGGAAGTCCAGGCCGAGGGTGGTCGCGAACGAGCGGGCCAGCAGGGTCTTCCCGAGGCCGGGGAGGTCCTCGACCAGGACGTGCCCGCCGGCCAGCGCTCCGAGCATGACCAGGCGCAGCGCCTCGGGCTTGCCGACCACGGCCCGTTCGATCTCCGCGATCACCGCGCGGGCCCGCTCTCCGGCCTGCTGCGGGGTCAGCGGGGCGACGGGGCGGACGGAGTCCTGGAGGGTGCTGGAAAGGTCGGGCATGACGCTCCTGCGGAAACGATTCGGTCGCTGGGTTCTGGGCTCGGTGCCGAGGTCGGTGCCGGGATCGGTACCGAAGTCGGTGCCAAGGTCTGTACCGGGGTCGGTGCCGGGGTCGGGTCGGTGGCGGGAGGTCACAGCGAGTCGAGCCGGTCGACCAGCTCGCGCACGACCTCCGCCGGGAAGACCGCGGCCGGCGGGGGTGCCAGCGGGTCGATCCACGGCCACAGCCGCGGCCCGAGGAGTTCGGCGGCCCGGTCGCGGTCGGCCGACAGGTCCAGGCCGTGCTCCTCGGCGAGCCGTACCGCGTACAGCCGGCGGATCCGGGTGCGCAGCGGTCCGGGGTCGCCCTTGGGGTCGAGGCCCTGGCGGACCGTCCAGCGCCAGTCGCCGAGGCCCGGTTCGTACAGCTCCTGCTGCCGCGGCCGGCTGCGCAGGGCGAAGGCGTCGGCTCCCGCTCCGGCCACCCGGCGGCCGACCAACAGGCCGGTGACGGCCAGCAGGGCCGCGCCGAACCCCGCCCCGGGCCAGCCGCCGACCAGGGCGAACAGCACCTCGGCGAGGACGGCGGGCACGGCGAGTTCGATCAGGCTGTGGCGCACCGAGCCCGGGCGGGCGAGTTCACGGTCCGGTTCCCGGTCCGATTCCCGGTCCGCTCGCGTGGTGCCGCTCATCGCGCTCCTCCCCCGGCCCGCGCCTCGGCCCGCGCCCCGGCCTGCGCCGGAAGCCCGTCCTCCGCCGGAGGTCCGGCCTCCGCGAGCCGGGCGGCGATGGCGTCCAGTGCCGCACGGGCCCGGCGCACCTGCTCGTCGTCCATCGGGTGGGTGGAGTACCGGGCCTCGCGGAACAGCGCGGTGAGCTCCCGTGCCGCGGCGGCGTCGACCCGCCCGTCGGACAGCACCCGGTGGAGCAGTTCCGTCGGACTCTCCCAGGCCTGCCGGGGCAGGCCGGACTCGGCCAGCGAGCCCTCCATCGCCGCGTAGCAGGCGATCACCGCGGCCCGGGCGTCGTCACCCGTCAGCGCCCGACGGCCGGAGGCGACGGCGTCCGCGAGCGCCTCCTCGGGGCGCGCCGGCACGACGGCGAGGGGCGGCGCCGCGGGCAGCAGCGGCACCCGCCCACGGCGTTTCCGGAACAGGAGGACGAGCCCGATCAGCAGGGCGACCACCGCCACCACCGCGAGCAGGCCGACGACCACCGCGCCGACCCCCACCCCGCCGCCCTCCGGGACGGTGACCGGCGGGGCCTGCGGGAGGCCGGGCGGGACGCTCATGGGGGTCACCACCGGCGGCTCGAACCGTACGGACGGCTTGCCGGCCCGGGTGTGCAGGACCAGCAGCAGGACCGGCACCGCGCCGGCGGCCAGCGGGAGCAGGCGGATCGCCACCGCCCGCAGGCGCTCGGCCCGGGGCGTCGGCCCGTCGAGATGGCGGACCTCCTCGCGGTAGCGCGCCGCGAACCTGCCGACCAGGCCGGCGAAGGCCAGCCCGAGCAGTACCACGTAGCCGAGGTTCGCCACCGGCCCGGTCGTCGGGGTCCCGAGCAGCCCGCCCTCGGGGCGCAGCGCCGCAGCGGCCGCGATCAGTCCGAGGACGACCAGCAGCACGCCCGCCGGGCGACCCCACCGCCCGTGCCCGCCCGACGGCGACCCACCGCTCATCCGAAACCCCCCGGTCCCCTGCGCGCGACGGCGCGCGACCTGCAGGGTCGCACACCGACCGTCGCGCTGTCACCTGCGGTTCCGGGTCCCGGTGGTCCGGCGGTGATCTTGTCCCGATCGATGAGCCGGGCTCATCGGTCGATGAGGTATTCGATCTTGTTCGGCCGTCGGGGCCGCTGGTGAGCTGACCGCATGACGCAAGCGGAAACCACCCCCGCCCCTTCGACTGCCCCGGCCACAGCCCCGGCCCCGGCCGCCGGCCACCGCTGGTCCCCGGTGCTCGCCGTGGCCCTGGCCACCTTCACCGTGGTGTCCTCCGAGATGATGCCGGTCGGCCTGCTCACCCCGATGTCCGACAGCCTCGGCGTCTCCGACGGCACCACCGGACTCACCCTCACCATCACCGGCCTGATCGCCGCCCTGCTCTCCCCGCTCACCCCGGTCCTGGTCGGACGGCGCGACCGCAGGACCGTGCTGATCGCCTTCATGCTGCTGCTCGCCCTCGCCGACGCGGTCAGCGCGCTCGCGCCGAACTTCCCGGTGCTGGCGCTCGGCCGGATCCTGCTCGGCGGCGCGATGGGGATCGTCTGGGGCCTCGCCGCCGGCCTCGGCCCCCGGCTGGCCGACGGTCCGCGGATCGCGCTGACCATGACCCTGATCTTCTCCGGGGTCTCGATCGCCTCGGTGCTCGGCGTCCCGCTCGGCACCTACCTCGCCGCACTGCTCGACTGGCGCGCCGCCTTCTGGGCGCTCGCCCTGCTCGGGGCCGGCTCCGCCGCCGCACTGGCCGCCACCCTGCCCGCCCTGCCCGCCCTGCCAGTCACCGGGCGCGGGCGCCTCGGCGGCCTCACCGACGCGCTGCGCAACCGGGGCGTCGCGGCCGGCGCCGCCGTCACCGCGTTCGTCGTACTCGGGCACTTCGCGGGCTACACCTACGTCCGCCCGGTCCTCGAAACCGACGCGGGTCTGAGCAGCGGCACCATCGCGACCTGCCTGCTGGTGTACGGACTGGCGGGCGTCGCCGGGAACTTCTCGCTCGGCCCGCTGTCCGGCCGCCGCCCCAAGCTCGCCGTCGTCCTCGCCCTCTCCGGCGTCACCCTGGCCGCCGCCCTGCTGCCCTCCGCCACCGGCGGCGTGGTCACCGTGCTGCTCGCCCTGATCCTCTGGGGCGCCGCGTACGGCGGGGTGTCGGTCTCCACCCAGACCTGGATCCGCACCGCCGACCCTGGCCGGATCGAGGCCTCGGCGGCCGTCTGGGCGGGCGTGTTCAACGCGAGCATCGCGCTCGGTTCGCTGGCCGGCGGGATGGTCGTCGACCGGTCCGGGAACCACGCCGTGCTGTACACCGCGGCCGGGCTGACCGCCGCCGGGCTGCTGCTCGCCGCCGTCACCCGGCCGCGCGCCGCCGACGCCCGTACCGGCGGCACCGACACCGTCAACTGACCTCGGCCAGCAGCAAGTCCACGAAACGACCGGCCAGGCGGTGCGGCCGCCGTACGCTCTGCACCACCTGCAGCGCGCTCGGCTCCAGCTCCGGCACCGGCAGGTAGCGGATGTCCGGCCGCGGGACGTAGCGCGTGCTGTCCTCGCACAGCAGCAGGCCCCGCCCGGTGCTGGCCACCATCGACAACCCCTCCTGGACGGTGGCGGCGCCCGTCGGATAGGTCAGCTCCCGCCCGTCCGTCGTCCGGCGCGGGGCGTTGGCCAGCCGCCAGTACTCGGGCGCCGCGCCGCGCGGCTCGATCAGCGGAAGCGCCGCCAGCTCCTCGGCGGACACGACGGCCGGGCCCGCCGGGCGGCGCGCGGCGGCCACCGCCACGTACACCGGCCGCCGGGAGAACTCCAGCAGCACCTCCAACCCCGGCTCCCGGCACGGGGCGAGCGCGATCGCCAGGTCGACCTCACCCCGGTCGAGCTGCGAGAACGGGTCCCCCCAGGGCAGTTCAACCAGGTCCGCGGCGCCCTCCGGCAGCCGGGAGACGGCCCGCGCCACCGGCTCGTACACCGCGCACTGGAACCCCAGGCGCAGCGGCGCGTCGGCGGCCGAGGCCCGGGCCCGGGCCTCGTCGTAGCCCGCCCGCAGCCGGGCGAAGGCGGGCACCACCTGCTCGGCCAGGCCGCGGCCCAGCTCGGTCAACTCCACCCGCCGGCTGGTCCGTTCGAACACCGGCGCACCGACCCGGCTCTCCAGCCGCTTGATCAGCTGGGAGACCCGCCCCTGGGACACGCCGAGCAGCCCGGCCGTCCGCCCGAAGTGCAGCTGGTGCACGAGGACGGAGAAGCACTCCAGCTCCTGCAGCGGCAGTTCGGGCAGCACGTGCCCAGGCGGCGCCACGGGCACGGGGTTCGAGGGCGTACGGTCCACCCTCGCAGTCTAGGCAAGGTCCGGTCCGGGGCCCGTCCCCGAACTCCCGTCGCCCTCCCGGAGCAGCCACTCCCTGACCGTCGGACCGGCGTCGAGCAGCTGCCGCACCCGCAGTCCCTCCTCCCGCGAGGTCACCCTCGGCAGCGGGGCGAACTCCTCGGGCAGCACGTCCAACAGGCCGGTCACCGTCCCGCCGGTACGGAGCGAGAGCACGAGCTCGCAGCGCAGCTGGCGCGGCAGCTCCGGGCGATGGAACACGGTGTTCCAGAGGATCGGCCACAGGTGGTGGGCCCCGTCGGGCGCCGCGTGCTCCCGCACCCAGGCGGGGTCCAGCCGCTGATTGAGGCGCAGTTCCCGGGCGCGCTCCTCCAGCCGGAGCAGCGCGGCCGTGTCGAGGACCTTGACCTGACGCGGCACCGGCGGGTCAGGAAGCATCGGCGCGCCCCGGCCGGAGGGGCGGGCAGGCCAGGACGGCGCGCAGTTCGGCGGCCGGGTCGCCCTCGTGGTACGGGCGTTCGCTGGGCTCGATGTGGTCCAGGAACTCCTGGTAGCGCAGCGCGTAGAAGAGGTGCTGCAGCGGCTCGGCGAGTTCGAGGGCGCGCTCGGGGTCGGAGCCGGGGAGGTGCCGGCGCCAGGCCTCCGCCCAGACCCCGGCGTGGTGCCGCCAGGCCGCCGGGCCGAGGTAGCCGCGGGGGCGCAGGCCGTCCACGGCGGGGTGGCCGAGGCAGGCGTCCGCGTAGTCGACCACCACCGAACCGGCCTCGCCGGTACGCCAGTTGCCGGGGTGGAAGTCGCCGTGCAGCAGGGTCTCCGGGAGGCCGCAGGCCGCCAGTTCGCGCAGCAGTGCGGGCAGTTCGGCGGCGAACCGCCCCAGCCGGTCGCGTTCTTCGGCCGTCAGGTCGGTCTCGGCGGGCAGCCGCTCCAGCAGGTCCGTGAACCGGGCGTGCAGTGCGGCGGGCGTGCGGTCGCGCAGCCCCGCCAGGGCGGTCGGGCGCTCGGCCAGGGCGGCCTGGGCGGCGACGAAGCGGGGGACGACGTCGGCGACGGTCCCGGGGGTCGGGCGCCAGCAGTCCTCACCGGGGACGTGGTCGAGCAGCAGCCGCCCGTCGGCCGGGTCGTCGGCGAGCACCGTCGGGACGAGGGCGGGGTCGATGCCACCGAGCAGGGCGATCACCCGGCCCTCCGGGGCGTTGAACCGCGGGCTGGTGGTCTTCAGCCAGGCGTCGGTGCCGGTGGCGGTGGGGACGCGGAAGAGGCCGGACAGGTTCCAGGTCCGGATCTGCCGGGCGGCGCCGGTGGCCGGGCGGCCGAGGTCGGCGAGCCGCGTCCCGGCCCAGGCCAGGGCCGCGCGCAGGCCCTCCGGGGTGGCCCAGGCGGCGCGCCCGGCGGCGGGGGCCAGCAGGGCGGCCGTCCCGGCGTCCGGCGGGCGCGGGTCGAGGCCGGTCGGCCGCCGGAGCGCCTCGGCGTGGTAGCGCACCCGGCCGCCGTGGCCGGGGTCCGCGCTCCGCCCGTCGAGCAGGCGGGTCACCAGCACCGGCACTCCCGCGAGTTCGCTCGCCCGGGCGACCACGCCGTCCACCGAGGACCACCAGCCGAGGTCCGTCTCGAACGGGCCCAGCTGCCCGAAGTACGCGTCCCCGTGGGTGAGATCGACGGTCACGGTCCGACTGTTCGCTCGCTGCATCCGCTCAGCCTCGCCCACGCCGGCCGCCGGACGCGAGCGGATTTCGGCCGCCGTCCTCCGGGCCCGGTCGGCCGCCGTCCGGGCCTGCCGTCGGTCCGAGGCGAAGAGGAGCAGCGCGGCCAGCGCCTCCAGGGCGTCGGCCATCGCCCCGTGCCAGTCGGCGAGGCCGTCCCGGTGGTCGTCAACGGGCTTGCGGGACCGCACGGTTCGAAGGTCCCGGAGTGCGCTCCGGAGCGCGGGGTCGAGCACGGGGTCTTCTTTCTCCGAGGGCTTCCCTGGTGAGGCTGCGCTGCCCGAAGCCTCGCGCCGGGAGTGCCGGGACTGCCGGAAGTGCCGGAAGTGCGGTCAGAGTTCGTCGAGCGCTTCGGCCAACACGCCTTCGCTGGCGATGATGTAGCCCAGGTGCCCGCGGCTGCGGCTGCCGAGGAGTTCGCTGGCCTTCTGGATGTGGCTGGAGACGGTGCGGGTGCTCATCCCGAGGCGGGAGGCGATGGCCTCGTCGGTGTAGCCGTTGACCATCAGCCGCAGCACGTTCTGCCGGGTGCGGTCGGTGAGCAGCCGGGGGCGGTGGTGGCCGTCCTGGTAGGTGACGGGTTCGGCGCGTTCCCACATCAGTTCGTAGATCTTGAGCAGGTACTCCACCAGCGGCGGGAACTGGATGAGCACCGCGGCGGCCTCGCGCTGGGCGCCGGCCGGGATGAAGGCGGTGGAGCGGTCGCAGATGATGACCCGGTCGAAGACCTCGTTCAGGGTGCGCACCTGGGCGCCCCGGGCGGTGACCTGCTCGATGTAGGCGAGGGTGGGTCCGTGCGAGCGCACGGTGTGCTGGTACAGCGTGCGTTGGCGGACGCCGCGTTCAGCGAGGGCGAGGTCGCGCGGGAGCGCGTCGGCCAGGTGGTCGGCGCCGCGGCCGCCGCCGGGCTGGGCGGTGCGCAGTTCCTCGGCGCAGGCGGCGACGGCCTTGTCCAGCGCGGGGTTGATCTCCTCGCCGGCCAGCAGGCGGATCGGGAGCTGGGCCTGTCTCATCACGTCCCGGTAGGCGTGTTCGGCGACGGCGAAGGCGGTGCGCAGTTCGGCGAGCCGCTCCTGGTGGGCGAGTACGGCGAGTTCGAGCGGCCGGGTCAGGCCGGTGACCGCGAGGTCCGGCGGGACGGCGGCCAGCCGCTGTCCGTCGCCGGGCAGGGCCCGTAGCAGGCCCATGACGAGCAGGCATTCGGGGGCCTGTCCGGCGTCGGCGCCGCCTTCGGCGACCGCGAGGCGGTAGAACTCGACCCCCCGGTCACAGAGTTGGGGTGTCCCCTTTTCCGTGCAGCTGTCCTGGGATACGCACATCTGGGCGTCCTTCCGGCTTCGGCATTGCGCTTTCACGAATGCCCGCACCGGCTGGAGCCAGGCATCCGAAGGGGCAGGATGGAACAGCCTGCCGTTCGGACGCATCCCCCCCGGGCCACGACAGCCGCGAGTGTACGCCCTGAAGGCGCGGAAATCAGCGGTTCTCGGCGCTATCGGGCCTGCCCGGCAACGGCGTCCGACGGTGGTGACGCGAGCACGACCGTACCCGGCTGCGGTGACGGGCGGATGACCGTCGCATTGCACGTGTCGCCCCGTCAGGGCGGCCGGAGCGAACGGCCGGTGGACGGTCCGGCCGACGGACGGAAGGCACCCCCATTGTTGCGCACTGATCCCGACCCCCCTCCCGCCTCCGGGGACCCGACCGGGTTGGTGGACCAGCGGCTGGTGCGCCAGCTCGCGGAGGCGGCGGCCGCGCAGGTCGGTTCCGGCGCGGTGCGGCTGCTCGGCGACGGCGGGCTGCTGCAGGCGCTCGCCAAGCAGTTGATCGAGCGCGCTCTGGAGCTGGAGCTCCAGGAGCACCTGCACGGGCCGGGCGCCGGCGCCGACCCCGCCGGTCCCGGCGGCGCCGACGCCCCGGCCGGCCCCGGTGGCACCAACGGCCCCAACGGCGCCCGGGCCAGACGGCTGCTCACCGAGATCGGCCCGGTCGAGGTGCGGGTGCCGCGCGACCGCGACGGCAGCTTCGCCCCCCGGACGGTCCGCCCCCGGGCCCGCCGACTGCCCGGCCTGGACCGGCTGGTGGTCTCGCTCACCGCGCGCGGCCTCAGCTCCGGCGAGCTGGTGGCCCATCTGGCCGAGGTGTACGGGGTGGAACTCAGCCGGGAGACCGTCTCGACGATCACCGACCAGGTGCTGGACGAGTTGGCCGAGCGGCGCGGCTGCCCGCTGGACCCGGTCTATCCGGTGGTCTTCCTCGACTCGGTGCGCAGCGGCCGCTCGGGCGGCCCGCTGGTGCACCTGGCGCTGGGGATCTCGGCCGACGGACTGCGGCAGGTGCTGGGCCTGTGGCCGACCGCGGACGGGGAGAACTGGCCGCAGGTGCTGGCCGGGCTGGCCGAGCGCGGGGTGCGGGAGGTCTGGGTGCTGGTCGGCGACGCCGCGCCGGGCCTGGCCGAGGCGGCGGCCGAGCGCTGGCCGCGCACCGTGGTGCACACCTCGGTGGCCCAGCTGCTGCACGCCGCGCTGCGGCACGCGCCGGGCGAGGACTGGGGCGGGCTGGCCCGGACCCTGCACGAGATCTGCACGGCGCCCACCGAGGCCGTGGCGCTGGAACGGCTGGGCCGGGCCGAGCGGGAGTGGGGGCCGAGCCACCGCGAGGTGTTCCGGGTCTGGCGGGCGGCCTGGCCGCTGCTCGCCCCCGGCTTCCGGTTCGGCCCGGAGGCGCGCCGGCTGCTGGCCGGCGGGGGCGCGCTGGAGCGGCTGCACGCCCGGCTGCGCCGGATCGAACAGGTCGCGGGGCGGGTGCGGGACGAACGGGCCGCGCTCAAGCGGGTCTACCTGGCGACGCTGGCGCTGGACTCGCCGTCCGGGGCCGGGCGGCCGTGGTGCGGGGACTGGCCGGCCGTCCGGGAGGAACTGCGCCGGGGTTCCCGGCACTGAGCGCGGCCCCCACCACTGATCTGACAGTGCCAGGTGCTCATTGCATCAGTTCTGCCCGTTTTTGACACACTTTGTTCACGCTTCCGGTTCCCGCATTGCGTGATCCCGACAACGACCAGAGCTTCCACCTCAGTTTGAGCCTCGGCAGGATTCTTTCACAGCGAGGAGCGCACACACCGCCCGCCTCAGGAAGAGGAATTCGCCATGACGAATCATGCCGGTCGCATTCACGAGATGCTCGGGATTCTCGCCCTTCTGCTGATCTCCTTCGTCGTCCTCCAGGGCCACTCCGGAGCGCACCTCTCCGTGGCCTCCGCCGGGCCCACCAAGGTCCACACGGTGCACGGGGACGACTCCGGCTGGGGTCCGTGACCGCACCACGGTGAAGTCACCGGCCGGGTGTGCCGACGCACTCCGTGCACCACGCGAAGTCGACCCGGACCGTTCACCGAACGCCGACGAAATTCCCCCCTCCCCGTAATTCCCGGAACAGAGAGGAAACCGACGATGGCGAACCCGTTCGAGGACCCGGACGCCCAGTACCTCGTGCTGGTCAACGACGAGGGCCAGCACTCGCTGTGGCCGGTCTTCAGCCCGGTGCCCGACGGCTGGCAGCAGGTCTTCGGCGCCGCCGGGCGGCAGGACTGCGTCGACTACGTCGAGCAGCACTGGCAGGACCTGCGGCCGAAGAGCCTGGTCGCCCACCTGTCCGGCCACTGACGGCACCGCACCACCCCGCCGCACCCCACCGCACGGAAACCGCACCACGGCACAGCACCACGGCACCGCACCACCGCACGCTCCACCGGTCGCGCAGCAACGAGGGAGAGAGCCACATGTCCGGGGACCAGCAGACGCACAGAGCCCACCCACGGCCGGCAGCGGCCGAGGTGCTGTGTCGACTGTTCGCGGAGGTGCTCGGCCGGGAGTCGGTCGACCCCGCGGCGGGCTTCTTCGAGTTGGGCGGCGACCGGCCCGCCGCCGTCCGGCTGTCGGCCCGGGTGCGCGCCGAGCTCGGCTTCCGGGTGCCGCTGCCGCTGCTGCTGGACGCCCCCACCCCGGCCGCCCTGGCCACCCGGCTCGCCGCCCCGGCCGTCGACCCGGACGCCGACCCGCGCCCGACCCTCGGCGCGCTGGTGGACGCCCAGGTCGCCCGCACCCCGGACGCCCCCGCGCTGTACGCCGGGGACGCCGTCCTCACGTACGCCGAACTGGACGCCCGGGCCAACCGGCTGGCCCGGGTGCTGGCCGCCCGCGGGCTGGGCACCGAGGACGTCGTCGCGCTCGCCCTGCCCAAGTCCCCCGAGGCGATCGCCGCGATCCTGGCCGTGGCCAAGACCGGCGCCGCCTGGCTGCCCGCCGACCCGGCCTACCCGGCCGACCGGCTGCGCCACCTGCTCACCGACTCCCGGGCCGCGCTGGTGCTCACCACCGCCGACACCGCCGGGCGGCTGCCGGACACCGGCGCGTCCCGGCTGCTGCTCGACTCCCCCGGGCACCTCGCCGAGCTGGCCGAGCGGACCGGCACCCCGTTCACCGCCGCCGAGCGGGTCCGGCCGCTGACCGCCGACCACACCGCGTACGTCATCTACACCTCCGGCTCCACCGGCCTGCCCAAGGGCGTGGCCGTCACCCACTCCGGGCTGCCCAGCATGATCGGAACCCAGGTCGCGGCCACCGGCGTCGGCCCCGGCAGCCGGGTGCTCCAGGCCGCCTCGCTCAGCTTCGACGTGTCCGTCTCCGACCTGGCGGTGGCGCTCAGCACCGGCGCCGCGCTCGTCCTCCCGCGCGAGCAGAGCGAGTTAGTCGGCGAGTCGCTGGCCGCGCTGATCGACCGGCACGGCGTCACCCACGCCGACGTCGCCACCGCGATGGCCGCCACCCTGCCGGACGTCCCGCTGCCCACGCTGCGCACCCTGATCGGCGGCGGCGAGGCCATCCCGCGCGAACTGGCCGCCCGGCTCGGCCGCGACCGGCTGATGCTGAACAGCTACGGGCCGACCGAGACCACCGTCATCGTCACCATGAGCGAGCCGCTCACCGGCACCGAGCAGCCCCCGATCGGCCACCCCTGCCAGGACGTGCGGATCCACCTGCTGGACGAGCGGCTGCGCCCGGTGGAGCCCGGCACGGTCGGCGAACTGTACGTCTCCGGCCCGCACCTGGCCCGCGGCTACCTGGGCCGCCCCGCCCTGACCGCGGACCGCTTCGTGGCCTGCCCGTTCGGCGGGCCCGGCGACCGGATGTACCGCACCGGCGACCTCGGCCGCCGACGGCCGGACGGCCAGCTGGACTTCCTCGGCCGGGCCGACGACCAGGTGAAGATCCGCGGCTTCCGGGTGGAGCTCGGTGAGATCGAGCAGACCCTCTCCGCCCACCCCGACGTCCGCCAGGCCGCGGTGCTGGTCCGCGAGGACCGCCCGGGCGAGCGCCGCCTCGTCGGCTACACCGTCGGCGGCGCCGACCCGGCCGAGCTGCGCGCCCACTGCGCCGAGCGGCTGCCCGACCACATGGTGCCGGTCGTCGTGGTGCTCGACCGGATGCCGCTCACCCCCAACGGCAAGGTGGACAAGCGCGCCCTGCCCGCCCCCGTGCTCGGCGCCGCCGAGCAGGGCGGCCGGGCACCCGCCGGGGAGGTGGAGCACACCCTGGCCCGGCTCTTCGCCGAGGTGCTCGGCCTCCCCCGGGTCGGGGTCACCGAGTCCTTCTTCGAGCTCGGTGGCGACTCCATCGTGGCCATCCAACTGGTCTCCCGGGCCCGGCAGGCCGGGCTCCGGCTCACCCCCCGCGCGGTCTTCGACGCGCCGAGCGTCGAAGCGCTGGCCCCGCTCGCCCGCCCGCTGGAGGGACCGGTCGCGGTCGAGCCCCCCGGGGCCGGCCTCGGTGAGGTGGCGCCGACCCCGATCGTGCACTGGCTCTCCGAACAGCACGGCGCCGTACGGAGCTTCCACCAGGCCACCCTGCTCACCCTGCCCGCCGGGACCTCGGATCCCGACCTGGTGACCGCCCTGCAGGCGCTGCTCGACCACCACGACCTGCTGCGCGCCCGCACCTCCCCGCTCGCCGAGCGCCCCTGGACGCTGCACGTCCCCGCGCCCGGCGCCGTCCCGGCCGCCACCGTGCTGCGCGTCGTCCCCGGCCCGGCCACCACGGAGAGCCTGCGCGCCGCCACCGGGACCGCCCGCGACCGGCTCTCCCCCGAGGACGGCCGGATGGTCCAGGCCGTCCGCTTCGGGACCGGCCCCGAGCTGCCCGGGCAGCTGCTGCTGGTGATCCACCACCTGGTGGTGGACGGCGTCACCTGGCGCATCGTCGAGGAGGACCTGCTCGCCGCGCTGGCCGCCGTCCGCGCGGGCCAGGAGCCCGCACTGCCCCCGGTGCCCACCTCCTTCCGCCGCTGGGCCCAGCGGCTCACCGCCGAGGCCCGCACCGACCGCCGGGCCGCCGAACTCCCGCTCTGGCAGGCCGCGCTGGCCACCCCGGACCCGCTGCTCGGCACCCGGCCGCTGGACCCCGCCCGGGACACCTACGCCACCGAGGGCACCCTGCGCCTGGTGCTCCCCGCCGACACCACCCGGGCCCTGCTCACCCGGGTCACGGCCGCCTACCACGCCCAGGTCAACGACGTGCTGCTGACCGCGCTGGCGCTCGCCCTCGCCCACTGGCGCGGCGACGCACCGGCCGGGCCGGACGGCGCGGTGCTGCTGAGCGTCGAGGGCCACGGCCGGGAGGAGGTCGTCGAGGGCGTCGACCTGCACCGCACGGCCGGCTGGTTCACCTCGGTCTACCCCGTCCGGCTCGCCCCCGGGCCGCTCGGCTGGTCCGAGGTCACCGCCGCCGGGCCCCTGCTCGGCCGCGCCCTCGGCCGGGTGAAGGAGCAGCTGCGCGCCGTCCCGGACAACGGCATCGGCTACGGCCTGCTGCGCCACCTCAACCCGGCCACCGCCCCGGTGCTGGCCGGATACGCCGAGCCGCAGGTCGAGTTCAACTACCTGGGTCGCTTCCAGCCCGAGGGCGTCACCGCCGAGGACGTGCTCGCCGGGGCCGAGGCGATGACCGAGGGCGCGGCCCCGGAGCTCGCGCTCGGCCGGGTCCTCGGTCTGGACGCCACCACCGTGGACACCCCGCAGGGTCCGCTGCTGGTCGCCCAGTGGTCCTGGGCCGGCGAACTGCTCACCGAGGAACGGGTCCGGGCGCTCGCCGAGGCCTGGTTCACCGCGCTGGACGCACTCGCCCGGCACGCCGAGCGCCCCGACGCCGGCGGCCACACCCCCTCCGACTTCCCGCTGGTCGCGCTGGACCAGGCGGAGGTGGACCGGCTCGCCGAACTCCACGCCCCCGCCGCCCTGGTGGACGTCTGGCCCACCTCGCCGCTGCAGCAGGGCATGGCCTTCCACGCCGCCTACGACACCGACGGCGCCGACGTCTACACCTCCGTCTGCACCTTCGACCTCACCGGCCCGGTCGACGCCGACCGCCTGCGCACCGCCGCCGAGGACCTGCTGCGGCGCCAGCCCAACCTCAAGGCCGGCTTCCACCAACGCCCCGACGGCCCGCCCGTGCAGGCCGTCCCGGACCGGGTCGACCTGCCCTTCACCGTCGTCGACCTGACCGGCCACGCCGACCCGGAGGCCGAGGCCGACCGGATCGCCGCCGCCGAGTACGGCCGCCGCTTCGACCTCGCCCGGCCGCCCCTGCTGCGCTACACCCTGCTCACCCTGGCCCCCGGCCGGCACCGGCTGATCGCCTCCGCCCACCACATCCTGCTGGACGGCTGGTCCACCCCGCTGTTCGCCGAGGAACTCTGGGCCCTGTACTTCGGGCAGCCGCTGCCCCCGGCCGCGCCGTACCGCGAGTACCTGCGCTGGATCACCCGGCGCGACGACGCCGCCGCCCGCGCCGCCTGGGCCCGGGCCCTCGACGGCACCGACGAGCCCACCCTGCTCGCCCCCGGCCGCTCCGCCGCCGTCCCCCGACTGCCGCTGCGCCTGCACACCGGCCTCACCCCGAAGGCCACCGAGGCGCTCGGCCGCACCGCCCGCCGCTACGGCGTGACGCTCAACACCCTGGTGCAGGCCGCCTGGGGCGTGCTGCTGGCCCGGCTCACCGGGCGGGAGGACGTGCTGTTCGGCACCACCGTGTCCGGCCGACCGCACGACCTGCCCGGCGTCGAGCGGATGATGGGCCTGCTGATCAACACCGTGCCGGTGCGGGTCGCCCTCGACCCGGCCGAGAGCTGGGGGCAGCTGCTGCTGCGCCTCCAGCGCGAGCAGTCCGCGCTGCTCGACCACCAGCACCTCAGCCTCACCGAGATCCAGCAACTCGCCGGACTGGGCAGCCTGTTCGACACCGTCACGGTGTACGGCAACTACCCGGACCCGTCCGCCCTGGACGCGGCCGACCCGAGCGGCGCCACCCGGGTCACCCTGGTCGAGGACGTGGACAGCGCCCACTACCCGCTGGTGCTCGCCCTCACCCCCGGCGACGGCCTCCACCTGCGGCTTGACCACCAGCCGGACGCCTTCACCCCGGCCGAGGCGCGCACCCTGCTGGACCGCTTCCTCGCCCTGCTGGACCGGATCGTCGCCGACCCGGCCGAACTCCTGGGCACGGTCGAGGTGTTGACCCCGGAGGAGCGCGACCGGCTGCTGACCGGCGGGCGCGGCCCGGTCGCCGAGCTGCCGCAGGGGTCGGTGCCCGAGCTGTTCGAGGCCCGGGCGGCCGCCACCCCCGACGCCGTCGCCCTGGTCTCCGAGAGCGGAGAGCTGAGCTACGCCGAACTCAACGCCCGGGCCAATGGATTGGCACTGCGCCTGGTCGCGGCGGGCATCGGCACCGAGACCCCCGTCGCCCTGCTGCTGGAGCGCTCCCCCGCCCTGCTGGTGGCCGTCCTGGCCGTCCTCAAGGCCGGCGGAACCTACGTCCCGCTCGACGACGCCCAGCCCGAGGAGCGCCTGCGGGCCGTCCTCGCCGACGCCGGCGCGCGCCTCGCCGTCACCGACCGGGACCACCCCGCGCTGACCGGGCTGACCACCCTCACGGTCGGCGAGGAGACCGCCGACAACCTCGGACTCCGCATCCCCGCAGCCCAGTTGGCCTATGTGATGCACACCTCCGGCTCCACCGGAGTACCCAAGGGCATCGGCATCACCCACCGCTCGATCGTCGACCTCGCCCTCGGCGGAGCCTTCGACCGGGACGCCCACGACCGCGTGCTGGTCCACTCCCCGACCGCCTTCGACGCCTCCACCTACGAGGTCTGGGCCCCGCTGCTCTCCGGCGGCCGCCTGGTGATCGCCCCGCCCGGCCGGCTCGGGATCGCCGAGCTCGCCCGGCTGTTCGGCGGGCAGCGGGTCTCCGGCGCCTTCATCACGGTCGGACTCTTCAACGTGCTGGCCACCGAGGCCCCGGAGTCCTTCGCCGGGATGCGCGAGGTGTGGACGGGCGGGGACATCGCCTCGCCGACCGCCATGCGCCGGGTCCTGGAGGCCTGCCCGGGCCTCCGGGTGCTCAACGTCTACGGGCCCACCGAGACCACCACCTTCGCCGCCCGCTACCCGATGGCCACCGCGGCCGAGGTGCCGGACGGCGTCCCGATCGGCCGCCCGCTGCCCAACACCCGGGCGTACGTGCTGGACGCCGGACTCCGGCCGGTGCCGGCGGGTGTCCAGGGCGAGCTCTACCTCGCCGGACCGGGCCTGGCCCGCGGCTACGTCGGCCGCCCGGCCCTGACCGCCGAACGCTTCGTGGCCGACCCCTACGGCGCCCCCGGCGCCCGGATGTACCGCACCGGCGACCTCGCCCGCTGGAGCCGCACAGGCGAACTGGAGTTCGTCGGTCGAGCGGACGACCAGATCAAGCTGCGTGGCTTCCGGATCGAACTCGGCGAGGTGGAGAGCGCGTTCGCCGCCCACCCGGCCGTCCGGCAGGTCATCGCCCTGGTCCGCGAGGACCGGCCGGGCGACCGGCGCCTGGTCGCGTACGTCACCGGCCCGGTCACCCCGCAGGAGCTGCGCACCTTCGTCGCCGAACGACTGCCCGGCTACATGGTGCCCGCCGCGATCGTCACCCTCGACACCCTGCCGGTCAACTCCAACGGCAAGGTCGACCGCCGCGCCCTGCCCGCCCCCGACTACCGCGGCATCGAGGGCCGGGCCCCGCGCACCGACGCCGAGCGGTCCCTGGGCGAACTCTTCGCCGACGTCCTCGGGTTGGCGACGGTCAGCATCGACGACAACTTCTTCGACCTCGGCGGGCACTCCCTGCTCGCCACCAAACTGGTCAGCCGGATCCGCGCCGCCCTCGGCGCGGAACTCCCCATCCGCACCCTGTTCGACCACCCCACCGTGGCCGCGCTGGCCACCGCCCTCCCTGCCTCCGGCCCGGCCCGCCCGGCCCTGCGCCCGGCCGAGCGGCCCGAGCGCGTCCCGCTCTCCCCCGCTCAGCAACGCCTCTGGTTCATCGAGCAGTTCGAGGGCCCGAGCCCGCTCTACAACACCCCCTTCGCGCTCCGGCTGACCGGCGCCGTCGACCACCCCGCCCTGGAACGGGCCCTGCGGGACGTGGCGGCCCGGCACGAGGTGCTGCGCACCCTGGTCCCCACCGCCGACGGCCAGCCGTACCAGTTGGTCACCGAGGTCCCCGAACTCCCGCTGCGGGTCGTCCCGGTGGCCGACGAGGCGGAACTGCGTGCCGCCCTGGCCGGGGCCGGCCGGGAGGTCTTCGACCTCGCGACCGAACTCCCGCTCCGCTGCTCGCTGTTCTCCCTGCCGCAGGACGAGCACGTGCTGCTGGTGCTGCTGCACCACATCGCCGGCGACGGCTGGTCCGTCGCCCCGCTCTTCCGCGACCTGGCCACCGCCTACCGGGCCCGCCTGACCGGTGCCGCACCGCAGTGGGAGCCGCTGCCCGTCCAGTACGCCGACTACGCGCTCTGGCAGCGCGAGCTGCTCGGCGACCAGGAGCGGCCCACCGCCCTGCTGACCGGGCAACTCGCCTACTGGCAGCAGACCCTGGCCGACGCCCCGGAGGAGCTGGCGCTTCCGTACGACCGGCCGCGACCGGCCGCGCCGAGCCACCGCGGCGGCCTGGCCGAGGCCGTGGTGGACGCCGAACTGCACGCCGAACTGGCCGAGTTGGCCGCAGCCCAGCAGGCCAGCCTGTTCATGGTGCTGCAGGCCGCGGTCGCCGTCCTCTACACCCGGCTCGGCGCCGGCACCGACCTGCCGCTGGGCACCCCGGTCGCCGGACGCACCGACGAAGCGCTGGACGACCTGGTCGGCTTCTTCGTCAACACCCTGCTGCTGCGCACCGACACCAGCGGCAACCCCGGCTTCCGCGAGCTGCTGGACCGGGTCCGCCGCGCCGACCTGGACGCCTTCGACCACCAGGATGTGCCCTTCGAGCGGCTGGTCGAGCAGCTCAACCCGACCCGCACCCCGGCCCGCCACCCGCTGTTCCAGACCCTGGTGGCCCTGGAGAGCCCGGCGGCGGTGCCCACCGCCCTCGGTGAACTGGCCTGCGCCGAGCACCCCTTCGTCCTGGACGTGGCCAAGTTCGACCTGTCCTTCCGCTTCACCGAGCAGGGCCCCCGGGCCGGCCTGACGGTGGCGATCGAGTACGCCACCGACCTGTTCGACCACGGCACCGCGACCGCTCTCGCCGAGCGGCTGCTGCGGGTGCTGCGGGCCGTCACGGCCGAGCCCGACGCCCCGATCGGCGCGATCGAGATCCTCGCCCCGGCCGAGCGCGCACAGCTGCTCACCGGCTGGAACGACACCGCCGTGCCCGTCCCGGACGCGTCGCTGCCCGAACTGTTCGAGGCCCGGGCGGCCGCCACCCCCGACGCCGTCGCGGTGGTCTCCGAGACCGGGGCGCTGAGCTACGCCGAACTGGACTCCCGGGCCGAGCACCTGGCCGCCGGGCTCGCCGACGCCGGGGTCGGCGCCGACACCCCGGTGGTGCTGCTGATGGCCCGCTCCGCCGAGCTGCTGGTCGCCCTGCTGGCCGTCCTCAAGGCGGGCGGCACCTACGTCCCGCTGGACGACCGGCACCCGGCCGAGCGGCTACGGCGGATCACCGCCGACACCGGGGCGGCGCTCGTCCTGACGGACGCCGCCCACCGGGACCACCCGCTGGCCACCGACGCCCCCTGCCCCGTGCTGACGGTCACCCCGGACCGCTTCGAGGGCCCGCGCGAGCGGCGCGCCCAGCGGCCCGCGATCCATCCGGAACAGCTCGCCTATGTGATGTTCACCTCCGGCTCCACCGGGGAGCCCAAGGGCATCGCCATCACCCACCGGGACGTGGTGCAGCTCGCCTCCGACCCGTGCTGGCAGCACCCCGACGGGCTGCGGGTGCTCTTCCACGCCCCGCACGCCTTCGACGCCTCGACCTACGAGCTGTGGGCCCCGCTGCTGTCCGGCGGCCGGGTGGTCGTCGCGCCCCAGGGGGACCTGGACGCGGCCGCCATCGGCGCGCTGGTCCGGGCCCACCGGCTCACCCATGTGCACGTCACCGCCGGGCTGTTCCGGGTCATCGCGGAGGAGGATCCCGGTGTCTTCGCCGGGGTGCGCGAGGTGCTGACCGGCGGGGACGTGGTCTCCGCGCCGGCCGTGCGACGGGTGCTGTCGGCCGTCCCGGAGCTCGGGGTGCGGGTGCTCTACGGCCCCACCGAGATCACCCTCTGCGCCACCCAACTGCCGTTTGCCACCGCCGAGTCGGTGCCGGACAGCGTCCCGATCGGCCGCCCGATGGCGAACACCCGGGCCTACGTCCTGGACGACGGGCTCCAACCCGTCCCGACCGGGGTGCCCGGGGAGCTCTACATCGCCGGCGCCGGACTCGCCCGCGGCTACCTCGCCCGCCCGGCCCTCACCGCCGAGCGCTTCACGGCCTGCCCCTTCGGCGGCAAGGGCGAAAGGATGTACCGCACCGGCGACATCGTCCGCCGCACCACCGACGGCGTCCTGGAGTTCCTCGGCCGCGCCGACGACCAGGTCAAGATCCGCGGCTTCCGGATCGAACTCGGCGAGGTCGAGGCCGCGTTCACCGCCCACCCCGCCGTCCGCCAGGCCCTCGCCCTGGTCCGCGAGGACCGACCCGGCGACAAGCGGCTGGTCACCTACCTCACCCTCACCGGTGACACCACCCCCGGCGAACTGCGCACCTTCGCCACCGACCGGCTGCCCGCCTACATGCTCCCGGCCGCGATCGTCACCCTGGACGCGCTGCCCGTCACCCCCAACGGCAAGGTCGACCGCCGCGCCCTGCCCGCCCCCGACTACACCGGCGCCCCCGAGGGCCGCGCCCCCCGGACGGCGCAGGAGCAGAGCCTGTGCGAGCTGTTCGCCCAGGTGCTCGGGCTGGCTACGGTCAGCATCGACGACGGCTTCTTCGACCTCGGCGGACACTCGCTGCTCGCCACCAAGCTGGTCAGCCGGATCCGCGCCGCCCTGAACGTCGAGCTGTCGATCCGCACCCTCTTCGACCACCCCACGGTCGGCGAACTCTCCGCCGCGCTGCCCGCGGCCCGCAAGGCCCGGCCCGCCCTCAGGCCGATGCGCCGGCCCGGCAGCGCCTCCTAGGCGGTACGCCACCGGCCGTCCCCGGTGGCCCGACCGCCACGTCCCCACTCAGCACGTCATCCGTCGGAGGCAGACCGTGATCCCGTTGTCGTTCGCGCAGCAGCGGCTGTGGTTCATCGAACAGCTTGAGGGCCCGAGCGCGCTCTACAACACCCCGTTCGCCGTTCGGCTGACCGGTGAGATCGACCGGGCCGCGCTCTCCCTCGCCCTGCGCGACGTGCTCGGCCGGCACGAGGTGCTGCGCACCACCTTCCCCAGCACCGACGGCCGGCCGGAGCAGTCGATCACCGCGCCGGACGGCCCCGCCGTCACCTCCGTCGAGGTCACCGCCGTCCCGGTCGCCGACGAGGCCGAACTCGCCGTCCGGCTGGACGACGCGATCCGGCACGTCTTCGACTTGGCGGCCGAACTGCCCGTCCGCTGCACGCTGTTCTCGCTCTCCGCCGGGGAGCACGTGCTGCTGGTGCTGATGCACCACATCGCCAGCGACGCCTGGTCCGTCCCCCCGCTCTTCCGCGACCTGGCCACCGCCTACCGGGCCCGCCTCACCGCCGCGGCGCCGCAGTGGGAGCCGCTGCCCGTCCAGTACGCCGACTACACCCTCTGGCAGCGCGAGCTGCTCGGCGAGGAGGACGACCCGGAGAGCGTCCTGACCGGCCAACTCGGTTACTGGCAGGGCGTCCTGGCCGACTGCCCGGAGGAGCTCGACCTCCCCGCCGACCGCCCGCGCCCGGCCGTGCCCGGCCACCGCGGCGGCTCCGCCGTCCTCACCCTGGACGCCGAACTCCACACCGCTCTTGCCGAGTTGGCCGCACAGGAGCGCGCCAGCCTGTTCATGGTGCTGCAGGCCGCCGTGGCCACGCTGTACACCCGGCTCGGGGCGGGCACCGACCTGCCGCTGGGCACCGCCGTGGCCGGGCGGACCGACGAGGCGCTGGACGAGCTGGTCGGCTTCTTCGTCAACACCCTGGTGCTGCGCACCGACACCTCCGGCGACCCGAGCTTCCGCGAGCTGCTGGCCCGGGTCCGCCGCACCGACCTGGACGCCTTCGACCACCAGGACGTCCCCTTCGAGCGCCTGGTCGAACAGCTCAACCCGGCCCGTCTCCCGGCCCGGCACCCGCTGTTCCAGACCATGCTGACCCTGGACAGCGACGAGGACCTCCCCACCGACTTCGCCGGACTCACCGCCCGGGAGTACGTCCTCGAACAGCACCTGGCCAAGTTCGACCTCTCCTTCGCCTTCGTCGAGCAGCACGACGCCCACGGCACGGCCAACGGCCTGACCGGCTCGGTGGATTACGCGGCGGACCTGTTCGACCACACCACCGCCGTCACCCTCGGCGAGCGCCTCGCCCGGGTGCTGCGGTCGGTCGCGGCCGACCCCCACGCACCGATCGGCGCGATCGAGATCCTCGCCCCGGCCGAGCGCGAGCAGCTGCTGACCGGCTGGAACGGCCCGGTCGCCGACCTGCCGACCGGCTCGGTGCCCGAGCTGTTCGAGGCCCGGGCGGCCGCCACCCCCGAGGCCGTCGCCCTGGTCGCGGGCGACACCGCACTGAGCTACGCCGAACTCAACGCCTTGGCCAACGGGTTGGCGCTGCGCCTGGTCGCGGCGGGCGTCGGCACCGAGACCCCGGTGGCGGTGCTGCTGGAGCGCTCCCCCGCCCTGGTGGTGGCCGTCCTGGCCGTCCTCAAGGCCGGCGGAACCTATGTCCCGCTCGACGACGCCCAGCCCGAGGAGCGCCTGCGGGCCGTCCTCGCCGACGCCGGCGCGCGCCTCGCCGTCACCGACCGGGACCACCCGGCCCTGGCCGGGCTGACCACGCTCGCGGTCGGCGAGCAGACCGCCGACAACCTCGGACTCCGCTTCTCCGTCGACCAGTTGGCCTATGTGATGCACACCTCCGGCTCCACCGGAGTACCCAAGGGCATCGGCATCACCCACCGCTCGATCGTCGACCTCGCCCTCGCCGGGGCCTTCGACACCGGCGGCCACGACCGCGTGCTGGTCCACTCCCCGACCGCCTTCGACGCCTCCACCTACGAGCTGTGGGCGCCGCTGCTCTCCGGCCGCCGCCTGGTGCTGGCCCCCGCCGGACGCCTGGGCATCGGCGAGCTCACCGCGACCATCGGACCCGGCGGGGTGACCGCCGCCTGGATGACCGCCGGGCTCTTCAACGTGCTGGCCTCCGAGGCCCCGGAGTCCTTCGCCGGGATGCGGGAGCTGTGGACGGGCGGGGACATCGTCTCGCCGGCCGCCGTCCGCCGGGTGCTGCAGGCCTGCCCGGGCCTCCGGGTGGTCAACGGCTACGGGCCGACGGAGGCCACCACCTTCGCCACCCGCCGCCCGATGAGCTCCCCCGAGCAGGTGCCGGCCGCCGTGGTGCCGATCGGCCGTCCGCTGCCCAACAGCCGGGTGTACGTGCTGGACGGCGCCCTGCGCCCCGTTCCGGCGGGCGTCCGCGGCGAGCTCTACCTCGCCGGTCCCGGCCTGGCCCGCGGCTACGTCGGCCGCCCGACCCTGACCGCCGAACGCTTCGTGGCCTGCCCCTACGGCGAGCCCGGCGGCCGGATGTACCGCACCGGCGACCTCGTCCGCTGGACCACCACGGGCGAACTGGAGTTCGTCGGTCGAACGGACGACCAGGTCAAGCTGCGCGGCTTCCGGATCGAACTCGGCGAGGTGGAGGCCGCGTTCGCCGCCCACCCGGCCGTCCGCCAGGCCTTCGCGACCGTCCGCCAGGACCAGGCCGGTGACAAGCGCCTGGTCGCCTACGTCACCGGCCCGGCCCCGCTGGACGAACTGCGCGCCTTCGTCGCCGAACGACTGCCCGGCTACATGGTGCCCGCCGCGATCGTCACCCTCGACGCCCTGCCGGTCACCTCCAACGGCAAGGTCGACCGCCGCGCCCTGCCCGCCCCCGGCCACACCGCCGCCACCGGCCGGGCGCCCCGCACCGCCGTCGAGCACAGCCTGTGCCAACTCTTCGCCGAAGTCCTCGGGTTGGCGACGGTGAGCATCGACGACAACTTCTTCGACCTCGGCGGGCACTCCCTGCTCGCCACCAGACTCGTCAGCCGGATCCGCACCGCCCTCGGCACCGAGCTCCCCATCCGCACCCTGTTCGACACCCCCACCATCGCCGCGCTGGCCCAACACTTCGGCTCCGACACCACCCCGGTCCGGGCCGGGCTGACGCGGCGCGGGCGCCCGGCGTCGGTGCCGCTCTCCTACGCCCAGCAACGCCTGTGGTTCATCGACCAGTTCGAGGGCCCGAGCGCGCTCTACAACACCCCCTTCGCGCTCCGGCTGACCGGCGCCGTCGACCCCGCCGCACTCACCGCCGCCCTGGCCGACCTGGTCGACCGGCACGAGGTGCTGCGCACCCTGTTCCCGACCGGCGACGGACAGCCCCACCAGCTGGTCACCGACACCGTCGTACCCACCCTGACGGTCACCCGGGCCGCCGACGAGACCGAACTCGCCGCCCTGCTGGCCTCGGCGAACGCCCACGCCTTCGACCTGTCCGCCGAACTGCCGCTCCGGGCCGAGCTGTTCTCGCTGGACGACGAGCAGCACGTGCTGCTGGTACTGCTGCACCACATCGCCAGCGACGGCTGGTCCGTCGCCCCGCTCTTCCGCGACCTGGGCGAGGCCTACCGGGCCCGCTGCTCCGGAGCCGCGCCGCAGTGGGAGCCACTGCCCGTCCAGTACGCCGACTACACCCTCTGGCAGCGCGAGCTGCTCGGCGCCGAGGACGACCCGGCGAGCCTGATCGGGCGGCAACTCGCCTTCTGGCAGGCCTCCTTGGGCGACGCCCCGGAGGAGCTGGCGCTCCCGTACGACCGCCCGCGACCGGCCACGCCCAGCCACCGGGGCGAGCTGGTCGAGTTCACCGTGGACGCCGAACTGCACCAGCGGCTCACCGAGTTGGCCACCGCCCAGCAGGCCAGCCTGTTCATGGTGCTGCAGGCCGCCGTCGCCGTCCTCTACACCCGGCTCGGCGCCGGCACCGACCTGCCGCTCGGCACCCCGGTCGCCGGACGCACCGACGAAGCGCTGGACGACCTGGTCGGCTTCTTCGTCAACACCCTGCTGCTGCGCACCGACACCAGCGGCAACCCCAGCTTCCGCCGCCTCCTCGACCGGGTCCGCCGCACCGACCTGGACGCCTTCGACCACCAGGACGTCCCCTTCGAGCGCCTGGTCGAGCAGCTCAACCCCACCCGCACCCAGGCCCGCCACCCGCTCTTCCAGACCCTCATCGCCCTGCAGAACCAGGCGACGGCGCCGCGCACCTTCGGCGAACTGAACTGCAATGAGCTGGAGTTCGAGCTCAACGTCGCCAAGTTCGACCTGTCCTTCGGGTTCACCGAGCCCGGCGGAACCGGTGTACCCGGCGGAACCGACGAGCCCAACGGAACCGGCGAGCCCGGCGGACTGTCCGGCGCGATCGAGTACGCGGCGGACCTCTTCGACCACACCACCGTCGCCACCCTGGCCGAGCGACTGCTGCGCGTCCTGACCGCCGTCGCCGCCGACCCCGACGCACCGATCGGCGCGATCGAGATCCTCGCCCCGGCGGAGCGCGAACGGCTGCTGACCAGCTGGCACGGCCCGGTCACCGAGCTGCCGACCGGCTCGGTGCCCGAGCTCTTCGAGACCCGGGCGGCCGCCACCCCCGACGCCGTCGCCGTGGTCTCCGAGACCGGAACGCTGAGCTACGCCGAACTCGACGACCGCGCCGAACACCTGGCCGCCCAGCTCACCGACGCCGGGGTCGGCACCGACACCCCGGTGGTGCTGCTGATGAGCCGCTCCGCCGAACTGGTGGTCGCCCTGCTGGCCGTCCTCAAGGCAGGCGGCACCTACGTCCCGCTGGACGACCGGCACCCGGCCGAACGACTGCACCACATCACCACCGACACCGGGGCCGCCCTCGTCCTGACCGACACCGCCCACCGGGACCACCCGCTGGCCACCGACGCCCCCTGCCCCGTCCTGACGATCACCGCCGAGACCTTCGACGGACCACGCAGGCAACAGACCCACCGGCCGACGATCCACCCGGAACAGCTCGCCTACCTGATGTTCACCTCCGGCTCCACCGGAGAACCCAAGGGCATCGCCATCACCCACCGGGACGTGGTCCAACTCGCCTCCGACCCCAGCTGGCACCACCCCGACGGGCTCCGCGTCCTCCTGCACGCCCCGCACGCCTTCGACGCCTCCACCTACGAACTGTGGGCCCCGCTGCTCTCCGGCGGCCAGGTCGTCGTCGCACCCCAGGGCGACCTGGACGCGGCCGCCATCGGCACGCTGGTCCGGGCCCACCATCTCACCCATGTGCACGTCACCGCCGGACTGTTCCGGGTCATCGCCGAGGAGGACCCCGCCGTCTTCACCGGCCTGCACGAGGTGCTGACCGGCGGGGACCTGGTCTCCGCACCGGCCGTTCGACGGGTGCTGTCGGCCGTCCCGGAGCTCGCCGTCCGGGTGCTCTACGGCCCCACCGAGATCACCCTCTGCGCCACCCAACTCCCCCTCCCCGACGCCGAGTCCGTTCCGGACGCCGTCCCGATCGGCCGCCCGATGGCGAACACCCGGGCCTACGTCCTGGACGACGGGCTACAACCCGTCCCGACCGGGGTGCCCGGCGAGCTCTACATCGCCGGCGCCGGACTCGCCCGCGGCTACCTCGCCCGCCCGGCCCTCACCGCCGAGCGCTTCACAGCCTGCCCCTTCGGCGGCAAGGGCGAAAGGATGTACCGCACCGGCGACATCGTCCGCCGCACCACCGACGGCGTCCTGGAGTTCCTCGGCCGCGCCGACGACCAGGTCAAGATCCGCGGCTTCCGGATCGAACTCGGCGAAGTCGAAGCCGCGTTCACCGCCCACCCCGCCGTCCGCCAGGCCCTCGCCCTGGTCCGCGAGGACCGACCCGGCGACAAGCGCCTCGTCGCCTACCTCACCACCGCCGACGACACCACCCCCGGCGAACTGCGCACCTTCGCCACCGACCGGCTCCCCGCCTACATGCTCCCCGCCGCCGTGGTGATCCTCGACGCCCTGCCCGTCACCCCCAACGGCAAGATCGACCGCCGCGCCCTCCCCGCCCCCGACCACACCGGCGCCCCCGAGGGCCGCACCCCCCGCACCGACACCGAACAGGCCCTCTGCGCACTCTTCGCCGAGATCCTCGGCCTGCCCGCCGTCGGCATCGACGACGACTTCTTCGACCTCGGCGGCCACTCGCTGCTCGCCATCAAACTGACCAGTCGGATCCGCACCGTCCTCGGCGCCGAACTGCCGATCCGCACCCTCTTCGACCACCCCACCATCGCCGCCCTCGCCGCCGCCCTGCCCACCCCCGGCCCGGCCCGCCCGGCCCTGCGCCCGGCCGAGCGGCCCGAGCGCGTCCCGCTCTCCCCCGCCCAGCAACGCCTGTGGTTCATCGACCAGTTCGAGGGCCCGAGCGCGCTCTACAACACCCCCTTCGTGGCCCACCTCACCGGTTCCGTCGACCCCGCCGCACTCAGCGCGGCCCTGACCGACCTGGTCGACCGGCACGAGGTGCTGCGCACCACCTTCCCCGTCGCCGACGGCCGCCCCCACCAGCTGGTCGCGGACCGCGCCCGGGTCGAGCTCCGCACCCACCAGGTCGCCGACGAGGAGGAGTTGGCCGCCGCCGTGGCCGCCGCCACCGGCGAGGTGTTCCGGCTCGCCGAGGACCTGCCGATCCGGGTGTCGCTGTTCTCGCTCGGCGCCGACCGGCACGCCCTGGTCCTGCTGCTGCACCACATCGCCAGCGACGGCTGGTCCGTCGGCCCGCTGCTGCGCGACCTCACCACCGCCTACCGGGCCCGCCTCGACGGCGGCGCGCCGCAGTGGGAGCCGCTGCCCGTCCAGTACGCCGACTACACCCTCTGGCAGCGCGAGCTGCTCGGCGCCGAGGACCGGCCCAGCGCGCTGCTGACCGAGCAACTCGCCCACTGGCAGCAGTCCTTGGCCGGAGCGCCGGAGGAGCTGGAGCTCCCCTACGACCGCCCGCGCCCGGCCACCCCGAGCCACCGTGCCGGTACGGTCGAGTACCGACTGGATCCTCAACTGCACCAGCGGCTCACCGAGTTGGCCACCACCAACCGGGCCAGCCTGTTCATGGTGCTGCAGGCCGCCGTCGCCACCCTCTACACCCGGCTCGGCGCCGGCACCGACCTGCCGCTCGGCACCCCGGTCGCCGGACGCACCGACGGCGCCCTCGACGACCTGGTCGGCTTCTTCGTCAACACCCTGGTCCTGCGCACCGACACCAGCGGCAACCCCGGCTTCCGCGAACTCCTCGACCGCGTCCGCCGGCACGACCTGGACGCCTTCGAGCACCAGGGCGTCCCCTTCGAGCGGCTGGTCGAGCAGCTCAACCCCACCCGCACCCCGGCCCGCCACCCGCTCTTCCAGACCGTCCTCACCGTCAACAGCGGCCCCGCGCCGGTGCTCTCCCTCGGAGGGGAGAGTGGGGCGAGCGGAGTGTTGGAGGGCGGCGGCGAGTCCCAGGCGCACTTCGACCTGAACTTCAACTTCACCGAACGCCACGGCGAGGACGGCACGCCGCTCGGCGTGGCAGCGGCCGTCGAGTACGCCGCGGACCTCTTCGACCACGCCACCGTCACCACCCTCACCGAGCGGCTGCTGCGCGTCCTGGTGGCGGCCGCCGCCGCCCCCGACGCACCCATCGGCGCGATCGACATCCTCGACCCGGCCGAGCGGTCCCGGCTGCTCACCGGCTGGAACGACACCGCCGCCCCGGTCGCCGACACCACCCTGGCCGAGCTGTTCGAGGCCCAGGCCGCGGCCACCCCGGCGGCCGTCGCCGTGGTCTCCGACACCGAACGGCTCAGCTACGCCGAACTCGACGCCCGGGCCGGCACCCTGGCGGCCGTCCTGCTGGCCCGCGGGCTGGCGATGGAGGAGCCGGTCGCGATCCTGATGGACCGCTCGGCCGACCTGGTGACGGCGATCCTCGCGGTCACCAAGGCGGGCGGCACCTACGTCCCGCTGGACACCCGCTACCCGCTGGACCGGATGCGGCACATCCTCGCCGACACCCGGGCCCGGCTGGTGCTGGTCGACCCGGCGCACCGCGGGCACCCGGCGCTCGACGACGCCGACCTGCTCGCCCTGGACGTCACCGAGGCCCGCGGGGCCACCGGGCTCCGCGCCGTCACCGAGGCCCCGGCCGGCCGGCGCGCCCACCCCGGCCAGCTGCTGTACGTGATGTACACCTCGGGCTCGACCGGCATCCCCAAGGGCGTCGCGGTGACCCACCGCAACGTGGTCGACCTGCTGGCCAACCGGCACTTCCACCAGGGCCACCACGAGGCCGTGCTGCTGCACTCGCCCACCGCCTTCGACGCCTCCACCACCGAGGTGTGGGCGCCGCTGGTGACCGGCGGACGGATCGTGCTGGCCGCGCCCGGGCAGCTCGACCTGACCGCGCTGGCCGCGACCGTCACCCGGCACGGCGTCACCCTGGTGCAGGCGCCCTCCGGGCTGCTGCGGCTGCTGGCCGAGGAGGCCCCGGAGGCGTTCCGCGCGGTGCGGCAGGTGTGGACCGGCGGTGACGTGGTGCCCCCGGAGGCGGTCCGGCAGCTGTTCCGGGCCTGCCCGGAGACGGACGTGGTCGCGGTCTACGCGCCGACCGAGACCACCGCCATCAAGACCACCTTCACCATGTCGCCCGGCGGGGAGGTCCCGGCCGTGGTGCCGCTCGGCCGCCCGCTGGCGAACACCCGGGCGTACGTGCTGGACGACGTGCTCCAGCCCGTCCCGGTGGGGGTGCCCGGCGAGCTGTACCTCGCGGGCAACGGCCTGGCCCGCGGCTACGTCGGCCGCCCGGCGCTGACCGCCGAGCGCTTCACGGCCTGCCCGTTCGGCGGCAAGGGCGAAAGGATGTACCGCACCGGCGACATCGTCCGCCGCACCGCCGACGGCGTCCTGGAGTTCCTCGGCCGCACCGACGACCAGGTCAAGATCCGCGGCTTCCGGATCGAGCCCGCCGAGGTGGAGGCCGCGCTCGCCGCCCACCCGACGGTGGGCCACGCGGTGGCCCTGGTCCGCGAGGACCGGCCCGGGGACAAGCGCCTGGTCGCCTACGTCACCCTCACCGACGGCACCACCCCCGGTGAGCTGCGCACCTTCCTCACCGACCGGCTGCCGGCCTACATGCTCCCGGCCGCGATCGTCACCCTGGACGCGCTGCCGGTCACCGCCAACGGCAAGGTCGACCGCCGCGCGCTGCCCGCCCCCGACTACTCCGGGGCGGCGGAGGGCCGGGCGCCCCGCACCGGCACCGAGCGGGCGCTCTGCGGGCTCTTCGCCGAGACCCTCGGGCTGCCCGCCGTCGGCATCGACGACGGCTTCTTCGACCTCGGCGGCCACTCGCTGCTCGCCACCAAGCTGATCAGCCGGATCCGCACCGTCCTCGACACCGAGGTCCCGATCCGCACCCTCTTCGACCACCCCACCGTCGCCGCCCTGGCCGAGCACCTCGGCGAGCAGGCCGGGCCGGTGCGGGCCCGGCTGCTGCCCCGGGAGCGCCCGGCGCTGGTCCCGCTCTCCGCCGCCCAGCAACGGCTGTGGTTCATCGACCAGTTCGAGGGCCCGAGCGCGCTCTACAACACCCCCTTCGCACTCCGGCTGACCGGCGCCGTCGACCCCGCCGCGCTGGCCGCGGCGCTGACCGACCTGGTCGACCGGCACGAGGTGCTGCGCACCACCTTCCCCGTCGCCGACGGCCGTCCCCACCAGCTGATCGCGGACCGCGCCCGGATCGAGCTGCGCGCCCACCAGGTCGCCGACGAGGAGGCCCTGCGGGCCGCCCTGGCGGAGGCGGGCCGGGAGTCCTTCGACCTGGCCGAGGACCTGCCGATCCGCGCCCGGCTGTTCTCCCTGCCCGCGGACGAGCACGTGCTGCTGGTGCTGATGCACCACATCGTCAGCGACGGCTGGTCCGTCGGACCGCTGCTGCGCGACCTGGACACCGCCTACCGGGCCCGCCTCGCCGGCGGCGCACCGCAGTGGCAGCCGCTGCCCGTCCAGTACGCCGACTACGCGCTCTGGCAGCGCGAACTGCTCGGCGCCGAGGACGACCCCGACGGCATCGAGCACGCCCAACTCTCCTACTGGCGGACGGCCCTGGCCGGGCTCCCGGAGGAGCTGACGCTCCCCCACGACCGCAAGCGGCCGCTGCTGCCGAACCACCGCGGGGACACCGTCGAGCTCCGGATCCCGGCCGAACTGCACGCCGCCGTCGCCGAGTTGGCCCGGGCCAGCCGGTCCAGCGTGTTCATGGTGGTGCAGGCCGCACTGGCCGCCACCCTGAACCGGCTGGGCGCGGGCACCGACATCCCGCTCGGCACCCCGATCGCGGGCCGCACCGACGAGGCGCTGGACGACCTGATCGGCTTCTTCGTCAACACCCTCGTCCTGCGCGCCGACCTCTCCGGCGACCCGAGCTTCCACGAGCTGCTGGAGCGGGTGCGGCGGACCAATCTGGACGCCTTCGAGCACCAGGACGTGCCCTTCGAGCGCCTGGTCGAGGTGCTCAACCCGGCCCGCTCGACGGCCCGGCACCCGCTGTTCCAGGTGCTGCTGACCTTCGGCGCCGCCGAGGCGCCGACCGGACCGCCGACCGGGCCGGAGACCGCCCCGACAGCCGCACCGGCGACCACCCCCGCGACCGCCCTCACCTTCGCCGGACTGCCCGCCCGGGTGGAGCCGGCGGTCGCCGAACTCGCCAAGTTCGACCTGGCCTTCGGCTTCAGCGAGCAGCTGGCCGTGGACGGCACACCGGCCGGGATCGGCGTGGTGGTGGAGTTCGCCGAGGAGCTGTTCGACCCCGGCACGGTGACGGCGATCGGCGGGCGCTTCGCCCGGCTGCTCGCCGCCCTGGTGGCCGACCCGGCCCGCCCGGTCGGCGAGGCGGAGATCCTCGACCCGGCCGAGCGGAGCCTGATCCTGGACCGCTGGAGCCGCCCCGAACAGCTCCCGGACCTACCCGACCGGAACCCCGACCGGCACCCCGAACTCCGCACCGTCCCCGCCCTGTTCGCCGCCCAGGCGGCCCGCACCCCGCAGGCCGTCGCGGTGGTCCACCGGGACGAGCGGGTCAGCTACGCCGAGCTCGACGCCCGGGCGAACCGGCTGGCCCACCTGCTCACCGCCCACGGCGTCGGCCCCGAGCGGCTGGTGGCGCTGGCGCTGCCGCGCTCGGTGGAGCTGGTGGTCGCGGTGCTCGCCGTCCTCAAGGCCGGCGGCGCCTACCTGCCGATCGACCCGGACTACCCGGCCGACCGGATCGCCTACACCCTGCGCGACTCGGCCCCCGAGCTGCTGCTCACCACCACCGCGACCGCCGCCCGACTGCCGGACGCGGGGCTCCCGTTGCTGCTGCTCGACACCCCGGAGACGGCCGCCGGGCTGGACCGCGCGTCCGCCGAGGCCCCCTCTCCCGCCCTCGGCCCGGACCACCCGGCGTACGTCATCTACACCTCGGGCTCGACCGGCCGCCCGAAGGGCGTGGTGGTCCCGCACGCCAACGTCGCCCGGCTGTTCGCCGCCACCGACCACTGGTTCGCCCCGGGCCCGCAGGACGTCTGGACGCTGTTCCACTCCTACGCCTTCGACTTCTCGGTCTGGGAGCTGTGGGGCGCGCTGCTGCACGGCGGCAGCCTGGTCGTGGTGCCCTTCGAGACCAGCCGCTCGCCCCGGGAGTTCCTGGAGCTGCTGGTCCGCGAGCGGGTCACCTTCCTCAACCAGACCCCGTCCGCCTTCTACCAGTTGATGCAGGCCGACCAGGAGGACCCCGAGCTCGGCGGGCGACTCGCGCTGCGCCGGGTGGTGTTCGGCGGCGAGGCGCTCGACCTGGCCCGGCTGGCCCCCTGGTACGCCCTGCACGCCGAGGACGCGCCGGTCCTGGTCAACATGTACGGCATCACCGAGACCACGGTGCACGTCTCCTACCGCCCGCTGGAGCGGGCCACCGCCGCCGGGCAGTCCCGCTCGCTGATCGGCGCGGGCATCCCGGACCTGCGGCTCTACCTGCTGGACCCCCGACTGCGCCCGGTGCCCGCCGGGGTGCCCGGCGAACTGTACGTGGCCGGCGCCGGGCTCGCCCGCGGCTACCTGGGCCGCCCGGCGCTGACCGCCGAGCGCTTCGTCGCCGACCCGTACGGCGCCCCCGGCACCCGGATGTACCGCACCGGCGACCTGGCCCGCTGGACGGCCGACGGCGAACTGGAGTACCTGGGCCGGATCGACGCCCAGGTGAAGATCCGCGGCTTCCGGATCGAGCTCGGCGAGATCGGCTCGGTGCTCAGCCGCCGCCCGGAGGTGGCCTCGGCCGCCGTGGTGGTGCGCGAGGACGCCCCGGGCGACAAGCGCCTGGTCGGCTACCTCGTCCCGGCCCCGGACGCCGGCCCGCTGGACCTGGACGCGCTGCGCACCCGGCTGGCCGCCGAACTGCCGGACTACATGCTGCCCGCCGCCCTGGTACCGCTGGAGCGGCTGCCGCTGACGCCCAACGGCAAGCTCGACGAGCGGGCGCTGCCCGCCCCCGAGCCGGGCCGGGCCGGCGGCGGCCGGGGGCCGCGCACCCCGCTGGAGGAGGTGCTCTGCGGGCTGTTCGCCGATCTGCTCGGCCTGGAGCGGGTCGGCATCGACGACAACTTCTTCGAACTGGGCGGCCACTCGCTGCTGGCCGGGCGGCTGGTCGCCGGGATGCGCGAGCTGACCGGCACGGACCGGCTCGGCGTCCGGGCGCTGTTCCAGGCCCCGACCGTCGCCGGGCTGGCCGACCTGCTGACCGGGGCCCGGGGCGGCACCGCCGCCGAGGAGGACTTCCCGGTGCTGCTGCCGCTGCGCACCCGGGGCTCGCGCCCGCCGCTGTTCTGCGTGCACCCGGCGGCCGGGATCAGCTGGGTGTACACCGGGCTGCTGCGCCACCTGGACGCCGAGCAGCCGGTCTACGGCCTCCAGGCCCCCGGGCTGGCCGACCTGGACCGCCACCCGACCGGCCTGGCGGAGCTGGCCCACCGCTACCTCGCGGAACTGCGCTCGGTGCGCCCCGAGGGCCCGTACGCCCTGCTCGGCTGGTCCTTCGGCGGCCCGGTCGCCCACGCGATGGCGGCGCTGCTGCGCGAGCAGGGCGAGCGGGTCGAACTGCTCGCCGTGCTGGACGGCTACCCGGAGCTGGACGAGTACGCCGGGGACGCCGGGGACGGGCCCGACCGGGACCCGGCGCTGCTCGCCGCGATCCTCGCCTCGCTCGGCCAGCAGGCCGGCGAGATCACCGCCTGGCCGGCCGACGAGGCGGGCTTCGCCGAGCTGGTCCGGCACGGCGACGGCCCGCTGGCCGGGCTGAGCGGCGCCGGGGTGGCCCGGGTGGTCGAGGTCTTCCTCGCCAACCTGGCCCTGACCGGTGACGCCCAACCGGCCGGCTACGACGGCGACGCGCTGGTCTTCGTCGCCGCCAAGGACCGCCCGGCCGACGCCCCCGACCCGGAGAGCTGGCGGCCCCACGTGGGCGGCCGGCTGGAGATCCACGAAGTGCCGAGCACCCACGGCGCGATGACCGGCGCGGAGGCGCTCGCGGTCATCGGCCCGGTGCTCGCCGACCGGCTGCGCGGCCGGGCGCCGGACCCCACGCCCCACCCCTGAGACCCCCCGCCGCACGGACCCCCCGCACCACCGCGAGACCGCACCACCGCGACACCCCCGCACCACCACGCCCAGCGGCCGCGACCCGGCCCACCCCGAGGAATGGACACCACCGATGCAGTCTGCCGTCATCCCCGACACCTGGCGCGGCATCACCCCGGCGCCGATCTCGTCGACCGACGCCTACAACGGTTTCATCGCCGCCAACGTGATCTTCGCGCTCGACCGGATCGGCGTCCTGGAGCGGCTCGGCCGCGGCGAGGCGCTCTCCGCCACCGAGATCACCGCCGAGTCCGGTGACACCGCCCGCACCGAGGCCGTGCTGCGCGCCGCCACCGACTACGGCTACCTCAAGGCCGACGGCGCCGGCTACCTGCCCACCGAGGCGGGCATCGAGATCGCCGCCGCCCGCGGCTACTTCACCTGGGCCGTCGGCGGCTACCACGACGTGTTCGGCCGGGCCGGCCACCTGAGCACCGGCTCGCACCACTACAACGGCGACGTCTTCCGCGACGAGGCGATGGTCGCCCTCGGCTCCGCCCAGTGCGACCAGTCGCTGTTCGCCGCGCAACTCACCGACGTGCTCTCCGCCATCGACTTCCGCACCATCGCCGACCTGGGCAGCGGCACCTCCGCCCGGGTCCGCCGGGTGGTCTCCCAGCGCGAGGGCAGCCGCGGTCTGGGCATCGACATCAGCCGTCCGGCCACCGACATCGCCCGCGCCGACATCGCCGCGGCCGGGATGCAGGACCGGGTCACCGCCGTCCGGGCCGACGTGCTGGGCCTGCTGGGCACCCAGATCGACAACGACGCCGAGGCCGCCGAGGTGGCCGAGGTCGACACCGTGATGAGCTTCTTCCTGCTGCACGACCTGCTGGCCGACCCGACCACCCGCTCCTCGATCTTCACCCGGATGCGCGAGGCCTTCCCGAAGGCCCGCACCTTCGTGCTCGGCGACACCATGCTGCGCGGCCCGGGCGAGTCCCAGAGCGCGATGCCGGTCTTCTCGGTCGGCTTCGAACTGGCCCACGCGATGATGGGCGTGCCGCTGCACACCAAGGAGACCTACGAGCAGCTGTTCGCCGACGCCGGGCTGCGGATCGACCGGGTCGAGGCGCTGGCCACCCCGCACTCCTGGCTCTACGTGCTGCAGGCCGACTGATGGCGGGCGCCGCCGCGGCCGGACACCTGCTGGCCCAGAACGAGCACCCGTACCCGCCGCTGCCGTCCGTGCTGGCCGCCCTGGCCGGGGCGGTCTCGGACCTGAACCGCTACCCGGACTTCCGTCCGGAGCGGTTCGCCGGGATCGTCGCCGACTGGCAGGGCGTCCCGGCCGGGCAGGTCGTGGTCGGCCACGGCTCGGCGGGCGTGGCCCTGGACCTCTTCCACTCGGTCGTGCGCCCCGGCGACAACGTGGTGCACTCGGACCCCTGCTTCGACGCGTACCCGCTGTTCTGCGGGATCGCCGGCGCCGAGGCCCGGGCCGTCCCGCTGGGCCCGGACGCCCGGCACGACCTGGCCGCGATGGCGCGGCAGTTGGACGGCCGCACCCGGATCGTCGTGCTGTGCAACCCGCACAACCCGACCGGCACGGTGTACTCCTGGGCGGAGCTGACCGCCTTCCTCCGGCAGGTCCCGGCCACCGCGCTGGTGCTGCTGGACGAGGCCTACGTCGACTTCGCGCAGGGCTGGGAGGCTCCGGAGCCGTCGGCCCGGATCGCCGAGTGGCCCAACCTGGTGGTGCTGCGCACCCTCTCCAAGTCGCACGGGCTGGCCGCGCTGCGGATCGGCTACGCGATCGCCGAGGAGTCGGTGGCCCGGCGCGTCCGGGCCGTCCAGGTCCCGTACGCGGTCAACCGGCTCCAGGAGGCGGGCCTGCGGGCCGCGGTCGAGGCCCGCGAGGAGGTGGCCCGGCGGATCGCCGAGATCGCCGCCGAGCGGGACCGGGTGCGGGCCGAACTCCTCACCCTGGGACGATCGGTGCCGCCGAGCCTGACCAACTTCCTCTGGGTCGAGGCCCCCGGTGACGAGGGCCCGGTCAGGGCGGAACTGGAGCGGCTCGGGGTGGCCGTCCGCTTCTACCCGGGCCGGGGCATCCGGATCGCCGTCGGCGAAAAGGACGCCAACGACGCCGTGATCGAGGCCTTCACCCGGGCCGCCGGAACCGTCACCGCACCCCGCTAGTCCGCACCATCCACCACACCGCAGCAACTGAAGGACAGGACATGCACCCACTTCTGGCGCGGCCGGAGTTCCGGCTCTACATCGCGGGACAGACGCTGTCCGTCCTCGGGGACAGCGCCCTCTTCATCGCCCTCGGCATCTGGGCCAAGGTGCTGACGGGGAGCAGTTCGGCGGCCGGTCTGGTGATGTTCTGCTACGCCGTCCCGATGCTGCTGCTGCCGCTCGGCGGCCTGGTCGCCGACCGGGTCCGCCGACGGCCGCTGCTGGTCGCGGTCAACCTGGTGCTGGCGCTGGCGGTTTCACCGCTGCTGCTGGTCGACGGCCGCGGCCACCTGTGGATCATCTACGTCACGGCGGTGCTCTACGGGCTGGCCGGGGCCGTCCTGGCCCCGGCCCAGAGCGCCATGCTGCGCAGCATCCTGACGGAGCGTCAGGACTTCGGCGCGGCCGTCGGGTTCACCCAGACCATGCGCGCGGGCACCACGCTCGTCGCCCCGCTGATCGGTTCCGGCCTGTACGGGTGGCTCGGCGGCCGGGCCGTCGCCCTGGTCGACATCGGCATCCTGGTCGCGGCGGCGCTCGCCTTCCTGGCGCTGCGGGTGCCCGAGCCCAAGCCGGAGCCCTCCGGCCGGCACTGGCGCACCGAGGTGCTGGCGGGCTTCCAGCACCTGCGCACCACGGCCTCGCTGCTGCCGCTGCTGATCGCCACCACCCTCACCGCGACCGTGCTGAGCTTCCTGCAGCCGGTGCTGTTCTCGCTCATCCAGCACGGGCTGCACCGCTCTCCGCAGTTCCTCGGCGTACTGGAGACGGTGGAGGCGGTCGGGGCACTGGGCGGCTCGGTGCTGGGCGGGGTGCTGATCGGCCGGATCGGCCCGCGCAGGACCGTCATGCTCGGCTCGGCCGTGTTCGGACTGGGCGCCGCCCTGCTGCTGGTGCCCTCGGTCTGGGTGGTGTCGGCGGGCCTGGTGATCGCCGGGGCCGGCATGCCGGCCGGTGTGGTCGGCCTGGCCACCGCCGCCCAGGCGCTCACCCCGCCCCAGCTGATGGGCCGCACCCAGGCGGCCGTCAACCTCTCGCTCACCGCGCCGCAGGCGATCGCCATCGGCGTCGGTGCCGGACTGGTGGCCGCGCTGGACTTCCGGACGGTGCTGGCCGCCATGGTGATCGGCGCCGTCCTCTCGGCCCTCTTCCTGCTCGGCAAGCCCGACACCCCCATCGAGGACGACGAGGAGGAGGACGAGGCCGCGGAGGCGGCCGCGTCCGCCGAGCCGGCCGTCGAGGAACTCACCGCGGCGGAGCCGACCGCGGACCCGGCGGGCGCCGAGGCCTCGGCCGCGGAACTCGCCCCGGAAGCCCCGCGCCTCCAGTCCACCTGACCGACCCGTCCCCGCCCGCCCCACACGCCCCACGCTCCACGTCACCGGCCCGCCCCGGCGGCGGCCCTGCCGCACCGCACCGCCGCCGGGGCGGGCCTCCGCGCACTCCTCACGAGAGAGCCCCTCAGATGCCCGACCGTTCCTCTCCCGAGACCCACACCGAGACCCAGACCGAGACCCAGACCCAGTCGCAGCCCCGGACCGACCCCACCACCCCCCTCGAACTCACCCTGGACCACGTCGAGTTCTACGTGGCCGACCTCGCCGCCGAGATCGCCCGGCTGACCGAGGAGTACGGCTTCGAGCTGCTCGTCCCGCCCACCGAGCGCGGCGAGAGCGCCGAGCGCTGCGCCTCGGCCCTGCTCGGCCAGGCCGCCGTCCGGCTGCTGCTCACCCAGCCGCTGGCCGCCGGCCACCCCGCCGCCGGCTACCTGGCCCGGCACGACGACGGCGTGGCCTCGCTGGCCCTGCGGGTGCCGGACGCCACCGCCGCCTACCGGACGCTGACCGGACGGGGCGCCGCCGGACTGCGCCCGCCGCAGGCCGCGGACGGCTGCGTCACCGCCGTGGTGGGCGCCTTCGGCGACGTGGTGCACACCCTGATCGAGCGGGGCCCGGACGTCCCCGCCGACCGGATCCCCGGCCTGCCCGACGCCGCCGAGCCGACCGGCGCGGAGTCGGTGGGCCTGCGCACCGTGGACCACTTCGCGGTCTGCGTCCCCTCCGGCGACCTGCGCGACACCGTTCGGCACTACTGCGAGGTCTTCGGCTTCCGGATGGTCTTCGAGGAGCGGATCGAGGTCGGCGCGCTCGGCATGGACTCGATGGTCGTGCAGAGCCCCGACCACAGCGTCACCCTCACCCTGATCGAGCCGCTCACCCCGGACGCCGGCGGCCAGATCGCCTCCTTCCTGGCCGACCACGACGGCGCCGGGGTGCAGCACGTCGCCTTCTCCTCCGAGGACGCCGTCCACTCCGTCTCCACCATGGCCGCCCGCGGCGTGCCGTTCCTGCGCACCCCGGGCGCCTACTTCGACGCGCTGCCCGCCCGACTCACCCCGCTGCGGCACTCCCTGGACGAACTGCGCGACCTCAACCTGCTGGTCGACCAGGACCACGACGGCCAGCTGTTCCAGATCTTCACCCGCTCCCGGCACCCGCGCGGCACCTTCTTCTTCGAGGTGATCGAGCGCATCCGGGCCCGCAACTTCGGCAGCAACAACATCCGCGCCCTCTACGAGGCCGTCGAACTCCAGCGCAACGCCAGCGAAGTGGCCAGATGAGCACGCCGACCCTGACGGATCGTCACCTCCCGGTCTCCGTCGCCGAGTACGCCGAACCGGCCCGGGCGGCACTGGCCCCCGAGGTCTGGGACTGGCTGGCCGGCGGCGCCGAGCAGGAACGCACCCTGGCCGCCAACCGGGCGGCCTTCGACCGGACGGCCGTGGTGCCCCGGGTGCTCACGGACGTCTCCGGCCGCACCACCGCCACCACCCTGGTGCGCAGCCGGGCGGCCCTGCCGGTCGCGGTGGCGCCGATCGCCTACCACCGGCTGTTCCACCCCGAGGGCGAGCTCGCCTCGGCCCGGGCGGCCGCCGCCGCGGGGGTGCCGTTCACCGTCGGCACGCTCAGCAGCGTCGGCTTCGAGGAACTGGCGGCGACCGGGGCGACGCTCTGGTTCCAGCTGTACTGGCTGCGCGACCGGGGCCGGCTGCTGGACCTGGTCGCGGCGGCCGAGGCGGCCGGCAGCGAGTGCCTGGTGGTCACCGCCGACGTGCCGTACATGGGGCGCCGACTGCGCGACGCCCGCAACGCCTTCGCGCTGCCCGGGCACGTCCGGGCGGCGCTGCTGGACGGCGGCGCCGCCGGGCGGGCGCACCGGGCCACCGCCGAGGAGTCGGCGGTGGCCGCGCACACCGCCGAGCTGCTCTCCCCCGCCGTCACCTGGGCGGACCTCGCCTGGCTGCGCGAGCACACCGAACTGCCGCTGGTGGTCAAGGGCGTGCTCGACCCGGCGGACGCGCTGCGGGCCGCCGGGCTGGGCGCCGCCGGCGTGGTGGTCTCCAACCACGGCGGCCGCCAACTCGACCGGGCCGTCCCCTCGTTGACCGCCCTGCCGGCCGTCGCCGAGGCGCTCGCCGGGCGGGACTGCCAGGTGCTGCTGGACAGCGGGGTGCGCGGCGGCTCCGACGTGCTCACCGCACTGGCCCTCGGCGCCTCCGGGGTGCTGCTGGGCCGCCCGCTGATCTGGGGCCTGGCGGCGGACGGCGAACCGGGCTGCACCCGGGTGCTGGAGCTGCTGGCCGCCGAACTGCGGCACGCCCTCGGCCTGGCCGGCTGCGCCGACCCGGCCGCCGCCGCCGAACTGCGCACCACCCCGCTGCCCTGCCCCGCCTGGAGTGCCCCGTGACCGCCACCGCCCCGCCGCACGACCTCCACCTGACCGACCTGCACCTCACCGACCTGCACCCCTCGCTCGCCGACCCGGCGATGACCTCGATGAACCTGCTCAACGAGATCTCCATCCGTTACCCGCGGGCGGTCTCCTTCGCGGCCGGCCGCCCGGCCGAGCAGTTCTTCGAGCTGGCGGCCGTCCACCGCCACCTGGACCGCTACGTCGGACACCTGCGCGCCGAGCGCGGGCTGTCCGAGGAGGCGGCCCGGCGCCAACTGCTCCAGTACGGGCGGACCAAGGGGATCATCCACGAGCTGATCGCCGAGTACCTCGCGGTGGACGAGGGCATCGAGGTGCCCGCCGAGTCGATCGTGGTGACGGTCGGCTGCCAGGAGGCGATGTTCCTGACCCTCCGGGCGCTGCGCCGCGGCCCCGAGGACGTGCTGCTGGCCGTCTCGCCCACCTACGTCGGGCTGACCGGCGCCGCCCTGCTGGCGGACCTGCCGGTGCGCCCGGTGGCCGACGGCCCGGACGGGCTGGACCTCGCCGACCTGCGCCGGCAGCTGGCCGCCGCCCGGGCCGAGGGGCTGCGGCCGCGCGCCCTCTACCTGGTGCCGGACGTGGCCAACCCGAGCGGTGCCAGCCTGCCGCTGGAACTGCGCCGGGACCTGCTGGCGGTGGCCGCCGAGGAGGACTTCCTGATCCTGGAGGACAACCCGTACGGCGTGTTCGCGGGCGAGCAGCGGCTGCCCTCGCTCAAGGCGCTGGACACCGTGCGCCGGGTGGTCCACCTCGGCTCCTTCGCCAAGACCGCCCTGCCCGGCGCCCGGGTCGGGTACGTGGTGGCGGACCAGCTGGTCGCGGACGGCGCGGGCGGCACCGTGCTGCTGGCCGACCTGCTCGGCATGATCAAGAGCATGACCACGGTGAACACCTCCCCGATCGCCCAGGCGGTGATCGGCGGGGCGCTGCTGGAGCACGGCTTCCGCCTGCGGGCCGCCAACTCCGAGGTGGCCGCGCTCTACCGGCGCAACCTCGCGCTGGTGCTGGACGGCCTGGCCCGGCGCTTCCCGCCCGGCGGCGGGGTGAGCTGGAACGAGCCGCGCGGCGGGTTCTTCCTGGTGCTCACGGTGCCGTGCGTGGTGGACGACGCGCTGCTGGAGCTCTCGGCCTCGCGGTACGGGGTGATCTGGACGCCGATGTGCCACTTCCACCCGGGCGCGGGCGGGGAGCGTCAACTGCGGCTCTCGGTCAGCCAGGTCGACCCGGCGACCGTGGACCGGGGGCTGGACGCCCTGGCCGCCCTGATCGCCGACCGGTCCTGAAGCCGTTGCGGGGGGCTCCGGCCACGCCGGAGCCCCCTTCCGTCAGACGATCGCCACCGCCGTGCCGGAGACCCGCACCCGGGTGTCCGCCGCGCTCAGCTCCACCCGCAGCACGCCCGGGCGGCCGAGGTCCTCGCCCTGGTGCAGCGTCAGCACGGCCGGGGCCGTCGCCTCGCCCAGCTCGCGCAGGTACGCACCGAAGGCGGCCGCGGCCGCGCCGGTGGCCGGGTCCTCGACCACGCCGCCGACCGGGAACGGGTCGCGGACGTGGAAGACCTCGGGGGCCTCCCGCCAGACCAGTTGCAGGGTGACCAGGTCGCGGGCGCGGGTGAAGGCGGCCAGGCCGTCGAAGTCGTAGTCCAGCCGGGCCAGTCGGGAACGGGTGCCCGCGGCCAGCACCAGGTGCCGGGCACCGGCGTAGGCGATCCGCGGCGGCAGGGCCGGGTCCAGGTCCCCGTCCGTCCAGCCGAGCAGCGCGAGCGCCTCCGCGACGTCCGCCGCCGACACCTCCTCGACCTTGGGCTCGACGCTGGTGAGCGTCGCGCGCAGGCCGTCGGCGCCCCGCTCGACCTCGACCGGGACGTCCCCGGCGGCCGTTTCGAACACGTACCGCCCTGGGCCTATCCGGTCGGCCAGCGCGACGGCCGAGGCCACGGTCGCGTGCCCGCAGAACGGCACCTCGGTGAGCGGGCTGAAGTACCGCACGCGGTAGGCGCCCTGGGCACTCCCGGGGGCCAGGAAGGCGGTCTCGGAGTACCCGACCTCCGCGGCGATCGCGAGCATCCGCTGCTCGGTCAGCCCGGTGGCGTCGAGCACCACGCCCGCCGGGTTGCCGCCCTCGGGGCGGATCGCGAAGGCGGCGTAGCGGAGGATCTCGGGGGCGGTGGTCTCAGGAGCGTCGTCGGTCATGACCGGACGAACGTGTTCCCGGCGATCACTGTTCCCGGTGGCCCCGCCGTTCGCGGCGCGCCGGGTCAGCGCAGCACCGCCTCCAGGAAGTCCGAGCCCAGCCGGGCACTGCCGGACAGGTCCAGCTGGTAGAGCATGTACCGCCCGCGCCGCTCGGTGATCAGCAGCCCGGCCTTGCGCAGCACGGCCAGGTGGCGGGACACCTCGGGAGCGCTCAGCTGCCAGGCGGCGGCCAGTTCGCCGGTGGTGTGCGGGCCGCGGGCGATGGTGCGGGCCAGCCGCAGCCGGATCGGGTGGGCCAGCGCCTCCAGCCGCTGCTGCACCAGGGCGAGCGAGACGGGCTCGGCCGGCCCGGCCTCGGCGACGGGGTACTGCAGCACCGGCCGCCAGCCCCGGGCGTGCACCACCAGCAGGTGCGGGCGGCCGAAGACGGTCGGGATGAAGGTGACGCCCCCGCCGTCCGTCCCGCTGGTGGTGCTGTCCTGCAGCTTGTCGATGACGATCCGCCGCCGGCCGCCGTCCTCCTCCAGGGCGACGGCCGGGGAGACCGCGGCGATCGCCTCGGCCAGCCCGTGCCGGGCGTGCAGGTCGGCCTTGCGGCGGGCGTCCGCCGCGAGGTCCGGCAGGACGCGCTGCCAGGCGTCGGCGAAGAACACGGCGTGGCAGTCCTCCAGCATCCGCCGGACCAGGGCCCGGACGGCGGGCGGGTCGGCGAGCAGCCGGTCCGCGAAGGCGGCCTGCCGGGGGCCGCGGGCCGTCGCGAGGTCGCGGGCCCGCTCGTTCGCGGCGGGGTCGGTGAGCGGGGAGCCCAGCCGGCGGGAGAACCGGGCGGAGCCGCAGGTGGTGATCAGGGCCCCGCGGACGTACAGCTCGTCGTCGATCCGGTCGATGGCGTCGAGCTCCTCGGCGAGGGTGCCCCCGGGCAGGCCGGGCGCCAGGAAGTCGGCCCGCGAGGAGCGCCAGAGGAAGTCGGCCTCGGACAGCCGCTCCGCCAGCTCGGGCGGGATGCGGGTGGTGGTGCCGGCCGCCCAGCCGTGCAGCGCCGGGTGGTGCGCGGGCTCGGCGAGCACGTGCAGCATGGCGTTCAGCTCGGCGAGCGGGGAGGGGGTGAAGAGCACGCGCTCCTCGGGCAGTCCGGTGATGTCGATGGTCACGCTCACGGCTGCGATCCTGCCACCCCCTGCCACCGGCTCCGCCGTGGATTGACGCCGATCGTCAATCCACGGGACACCCGTCCCCGCCCGGGCGGACGGTACCGGCCATGAGCCTGATCCGGGAGAAGTCCGACCCCGCCCGCACCGCCGACCCCGCCCGCACCGCTGCTTCCGACAACCGCGCCGACAATCGCACCGCCGCCCGCACCGGCCCCGCCGCCCTGCTGGGCCTGCTCACCGCGGCCGGCGGCCCCCGGTACGCGACGGCCCTCGTCGTCGACGCGGTGGGCGGCGGCCTGCTGCGCCCGTTCCTGCTGCTGTACGGCATCGGGGTGCTGCACCTGCGCGCCGGGGCGGTCGGCCTGGCCCTGTCGGCCGGCATGGTGGCCGGCCTGCTGGTGGTGCCGCTGACCGGCCGCTGGATCGACCGCGGGGCCCGCACCCTGCCCGCCGCCGTCACCCTGGTGCTGCGGGCGGCGGGCGCGTTCACCCTGCTCGCGGCCGACGGCCTGCCGCTGTTCGCCGCGGCCGCCGTGCTGTTCGGCACCGGCAGCCAGTCCTGGCCGACCACCCACACCGCCGTGGTGAGCACGCTGACCGCGGGCCGGCTGCGGGACGCCGCGCTGGCCGCCGGGCGGTCGCTGCGCAACGCGGGCATGGGCGCGGGTGCGCTGCTGGCGACGGTGGCGGTGGCCAGCGGGCCGCAGGTGATCCGGGCGCTGGCCGGGGTGACGGCGGTGACCTGCCTGGTCGCCGCCGCGCTGGTGGCGTCGCGGCGGGTGCGGGCGCCGCAGCGGGTGGTCGAGCAGGCCCGGGCCGCCGGGCCGACCGGGGAGCCGCTGCGCCGGATCACCCTGCTGAGCCTGGCCAATCTGCCGTACGCGTTCTGCTTCGACGTGCTGGAGGTGGCGCTGCCCGCGCTGCTGGTGCTCCGGCTGCACGCCTCGCCGGCCTGGTCCTCGGGCGTGTTCGTGGGCAACACGGTGCTGGTGATCGCGCTCCAGCTGGCGCTGGTACTGCGGCTGGCGAACCGCTCCCGGCGCGCGGTGCTGGCGAGTGCCGGCGTCGTGCTGAGCGTCTCCTACCTGGGCTTCTGGGCCGCCGGGTCGCTGGGCGGCACCCCGGGGGCGGTGGGCGTGGCGGCGGTGGCCGTGCTGTACACGCTGGGCGAGATCCTCTACACCGGCTCCGGTCCGGCCCTGGTGGCGGCCTCCGCCCCGCCGCACCTGCTCGGCCGGGCGGTGGCCCGCTGGGAGCTGTCGACGGGCGTGGGCCGGGCGGCCGCACCGGCGGCGCTGACGGCCCTGCTGGCCGTGGGGCCGGGAACGCTGTGGGGCGTGCTCGCGGCGGCCACGGCGATCGGCGCGGCGGCGGTGCTGCGGCTGGGACCGGTGGAGCAGCCGCACGGGTGACGATGGGATGATCATCCGCATGGCCCTGACCCCGTACCAGCAGGAGCTCCGCGACCGCGTCCTGGCCGCCGAGGTGGTTCCCGCGCCGGAGCCGTGGCGGGAGGTCGGCCGGGGGACCGTCCCGGTCGGCGGACTGCTCGGCATCGGCTTCGCCGTCCACCCCGACACCGGCCACGACCTGGTGTTGACCGTCTCCAGCAGCGGGCACGGCCTGTTCGACGCGGTGACCGGCGAGAAGCTGGAGCGCGAGTACGACCCCGAGCAGGACCCGGACGGCCCGGACCTCCGCTGCCCCGGCATCGGCCCGGTCGCCGACGTCCTGATCCCGGTGGCCGGGCTGTGGGGCGGCGGCCTGCACACCGGGACGGACGACGGCTGGCGGACCGACGTCGCGAGCCCCGAGTGGCCGCACCACCGGGTGCTGCTCATCGGCGGCGCCGAGCCCGCCCGCGGTGGCCGGCACGGGGAGACCTGGTGGCACGTCCTCCACGCCTCCTGGTCCACCTTCCGCGCCGCCGGGTTCTCCCCCTCCGGCCGCACCCTCGCGGTGGCCACCAGCAGCGACCTCACCCTCTGGACCCGCTCCCGGCCCGGGAGTTGACCACCGGGCCGGTCGACGACGGTGGCCGGAGGCGCCGTTGTCGGCGCCTCCGGCCACGTCATCGGTTCAGCGCTCAGGCCCGGGGACGGTCGGTCAGACCCGAGCCCCGTGCTGACCGGTGGCCGCCGAGGGGCTGGCGCCCCGGTCGGCGCTGTCGTCGGGCTGGGTGCCCCACTGGTGGCCGGGCGGCTCGCACGGCTCCGGCGGGCACGGCTCCGGCGGACAGGGCACCGGCGGGCACTTGCTGTCCTGGACCGTGATCTCCACGCACGGGCAGTCCGGGGTCAGCTCGACGGTGCTCACCGCGTTCTCCGGCAGCTCGTAGCCGGGCGGCGCGAAGACCTCCTGCCAGTAGTAGGTGCCCAGCGGCAGGTTGTCCGCCGAGCAGACGCCCGACACGTCGGTGACGCAGATCGGGCCGACCATCGTGTCCGGGTTGGCACCCGTGGTCTGCAGCCCGGGCACGCCGTTGGTCTCCCGCCACAGCTGGAACACCGCGCCCGCCAACGGCTGGCCCGTCTCCGCGTCGACCTTCGTCACCGAGGTCGAACCGGTCCGGGCGGCCGTCTTCTTGTCCTTGACCGTCACCGGGACGGTCTGCCCGTTGGTGTCCAGCACCACGGTCGTCACCGGCTGGGCCGGCAGGTCGTAGCCCGCCGGGGCGGCGGTCTCCTGCCAGTAGTACGTCCCCAGCGGCAGGCCCTGCGCCGAGCAGACCCCGTCCGCGCCCGTGGTGCAGGGCGACCCGACCGCCGTGTCGGGGTTGGCACCGGTGGTCTGCAGCCCCGGCACCCCGTTGGTCTCGTGCCACAACTGGAACACCGCACCCGCCAGCGGCTGGCCCGTGTCCGCGTCGACCTTGGTCACCGAGGTGGAGCCGGTCGGCGCCACCGACTTGGTGTCCTGCACGGTGACCGGCACGTTCTGCCCGTTGGCGTCGATGACCACCGTCGTCACCGGCTGCGCCGGCAGGTCGTAGCCGGGCGGGGCCGCCGTCTCCTGCCAGTAGTACGTCCCCAGCGGCAGGTTGTCCGCCGAGCAGACCCCGGTGTCGGCGGTGGTGCAGGGCGCACCGACGGCCGTGTCGGGGTTGGCACCGGTGGTCTGCAGCCCCGGCACCCCGTTGGTCTCGTGCCACAGCTGGAACACCGCACCCGCCAACGGCTGACCGGTGGCCGAGTCCACCTTGGTCACCGAGGTGGAGCCGGTCGGCGCCACCGACTTGGTGTCCTGCACGGTGACCGGCACGTTCTGCCCGTTGGTGTCCAGCACCACCGTCGTGACCGGCTGGGCCGGCAGGTCGTAGCCCGCCGGGGCGGCGGTCTCCTGCCAGTAGTACGTCCCCAGCGGCAGGCCGTCGGCCGAGCAGACGCCCGAGGCCGGCGTGGTGCAGGGCGACCCGACCGCCGTGTCCGGGTTCGTCCCGGTGGTCTGCAGCCCGGGTACGCCGTTGGTCTCCCGCCACAGCTGGAACACCGCGCCCGCCAACGGCGCCGAGGTGACGGAGTCGACCTTGGTCACCGAGGTGGAGCCGGTCGGCGCGACGGTCTGGGTGTCCTGGACGGTCACCGGGACGGTCTGCCCGTTGGTGTCCAGCACCACGGTGGTCACGTTCAGGTCCGGCAGCTCGTAGCCGTTGGGCGCCGAGACCTCCTGCCAGTAGTACGTGCCCAGCGGCAGGCCCTGCGCCGAGCAGACCCCGTCCGCGCCGGTGGTGCAGGGCGAACCGACGGCGGTGTCCGGGTTGGCCCCGGTGGTCTGCAGGCCGGGGACCCCGTTGGTCTCCCGCCACAGCTGGAACACCGCGCCCGCCAACGGCTGACCGGTCGCGGAGTCCACCTTGGTGACGGTGGTGGAGGCGGTCGGGGCCGCCGTCCTGGTGTCGGCGACGGTCACCGCGACGGTCTGCCCGTTGGTGTCCAGCACCACCTCGGTCACGTTGAGCGCCGGCAGGTCGTACCCGGCGGGCGCCGCGGTCTCCTGCCAGTAGTAGGTGCCCAGTGGCAGGTCGGTCGCGGTGCAGACGCCCGAGGCGGGCGTGGTGCAGGGGGCGCCGACGGCGGTGTCCGGGTTGGCCCCGGTGGTCTGCAGCCCGGGCACGCCGTTGGTCTCGTGCCACAGCTGGAACACCGCGCCCGCCAGCGGCGCCGAGGTGGCCGAGTCGATCTTCTTCACCGAGGTCGACGCGGTCTCCACCACCGGGCTCTTGGTGTCGGCGACGGTGACCGGGACGGTCTGCCCGTTGGTGTCCAGCACCACCGTGGTGACCGGCTGGGCCGGCAGGTCGTAGCCCGGCGGGGCGGTGGTCTCCTGCCAGTAGTAGGTGCCCAGCGGCAGGTCGCCCACCGAGCAGAGGCCGTCCGCGCCGGTGGTGCAGGGGGCACCGACCTTGGTGTCCGGGGTGGTGCCCGTGGTCTGCAGGCCGGGGACGCCGTTGGTCTCCCGCCACAGCTGGAACACCGCGCCCGCCAGCGGCTGACCGGTCGCGGAGTCGACCTTGGTCACGCTGGTCGCGGCGGTCGGGGCCGGCGGGTTGCCGCAGTCGGGCAGGTCACCGTTGAAGGGGTAGGCGTGGAACTCGGTGCCGGTCATGCCGCCACCGGAGTTGTGCAGCAGCGAACCGGTGGTGAAGAACCGTCCGTTCAGGCCGGGCAGGTTCATCGTGCTGGTGCTGGCCGGGTTGCCGACCAGCACGCTGCCCTGGAACTGCCCGGAGCCGGTCAGGGTGACGGTCGCCGCGGTCGGGAAGTTCCACAGCAGCCGGGGGCGCAGCTGGTTCCACGGGTCGCTGTCGTCGAGGCTGCCGCTGTAGGTGTTGATGGTGCGGGCGCCGCCGACCATGTTGACCAGCACGGTGGCGTTCGCGGGGATGTTGGCGAAGGCCACGCCCTGGGCGCCGCCGCCGTTGCCGGCGATGTCGAAGTCGACGTTGAAGACCTGGAGCGCGGAGCTGCCGTCGCCGGTGAACAGGGTCTGGTAGCCCTGGTTGACGGCGGTCCCGGTGGGCGGGCGGGGCGTGCCGACCCCGGCGTAGCACTCACTGGCCGTCTGCAGCTGCCCGCGCAGCGGCACGTAGGCGGCCACCGCCTGGGCGTCCTGGGTCTGGGTGCCGGTGATGGTGCCGGAGGCCGTGCCCGCGTAGCGGACGACGCCGCCTTCCGCCAGCAGCCGCTGGCCGGAGGCGATCGTGACGTTGCCCCCGGCGGTGAGGAAGTCCGCGCCGTCCGGCGGGGGGACGCGCGAGCCGACGCCGACGATGCCGATGTTGTAGACGGAGCTGACGCCGGCGGCCTTGTTCTGCGAGAAGTTGCCGAGGGTGACCACGTGTCCCTCGGCCTCGGCGGCCGAGCCGCCGACGTTGAAGTCGCCGCCGACGAAGATGTTCACCCCGGCGTCGCGGCCGGTGAAGGCGCTGTTGTTGACCGGGGGGAAGGTCGCCGGGCAGTCCGCGCCCAGGCAGGGCCCGAGCCCGCCCGGTAGCCCGGCGGCCGCGGCCGGCGTCGCGGCGACGAATGACATGGCGAAGGGGACGAGCGTCAGGGCGAGGGCGGAACTCATCGCCCTGCCCAGTCTGCGTCTCCAGGGGACGGCTGCTGCCGTCGGTCTTGGTGCGGGTTTCACCGCGGTCCTTTCATGACGTGAACACGATGGGGCCCTGGAAGTCTTCTGGGGCGGCGCCCGGAGCATCAGCGACGCGCACGCGGTGTCCTCCGGGCACAGCCCGGACTGCACCCGATCGGCGGCACCCGCGACGCCCCGGCCCGGCGAGCGGGCGCTCCCGGCCCGGCCGCCCGCGCTCCGGATGCGGCCGCCCGGCCCAGCACGGATGCTGGCGACGAGGCGTGCCCGGCCCCGAGGAAGGACTCCGCAGCATGAGCGCTCTCGACTTCGAGATCATCGACGCCCCCGACAGCTCGCTGAACAAGACCGCCGTCCTGGTCACCGGACCGCACGACGCCCTGCTGGTGGACGCCGGGTTCACCCGCTCCGACGGGCGCCGCCTGGTCGAGCGGGTGCGCGCCACCGGCAAGCGGCTGACCACGGTCTTCGTCAGCCACGGCGACCCGGACTTCTACTTCGGCGCCCAGGAGGTCCAGGAAGCCTTCCCCGAGGCCCGCTTCCTGGCCACCGCCTCGACCGTCGCGCACATCCAGGAGACCTACGAGGCCAAGCTGCGCGCCTGGGCGCACCTCGGCTCCGAGCTGCCCACCCGACTGGTCCGGCCCGAGCCGCTGCACGGGGACGAGATCGTCTTCGAGGGCCACCGGTTCGAGCTGCGCGGCGCCGACTTCCACCTCCCCGACCGGCAGTACCTGTGGCAGCACCACCACCGCGCGCTGCTCGGCGGGGTGCTGCTCTTCGAGGGCCTGCACGTGTGGACCGCCGACACCCCCACCGCTGCCCAACGCGCCGCCTGGATCGACCTGTTGGACGGCATGGAGGCGCTCCACCCGACCTGGGTGGCGGCCGGCCACCGGATCGCCGGTGCCCCCACCGACCTGAACGCGATCGACCACACCCGCGCCTACCTGCGCGCCTTCGAGACGGAGCTGGGCCGGGCCGCGAACGCGGACGCCGCCCGGGAGGCGCTGGAGCGGCGCTTCCCGGAGCTGGGGCTGCGGATCGCGGTGGACATCGGCACCAAGGTCGCCATGGGCGAGCTGGTGTGGGGGTGAGCGGCCGATGATCGAGATCCCCCACGACGTCGCCGCGTTCGCCGAGTCCGGCGCCCCCGCCGACGTGGTCCGCCGCCAGTACCTGGCCTCCGCCCGGGGCGACCTGGCCGCGCTGCGCGCCACCCTCGCCGAGGACGTCGAGTGGACCGAGATGGCCGGCTTCCCGCTGGCCGGCACCTACCGCACCCCGAAGGGCGTCACCGCCAACGTCATGGAGCGCCTGGTCGAGGAGTGGGACCACTGGACGGCGCACGACGACCGCTACGTGGTGGACGGCGAGAACGTGGTGGTGCTGGCCCGCTACACGGCCGTCCACAAGGCCACCGGGAAGCCGCTCGCGGTCCGGGTCGCCCACCACTTCACGGTGCGCGGCGGCCGGATCGTCCGCTTCGAGCAGTTCACCGACACCGCGCTGGTCCGGGACGCGATGACCGGCTGAACCGCACCGCCCGCAGCACGCCGTCCGCGCCGCACCGCCCGCACCGCCCGCACCGCCCGCACCGCCCGCACCACCGTTCACTCGAACGGGCGAGCACGGTGCGGCGCGCCCGGCGCGGTCTCGACACCCCACCCCGACGACGGCAGGCTGACCCCTGGTCTTCCACGGAGCGCGAGGAGTTGGGCATGTCAGGCAGTGAGCGGCCGATCGTGATCGTCGGGGCCTCCCTGGGCGGCGCCAAGGCGGCCGAGGCCCTGCGCGGGGCCGGGTACCGGGGCGGCATCGTCCTGATCGGCGAGGAGCACGAACTCCCGTACGAGCGGCCCCCGCTGTCCAAGGGCTACCTGCTCGGCAAGGAGGCCCGGGAGAAGATCTACGTCCACCCGCCGCAGTGGTACGCGGAGAACGACGTCACACTGCGGCTGGGCACCGCGGTGACCGCGATCGACCCCGCCCGGCACACCGTCACGCTCGCCGACGACGGCGAAGTGGCCTACCACAAACTGCTGTTGACCACCGGCTCGGTGCCGCGCCGACTGCCGGTGCCGGGCGCGGACCAGGACGGCGTGCACTACCTGCGCCGGGTCGAGGACAGCGAACGGATCAAGGCCGCGCTGCGCCCGGGCGCCCGGATCGCGGTGGTCGGCGCGGGCTGGATCGGCCTGGAGGTGGCGGCCGCGGCCCGGACGGCGGGCGCCGAGGTGACGGTGCTGGAGTCGCTGGAGCTGCCGCTGCTGCGGGTGCTCGGCCCGGAGGTCGCCCAGGTCTTCGCCGACCTGCACCGCGCCCACGGCGTCGACCTGCGCCTCGGCGTGCGGGTCACCGAACTGACCGGCACCGACGGCACGGTGACCGGGGTGCGGCTCGGCGACGGCAGCGAGGTGCCGGCCGACGCGGTGGTGGTCGGCATCGGCATCTCCCCCGCCACGGCCCTGGCCGAGGCCGCCGGACTGGACGTCGACAACGGCGTCCGGACCGACCAGCACCTGCGCACCTCCGACCCGGACGTGTACGCGGCCGGCGACGTCGCCAGCGCCTTCCACCCGCTGCTCGACCGGCACATCCGGGTCGAGCACTGGGCCAACGCCCTCAACCAGCCGCAGACCGCCGCCCGCGCCATGCTCGGACAGCCGGACGCCGTCTACGACCGGGTCCCGTACTTCTTCTCGGACCAGTACGACGCCGGGCTGGAGTACGTCGGCTACGTCGAACCCGGCGGCTACGACCGGGTGGTGTTCCGCGGCGACGTGGCCGGCCGCGAGTTCATCGCCTTCTGGCTCTCCGGCGGCCGGGTGCTCGCCGGGATGAACGTCAACGTCTGGGACGTCGTCGACCCGATCCGCGAACTGGTCCGCTCGGGGCGGGAGGTGGACGTCGCGGCGCTGGCCGACCCGAAGGTCCCGCTCGACCGGGTCTGAGGCGCGCCGGCCAGCCGGTCGGCCCGCCCCGGACCGCAGCGCACACCGCCGGGCCGGTGCGGGATACTGGGATCTCGGGGGATTCCCGGGCTTGTCGGGTTCGGTCGGGCTGGGAGGCGCGCGGTGGGCGGGACGGCCGGGTTCGCCGTGGTGGTGTTCGGTGCGCTGGGCGGCGTGGTCGCCTACCTCGCCGGAGTGGTCGGGCTGCGCGACCTCCGGCGGATGCGCCGGGTCGGGGTGCCGGTGCAGGCCCTGGTGCGGGCCCGCGTCCCCGCGCCGGAGGACCGGGCACTGCCGCCGCGCCCGCTGCTGCAGTTCGAGACCGAGGACGGCCGGGTGGTCGAGGTGTTCTCCCCGGTGCCGTCGACCACCCGCCATCCGCTGCCCGACGGCGGGTACGTCCCGGTCCGCTACGACCCGGCCGACCCCCGGCAGGTCGTGGTCGAGGGCCGGGAGCGCCGCCTGCTGGAGTACGCCTTCGCGGCGCTGGGGCTGCTGATGCTGCTGGTCGCGATCACCCTCGGTGCCACCGTGCTCTGATCCTCGCCCCGAGATCAGCACTCCGAGATCAGCGATCGGCGATGACGCTACGCCGACGCCGTGAACTCGGCCCAGCGGTAGCGCTCGGAGGTGGCGTGCCAGTGGACGTACCCCTGGAGGTAGCGCAGCACGTGCGGGCGCTGCCGGGCGTCCGCGGCGGCCAGGATCCGGCGGTGGGCGGTCTCGGCCCGGTCGAAGGTGTACGCGTAGGCGTCCAGTCGGCTCAGGCCGCCCTGGACGGCCCGCCGGTGGATGCTGTTGGAGGTGAACTCGCCGTTCAGCACCTCCTTGTAGCAGGACATCAGGTCGTTGACCAGGTTCAGGTAGTCGACCCAGAACCGCAGCGTGGCGCCCCAGTAGCGGAGGTTGGGGACGAAGTCGAGGCAGTCGTACGCCACCGCCGCCACGGTCGCGTAGAACTCGCAGAAGCCGGAGCGCTGCCGGGTGTACTCGGTGTCGATGCCGTCCGAGACATCGGTGCTGAAGCCCGACTCCAGGACCACCCCGATGAACGACTGGTAGTAGAACTCCTTGTGCAGGCTGAGGAGTTCGGGTGAACAGAACCGGGCCAGCGCGTTGAAGGAGTGCTCGGTGTAGACCGACGGCGGGTGCAGGACGCTGTCCAGGGCGGCCCGGCTGTGCCGCGGGTGGACCGCACCGCGCAGCATCACGGCGCCCAGCGCCCGGTGCGCGTCGACCTCGCTCCGGCCGCAGGCGTCGTCGACGATCAGCGGGACCAGGCAGTCCCGGGTGAGGGCGAGCCCCAGCTCGGGGTCCTCGACCGGGATCATCAACTGCCGGTAGGCGGCCATGATCTCGACGTAGGCCCGGTCGTGGCGGATCCCGAAGGTGGCGAGCTCGGCGGTGAGGAACTCGGCTTCGGCCCGCACGTGTGCGGGATCGGTGCCGGGGACGTAACCGTCCGCCCACGCCTCCAGCCGCCGCGGGTATCCGGCCCGGACGACCGCGCGCAGGAACTCGCCCTCGTCGGCGTCCCGGGCCGAGCGGTGGAGCCTGGCCGCCGAGGTGCCGGGGCCGGTCGGCCCGTGGGGGATCGCGGTGGGTTCCATGGTCCCCAGCGTAGCCAGCGGCTCCTGAGGATTCGTCAACAGTCCACCGTACGACCGGAATCATCCGGCGGATTCCGGCCTCCCCGGCGCAGCGCCCGCTCGCCCGGCCGTCCCCCGGCGCTCCCGGACGGGCCGCCGCTTCGGCCGGACACGCCCTAACGCTCTCGCCCGGCCCGCAGCCCCGCCGGGGTGAGGCCGGTGTGCACCCGCATGGTGCGGGTGAGGTGGCTCTGGTCGGCGAAGCCGCACAGCTGGGCGACGGCGGCGATCGGGGTGTCGGTGGTCAGCAGCACGCGGCGGGCGCGCTCCAGCCGCAGCCGGACCAGGTACTGGTGCGGGGACTGCCCGGTGGAGGCACGGAACGCCCGGGTGAAGTGGGAGGGGCTGACGCCCGCGACGGCGGCCAGCTCGGTCAGCGACAGCCGTCCGTCCAGGTAGCCGTTCATGTGGTCGACGACCCGGTTCAGCCGCTTCGGGGTGAGCCCGCCCTCCCGCTCGGGCAGCCCGGGGCCGCCGGTGGCGGCGGTGCGGATCAGATGCGCGGCCAGGGCCTGGAGCATCGACTGGGCGTAGAGCGGGTCGGCGGGCCCGGGGCCCTCGTACTCGGCGACCAGTCGCTCGACCAGCATGCCCAGGAACGGGTCGGTGAGGTGGTAGAGCGGGGCGAGCTCCAGCGGGCCGGGCCGGTCGCCCTCGATGGCGAGCTTCTCCAGCCAGGCCGGTTCGAGGGCGACCAGCATCAGCTCGGCGTCCTGCTCCCAGCGCGGGCGGGAGGCCCAGCCGGCCGGGTTGACCAGGGCCTGGCCGCGGTGGAACCGCTCCCGGCGGGGGCGCCCGTCGGCGCTCCAGCTGAGGTCGGCGGAGCGGCCGGTGTGGACGACCACCACGTGCCGGGTGGGGCCGTCCGCCGCCTCGCCGCTGCCGCCGGCCCGCTCCAGGCCGCGCTCGACCACTCCCTCGTCCAGGTCGGCACCGCTGCCGGAGAGCCGGACCAGGCGCGGCTTGATCGCGGAGGTGGCGCCGGTGCCGGCGTCGCGGGCGGATGCGGGGCGTGCGGGGGTTGTTCCCATACCGCCGATTGTGGTCCGTCCGGGTGCGGAACGACGAACGCCCGGAGCCCCGGCCCGCGGATCGTGAGCGGTTCGTTCCAGCGCCCGTCGGATTGTTCAAGCCCCGGAGGGCCCCCGCCCCGGACAGTGGTCGGGCGAACACTTCCACTCTTCCGGCAAGGAGCCGTAGATCATGAGCAACAACCACTCCCTGGCGGGCAAGGTCGTCCTGGTCGGCGCGGGCGCGAAGAACCTCGGCGGGCTGATCAGCCGCTCGGCGGGCGCGGACGGCGCCAAGGTCGTCGTGCACTACCACTCGGACGCGACCGCGCCCGACGCCGAGGCCACCGTGGCGGCGGTCAAGGAGGCCGGCGGCGAGGCCGTGGCCGTCCAGGGCGACCTGACCGTGGTCGCCGAGGTGGAGCGCGTCTTCGCCACCGCGAAGGAGACCTTCGGCCGGATCGACGTCGCGGTGAACACGGCCGGCATGGTGCTGCGCAAGCCGATCACCGAGACCACCGAGGCCGAGTACGACCTGATGCACGCGGTGAACGCCAAGGCCGCGTACTTCTTCATCCGCGAGGCGGGCAAGCAGCTCGCCGACGGCGGCCGGGTGATCACCGTGCTGACCTCGCTGCTGGCCGCCTTCACCGACGGCTACTCGACCTACGCCGGCGCCAAGGCCCCGGTCGAGCACTACACCCGGGCCGCGGCCAAGGAGTTCGCCGGGCGCGGGATCTCGGTCAACAACGTCGCCCCGGGCCCGATGGACACCCCGTTCTTCTACGGCCAGGAGACCCCGGAGCGGGTCGCCTTCCACAAGTCCCAGGCGATGGGCGGCCGGCTGACCCGGATCGAGGACATCGCGCCGATCGTGACCTTCCTGGCCACCGAGGGCGGGTGGATCACCGGACAGACGCTGTTCGCCAACGGCGGCTACACCACCCGCTGACCGGCTCTCCGGGGCCCGGGCCCGGGCGGACGACCCGGCCCGGGCCCGGGCCCCGGAGCCCTCACCCGGTCGCCGCGACGGTGCTCGCCGCGGTCGCCGCGGTGATCACCGCGACCATGGTGGCCTGCATGTTCCTGATCGCCTCGCGGACCGACTCGCCCGCCCAGTCGCCCTCGGCGATCTCGGCGCAGCGCGCCCGGACCTGCTTGCCCTGCTGGCGCGGCAGGGCGGGGAAGGCAAGCCGGTGCAGCCGGGCGGAGTGCAGCAGGGCGATCAGCACGGCGGTGCGCTGGTCCGGATCGGCGCCGTCCAGGACGACCGCGGCCAGTCGGCCCCGCAGGGCCCGCTCCACGCTGCCGTCCGCCTCCGGGTAGAGCCGGACCGGGAAGAGCCCGAGGACCCGGTGCCGCTCCTCCCGCACCAGGCCGCGCTCGCAGAGCCGCTGTTCGGCGTCCCGGACCACCGTGGACCGGTCCTTGGCCAGCCAGTCGGCGGCCTTGGCCCGGCCGGGGCGCCGCTTGCCGGCCCACTCGGCGAGGCGTTCCAACCGGCCGTCCAGCAACGGGTCCCCGATCGGGGTGCGGTCGGTCACCGTGAGCCGGCCGTCGGCCACCTCGACCCGCCCGGCCAGCACGAGTTCGGCCAGCAGGCCGCCCGCCGCCGCCCAGGCGGTGTTCGTCCCCTCCTTCGGCGCACCGGACTCGTCGTCCAGGGAGAGCAGCACCAGCTCCTCGGCGAGGGTCACGGGCATCGGGACTCCTTCCTCCTCCATCGACCCGGCGCTCACCGACTCAGCGCCTCGACCAGGCGACGGGCCCGGGTCTCCTCCCCCAACAACGCCCGGAGCAGCGGCTCGGTGCCCCCGTCCGCCGCCGCGGCCGTCAGGTAGGCCTCGACCGAGCGCGGGTCGGCGGGCAGCGTCACCGTCGCGGCCTCCAGCGCGGCGAACACCCGGGCGTACCCGAGAGCCAGGCCGTCGAGCAGTTCGCCGCCCACCCCCTCCGGCGCCAACTCCGGCTCCTGGAGCGCCACTTCGCGGACGGCCAGCAGGGCCAGCAGGACGTGCTCGGTGCCGGGCGTCCGACGACCGAGCCGCTCGGCCTGGGCGTCCGCCTCCGACCGGATCCACGCCGGGCTCCCGGCCGCTCCCGGCTGCAGCAGCCGCTTCCAGCGCGGGGCCCGGCGCGCACCGCGGGCGAGCAGCGCCTCCCGGGTGGGGTGCAGCAGCGGGTCCAGGCCCTTCGCCACGGCGGCGTCCGGCCGCGCGCCCTGCTCCTGCTCGTGCTCCTGCTCGGTCGTCTCCATCGGCCCCTCCCACGGATGCGGCTTTAGGCTTCGGGCTTTACGCGAACAATACTCGCACTTTTCCTGTTCTTTAGTTTTCTCCGCGCGTCAAGAACGCGTCAGGAACGGCGGGCGACCAGCCGGAGCCCGGGTCCGGACGACCTCGCCCGCGACCGGCCGGTGTCCCGGCCGAACTCCCCGCCGAGGACCGACTCCACGCCGCGCCCGACCGGGCAGGGGCGCCGGCCGGGGCGCGCGGCGCGGACGCGGCGGGACCGCTCCCCACGAACAGTCCCGTTGTCCGAACCGGCGCACACGACCGCGCGCCCCTTCACCTGTCTTCCACCGGTCACCGCGGGCCCCGGTGTACCGGCCGGGTCCGTGCGGGGTTCGGTGCGGTCCGCTCCACACCGGAGCGGACCGTTCATGGGCGGTGCGGGCGGACGGCCCGGACCGCGTCGACGGCTCGTCGGGATCAGCCCTTCGCCGCGAGCAGCTCGGCGGCGGGCAGGACCGGCAGGTGCCAGCGCGCGCGGCGGTGCAGCGCCTCCAGGTCGTGCAGGTCGTGCAGCAGGGCGGGCACCGGGACGGTGAGCACCGGGCAGCCGGCCGCGCGGGCGCAGTGCGCCGTCACCGAACGCCGCAGCCGACGGTGCAGCAGGCCGCCGCTGCGGCCGAGCACCAGCAGGTCGTCCGGCCGGTCGGCGACCTGCACCAGGGCGGGCCCGGTGTCGCCGCGGATCACCACCGGCTGCATGGTCACGCCCGGCCCGTCCGCGCCGAAGGCCGCTTCCAGGGCCTCGTCCAGACGCCGTTCGGCGGCGTCCCGGGCGGCCGCGAGCAACGGCGGGCAGGGCGAACGCCGGTAGCCGTGCTCGCCACCCGGGGGCTCCCAGGCGAGCACCGGCCAGAGCTCGGCGCCGCGGTCCCGGGCCTCGGCCACGCCGCGGTGCAGCGCCGCCAGGCTCCCCAGCGACCCGCTGACTCCGACCACCACCCTGGGTGCCGTGCCGTCCTGGTGCCGCCCGTTGCCGTGCATGGTCCGTCCTCGTGTGGTTCGGTCTTCCGTCGAGCTCCACCCAATCCCCGGCGGACCGCTCCCCCGGCCTTGTTGACGCCTTCCTGACGCCCCGCGCGGCGTTCCGTACGCACTCCTTACACGGCGGCCCGCCCTCACCCGTCCGGCTCAGCCGACGGGCGAGCAGCTGGTCCGGATGGGTGGGTGGGAGACGCCCACCGGGGGCGGGCCGGCGTTCCGGCCGGGTCAGGGGATGTAGAGGCTCTGCGCCTCGGTGACTCGGCTGTCGTCGCCGGCCTGGATGACGTCGAGGACGTCGTCGGTGCAGTCCGCGCCGGAGTGGATCTCCGCCGCCCGGTCGGTGAGGTTGTCGATGATGCTGGCGGAGTCGTCCAGGGCGTAGCAGCCGGCGGGGTCGGTCTGGGTCGCGCCGTTGATGGCCAGGTCTCCGGTGGCGGCGGCGGCCGGGCCGGCGCTCAGGGTCAGGGCGGCGGCGACCATCAGCGGGACGCCGAGAGCGGCACAAAGGTTGATCTTCATGCCATATGAATAACTGTTCGGCGCTGACGCCGCGCCAGGAGCGGGCGGGGATTAGCTCCGGAGGGGGCGATGAGCTGGGCCGAATGCCCGCGCCGACAGCGATGCCAGCCCCTGGCACCACGATCGAATGGTGCTATCGTCACTAGCACCATGTTGCTGAAGCTGGACCTTGGCGACTCCCGCCCCCTGCACGAGCAGGTCGCGGGCGCGATCCGACGGGCCGTCGCGGAGGGCGAGTGCGCCCCCGGCGACAAGCTGCCGCCCGCCCGGGAGCTCTCCCGGGCCCTCGGCGTGAACACCAACACCGTCCTGCGCGGGCTGCGCGCCCTGCGCGACGAAGGGGTGCTGGAGTTCCGCCGGGGCCGTGGCATCACGGTCGCCACCGACGCCGACACTCGCGCCGAACTGGTCGACCGGGTACGGCAGTTGGTCGCCGACGCGGCCCAGGCCGGCTACAGCAGGAACGATCTCGTGGATCTGATCAGGGGGATGTCGTGAAGGACGAGGAAACCGCCGGAGAACCCGTCTCAGACCGGCCGGTGCGCCGGGGAGTCCGGTGGGCGACGGCGGTCTGGGTCGTCGGGGTGGCGGCCCTGCTGGTCGCCCTGCCGCTGACCGCGCGCGACCGGCTGCCGGAGCAGGTGGCGACCCACTGGAGCGGCAGCCGGCCGGACGGCTCGATGCCGCTGACGGCGGCGGCGCTGTTCCCGGCCGGCGTCTGGCTGCTGGTCGCGGCCGGTCTCGCCCTCGGCCTCCGGTTCCGGCCCGGTCGGACCCGCGGCTTCACCGGCCCGGTGCTGGCCGGCACCGGGGTGCTGCTGACCGGGGCGCAGGCCTCCATCGTGCGCGCCAACCTGGACCGGGCCCGCTGGCAGGACGCCGCGCCGATGGGCGTCGAGGTGGTCCTGATCATCCTCGCCGCCGGAGTGGCGGGCGTGCTGACCTGGCTGGCGACCCGACCGGCCGCCACCGAGACCCCCCGGCCCGGGGTGCAGCTGCCGGCCCCGGCGCCGGGCGAGCGGGTGGTCTGGCTCTCCCAGGCCGCCAACCACTGGATGCAGCTGGGCGCCGCCGTCCTCGGGCTGTTCTCCGCCGCCGGGCTGCTGCTCGCCGCGGGCGGGCGCACCGACTCCGTCGACTGGGCGTCGGTCGTCCTCTACGGCCTGGCCGCCGTCGTCCTGCTGCTCTGCTCTTCGGTGCGGGTCCGGGTGACCGACACCGGCCTGCACGTCGGCTTCGGCCCGTTCGGCCGACCCGTCCGGCACCTCGCCCCCACCGAGCTGGTCTCGGCCCGGGTCGAGCAACTGAGCGGCCGCCAGGCCGGCGGCTGGGGCTACCGGATCAACGGCCGGGGCACCACCGTGTTCCTGCGCCGGGGCGAGTGCCTGGTGGTCCGCACCAGGCGCGGTACGGAGTTCACGGTCAGCGTCGACGACGCCGAGCGCGGCGCCGCCCTGCTCAACTCGCTGATCGCCCGCACCGCCGACACCGCGGCGCACTGAGCCCGTCCGCACGCGGCTCCGTGACGCCGCACCCCGCCCGGACCCTTGGGGCCCGCCACCCGTGAGCAGCCCTCCGGTGGCGGGCCCGGCCGTCTGCGGCGAGGCTGGTGCGCGGCCGGGCCGGTGCCCGGACCCGGTCGCCGAGCAGCGCCGGACGGCAGCGGGCAGCGGCGGACAGCGGACGGACGGTGGTGCGGGTGGCCGGCGGCGGTTTCCCCTCGCGCGGCGTGTGGCGCCGCCCCGAGCTGCGCTGGGTGGACCTGCTGGTCGCCGCCGCCCTGATCGCCGGACTGTACGGGCTGCTGCGGCTGGCCCCCTCGCTGGACGCGCCCTTCCTGCCCGACCAGGCCCCCGCCACCGTCTCCACCGACCCGTCGAACCTGCCGTTCTACGCGGTCCGTTCGCTGCTGCGGATGTTCGTCGCCCTGATCGCCTCGGTGCTGTTCACCTTCGTCTACTCGACCGCCGCGGCCCGGCTGCGGCGGGCCGAGAAGGTGCTGCTGCCGATCCTGGACATCCTCCAGTCGGTGCCGATCCTGGGCTTCCTGTCGATCACCGTCACCGCCTTCATCAACCTCTTCCCCGGCTCCACCCTCGGTCTGGAGTGCGCGTCGATCTTCGCCATCTTCACCTCGATGGCCTGGAACATGACCTTCGCGTTCTACTACTCGCTGGTCAGCCAGCCGGTCGAACTCGACGAGGCGGCCCGGGTGATGCGGCTGACCAAGTGGCAGCGGTTCTGGCGGCTGGACGTGCCCAGCGGCATGATCCCGCTGGTCTGGAACGGGATGATGAGCTTCGGCGGGGCCTGGTTCTTCCTCGCCGCCTCCGAGTCGATCAGCGTGCTCAACCACCACTACGCGCTGCCCGGCATCGGCTCCTACGCGGCCACCGCGATCGCCAACGGCAACCTGGACCAGGTCGGCATCGCGATCGGCGTGATGATCATCATGGTGATCGGCGTCAACGTGCTGTTCTGGCGGCCGATGACGGCCTGGTCCGAGCGGTTCCGGGTGGAGGAGTCGGAGGCCGCCGACCGGCCGCGCAGCGTCGTCCTCGACCTGCTGCGCCGCTCCAGCCTGCCGGAGCTGGCCGGCCGCCCGTTCCGGCCGCTCGGGATGGCGCTGGACCGGGCCACCCGGGTCTTCGGCCTGGCCGAGCACCCGCTGTCCCGCCCGGCCACCCGGGAGCGCACCGGGGACGTGTTCTTCGCCGGGGCGGTCGCCGTCGTGGTGGTCTACGGCGCCTGGCGGGCCTTCGACTACCTGCACACCACGGTCGGCCTCGGCGAGTTCGGCCACGCCTTCGCGGTCGGCGCGGCCACCTTCGGGCGGGTACTGGTGCTGCTGGTGCTGGCCACCCTGGTCTGGGTGCCGATCGGGGTGTGGATCGGGATGAACCCCAAGGTCACCCGGTTCGCCCAGCCGGTGGTGCAGGTGCTGGCCAGCTTCCCGGCGAACTTCCTGTTCCCCTTCGCCACCGCCGCCTTCGTCGCCCTCGGGATCTCGCTGAACATCGGCTCGGTGCTGCTGATGGCGCTCGGCGCGCAGTGGTACATCCTGTTCAACGTGATCGCCGGCGCCTCCGCGATCCCCAGCGACCTGCGCGAGGCGATGACCGGCTTCCAGGTCCGGGGGCGGCTGCGCTGGCGGGCGTTCATCCTCCCGGCGATCTTCCCGTACTACGTCACCGGCGGGATCACCGCGGCCGGCGGCGCCTGGAACGCCTCGATCGTCGCCGAAGTCGTCGACTACGGCTCGCACCACCTCACCGCCACCGGGCTCGGCGCCTACATCGCCGACGCCACCGGCACCGGCGACTTCCCGAGGATCCTGGTCGGGGTGAGCGTGATGAGCGTCTACGTGGTCGCGCTCAACCGGCTCCTCTGGCGCCGCCTCTACCGGCTCGCCGAGACCCGCTACGCCCTCTGACCTCCAGTCCTCCGAGGAGCACCATGACCGCCGCCGCCACCCGCACCACGATCGTCGAGGCCGCCGACGTCACCAAGACCTTCACCACCCCGGACGGCCGGGCGCTGCCGGTGCTCGACGACATCAGCCTGGACCTGGCCGAGGGCGAGATCGTCGCCCTGCTCGGCAAGTCCGGCTCCGGCAAGTCCACCCTGCTGCGCTGCCTGGCCGGGCTGATCTCGCCCTCCTCCGGCACGGTCACCTACCGCGGCACCCCGCTGCGGGCGGCCAACCCGGGGGTCGCGATGGTGTTCCAGTCCTTCGCCCTGCTGCCCTGGCTGACCGTCCAGCAGAACGTCGAACTCAGCCTCCAGGCGCGCGGGGTGGACGAGGAGGAGCGGCGTGACCGGGCCCTCCGGGCGATCGACCTGATCGGCCTGGACGGCTTCGAGGGCGCCTACCCCAAGGAGCTGTCCGGCGGCATGCGGCAACGGGTCGGCTTCGCCCGGGCGTTGGTGGTGGAACCGGACGCGCTGTTCATGGACGAGCCGTTCTCCGCCCTCGACGTGCTGACCGCCGAGAACCTGCGCAACGAACTGGTCGGCCTCTGGGAGGGGCACGAGGCCCCGGTCAAGTCGATCCTGATCGTCACCCACAACATCGAGGAGGCGGTGCTGCTGGCCGACCGCATCCTGGTGCTCTCCTCCAACCCCGGCCGGATCCGCTCCGAGCTGACCGTCGACCTGCCCCGCCCGCGCGACCGCCGCACCCCGCAGTTCGAGGCCCTGGTCGACACCGTCTACGGCATCCTCACCGGCCGCGAGGAGCACGCCGCCGCCGAGCACCACGCCGCCCGGCCGGCCGCCACCCCGATCACCACCCCGCTGCCGCCCGCCACCGTCGGCGGACTGGCCGGCCTGCTGGAGATCCTGCTCGCCATGGGCGGCGAGGAGGGCCTGGCCGAGATCGCCGACGAGCTGAACTTCGAGGTCGACGACCTCCTCCCGCTGGTCGACGCCGCCGTCCTGCTCGACCTCGCCCGCACCACCGAGGGCCGCTTCGCCATCACCGCGGCCGGCCGCGAGTTCGCGGACGCCGACATCCTCACCAGCAAGCAGCTGTTCGCCCGCAACGCCGCCCACCGGGCGCCGCTGGTGCGCGCCATCGTCCAGGCACTGGCCGCCACCGAGAACCACAAGCTGCGCGAGGACCTCTTCCTCGACCTGCTGCGCGCGGGCTTCGACTCCGAGGACGCCCGCCGCCAGCTGGAGACCGCCATCGACTGGGGCCGCTACGGCGAGCTCTACGACTACGACGCCGACGACGCCGAGTTCGTCCTCGAACCCGGCGCCGAGGCCGCGCTGTAGCGTCAACCCGGCACCATGGAAAACCACCTGATCCGGTGGTGGTCGATCTCCCCCTGCGGGTACACCAGTTGGCGACCGACCAGCGCGCCGACCTGCGAGGAGGCGTCCGTGACCGACGACCGGAGTGACCGGGGGACCATCGACTCACCACAGACCGCTCGAACCGATCAGAGCACTCGAACCGATCAGAGCACTCAGAGCAATCAGAGCACTCAGACCGTTCAGGACGAACGGACCATCACCCTGCTGCGCCTCGGCGTCGGGGCGATCGGCGTGCTGCTGCCACCGGCCCTGCCGCTGGGAAACTGGCTGGCGGCGGAGCTCACCGGCCGCTCCACGGACGGGTTCTGGCCCGCCTCGATGAGCGCCGCGTACTACGGCAGCACCCGGAACATCCTGGTGGGCGCCCTGTGCGCGCTCGGGGTGTTCCTGGTCTGCTACCGCTTCGACCGGCGGGACGACCGGTGGAGCACGGCGGCCGGGGCGTTCGCGCTCGGGGTCGCGATGTGTCCGACGGCGCCGTCGGATCCGACCGGGCTGCAGCGCACCATCGGAGTGTTCCACCTGGTCTTCGCCGCGCTGCTGTTCCTGATGCTGGCACTGTTCTGCCTGTTCTCCTTCCGCGATCCGCGCTCGGCGCAGCCCGCCCGGGTCTCCACGGCCTACCTGGCGGCGGGGGTGCTGATCGTGGTCGCGCTGCTGGCGGCGGCGGTCAGCGGGCTCTCCGGCTTCGGGGCGGACTGGCCGGTCCGGCCGATGTACCTGTGCGAGTGGGTCGCCACCTGGGCCTTCGGCGCGGCCTGGATCGGTGCGGCGGTGGAGCCGGCGGCCGGGCGGCGCGGGCGGGGTGCGGTCCCCCGGCAGTCCGGGGCGATCGGGGTACGGGGGGCAGAGGCGCCACAAATCTGAGCTTTCGTCAGTTCGTCGTACCGGTAAACCGTTACCATGCGCACCGAGGCCGACCGCCCTGACGGCCGGCGACGGATGCCGACAGCAACGGGGAACGCGCGATGACGAACCAGGACCACCCGTCGGTCGACCTGCGGATGGACGTACCGCACTCCGCGCGGGTCTACGACTACCTCATCGGCGGCAAGACCAACTTCGAGGCGGACCGCACCGCCGCGCACGCCTCGGTGCGGGCCTGGCCGGCCCTGCCGGTCTCCATGCGCACCACCCGCGACTTCATGCAGCGGGCGGTGCGCCACCTCACCCGGGAGTACGGGGTCCGGCAGTTCCTGGACATCGGCACCGGCATCCCCACCTCGCCCAATGTGCACGAGATCGCCCAGGCGATCGCCCCCGAGGCCCGGGTCGCGTACGTGGACAACGACCCGATCGTGCTGACCCACGCCCGCGCCCTGATGTCCGGCACGGCGGTCGGCCGCACCTGCTACGTGGACGCCGACTTCCGCGACCCGGAGTCCATCATCGGCGACCCCCGGCTGCGCGAGGTGCTCGACCTCACCCGGCCGGTGGCGCTGTCACTGATCGCCATCGTGCACTTCGTGCTGGACGAGGACGACCCGCAGGGCATCGTGCGCCGCTTCATGGACGCGCTGGCGCCGGGCAGCTTCCTCGCCCTCACCGTGTTCACCGGTGACACCGACCCGGTCGGGGTGGGCGGCGTCGGTCGGGAGTACAACGCCCGCGGCATCCCGCTGCAGATCCGCGACAAGGCCGAGACCGAGGCCTTCTTCGACGGCTACGAACTGCTCGACCCGGGCGTCGCCCTGGTCCACCACTGGCGGCCGGACGCCGACGCCCCGGTGATCCGCGACCAGGACATCGCGATGTACGCGGGCGTGGCGGTCAAGCACTGACCGGCGGGGGCCGGCTCAGCCGGGGACGGCGACCAGGCCCGTCTCGTAGGCCAGGATGACCAGTTGGACCCGGTCGCGGGCGTCCAGCTTGGCGAGCAGTCGGGTCATGTAGGTCTTCACGGTGGCGATGCTGAGCACCAGTTCGGCGGCGATCTCGGGGTTGGACAGGCCCCGGCCGACCAGGGTGAGGATCTCCCGCTCCCGGTCGGTGATCACGTCGAGCCGGCCGGCCGGCGGCGCCTCACCCCTGGGCCGCTGCGCCGCGAACGCGCCGATCAGCCGGCGGGTGACGCTCGGCGCGATCAGCGCCTCCCCCGCGGCGACCACCCGGACCGCGGCCAGGATGTCGTCCAGCGCCATGTCCTTGACCAGGAAGCCGGACGCCCCGGCGCGCAGCGCCGCGTACACGTGCTCGTCCTCGTCGAAGGTGGTGAGCACCACCACTCGGGTCGGTCCGCCGGCCGCGGTGACCCGCCGGGTCGCCTCGATGCCGTCGGTGCCTGGCATCCGGATGTCCATCACCACGACGTCCGGCCGCAGTTCGGCGGCCAGCCGGACGGCCTCGGCGCCGTCGCCCGCCTCGCCGACCACCTCGACGTCCGTCGTCTCGGCGATCACCATCTCCAGGGCGGCCCGCACCAGCGGCTGGTCGTCGGCCAGCACCACCCGGATCATGCCGTCACCGCCTTGCGGGCGACCGGGGTGACGCTCTCCGGGATCGGCAGCCGGGCGGCGACCCGGAAGCCGCCGTCCGGGCGCGGCCCGGCCTCGAACTCGCCGTGCAACAGGGCGACCCGCTCGCGCAGCCCGGCCAGGCCGAAGCCGGTGCCGGGCGTGCTGCCGTGGCCCCGGCCCCGGTCGGTGACCTCGACGGAGAGCTCCCCCGCCGTACGGCCGACGGTCACCAGGCAGTCGCGGGCCTGCGCGTGCCGCACCACGTTGGTGACCGACTCCTGGACGATCCGGAAGGCCGAGAGGTCGATCTCCGGTGGCAGCGGGCCCGGTTCGCCCGTGCGCCGCACCTCGACCCGCACGCCCGCCGCGGTGGTGGCCTCGGCCAGCCGGTCGAGGTCGGCCAGACCCGCCGGGACGGTGTCCGACACCTCGCCGTCGGCCTGGCGCAGCGCGACCAGCATCCGGCGCAGCGCGGCCAGGGTCTCCCGTCCGGCGGTTTCGATCTCGCCCAGCGCCTGCTTGGCCCGCTCGGGCCGGCGGTCGATCACCCGGCGGGCCGCGCCGGCCTGGAGGGCGACGATGCCGATGCTGTGGGCGACGGTGTCGTGCATCTCCCGGGCGATCCGCAGCCGTTCGGCGGTCACCGCCTCGACGGCGGCCCGGCTGCTCAGCGTCTCGGCGTGCTCCCGGTTCTGCCGCACCGAGCGCCCGGCCAGCCAGGCCACCAGGGCGAGCAGCGCGGCGCCGTCGGCCTCGCCGATGTGGGTGCCGGTGAAGATGCCGACGGTGTTGCCGCGCACCAGGCCGATGTGCAGCACCAGGAAGAGCGCCGCCAGCCCGAAGGCGGCGCGCGAACTGCGGCGCGGGGAGCGGGCGGTGATCAGGAACAGGGCGACGTACACCGCCAGCAGCGCACATGGCGGGACCTGGTTCTTCGCCGAGAAGCCGTCCGTCTCCATCCAGGTGGCGAACAGCAGCAGGGCGACCGAGAGCACCGGCAGCCGTCGCACCAGCGCCGCCCCGACGAAGGCGATCGCGGTGTCGCCCAGGGTGAAGGCCAGGCCGCCGTGCAGGGCGGCGCCCTGGTGCAGCCGGGCGGTGCCGCCGAGCAGTACGGCGGGGTAGGCGACGGCGACGCACCAGGCGAGGGCAACCCAGGCCTCGGGCGGGACGCGCCGGAACAGCGGGGCTCTCGGTGTCGCGGGCATGATCGAGATCGTAGTGACGGCCCCGGGCCCGGGCATCCACCCCAGGTTGTACGACCCGGGCCGACCTGCGGTGTCGACGGCGGTCCGATGCGGCGTGCCGGGCCGCTCCGGCACCGTGGTGGCCATGATCGAAGTCAACGAACTGACCAAGCGCTACGGCCGCCGGACGGTGGTCGACCACCTCGACTTCACCGTCCGCCCCGGCCACGTCACCGGCTTCCTCGGCCCCAACGGCGCCGGCAAGTCCACCACCCTGCGGATGGTGCTGGGCCTGAACGCCCCCACCTCCGGCGCCGCCACCGTGGACGGACGGGACTTCCGTGGTCTGCCGCGCGGCCTGCGCGAGGTCGGCGCCCTGCTGGACGCCGGCGACGTGCACGGCGGCCGCACCGGCGCGGCCCACCTGCGGGCGCTGGCCCTCTCCAACGCCATCCCGCGCCGCCGGGTGGACGAGGTGCTCGCCGAGGTCGGCCTCGGCAAGGCCGCCGGGCGGCGGATCGGCGGCTACTCGCTGGGCATGAAGCAGCGCCTCGGCATCGCCGGCGCCCTGCTCGGCGACCCGCCCGTGCTGCTCTTCGACGAACCGCTGAACGGGCTCGACCCGGAGGGCGTGCTCTGGGTCCGCGGGCTGTTCCGCCGGCTCGCGGCGGAGGGCCGGACGGTCTTCGTCTCCAGCCACATGATGGCCGAGATGGAGCACACCGCCGACCGGCTCATCGTGATCGGCCGCGGCCGGCTGATCGCCGACGAGAGCCTCGGCGAGTTCGCCGCCCGGGCCGGCCGCGCTGCCGTCGCCGTCCGCGCAGCCGACCCCGAGCGGCTGACCGCCGTGCTGCGCGCCGCCGGCGCCACCGTCCGCCCGGGGCCGGACGGGAGCCTGGACGTGACCGGCCTCGACCCCGGCCGGATCGGCGAACTCGCCCTGGAGCACCGCCTGTTGCTGTACGGCCTGACCGAGCGCGGCGCCTCCCTGGAGGAGGCCTTCATGCAACTGACCGCCGACAGCGTCGAGTACCTCGCCGGAGAGCCCCGATGAACACCCGGACCCCTGTACGCCGTGCCCGCTTCGGTGACCTGCTCGCCGCCGAGTGGCTGAAGTTCTGGTCACTGCGCTCGATCCCCTGGGTGCTCGCCGTCGGCGGGCTGCTCATCCTCGCTTTCAACCTCAAGTCCGCCCAGTACACCCACGACCACTACACGCCCGGCGACGGCGATCCGGCGGTGATGAAGCAGGAGGCCCTGAACGTCTCCTTCGTCATCGGCTCCGCCGACATCGTGATGCTGCTCGCGGGCGGCCTCGGCTCGATCGTCATCGCCGGCGAGTACGCGACCGGGCTGATCCGCACCACGCTGGCCGCCGTGCCCGACCGCCGGGCCGTCCTGCTGGCCAAGGCGGGCGTGCTGACGGCCGTGCTGCTCGGCTTCGGCGTGCTCACCGCGGGCCTGTCCTTCGGCCTCACCCAGGCGGTGCTGGCCGACCGGGGCATCGGGCAGTCCATCACCGACCCGACGGCGCTGCGGTACGTCGCGGCCGCGGCCCTGTTCGCCCCGGTCTGCGGACTGGTCGGGCTCTGCCTCGGCACGCTGCTGCGGCACAGCGCGGGGGCGGTGGTGGGCACCGTGGTGGTGCTGTTCTTCCTGCCGTCCCTCGTCACCGAGCGCTACCGCTGGAGCGCCGACCTGCTGCACGCCCTGCCCTTCGCGGCCTGGCAGCGCCTGGCCCGCACCAGCCTGGCGGGGATGCGGCCCACCGAGTACCCGGCCACGGTCGCCGGCTCCTGGACCACTTACGCGGCGTGGGCGCTCGCCTCGGTGGTCCTGGCGACGGTGGTGATCCAGCGCCGCGACCACTGAACCCGCCGTACGGTCAGCGGACTCGGGCGGTCCGCTGCCGCCGGCCCGCCCACTCGTCCGCGAGTGCCACCAGCAGGGCCACCAGCACCAGCCCCGCCGCCACCGTGACGCCCAGTTGGAAGGCGAGCGCCCAGTCGGGGTGGGGGCCGGTCGCCCGGGCGAAGAAGACCGAGCCGACCACCGCGATGCCGACCGCCGAGCCGACCCGCTGGGCGGTCTGCAGGACGCCGCCGGCACTGCCCGCCCGGGCGATCGGGACGTGCTGGAGGGTGAGCGTCTGGTTCGGGGCGATCACCAGCCCGCTGCCCACCCCGGCGACCAGCAGCGGGCCGAGCGTGGTCCAGCCCACCGAGGGCCCCGACCACAGCTGCACCGCCAGCGCCGAGGCCAGCAGGCCCAGCAGCACCAGCAGCAGCCCGAGCACCACCAGCCGCCGTCCGAACCGGCTGACCAGCCGTCCGCCCACCGCGGCCGCCACGCCGGAGCCGACCGCGAACGGGGTGATCGCCAGGCCGGCCGTCAACGCCGAGTAGTGCTGGCCGGCCTGGAGGTAGAGCGTGAAGATGAAGAAGATCGCGGTGAACCCGGCGAAGTACACCAGCGACAGCAGCACCCCCGCCGCGTACGGGCGCACCGCGAACAGCGCCATGCTGACCAGCGGTTCGCGCCGCCGCGCGTAGTACCGCTCCCAGGCCACGAAGGCGGCCAGCAGCACCGCCGCCAGCGGCAGCAGCAGCCAGCGGGCCGCGCCGTGCCACTGCTGCTCCTGGACGAAGGGCAGCAGCAGGGCGACCGTCCCCGCACCGAGCAGCACCACCCCGACCGGGTCGAAGTCCCGGTGCCCGGCCCGCTCGGCGGCCGGGCGGGGCGGCGGGAGCAGCCGGTAGGCGACCGGCAGGGCGGCCACGCCGATCGGCAGGTTGACCAGGAACACCCAGCGCCAGCCGTCCTGCGGGCCGAACAGGTGGATCAACAGGCCGCCCAGCAGCGGCCCGACGGCGGTGGACAGTCCGATGGTCGCGCCGAGCGCGCCGAACGCCCGGCCGCGTTCGGCGCCCTGGAACAGGATCTGGATGAAGCCGGACACCTGCGGCACCAGCACCCCGCCCGCGGCGCCCTGGAACAACCGGGCCAGCACCAGCCACTCCTGGTTCTGCGCCGCCCCGGCCAGCGCGCTGGCCGCGGTGAACAGGGCGAGCCCGGTGAGGAACACGGCCCGTCGGCTGCGGGCGTCGCCGAGCCGCCCGGAGGGCACCAGCACCAGGCCGAAGGCGAGCGCGTAACCGCTGAGCACCCACTGCAGGCCGCTGTCCGACATGTGCAGTCCGGCCCGGACGGTCGGCAGGGCGACGTTCACGATGCTGACGTCCAGCAGGGTCATGAACCCGGCGACCAGACAGACCGCCAGCGCCCGCCAGCGGCGCGCCTCGGCCCGCCCGCCGGACGCGGCGGAGGCGCCGCCCGCGGCGGGGGTACCGGGCACGGCAGGGGGACCGGGCGCGGCGGGGGTGGTGGGCACGGCAGGGGTCTCGGGCGGCGGTACGTGCGGGTGCGCCGCGTCGCGGTCGTGGGCGGCTGGGGAGGTCATGGGAGCCTCTTCCCGGTGTCCGGGGACTGGTCCTGGCTCTGCTGCGGCTCATCCTCGCCCGCCCCGCAACGGGCCGCCACCCGGGCCCCACCGCCCGCCCGGCTCACTCGAACGGACGAACCGGATCGCGACCGGCCCGCCCGCCCCCGAGGCTGGCGGCATGACTGTCGCCCCCGAGACCCAGCCCTCCGCCCCGCCGGTGCTCGACGTACGGCAGCGGAACGTCGTCTTCGCCACCATCGTGCTCGGCATGCTGCTGGCCGCCCTCGACCAGACCATCGTCGGCACCGCGCTGCCCACCATCGTCTCGGACCTCGGCGGCGCCGCCCACATGTCCTGGGTGGTGACCGCCTATCTGCTGGCCGAAACGGTGGCCACCGTGCTGGCCGGCAAGTTCGGCGACCTGTACGGGCGCAAGATGATCTTCCAGCTCTCGGCGATCGTCTTCGTCGGCGGCTCGTTCCTGTGCGGCCTGTCCACCAACATGACCCTGCTGATCGCCTGGCGGGCGGTGCAGGGCATCGGCGCGGGCGGGCTGATGGTGACGGCCATGGCGCTGATCGCGGACGTCATCCCGCTGCGCGAACGCGGCAAGTACCAGGGCGCGATCGGCGCGGTGTTCGGCCTGGCCACCGTCATCGGACCGCTGCTGGGCGGGCTGTTCACCGACCACCTGTCCTGGCGCTGGGCGTTCTACGTGAACGTCCCGATCGCCGTCGTGGTGGTGCTCGCGGCGGCCCGGACCATCCCCGCGGTGCGCTCGGCAGTACGGCCGGTGATCGACTACCTGGGCATCGCCCTGGTCTCGGTCGGCGCCAGCGCCCTGATCCTGGCGACCAGTTGGGGCGGCAACCAGTACGCCTGGGGCTCCGGGGTGATCATCGCGCTGTTCGTCGGCGGCGCGCTGGCGCTCGGGCTGTTCTGCTGGGTGGAGACCCGGGCGGTCGAACCGATGCTGCCGATGCGGCTGTTCCGCAACCCGGTGTTCGCGGTCTGCTCGGTGCTCAGCTTCATCGTCGGCTTCGCGATGCTCGGCGCGCTGACCTTCCTGCCGACCTTCCTGCAGTACGTGGACGGCGACTCGGCCACCGTGTCCGGCGTGCGGATGCTGCCGATGGTGATCGGCCTGCTGATCGCCTCCATCGCCAGCGGCAACGTGGTCAGCAAGACCGGCACCTACCGGGTGTTCCCGATCGCCGGCACCCTGGTGATGGCCCTCGGCCTCTATCTGCTCTCCCGGCTCGAACCGGGCACCGGCACCGCACTGGCCTCGCTCTACATGTTCGTGCTCGGCGTCGGCATCGGGCTGAGCATGCAGGTGCTGACCATCGCCGTGCAGAACACCGTCGACTACGCCGACCTCGGCACCGCCACCTCCGGGGTGACCTTCTTCCGCACCATCGGCAGTTCCTTCGGCACCGCCGTCTTCGGCACCATCTACGCCAACGGCCTGAAGACCGAACTCGCCAAGGGCGTGGCCGCCTCGGCCCGGCTCACCGGCGCCGACCCGGCGGTGCTGGTGCACGCCGCCGAGAGCCCGCAGGGCCTGCACCGGCTGCCCGCCGACCAGGCCGCGCCGATCATCCAGTCCTACTCGGACGCCCTGCACACCGTGTACCTGTGGACCATCCCGGTGGCCGTGGTCGGCTTCCTGGTCGCGCTGTTCCTCAAGCAGGTGCCGCTGCGCGACACCACCCGGGCCGGCTCCACCGACATGGGCGAGGGCTTCGCCCAGCCCACCACCAGCGACTCCGACCCCCACCTGGAGTACGCCGTCTGCAAGATCGTGCGCGGCGTGGACCTCGACACCGTACGGACCATCGTCGGCAACGCCGACACCCGGGTCGACCTGGCCGGCGCCTGGGCCCTGATGGAGGTGGCCCGGCACACCGAGGCCGTCGGCCACGCCTCCCTCGACCTCATCGCCACCCGCAAGAAGCTGCCGCCCGAGGTGCTGGAACCGGTCTTCGACCGGATGGCCGCCGAGGGCTACCTCACCCGCGACGGCGACGGCCTCGCCCCCACCGAGACCGGGCGCCACGAGGTCCGCGCCCTCGGCCGCGCCTGGTCCGACTGGCTCAACGCCCGCCTGGACGCGGACGCCGGCCGCCCCCGCAGCCCCCAGCTGCGCACCGCAGCCGACGCCATCGCCTGGCGCCTGCTGGCCGAGGACCTCGCCAACGGCCTTCCGGCGAAGGCCCGTTCGAAGGCCGGCGCCGAGGTCTGAGCCCGCGCGGAGGTCTGAGCCCGCGCGGAGGACGAGCCGGTCACCGGGCCGGCCCCGCTCAGGCCTTCGCCTCGAACGGGGACGGGACCGGGAAGTAGGAGCGCAGGAACTCGGTGACGGCCGATTCCTGCGCCGGACCGGGGAGGAGCTCGCCGTCCGCGAGGCAGAAGCAGTCGGCCCAGCGCTCGTCCCGCAGTTCCGCCAGCCGGACCAGGTCCTCGGCGCTGTCGGTGGCGAAGTAGCCGTCCTGGACGTGCCCCTCCACGCAGCGGGCGGTGGCGTGGGCGTAGTGGACGGCCAGGGTGACCGGCGCGAGGTCGCCGGCAGACCGGAAGGTCGACCGGACCGTCCCGTGCAGCTCCGCCGCGAAGCGTTCCGCGCTCTCCGCCAGGATGCTGCGGCGCAGCGAGTGCGGGGCGTGCTTGAGGGTCCGGGGGTAGGTCTTGCCGACGGCGTCGGCCAGGGTGGCACGGGTGTTCTTCATCGCGGCGACGTAGACGTCGTCCTCGGGGCCCGGCAGGCCGGGCGGGATGATCCGGCTGTCGGGGAAGTAGCGCGGCAGGCCGTTGCCGAGGAAGAAGTCCTCGGGGGTGAGCGGGCGGCCGAGGAAGAAGTCGTCGTTCAGGTAGAGGAAGTGCTCGGCGAGGCCGGGGATCAGGTGCAGCCGGCTCTCGATGGCATGGGAGTTGAACACCGGGCCGACACCGGTGCCGGCGAACAGCTCGCGGTGCGGGACGACGGTCAGCCCGGGGTGGTCGGTGGCGAGCCACTGCGGCACCTGGTCGTCGGTGACCAGGTGGACGTGCCGGATCCAGGGCGCGTGGGCGGCCAACGAGCGCAGGCAGTACCGCAGTTCGTCACGGTTGCGGAAGCGCAGGTCGGCGTCGCCCTCCAGGCCGTCGGCCGTGCTGCCGTCCGTCTCCGTCGTGCCGGTGAGCCGCTCCCGGGCGGCGGCCCGGCGCTGCTGCCAGGCGGGGTCGGTGTCGTCGACCCAGGTGATCACGGCGTCGACCGGGAAGGTGACCCGGTCCGGCAGGTCGGCGGCGAAGACGTCGACCACCGGGTAGGACCGCCCGGCGACGGTCGTGGTGCCGGTCGCCGCCAGCGAGGGCACCCACCAGCCCAACGGGGTCTCGTCGATCGAGGCGACCGCGCCCGGCGAGGAGTCGGCCGCGTCCCAGAACTCGACGTCGCACCCCGTGTCGGGGCCGTACAGCAGGTCGCCGATCGCGGCGGGTCGGTAGATCCGCACGCCCTTGACCCGGTCCGGGGGCCAGACCGGACCGGTCTCGACCGGCGCCGGCTCCTGCTCCTGCTCCTGCTCCGGCTTCTCGGCGGCCGGGAGTTGCGCGGGCGCCGCCTCCAACAGCTCTACGGCGGTGGGCAGTTGCTCGGCCAGGACGGTGCCGAGCGTCCTGCCGTGCTCCAGCAGGTCGGCGTACACGGCCTGTCCGGCGAACGCGGCGGACAACGCGGCCAGCACCGCCGGCCGGTCGCCGGGGGCTGTCGCCAGCCGGTGCCGCGGCAGCCGGTCGGGCACCAGGCCGTGGTCGATCCCGGCCGCGCCGAGCGCCTCGGCCACCTCGGCGAGGTTGCTGTCCCGACGCTGCCCGGGCAGCAGCGCGCGGTGCGGCTCGGCCAGCAGACCGCCGCAGCGGGTCAACCCGGTGACGGTGGCGGCGAGCTCCGCCTCCCGGGCGGACCGCGCCAGCGCCAGCCGCTCGGCCACCGGCGGCGGTTCCTCCGCCCCGGCTTCCGCCCCGCCCTGCGCCGGAGCCTGCACCGGATCCGACGCCGGGTCCGACGCCGGAGCCCGTCCGGCGCCCTCGCCCGCGGAGGGCCAGTGCCGACGCGCCAGGGCGGCGAGCGGGCGCATCGCGGCGGCGAGACGGACCGGGCGGTCGGACACGGAAAACTCCAAGGGGGGGGCTGGTGGCCTTATCGCCACATTGGGCATAAGACCGAGTTTTTTACCTGGACATCCGATAGCGCCGGTTTCCTCCCCCACCGCTCAGCTGCGGCGGACGGGGCTCGTCGCGTTGCAGGGGATGGTATTCGACTTAGCTGGAAATTTACTGAGAGTATTCTCGGGAGTTACCTTTTTGTGCCTGTACCGATCAATTCCCTTGACCGCCTGCTGCTATGTCCCGTCCGACCACCGCGACCAGGCGCTCCCCCGCCGGCAGGACCGAAAACGGTTCCGCCCCGCCCGAAGCGCGGGCGGGGCGGAACCGGTCGCGCGGGCAGCTACAGGCGCGTGGTATCGAGGGCGAGGTCGAAGGGTGCCGGCAGGTGGACCGGCGCGCCGAACGGGTGCGGACCGCTCTCCTCGGCGTAGCCGAGGCGGGTCGGCTCGCTGTACAGCGTGCAGGTACGGTTCTGCCGGTCGATGAGCAGGTAGAGCGGGGCGCCGTACTGGCCGTACCGCCGGCGCTTGACGACCCGATCGGTCTCCGCGTTGGAAGGGGAGCTGACCTCGACGATCAGGAGGGTCTGATCGGGGAGCAGGGCACCCTCGGTCTTCGCGGCGAGGTCGGCGGGCACGACGGCCAGGTCCGGGATGTACCAGTTCTCGCTGCCGGGCAGGTCGAGGTTGCCGGAGCCGGACACCAGGCCGAGCTGGTCCAGGCGGGGGCCGAGCTGGCGGCGGACGATCTCGGCCGCGGCTTCGTGTGCCCAGGACGGCGACATGGGGGTGATGACTCCCTCGATGATCTCGGCGCGGTCGCCCGCGACGTGCCGGATCGCGTACTTGAGTGCCCGCTCCGGGTCGCTGACGGTGCCGTAGTCATCGGGGCTCTGGGATGCCGTGCTCACAACGCCTCTCCTTCCCGTCCCGCGATTCTGCCCCACGTCGTCCGGCCACCCTGCCGGATGACCGCTTTCGACACGTTCTAGCCGTCCTGGCTCTGCACCGTGACCGGATCTGCCGCCGACGCCCGCTGGCGGGAGGAGAGAGTGATCACGGCGAGGCTGATGAGGGCCAGGGCGGTGAGGGCCGAGAGCATCACGGTGTAGGAGGCCAGGGAGGAGAGGGCGGCGAGCAGCGCGGGCAGCAGGAAGCCGGAGTAGCAGAGGGCGTAGTAGACGCCCGTGAGGCCGGCCAGGTCGTCGGGGCCGACCAGGCGCTGGATCTCCAGCAGGCCGGAGACCACGCCGATGCCGTAGGCCGCGCCGAGCAGGACGGCGCCGCCGAGCCCGAGCAGGGGTGAGCGGACGGCGGCGTCGGCGGCGCAGACGGCCAGGCCGCAGGCCATCAGGACCATCGCGGCGATGATGCCGCGGGCGGAGGAGAGCGAGTCCAGGCGCTTCGCGAGCGGCTGGACCAGCGCGCCGGTGCCCAGGGTGAGGACGGTCAGCAGGGTCGCGTAGGCCAGTGACCAGTGGCCGAGCCGGTCGCCGACCAGCTGCGGGGTGACGGCGTACGCGACGCCCGCCGAACCGAACACCCAGGGGGCCATCGGCAGCACCACCCGCAGGAAGCGGCGGTGCCCGGCCGCCGGGACCTTGAGGTCCGCCCACAGGCTCCGCACCGCGTCGGTGCGGCGCCGGGTCTCCACCGCCCTCGGCAGCAGGAACAGCACGGGCACGGTGACCAGCAGATGGGCGAGGTAGGGGGTGACCATCGGCCACGGGCCCCACTGGGCGAGCACCCCGGCCACGCCCGCGCCGAGGCCGAAGCCGAGGGTCAGGGCGAGCGAGGCACGGCGGGCGCCCGCACCGGGGTCGGCGGCCGGGTCGTGCGGGGCCTGGGAGAGCTCCTTGACCCAGCTGGTACCGACCGCCATCGCGATGCCGACGGCTATGCCGGAGAGGAACCGCCCGGCGTAGATGGGGAGTTCACCGGCCGTACCGCCGCACAGCACCGCGCTGGCGGCGAGCGAGGCCACCACCGCGCCGGTCATCAGCGGGCGCCGGCCGTAGCGGTCCGAGGCCGCGCCGCCGACCAGCAGTCCGGGGACCAGCCCGAGGACGTACGCGCCCAGGAAGGCGTCGACGGTGACCTCGGAGTAGCCGCCGAGGTGGCGGTACATCAGCAGCAGCGGGGTGAACTGGTTGCCGCCCCAGCCGCAGCAGACCAGGGCGAGGGCCACCACCGGCCAGGAGCGGCGGCGGCCGGAGGGCCGGGCGGGGGTGACGGACAGGACGGGACCGGCGGACGACCGGGTGGTGCTCATGGTGGTGCTGCTCCTTGTCGGAATCGGTGGTCCCGGCGGTCCGTCGGGGCGGTGCGAGGAAGGGGACGTCAGCGGTGGGCGTCCAGGTGGGCGCGCAGCGCCTCGGCGAAGCCCTCCGGGTCCCGGGCCGCGATCCGCTCGACCAGGGCCGTGTGCTCGTCGACCAGCCCGGCCAGCCGTTCGGGTCGCGGCCGCAGCAGCTGGACGGTCATCCGGCGCTGGCGGTCGCGCAGCGTCTCGTAGAACCGTTCGGCGAGCGCGTTGCCGGCCGCGGTGACGATGCCCCGGTGGAAGGCCTCGTCGGCCTCGGCGAAGGCGCCGACGTCGGCCCGTCGGGCGGGCTCGCGCTGGAGGTCGATCAGCCCGGTCAACCCGCGCACCAGCTCGGCGAGTTCGGCGTCGCCGCGGCGGCCGATCCGGCGGGCCGCGGTGCTCTCCAGCGCCTCGCGCAGTTCCAGCACGTCCTCGGCCTCCCCGGGGCCGACCGGCACCACCACGGCGCCGCGCTTGGGGAAGAGCTGCAGCAGGCCCTCGGCCTGGAGCCGCAGGAACGCCTCCCGGACCGGGGTGCGGCTGAGCGCGGTGCGTTCGGCGATCTCGCCCTCGCTGATCAGCGTGCCGCCGGGCAGGCCGCCGCCGAGGATGAGGTCCTTGGTGAGCTCGTAGGCGCGGTCCGCGGCCGGGATCCGGGCGGGGGGCTGGGTGTCGGGCATGGAGTCACCGTAGCACCATGGATGCGAACATAGATGCAAGGATGGATCTATGAATGGATCCAACGATGGATTCATCGGCTGCGAACCAGGTCAGAGGCGGTACGGGCGATCCCGGAGCATCGACAGAGGTACCGCTCAGGCCCGGAAGAATGCGCTTTCTCGCCCCCTCCCCCAGGACGCAGGATGAGCAGCGCATCCGCCTGCTGGGACGAAAGAGGAAAGCCGTGTCCGCTGTGCCGCCCGTCGAACCGGGTCTGCTGCCGTTCACCGCCGAGATCCGGCCCGAGGGCCTGGCGGTCGGGGGCGTCCTGCTGGAGCAGCTCGCCCGCCAGCACGGCACCCCGCTCTTCGTCTACGACGAGGAGCACCTGCGCCGCCGCTGCCGGGAGGCGGTCGCCGCCTTCGGCCCGGGCAACGTCGCGTACGCCTCCAAGGCCTTCCTCTGCACGGCCATGGCCCGGCTCGCCGCCGAGGAGGGCCTGCTGCTGGACGTCGCCTCCGGCGGCGAACTGCGCACCGCGCTGTACGCCGGGGTGGAGCCGGACCGCATCGTGCTGCACGGCAACAACAAGGACGAGGCCGAGCTGCGCACCGCGATGACCGCCGGACTGCACCACATCGTGGTCGACAGCTTCGACGAGTTGGAGCGGATCGAGCGACTGCACCACGTCGAGGGCCTGCCCCCGGCCCGGATCCGGCTGCGGGTCGCCCCCGGCGTCGCGGCCGGCGCCCACGAGGCGATCCGGACCGGCGGCCACGACTCCAAGTTCGGCTTCGGCCTGGCCGACGGCGCCGCCGAGGCCGCCGTGCGCCGGGCCGAGGGCTCGTCGGCCGTCCGACTGGAGGGCGTGCACGCCCACGTCGGCTCCCAGGTGCTCGACCCGGCCGAACTCGCCGACGGGGCCGCCGCGGTGGCCCGCTTCGCGGTGGCAAGCGGGGTCGAGCGGCTGACCGTCGGCGGCGGCCTGGGCGTGGCGTACGTGAGCGGGCAGAGCGCCCCCTCCTTCGAGGTCTGGGCCGAGCGGGTGCACGCCGCGGTGCGCGGCGCGGGCTGGTCGGGCGAGGTCGGCGTCGAGCCGGGCCGCTCGATCGTCGCCCGGGCCGGACTGACCCTCTACCGGGTCGGCACCGTCAAGCGGATCCCGGACGTGCGCACCTACGTCAGCGTGGACGGCGGGATGAGCGACAACCTCCGCCCCGCGCTGTACGACGCCCGCTACGAGGCCTTCCTGCCGCGCTGCCCGGAGGCGTCCCGCCCGCTGCGCGCCCGGCTGGTCGGCAAGCACTGCGAGAGCGGCGACGTGATCATCGACGACGCCGCCCTCCCCGAGGACCTGCGGGTCGGGGACCTGCTGGCCACCCCGGTCACCGGCGCCTACGGCTACGCGATGGCGTCCAACTACAACAAGCTGCCGAAGCCCGCGGTGGTCTTCGTCCGCGACGGCCGGGCCCGGCTGGTGGTGCGCCGGGAGACCGAGTACGACCTGCTGCGCCTGGACGTGGCCGGGGAGGGACCGGCGCGGTCGGCTCCGGAGCTGGTGGGCGCGCACCAGGGCGCCTGACCGGAAGACCGGAAGCGGACCGGAGCGGACCGGAGCGGCGCCCGCGCCGCCGTGAAGCGGACCGGAAGAAGCCCGGAAGAGCCTGGAGAAGCCCGGAAGCCTACCCTGGGTCGATGCTGAACAGTGCCCGACTGCTCGTCCTGCTGGAGATCGCCCGCCGCGGCACCATCGTGGCCGCGGCGCAGGCGCTGCACCTGAGCCCCTCCGCCGTGTCACACCAACTCGCCAGACTGGAGCAGGAGTTGGGCGTGGCACTGGTGGAGCGGGGGCCGCAGTCGCTGCGGCTGACGCCGGCCGGCCACCGGCTGGCCGAGCACGCCCAGGCGATCACCGACCTGATGGCCGTCGCCGAGGACGACCTGCGGGAGCACTCGGCGGCGGCCGCCGGACTGCTCCGGATCGGCTTCTTCGTCTCGGCCGGGCTGGAACTGCTGCCCCGGGCACTGTCCGCGTTCGCGGCCGGGCATCCGCAGGTGGAACTGGAACTGGTGATGGGCCAGCCGCACGAGGCGATGCCCGATCTGGAGGCCGGCCGGCTGGACGCGGCGGTGGTCTTCGAGCACCCGCTGGACCCGTGGTGCCGCCGGGCGGCGGTGGAGGTGCGGATGTTCTTCGAGGAGCCGCAGCTGATCGTGCTGCCGCCACGGCACCGGCTCGGCCGACGCCCGGTGGTCCGGCTGGCCGAGCTGGCGGACGAGAACTGGATCGGCACCCACGGCGGCGGCAGCGGCGAACCGGTGCTCGAACGGGCCTGCGCCGCCGAGGGGTTCCGCCCCCGGGTGCGCTGCCGCAGCGACCACTACCAGGTCACCGTCAACCTGGCCCGGGCCGGAATGGGCGTCGCGCTGATCCCGGCGCTCGGCCTGGCGGACTGCACCGGCGTCCAGGTCTGCCGACTGGAGCACCCGCAGCTGCACCGCCGCGTCGGGGTGGCCACCCGGGCCACCAACCGCAACCCGGTGCTGCGCGCCTTCCTCGCCGAACTCTCCGCCGCCGCACGGGACATCGGCTCCGCGCTGGAGCAGCGCTGGGCGACCTGACCCGGCGGCCGCGGGACCGGCCCGGGAATCACCGCACCCGCAGCACCTCGCCCGCCCGTACCGCTGTCGGCCGCCCCTCGCGGACCGCCACGCGGCCGGCCACCACCACCGTCTCCACCCCCTCCGGCGGCAGCAGCGGCCGGTCGAAGGTCGCCCGGTCCAGTACGGTCGCCGGGTCCAGCACCACCAGGTCCGCCACCGCACCGTCGCGCACCACCCCGCGCCCGGCCAGCCGGAACCGCCCGGCCGGCAGCCCGGTCATCTTGTGCACCGCGAGCTCCAGCGACAGCAGCCCCTGCCCGCGCCCGTACCGGCCGAGCACCCGGGCGAAGCTGCCCGCCCAGCGCGGGTGCGGGCGACCGGGCTTGGGCACCCCGTCCGAGCCGATCATCGACAGCGGGCTGGCCAGCACCCGGCGTACGTCGTCCTCGCGCATCGAGTGGCTGATGATGGTCACCTCGCCGCGCCCCTCCCGCAGCAACTCGCAGACGTAGTCCACCGGGTCGGTGCCGCGCTCGGCCGCCAGGTCGGCGATCCGACGGCCTTCGGCGGACCGCCGCGCCGGGGCGGCGGCGACCGAGATCAGGTCCCAGCCGCCGTTGCCCACGGTGTTCTCCCAGCCCTCCAGGCCGTTGGCGATGTCCGCCCTGATCCGCTCGCGGACCTCGGCCTCGTCCAGCCTCGCCAGCAGGGCGGCGGGCCCGCCCTCGCTCACCCACGGCGGCAGCATCGCGTGCAGCACGGTGCTGCCCGCGGTGTACGGGTAGACGTCGCACAGCACGTCCACGCCCTCGGCCCGGGCCCGTTCCAGCCGCGGCAGGGTGCGCAGGGTGGCGCCCCAGGCGTGCCGCCCGGCCGTCTTGTGGTGGGAGACCTGCAGCGCGGCGCCGGAGCGTGCCGCGATCTCCAGCGCCTCCTCCAACGCCTTCTCCACCTGGGACATCTCGTCCCGCAGGTGGGTCACGTACGGCTTGCGGTGCCGCGCGGCGACCCTCGCCAGCGCGACGAGCTCCTCGGTGTCGGCGTAACCGCCGGGCGGATAGATCAGACCGGTGGAGAACCCGGCCGCGCCCTGGGCGAGCGAACGGTCCAGCAGCTCGCACATCGCCGCCAGTTCCCCGTGCCGGGGCGGCCGGTCCTCGAAGCCCATCACCCCGGCCCGCAGGGTGCCGTGCCCGACCAGCGAGGCGAGGTGGTTGCGCCGCAGCTCGGGCCGCTGACCGGCGGCGAAGGCGTCGAAGTCCGCGGCCGGACGCACCGGACCGAGGCCGAAGGTGAGCCGCAGGTGCTCGGCCAGCCCGGGCAGCCGGCCGGGCAGCCCGGGGAACAGGCTGCTGCCGCAGTTGCCGCCGATCTCGGTGGTGACGCCCTGGAGCAGCGGGGCCAGCCGCAGTTCCTCGACGGCGCCGTCCCCGGCACGGTCCCCGGCGCCGTGCTCCTCGCCGTCGAGGGCGGTTGCGGCGGCCAGGGCGTCGGAGTGGGTGTGGACGTCGATGAAGCCCGGGGTGACGACCCGCCCGGTGACGTCCAGCACCTCGGCCGCGTCCGCCGTGGCACCCGGCGGCAGGACGGTCACCCGCCGGCCGACCACCGCCACGTCGGCCCGCCGGGCGACGGCTCCGGTGCCGTCCACCAGGGTGCCGCCGCGCAGCAGCAGGTCGATCGGGCCGGACGGCGGGCGGTGCATCGGTGACTCCTCGACGACGTGACGGCCTGACGACTTGACGACCCGATGACCCGACGACTCGACGGGCTCCTCGGGCGGGAACGGTGCGCCGATGCTGGCAGGCGACGGCGGGGAACGGAAGACGCTGCAGTCTTTTGCCGTCTCAGCAACCACTTCGGTACCGCTGGCACGGGAAGGCCCCCGCGCCCCGAACAGTCGGGACGCAGGGGCCGTTCGCCTCGCGGGCTCGGATCAGCCGGTGCTGCCGCGGCGGCGGCATGGTGCCGCCGTCACCGGCGCCGCCCGTCCCGCCGGTCCCGCCACGGCCTGGCCTTCAACCCCTCGGCCGAACTCCACAACCTGGTCCGCTTCGGCGACGGCTACCACCTCCGCAACGTCGTACCCGCCGCCCGAACGTAGGCGCCCTCCCGGGTCAGCCGGCCAGTGGCGGGTTGAGCCGGGCGAAGGCCTCCTGGCGGCGGTAGGGGAAGTACGGGTACGGCGCCGTCCGCGCGCTCGCCGCGTCCAGGCGGGCGATCTGGTCGGGGGTCAGGGTCCAGCCCACCGCGCCGAGGTTCTGGCGGAGTTGCTCCTCGTTGCGGGCGCCGATGATGACGGAGGAGACGGTCGGGCGGCGCAGCAGCCAGTTGATGGCGATCTGGGGTACCGTGCGGCCGGTTTCGGCGGCGACCTCGTCGAGGGCGTCGACCACGCGGTAGAGCTGGTCGTCCTCGACGGGCGGACCATAGTCGGCCGTGTCGTGCAGGCGACTGCCTGCCGGGAGGGGCCGGCCGCGGCGGATCCGGCCGGTGAGGCGGCCCCAGCCGAGGGGGCTCCAGACCAGGGCGCCGACGCCCTCCTCCGCCGCGAGGGGCATCAGTTCCCACTCGTAGTCGCGGCCGACCAGGGAGTAGTAGACCTGGTGGGCGGCGTAGCGGGGGCGACCGTGGCGGTCGGCGAGGGCGAGGGACTTCATCAGCTGCCAGCCGGAGAAGTTGGAGACGCCGGTGTAGCGGATCTTGCCCGCGCGGACGAGGTCCTCCAGGGTGGCCAGCACCTCCTCGATCGGGGTGGCGGCGTCGTAGGCGTGCAGCTGGAAGAGGTCGAGGTAGTCGGTGTCGAGGCGGCGCAGCGCGTCGTCGACGGAGCGGATCAGCCGGGCGCGGGAGGTGCCGGCCTGCTGGGGGCCGTCGCCGACGGGCAGTCCGGCCTTGGTGGAGATCAGCACCTGGTCGCGGCGGCCGCGGACGGCCTGGCCGAGGACCTCCTCGGAGGCGCCGTCGGAGTAGACGTCGGCGGTGTCGAAGAGGGTGACGCCGGCGTCGATGGCGATGTCGAGGAGGCGGCGGGCCTCCTGAACGTCGGTGGTGCCCCAGGCGCCGAAGAGCGGGCCCCGGCCGCCGAAGGTGCCGGTGCCGAGGCTGAGGGCAGGGACCTTGAGGCCGGAGGCGCCGAGCCGGCGGTATTCCATGCCGGTGGATTCCGTGGTCGTGGACATGAGAGTGCTCCCCTCGGAGCCCCTAATGGGACTCCTGTTCCGTTAGGATGGCACCGAAGCTAACAGACTCCACCCAGCTAATGGAACAGGAATCCCGTTAATGGTCGACGAGCCCACCCCGCCCGGCACCGTCCGCCCCGGCGGCCGCACCGCCCGGGTCCGCGCCGCCGTGCTGCGGGCCGCCGAGGACGCCCTGGTCGAGCACGGCTTCGGCGGCCTCGACCTCGGCGACCTCGCCCAGCGGGCCGAGGTCGGCCGCACCACCGTCTACCGCCGCTGGGGCGGCACCGGCGCCCTGGTCGCGGACCTGCTCGCCGACATGGCCGAGCAGTCGCTGCCGCGCTCCCGCAGCGGCTCACTCGCCGAGGACCTGCGGGCCAACGCCCGCCTGGTCCAGCGCACCCTGGCCGACCCCCGGCAGGGCGCGCTGTTCCGCGCCGTCATCGTCGCGGCCAACGGCGACCCGGGGACGGCCGAGGCGCTGCGGCTCTTCTACCGGCGCCGGGTCGAGGAGTGGGCGCCGTGCGTCACCGAGGCCGTCGAGCGCGGCGAACTCCCGCCGGACACCGACCCGTTCGAGGTGATCCGGGCGGTCTCGGCGCCGCTCTACTACCGGATGCTGACCACTGCCGAGCCGCTCGACGAACCCGCCGCCGACCGCGCGGCCGCGGCTGCCGAGGCGGCCGCCCGGGCGGGGGCGTATCGGCGGCCGGAGGGGTGAGCGCACACACGGCGGCGACGGCCGCCGACCACGGGTCAGGGCCTGATTGCGTACGCTCCGTCACCTGATCGGGGCTCAGCGGCTGCGGAGCGCAACCGGCCTTCGTAGCGTCATGGTCATGATGATGACCTTGAGAACATCACTGATCGCCGTCCTGACCACCGCGACCCTGGCCGCCGGCCCCGGCTACGCGCCGCCCGCGTCAGCGTCCGAGGCGTCGGCCGTCAGCGTCCCGTACTACCACCAGCAGCTCGCCAACGACTGCGAGGCCGCCGCCCTGCGCATGATCCTCGCCGCCCGGGGCACCAAGGCGGACGACCAGCTGATCCTGGACGAGATCGGCGTCGACCGGGTGCACTACGAGTTCGGGCACTCCGGCCCGCTGTCCGGCGACCCCTACGTGGCCTTCGTCGGCGACCCGGACGGCTCGGAGGTGGACGGGACCGGCTACGGCGTCTACTACCCGCCGGTGGCCAAGGCCGCCCGTACCTTCGGCCTCACCGTGCTCCACGACCGCGAGGAAATCTCCCTCCAGACGCTGAAGAACGAGCTGGCGGCCGGCCACCCGGCGATCGCCTGGGTGGACTACCTGTGGCGACACCTCCCCAACACCCCCTACACGGCGTACGACGGGCGGAGCGTGCTGTACGCGGGGCCCGCCGAACACACCGTCGTGGTCACCGGGTTCAGCGGCGGCAAGGTGTCGCTCAACGACCCCGCGCGGGGCCGCACGACGGTCTCCGAGGAGGAGTTCGCCGACGGCTACGCCACCTACAAGCACATGGCCGTGGTCATCAGCTGAACCCGCCGGATCGACGACTCAGAAGAAGGAGTCGTCGTCGTCCTCGTAGTAGTTGTTGACGACCACCTGCGGCTCGTCGTCGCTCAGCGCCTCGTTGAGCAGCATGCCGCCGACCAGGCCGGCCGCGCCGGCGCCGATCATCGCCCCGGTGCCGAAGCGGCGGCCGCCCTGCTCCTGCTGGTGCTGGGCGGGCACCTGCGGCGGGACCTGCTGGGGGTAGCCCTGCTGCGGATAGCCCTGCTGGGGGTAGCCGGCCTGCGCCGGGGTGTAGAACGGCGGGACGGTGGTCTGCACCCGCTGGGCGCAGGCGGCGCAGGTCTCGACCTGGCGGGGCACGCCCCATTGGGGCTGCCACAGCACCACGGCCGAACCGACGCCGTGGGTGGGGTCGAAGAAGCAGGTCACGGGTGAACTCCCTGTTGCTGGCTGGGTCTTCGGTACAGCAGGAACAGCAGGAACAGCGGGAAGGACGGCGGGGACGGGCGGGGCGACGGTCGGCGCCGGGGCGGCGGCCGGCGCGGGCTGCAGGACGTCGACGCCGAAGTCGGCGGCGATGCCCGCGAGCCCCGAGGCGTAGCCCTGTCCGACGGCGCGGAACTTCCAGTCCGCGCCGTGCCGGTAGAGCTCGCCGAACACCATGGCCGTCTCGCTGCCGGCCTCCGGTGCCACGTCGTAGCGGGCCACCTCGGCGCCGCTGTCCGCGTCGGTGAGCCGGACGTACGCGCCGCGCACCTGCCCGAAGGTCTGCCGACGCTGCGCCGCGTCGTAGATCGCCACCGCGAAGACGACCTTCTGCACGTCGGCCGAGACCCCGTCGAGCCGGATCTCGATCCGCTCCCGGTCCTGGCCGGCGCCCTCACCACCGAGGTGACGGACGGCGCCGTCCGGGCTCTGCAGGTTGTTGAAGAAGACGAAGTGCTGGTCCGTGGGGACCTTCCCGGACGCGCCGCAGAGCAGCGCGCTGGCATCCAGGTCGTACCCGGCGCCGACCGTCCAGCCGAGGCACACCCGGACGGACCGCACACCGGGCGCCTGCCGGTTCAGGGAGACGTTGCCACCCTTCGTCAGGGCCACGCTCATCGGGTTTCCTCCACCGTCGTCCGCATCACGCTGCACCTCACTACGACTTGCTGTTCGACCACGACAACGCTGTAGAGCTCGCGCCGGTTCCCTCCCGTCCGGTGTTGTTCGGTCAGAACCGGACGGGGAGTTCCAGCAGGCCACGGGCCCGCATGGTGGGCCGGTGGCGCAGCCGCTCGACCGGGACGTCCAGGGCCAGGTCGGGGAAGCGGCGCAGCAGGGCGGTGATCGCGAGCGCCGTCTCCATCCGGGCCAGCGGGGCGCCCAGGCAGTAGTGGATGCCGTGGCCGAGCGCGAGGTGGCCGTTCTCCCGGCGGCGCAGGTCGAGCCGGTCGGGGTCGGTGAACTGGTCGGGGTCGCGGTTGGCGGAGGCGAGCGCGAGCAGCACCGTCTCCCCGGCCGGGACGGTGACGCCGCCGATGGTGACGGGCTCGCGCGGGAAGCGCCGGATGGCGAGCGGGGCCGGGCCGTCGAAGCGGGCGAACTCCTCGACGGCGCCCTCGATCAGCTCCGGTTCGGCGCGCAGGGCGGCGAGCTGTTCGGGGTGGGTGAGCAGGGCGAGGACGGCGTTGGCGATCAGGTGGACGGTGTTCTCGTAGCCGGCGAAGAGGATCAGGAAGGCCAGCGAGGTGAGTTCGTCCTCGCTGAGCCGGTCACCGGTGCCCTCGGACCCGAGGTCGCCCTCCTCGTCCCGGGCGGCGATCAGGTCGGAGAGCAGGTCGTCGGCCGGTTCGGCGCGCTTGCGCGCGATCAGGCCGGTGAAGAAGCCGAGCATCGCCTTGACGGCGTCGCGGGCCTGCTCGGGGCGGGCCGGGTCCGGGGTGATCAGGGTGTCGGTCCAGGCCCGGAAGTCCAGCCGGTCCTCCTCGGGGACGCCGAGCAGGTCGCAGATGACGGTGATCGGCAGCGGGGCGGCGTAGCTCGCCAGCAGGTCGGCGCGGCCCGAGGGTTCGACGGCGTCGAGGAGTTGCTCGGCGACCCGCTCGATCGGTGCGCGCAGGGCGGCGACCCGGCGCGGGGTGAAGGCCCGGGCGACCAGGCGGCGGATCCGGGTGTGGTCCGGCGGGTCCATGTTGAGCAGGTTGGCGTCCAGCGCGGGCGGCAGCGCGAAGCCCCGGTAGTTGCCGGGAGCGGCGTGCGTCCGGTCGAGGGCCAGCCGGGGGTCGGCGAGCGCCTGGCGGACGTCCGGGTAGCGGGTGACCAGCCAGACGGGCAGCCCGTCCGGGCCGACGACCCGGTGGACGGGCGCCTCGGCGCGCAGGGCGTCGTAGGCGCCGTACGGGTCGGTGATCAGGGACTTCACGGTCGGATCGAGGGGTGTCACCCGCTCAGCCTACGGGTACGGGACAGGCGCTCTGGCGGGGCGTCAGCCCGCCGCCTATCGTCGGTGGGCATGACAAATACACCCCGCACCGCGAGCCGGATCGCCCGCCGCACGGCCAGACGCGCCACCGCCGTGGCCGCCTCCCTCGCCGCCCTGCTCACCCCCGCCGCCGCCACCGCCGCGACCACCGCCCAGGCCGCACCCGCCGGTTGCCGGACGGTCACCACCGCTCCCCTGGACGCCGAACAGTCCCGGCTGCGGGACCCCCGCACCGCCGTCTTCACCGAGCGTTCCGGCCTCGCCGACGTCCTCCACGGCTTCCCCGCCGCCCTGTGCTCGGCCCGCACCGCCCACCGCGCCCGCCACGTCGTGGACGCCTGGGGCCGGGCCCTCTGGCAGGCCGGCCTCGACCGCGCCCAGGGCCGTCGGCCCGGCGGCGAGCTGCCCGCCCTCGACGACCGGCCGCTGTACTGGGCCCGACTCGCCATGACCGTCCAACTCGCCCAGTGGCAGCCCCGGTTCGACGTCGACCACACCGCCCTGCGGGCCCGCTTCGAGGACGCCTCGCGCGGTCTGGAGGACGGTTTCAGCGATCCCCGGAACACCGGCTCCGACGGCGACGACGTCCGGCGGATCTTCGTCAGCGGCTTCGACCCGTACGGCCTGGACACCGAGCCCCGCCGCGCCAACCCCGCCGGCGCGGCCGTGCTGCAGCTGCACGGACGGCGGATCACCCTCGCCGACGGCAGCACCGCCGAGGTGCGGGCCGTCGTGCTGCCGGTGCGCTACGGCGACTTCGACCACGGGATCATCGAGCGCGCCTTCGGCCCCCACCTGGAGCCCGGCGGCCCACAGTCCGCCCACCTGGTCACCAGCATCAGCCAGGGCTACCCCGGCAAGTTCACCCTGGAGGCCTGGGCCGGGCGGGCCCGCTCCGCCGACCCGGCCACCGACAACGTCGGCGCGCTCTCCGGCGGCACCAGCGCCCACCCGGTCGACGCCCCGGGCCTCGCCGAGGGACCGCAGTTCATCCGCACCACCCTGCCCACCGACGCCATGACGGCCGTCCAACAGCCCTACCCCGTCCTCCTCAACACGCCCGTCACCGAGATCCCGGCGGGCGCCACCGCCCCCGTGGTCCGCCAGGACGGGCCCACCCCCGGCTCCCGCGCGGTGGCCGGCGGCGGCGGGGGCTACCTCTCCAACGAGGTCGCCTACCGCTCCAACCGGCTGCGCCTGGACCTCAACCCGGACCTGCCCGGCGGCCACCTCCACACCCCGGTCCTCACCGGACTGCCGGACCGGCAGGACCAGGTCACCTCACCGGAGTTCGAGCACAACGAGGCCGCGATCGCCGACCAGGTCCGCGCGATCCTCGGCCACGCCCGGTTCTGAGCAGCGCCGGGCGCGCGGCACCGGGGCGGGGGCACCGGCGGGGCGGGATCAGACCGGGCCGGCGAAGCGGGTCCCGGCCGCCCGCTCCCGGGACCCGGCGATCTCGGCGTACGCCGCGTCCCGCCCCGCCCAGTGCGAGCCCTCGACCGACGCGCCGCGCTCCAGGTCCTTGTACACCTGGAAGAAGTGGGTGATCTCCAGCAGGTCGAACTTCCGCAGGTCGCCGATGTCCCGCAGGTCGGCGTAGCGCGGGTCCCGGGCCGGGACGCAGAGGATCTTCTGGTCCGGGCCGCGCTCGTCGCGCATCACCCACATCCCGACCGCCCGGCAGCTGAGCAGACAGCCGGGCACGGCCGGTTCGCCGCCGAGGGCCAGGGCGTCCAGCGGTTCGCCGTCGCCGCCGAGGGTGCCCTCCACGTAGCCGTAGTCGGTGGGGTAGCGGGTGGCGGTGAAGAGGGTGCGGTCGAGGCGGATCCGGCCCGCGTCGAAGTCCATCACGTACTTGTTCCGCGATCCCTGCGGGATCTCGATCATCACGTCGAACTCGGCGGGTTCCACCGTCGCCTCCTCCTCGACTCCTGGGCCTGGGCCTGGGGCGATTGTCCGCCGTACGGGCCGCGTAGGCACCCGTCGAAACGGCCTCCGTCGTTCGGGCCCGGCCGATAGCATCCGGGCCATGGGGAGCTGGCAGGCCACGGTCATGGACCACCGTCACGAGCCGGGCGGGCGTCCGCAGGGGCGCCCGGAGGGGCCGCTGGCCCGGCGGGACGGGTGGGAGGTGCACGGCGGGGACGGCGAGCTCAGCCTGACCGACGCCGCCGGCCGGGTCCGCTGGCGGCGGCCCTGCCCGGGGCGGCCGAACGCGGCGCACCTCTCCGCCGACCGGGTGCTGGTCACCACCAGCTCCTTCGAGTACACCGCCTGGGGCCACCTCGGCCCGGCCCTGCTGCTGGACCTCGCCGACGGCGCTCTGGTGGCCGAGCTGCGCGGCGAGCACGGCGCGGCGCTCGGCACACGCGGCACGACCCCTGGAGCCGACGGCCGCTTCGTCCTCGGGTTGGAGGGCTACGGCGCCTTCGACACCTGGGCCCACGACCGGGACGGCGCCGTCGTCGACGCCTGGCGCAGCTACGGCCACTACGTGGTCGGCGACGGCCTGCGGGTGGTCGAGACGGACCGCCGCCACCCCACCGGGAGCCGGGTGGTGCGGCTGCTGCCCGGCGGGGCGGTCGAGCGCGGCCCGCTGCTGGCCGACGCCCAGGCCCCGGCGCCACTGGTGCTGGACGACGGCACCCTGCTGGTGCTGGACGCGGGGGTGCTGCGCGCCGTCGGACCGGCACTGGACGACGCCGTGCTCGCCGAACTGCACCCGCTCCCGCCCGAGCAGCGGCACCGCTACACCGGTGCGCTGCACCGGACGGCCGAGGGCCTGACGGCGACGCTGGTGGAGCGCCACCCGACCCGGATGGGCGGCTACTCCACCCGCACCTGGACCCTCGGCCTGCACCGGTCCTGAACGTCCGTCCTGTCCGTCCTGTCCGTCCTGTCCGTCCTATCCGTTCACGCGCACCCTCACGGCCGGACCACCGGCAGGTCGAGCACCGAGCCGTGCTCCCCGCCGTACCCGATCCGGTAGCTCACCTGCCCGTCGGCCGGGAGCAGTTGGAAGGAGTCGGGGTTGGCGGCGGCCACGGTGAGCCGGATCCGGTCGCCGGCCCTGAACAGCACCGAGACCGGCTGGAGGTCGATCACCACCCGCTGCGCCCGTCCCGGTGGGAAGGGCGTGGCGTCGTCGGCCGCGTAGCTGCGCGGCGTGCGCAGCCGACGCCAGTCGGGGTTGTCCTCGCGGTCGGCCACCGCCCGGTCGGCGAGGGCGAGTTGACCTTCCGTCAGATAGGTGGTCCGGCCGTCGGGGGTGACGTCCTCCAGATACACGTGCAGGGCCCCGTTCGCCGAGCCGGCCAGGCCGGTGACGTCCAGGGCGACCTTGCCGTTGCCGGTGACCCGGGTGGGCTCGGCCAGCGGCGCCGTGGTGTAGCTGAGCAGCTTGGCGTCCACGGCGGCGCGGTCGGGGTAACTCACCTCGTCCCCGGTGAGGTTGGTGTTCCAGCGGTCGAGCGGTCCGGTGCCGGCGGTCGGGTCCAGGCGCAGCAGGTCGGAGCCGGCGGAAGGGTCCTGACCGCCGAGGGTGTTGCCGGCGCCGAGCCGGAACGGCCGGGTGCGGGTGCCGGGCACCGGCCAGCGGGTGGTGGTGCGCCAGACGTCCTCGTTGAAGGTGTAGTAGTGCACCTGCCGCTTGCCGTCGGGGCGGGCGCCGTCCCGTACGTAGTGGTCGAAGAAGTCGACCACCCGCTGGTCGTTCACCTCGTGTTCAGCCCGGGTGAGCCGCCGGGCGGGCTGGAACGGGTCGGCGAGCCAGCCGGCGCCGTGGTTCCACGGGCCGATCCAGTCGTCCTGGGTGTTGGACAGGCCGGTGAACTGGGACAGCACGCCGTTGGCCGTCCCCGCGTCCAGCCAGCCGGCTCGGGTCAGCACCGGCACCCCGCCGTCCTCGACCGCGTCGGTCTTCTCCCCGACGCTGCCGACCGTCCAACTCTGCGGTCCGTTGCGGTAGTCGCGGTGGACGCCGGTCTGGGCCAGCTCGACCAGGTTGGCGTTGTCCGCGTGCTCGGCGCGGGCGGCGGCCATCAGCGCCGGGCCGTCCGGGCCGTCGACCGGCCGGGGCGTCAGTCCGGTGAGGCCGCCCTGCGCGCAGAGCTGCCGGGTCTCGGCGCTGGTCTCGCAGGTGGTGCCGCCGGTGCCGTCCAGGATGCGCAGCAGCAGCGCGTACGGGGCGAGCCGGGGCTCGATCAGCAGGCCGCCGGGGCGCACCAGGTCCTCGTACGGGTCGAAGTCGTAGGAGATCGGGGCGGCGGCGGCGATGTGGTGGTCGCCGAGGGCGGTGGCGAGCATCGCGGTGTCGCCGCCGTAGGAGACGCCGGTGGTGCCGACCCGGCCGTTGGACCAGGGCTGGGCGGCGATCCAGTCGCTGAGCGGGCCGCTGTCGGCGACCGCGTCGGAGCCCAGTTCGGCGGTCAGGGTGCCGAAGGAGGCACCGGTGCCGCGCAGGTCGGCGACGACATAGGCGTAGCCCCGGGCGTTCCAGTCCTCGGCCTCGCCGCTGGAGCCGCCCGTCTGGCCGGCCAGGACCCGGGCCCGCCAGTAGCGCTGGGTGACCAGGACGGTGGGGAGCGCGGCGCCGGGTCGGGTGCCCTGCGGGACGTAGACGTCGACGGCGAGGCGGACGCCGTCGGGCATGGTGACGTACCGTGACTGGAGGTGCGGTACGACGGCGGTGTCCGCGACGGCCGGGGTCGCGGCCAGTCCCAGCAGGGTGAGCGCGGAGAGCGCGGCCACCAGGGGCCGGCGCAGCATCCCCCGGCTGATCGTCCCCCGGTTCATCGGTCGGTCGCCTTCCAGGGGCCTTCCTCGGGGCGCGCCTCGGTGTCCGTGCCCGGCCACGGCGGCATGGTGACGGCGGTGATGCACAGCGGCCCGGCGCCGTCCGGGTCGGCCCGGAACTGGAAGGCGGTGCCCAGCGGGATCGACACCGCCGTGCCGGGGCCGAGCCGGTGGATCTCCTCCCGGCCGTCCTGGCGCCGCCACACCTCGCCGCCGCCCGCGGTGACCTGCCACAGCTCTTCCACGGTGGCGTGCGAGACCGCCCGGGTGACCTGCCCGGGGGTCAGTTCGAACACGGCGAGGCTGCCGCGCCCGTCCAGGACCAGCAGAGGGCGGACCAGGGCGCCGTCCGGGGCGGTCACCACGGGGGCGTCACCGGTCTCGATGCTCTCGAAGGGTTGGTGCGCCGTTCGTTCTCTCGACTGATCGTTCGACTGATCGTTCATCCGACGACCCGGCCTCTCTCGTACGACGGAGTTCCTGGGCTCGTCCCCCGCCGACGATCAGACCATGCGGCTCGGAGCGCCCGCCATCCTCAGCGGTCCGTATCCGACCCCGAGACAACCCCGAGGGATTCCGGGGCCGCTACCCCGAGACGGCGCCCCCGGCGCCGCCGACGCCCCCGATGCCGCTGCCGACTCCCCCGTCACCGTCCGGGCGTCCGACCGTGCCGAAGTCGCGCACGGCCTCGCTGACGATCGCCTCCAGCCGGGCGTGGTGGGCGCCGCGCCAGTACGCCTGCCCGCAGTCCGCGCACTGGGCGAAGGCGTCGTAGGAGCGCTCGGTGCCGTCGTGCAGCTGCTCGCGCACCGTGGTCTTGTGCACGGTGCGCAGCGTGCCGTTGCAGGTGGTGCAGCGACTCCAGGGGGCGAGCGGCGGCGCGAACCGGGAGAGCACGTCCCGCAGTTGCTCGGCCGGACGGTGGCTGTAGACGTACGCGCCGGCCCACAGCTCGCGTCGGCGCAGCAGGCCGCGGTCGCGGGAGAGCATGATGCGCTGCTCGGCGGCGGAGCGGGCGGCCAGTGCGGCGTCGCCGATGTCCGGGTTCTCGTAGGCGGCGTCGATGCCGAGCAGGCGCAGCCGGCGGGTGAGGGTGCCGAGGTGGACGTCCAGCAGGAAGCGCGGCGGGGTGGGCGAGGGCTGCGGCCGGGCCACCGCCGCCACGCTGATCAGCTCGGCGTCGGCCGGGACGTACGAGTCCGGCACCGGCCGACCGTCCACCAGCAGGCCGCCGACCTCGGTGAGCGGGACGCCCAGCGACTCGACCACGTGGCCGAGGCTGGAGGTGCCGTCGGTGCGCAGCGCGGTACGGCCGGCCCGGCGGGGCGCGGAGACGAAGAGGTGCAGCTCAGGGGCGAAGTCAAGCCAGATCTGGGGTCGGTCCACGCGGCCAGCATGCCAGCGGGCGGCGGGCCGGGGCCAGTGCTTTCCCCCGGGGCCGGTGTTTTCCGCCGGGGCCGGTGGGCCGCCCGCAGAGCGGCCTACGAAACGGTCGACGAAGCGGCCGACGCCGGGGTGCCGGGCGCCGGGGCGGGCACGGCCCCGCGGTCGCCCGCCGCCGCCCAGCGGGCCACCGGGCCCATCGCGTACCCGGCGGCGAGGAACACCCCGCCCAGCACCAGCCAGCCGACCGGCCCGCCGTCCAGCAGCAGCGTGGTGAGCAGCAGCGGCCCGAGGGTGCGGGCGACGGCCACGCCGGTGCCGAAGAAGCCCTGGTACTGGCCGATCCGCTCGGGCGGCGCGAGGTCGAAGCCGAGTTGCCAGGAGCCGGCCGACTGCCGCATCTCGCCCGCGACCTGCAGCACGGCGGCGGCCGTCAGCAGGACGGCGAACACCCACACCGGGACGTCCAGCGCGGACAGCCCGCAGACCACGCAGGAGGCGAGCAGCAGCAGCCCGGCGGCGCGCACCGCCCGGACCGCGGAGTCCAGCCCGCTGACGTCGCGCGCCGCCCGGACCTGGAAGGCCAGCACGGCCAGGGTGTTGAGCACGAACAGCGCGGAACCGAGCCAGCCCAGGCCGGGGGCGCGCCGGGCGATCCACAGCGGCAGGATCAGGCTGAGCAGCGGCATCCGCAGCAGCAGGACGGTGTTGACCAGGGTGACGGCGGCGTAGCGCCGGTCCCGCAGCACGGCCAGCTTCGGGCCGGTGCCCGACTCCGGTGCGGCGGGCGGGACTTCGGGCAGTCGGCGGAGCACGAGCGCGCCGATCAGGAAGCCGAGTGCGGTGACGGCGAAGGCGCCGAGGTAGCCGGCCCGGGTGCCGACGGTCAGCGCGACGCCGCCGACCGCGGCGCCGACGGCCAGTCCGCCGTTGAGGGTCGACTGCAGGTGGGCGAGCAGTCCGGTGCGTTCGGCGGGCGGCACCAGGCCGGCGACCAGCGCCTGCCGGGCGGCGGTGAGGCCGGACTGCGCGGTGGCGTAGAGGCAGACGGCGAGCAGGAACGGTCCGTAGGAGCGGATCACCAGGAGCGCGGCGACGGTGACGGCGGCGGCGAGCGCGAGGGTCACGGCGGTGCGGCGCGGGCCGCGGCGGTCGGCGAGGTGGCCGAGCGGGACGCCGGCCAGCGAACCGATCGCCCAGGCGAGGGCGAGGCCGAGGCCGAGGGCGGTCGGCGACATGCCGACGACCCGGGTGAAGTAGAGCGCGGAGCAGGTGTAGTAGGCGCCGTCGCCCACCGAGCTCGCCAACTGGGCGGCGGCGAGGGTGCGTTGGGGGCCGGCCGGGGGCAGCAGGGTGCCGCCGTGGGCCGACGTCCGGCTGCGGTTCGACGCTGCTGTGACTTCTCTCACTGCTCTCACTGCTCTCCTGACGCTCCGTCGACCCCCCGGCGGACGGGCGCGCGGGCCGGACGTTCGCAACCGCCCGGGGCGGCCGTCGGTGGGACGGTGTCCAGCCTAGGGAAGAAGTGGACCGGCCGACAGATCCATTGATCTTGCATTTGCGTGGGCCACTTCTGGGCCCCGCCGCCCCCTCCGGCCCACCCTCCGCCGCACCGTCGGGCGAGCGATGAACTCCCGTACGACAGCCCCTCGTTGATCCACCGGACACCCCGGGGGCCGCGCCGCTCCGGCCCCGCCCGCCGGGCCGAAGCGCCGTCCGTACCCGCTCCGACTCCCCCGCCGGAAGCGGATCGGACACCTCCACCACCCGACCGGAGGGCCAAGATTGACCGTGTTGACCCGTCAGTAGCACCCTCCATATGCTCAGCGGCGTTCGCGATCCGGCACCGGGGCCGGGGCCGTCCGCGCCCACCCGATCCGGCGCCGTCTCCGGCTCGAAGGGTTCCTCCCATCAGCACCTCCATCGCGCCCTCGGGCTCCTCCGGCCACCCGGACGAGGCGGCCGGACCCGCCGCCGGGGACACCGGGCGGCGCCGCTTCCTCACCTATCTGCTGGCCGGCCCGACGCTGACCGTCGCCGCCCGGCTGGGGCTCGACGCCGCCGCCCCGGCCTCCGCCCAGGCCGCCGAGCGCACCGCCGCGGCCGCCGCCGCGGCGACCGCCCGCGCCGCCACCGCACCCCCGCAGCTGTTCGGCCTCCCGGGCATCCCCGACGTCCTCGACCTCGGCGACGCGATGATCCTCGCCGGGCTCCCGACGTCACACCTGCTGGTGCTCGAAATCACCCCCGCCGGGCGTGCCGCGCTGTACCTCCCCCGACTGGAGGTCGGCCAGGGCCTGACCACCGCGATCGCCATGCTGGTCGCCGACGAGCTCGACGCCGAACTCACCGACGTGGACGTGCCGCTCTCCGACGGCCGCCCCGAACTGCTCTTCAACCAGCTCACCGGCGGCTCCAACTCGGTGCGCGCGCTGTACGACCCGGTACGGGCCGCGGCCGCCGCCGCCCGCGCCCGGCTGGTCACCGCCGCCGCCCGGCGCTGGAACGTTCCCGCGAGCGGCCTGCGCACCGCCGGCTCCGCCGTCCTCGCCCCCGACGGCCGCCGCCTCGGCTTCGGCGAACTCGCCGCCGACGCCGCCGCCGTGATCGTGCCCGCCGTCCCCGCCACCCCCAAGCCGGCCGAGCAGCGCCGCCTGGTCGGCCGGCCGACCGGCCGCATCGACGCCCGCGACATAGTGACCGGGCGCACCAAGTACGCCGGGGACCTCCAGGTCCCGGGCGCCGCGCCCACCGTGGTCGCCCGCCCGACCACCGTCAACGGCACCCTGAAGTCCCTGGACGCCTCGGTCGCCCGCGCCATGCCCGGCGTGCTCGCCGTGGTGCAGATCCCCAGCGGCGTCGCCGTCCTCGCCGAGACCTTCGACCAGGCGCTCAAGGCCCGCGACGCGCTGCGCACCACCTGGAACCCCGGCCCGGTCGCCGACCTCTCCACCGCCGACGTCCAGGCGAAACTGCGCGCCGCCCACGCGCCGTTCCTGCTGCCGCCGCTGCTCACCCCGTACCTGGACGGCGAGTTCGACTTCGCCTTCGTCAACCACGCCCCGATGGAGGTGCTGACCGCCGTCGCCGACGTGCGGCCGGGCCGCGCCGAGCTGTGGTTCGCCGCCCAGAGCCCGATCATCGCCCAGCAGACCATCGCCGCCGAACTCGGCCTGCCGCAGAACGCCGTCACCGTCCACGTGGTGCGCGGCGGCGGCTCCTTCGGGCGCCGGCTGTTCTTCGACGCCGCCCTGGAGGCCGCCCAGATCTCCAAGGCCGCCGGGCGTCCGGTCAAGCTGATGTGGACCCGCAACGACGACATGCGGCACGGCCGGATGCGCCCGGCCAGCCACCACCGGATCCGCGCCACCTACGGCCTCGGCCAGGTGCTCAGCTGGGAGCACCGCGCCGCCACCGTCCGCACCGACCTCTCGCACGGCCTCGGCGAGGCGCTCACCGGAGCCGGGTTCAACCTGTCGATCGCCGGGATCAGCCTCGCCCAGGCCTTCTTCCTGCTCACCGAGAAGAACCCGTACAACGTCGGCATCCCCACCCAGCTGCTCGCGGAGGTGCCGCTGCAGCTGCACACCGGCAGCTGGCGCTCGGTGTACTCCGGCATGGTGCGGGTCGCCGACGAGATCATGATGGACGAACTCGCCCGCCGGATGGGCCAGGACGAGGTCGCCTTCCGCCGGGCCCGGCTGCGCGACGCGTCCGGACAGGCCGTGCTGGACACCGTCGCCAAGGCCGGCAACTGGGGCCGCCCGATGCCGGCCGGCCAGGCCCAGGGCGTCGGCTACCACGACGAGAACGGCGCCCTGGCCGCCTACCTGGTCGAACTCGACGCCACCGACCCGGCCAACCCTCGGGTCACCAAGGCCGTCGTCGCCGCCGACGTCGGCCAGGTCATCAACCCCACCGGACTGGAAGCCCAGTTGACCGGCGCGCTGGTCGACGGCATCTCGGTGATCCTCCAGGCCGGCAACCACCTCGACAACGGGGCCTTCCGGGAAGGGAGTTACGCCGACTTCCACTACGCCCGGCAGCGCAACACCCCGCCGACCGTCGAGATCCACCTCATGCCGCCGAGCGGATCCCCGGGCGGCGCGGGCGAGTTGGGCGTTCCGGCGGCCTCCGCCGCGGTCGCCAACGCCTACGCCCGCGCGACCGGCACCAGCCCGCGCTCCTTCCCGATCAACTTCTGACCTCCCGGAATCAAGGACCCCAACTCCCCATGCCCACCCACACCTTCGTCCTCAACGGGCAGCCCGTCACCGTCGAGGCCCCGGACGACATGCCGCTGCTCTGGGTCCTGCGCGACAAGCTCGGCGTCACCGGCCCCAAGTACGGCTGCGGCGTGGGCGTCTGCCGGGCCTGCACCAGCCACCTCGACGGCCAGGAGTTCCAGCCCTGCACCCGCTCCGTCAAGGAGTGCGCGGGCCGCACCGTCACCACCATCGAGGGCCTCGCCGACGGCGACACCCTGCACCCGGTCCAGGAGGCCTGGATCGACTGCGACGTCGCCCAGTGCGGCTTCTGCCAGCCGGGCCAGATCATGACCGCCGTCGCCCTGCTGCGCCGCACCCCGAACCCGACCGACGCGGACATCGACCAGATCCAGAACATCTGCCGCTGCGGCAGCTACCCGCGGATCCGCGCGGCCATCAAGCGCGCGGCGGCCGGCGGGCAGCTGCACTGACGCGGTGCTGCCCCGCCCGGACGGCCGGGCGGGGCAGCAGGGGCTCAACCGGCTGTCAGCACTCGACCACGCCGTTGTGGAAGTACCAGTTGTTGTCGACGTACGCACCGTAGGTGTAGGCCTTGTAGCTGCCGAAGAAGTTGTAGTTGGTGCCACCGATTCGGTACCAGACGTTGCCCTGGTTGTTGATGTCCACACCCCTCACCCAGCACTCGAGGTAGATGGTGTTCGAGGACCCCGGGGTCGAGTACACATCGTTGGCGACCTTGGCCGCCCCGGGGTCCGCGGCCGAGTAGACGCCCACGCCGTGACCGGTCGGGTGGATGTTGAGTGCGTACCAGCCGTTGGCGGAGGCGCTGCCCGCCGAGACGCCCACCGCGCCCGCCGCCATGGCCAGCACCACCGCAGCGGTCGCCCCGCGCCGCCCGATCCTCTTCATGACGTTCTTGATCACGCCGACTCCCTGTCCGGTCGAAACGCTCCGAGGCCGCCCCGTCGATCTCGGCGGCGGATCCAGCTGACCCGATCACCGCCCCTGTTCGGTACCGCCTGACAGGAACTGACAACAGCTGACACCGTCCGCCGAACACCGCCGAACGCCCCCTCCCCGCGCGGAATCCACGGATCGGCACGTACCGTCGCCACACCTCGATATGATCCGTACGCGACAAATGAACGGCGACACCGAGGGCTCTGACATCTGACACCAGGGGGCCGCCATGGCGGAGCAGCAGCAGGAGCACCCGGCCGCACGGAAACCGCCCACCGCCGCCGAGACCTTCGCCGGCCGGCTCCGCACCCTCCGGCTGGAGGCCGGTCAGCCCTCCTTCCGCACCATGGCCAGGACCGTCGGCTCGATCTCGCACACCACCCTCTACGAGGCCGCCTCCGGCACCCGACTCCCCTCCTGGCCCACCACACGGGCCTTCGTCCGGGCCTGCGGCGGCAACGAGGCGCAGTGGCACGCCCACTGGTGCACCGTCGTCCGAGGGGATCCGCCCTCCGGACCCGCCGTCACCACTCCCCCGACCGCACCGGCCGCACCCCCCGGACCGGCAGCACCGGCAGCACCGGCGCCACCGGTCGAGCCGCCGCCGATCGTCGGGCGTTCCCCCCGCACCCGGTTCTGGACCCACGCCCTCAGCCTGCTCCTCGGACTGGCCGTCGGCGTCTGCGGAACCCTCGGACTGATCGCCCTCCGTTCGCCGGCCTCCGACCGGCCCGACGCCCCCCGGAGTTCGACGCCGACCGGTCCGACCTTCCCGTCCTTCAGCCCTCCTCCTACCGGCTGACCACCGCGCACCGGATCGCCACCGCCTCCGACCGCCGCACCGCGATCGGCAGCACGACGGCCCGCCCACCCCGGGACTCCGGGTGGGCGGGCCGTCGCCGCGCGGCTGCCATCGCCGTGCGGACCGGTCAGTTGCGGAGGAGTATCCAGGCGCCGCGGCCGTCGCAAGCGGAGGCCTTGTAGGCACCGAGACGGTAACCGGCCGGAACGGGCGTGCCGGGACAGACCCAGAGCCCCGGCGCCGCCAGCTGCTGGAACCAGGAGCCGAGACCGCCGCAGCCGACGTAGGAGTGCCGGGTGACGACGTACCCGGTCGGGATCGGTGAACCCTCACAGGTGTCGATCCCGTTCCGCACCGCCCGCTGATACCAGGCGCCGCGGTTACCGCAGGCGCTGCTGGTGGTGGTGTGCGCGGTGAGCACGTATCCGTCCGGGATCGGCGAGTTGAAGCAGGCCCACATCCCGTCCTGCGCGGGCTGCTGGAGCCAGCTGCCGTTCCCGTTGCAACCGCTGCTGTTGTAGGCGGTCAGGATGTAGCCGGGGGTGACCGGGGAGCCTTCGCAGATCCACGCGGCCGACGCGGGCCGGGCGGCGGCCGCGGGCGCGGCGCTCGCCGTCCCGGCAGTGGTGCCGGCGAGCACGGCGGCGAGCAGCGCGACCACCCCCGCGAGTGCGGCAAGTCTGCTCAGCGGCAGGATGGTTGACGAACGGTCCAGCAGTCGCCGAGGTCTTCTGATCACGTCACACCAGTCCAATCGGCAGGTCCGTGCGGCACCGCACGACGACCGTACGGCGCCGGTTCGTGGAGCTGGTGCGACCCTAGCGAGAGAACACCGGGGCGAACATTCACATCATGTGCACATCAAAAACTTGTCCGGAAGCGTTCGCGAGATGCCTTCAATTACTCCCTGTCAAGCGCCGGTGACGTTCCGCTCCCCTCATCGGCCGCTGCCGACCCACCCCGCGACCTCCGCCACCACCTCCGCCGCCACGTGCCCGGGCCGGGCGTACTCGGCCGGGGTGGCGGGCCCGCTGCCCGGGAAGAACAGGTGGTCGGCCTCCGGGTGGATCCGGACCGTCACCCCCGGCCGGTCGCCGAGCCCGTGCTGCCAACGCGTCAGATCGTCCTCGACGGTCACCTGGTAGTCCCGGCCGCCCTGGAGGATCAGCATCGGCAGGGACAGCCCGGCCGCCGTGGCGACCTGGTCGTAGCCGCGCAGGTCGAGCCAGTAGGCGGCGGAGAGCCCGAACGGCAGCGACTCCGCCGGGGTGTCCGGGGTCAGCCCCGGGCCCGCGACCGTCGCGGCCTGCCGGGCCGTGGCCTCCGCCAGCTGCTCCGTCTGCGGCCCGGGCATCAGCTCCGCCAGGTACCGGGCGACCCGGACCGCCGCCTCGTGCATCGGCTGGGCGTCGGCGGCCAGCAGCACCAGACCGGCGACGGGCGGTTCGGCGGCGGCGGCGATCCGGGGCGCCACCTTGCCGCCCATGCTGTGGCCGACCAGGTGGACCCGGTCCGGGTCGATCTCCGGCCGGGCCCGGAGCAGCGCGAGGGCGGCCAGCGCGGGCGGCAGGTACTCGTCGGCCATGGTGAAGCCGGCCGGCAGCCGCTGCGGGTGGACGAAGGTCGGCTTGTCGAAGCGCAGGACGGCGATCCGGCCGGTGGCCAGGCCCCAGGCGAGGTCCTTGAGCGGCTTGTTGGGGCCGCTGCTCTCGTCCCGGTCGAAGGCGCCGCCGCCGCTGAGCAGCACCACGGCGGGCCAGGGCCCCGGCCCGACCGGCAGGGTGAGGGTGCCGGGCACGGCGAGCGGTCCGTCGCCGAGCAGCACCTCGGTCTCGGTGAACCGCGCCGGGTCCGCGTACGGCGGCGGCTGCCATCCGCCGCCCTCGCCCGGGTCGAGCCGCAGCCCGTGCAGCAGGCCGTCCGCGCCGACCGAGGTGACGACGGTGAAGCCGCCGTCCGCACAGCCCACCGCGATGCGCACGCGCACCGGTTCGCCGTCGGGCTCGGCCACCGGCTCGCCGACCGTGGTCACGCCGCCCCGGCCGTCGACCTCGGTGCTCCAGGCGAGTCGGAGCGTCCCGGCCGGGACGGCGGCGCGCAGCGGTGGCGCGAACAGCTCGACGGCCTCGGCGAAGCGCTCCGCCCGCAGCAGTGCGGCGAACGCGCGCGCCGCCTCCAACACTATGTTCCGGTCATCCTCCATGGCCGAAGACCGTACCAGGCACGGGAGTTCAGGCCTTGGCGGCCGACCGTCGGGGCCCGACCGTCAGGAGCCCGGGTGGCGCCCGAAGAACGCGGCGAGCCGGTCGTACGCCGGGGCGTCCGCCGGGGCGGGGACCTCGGGGCCGAAGGCGTGCTGTCGCTCCTCCTCGCCGCGGTACTCGGGTTTGAGGGCGCCGTGGGCCCAGTCGAGGGCGGCGAGCGCGACCTCGTGGTCCAGGCCCTCGGTGGACTGGCCGGTGGCGTGTGCCAAGTCCCAGGCGTGGACGGCGAATTCGGTGGTCTGCTGGTCGACCGGGAAGCGGGCCGGGAGGGGACCGCCGGGGGTCTCGACCGTGCCGGTGAGGTCTCCGGCGGCGCGCCAGGCCTCGACCAGCCGCTCGGCGCCGGCCTCGAAGGCGTGCAGCCAGTCCTCCTCGACCCGGTCGAAGGGCCGCGACCGGTCCGGCTGTCCGCCCTCGGCCCGGAGGGTGAACTTCCGCAGGTCGTCCAGGAGATGGCTGACCAGGTCGCCGACGTCCCAGGAGCGGCAGGGGGTCGGGTGGCCGGCCAGTTCGACGCCGGTGCCGTCGATCAGCCCGGCCGCCTGGGCGAGGGCCCGGGCGAGCAGCTCGATCGGGTCGTCCACCGCGGTCATGGCACACCTCTCGGTCGGGGGGCGCACGGGTCGTGCCGGGCGATCGTAAGCGCGCCCGCCCACGCCCGCCCGGCACGACACCGCCGCCCCGCCGACCGTCGGGTCAGGCGGCGAAGCCGCCGTCCACCGCCAGCTCGGCGCCGGTGACGTACCGTCCGTCCTCGCCCACCAGGTAGGAGACCGCGCCCGCCACCTCCGCCGCGGTGCCGTACCGGCCGAGGGCGACGAAGCCGCGCTGGAAGTCCGCGGACTCGCCGTCGGCCGGGTTCATGTCGGTGTCGATCGGGCCCGGGTGGACCAGGTTGGCGGTGATCCCCCGCGGGCCGAGCTCCCGGGCCAGCGCCTTGGTCAGACCGATCAGCGCGGCCTTGCTGGTCGCGTAGAGCACGGCGCCCGGGAAGGCCACGCGCTGGGCGACGCAGCTGCCGATGCCGACGATCCGCCCGCCGTCCGACAGGTGCCCGACGGCGGCCCGGGCGTACAGGTACGGCGCGCGGACGTTCACCTCCAGCACCCGGTCGATCTCCGCGGGCGTGGTCTCCTCGATCGGTCCGACGGCGCCCACACCCGCGTTGTTCACCAGGATGTCCAGCCGTCCGAACCGCTCGGCGACGGCCGCCACCGTGTCCTGCACCGCCGCCGGGTCGGCGCTGTCGGCCCGGACGGCCCAGCCGGTCCGGCCCATCGCAGTGATCTTCGCGACCACCTCCTCGGCCTGCTCGGCCGAGCCCCGGTAGGTCAGCGCCACGTGGGCGCCGTCCTCGGCCAGCCGCAGCGCGACCGCCGCCCCGATGCCCCGACTGCCGCCGGTCACCAGGGCCACCTTGCCGTCCAGCGCCGCCGCACCGTTCTTCGTCATGTCCTCGGTCTCCTCGTCCAGGTGTTCCGATCGCGCCCCGGCCGGTCCGCCGGTCGGGGTTCCGCTCTCGGTGTGCGTGTCGATCCTGGTCCGGGAGGCCTGACAACTCCGGCGGTATTCGGACGTTGCGTTCAATCTTCAACTACACCTCGGCTCCTCGGCTTCGATCACCCCGCGGGCGCCCCCGCCGCGCGCTCCCGCACTCCGTAGTACGACCCGACCGCCGGCTGCCCGGTCCAGTTCGGCCCGGCCGACGGATCGGCGCCCGCGTAGTCGAAGGGCAGCTCGACCGGCCGACCGCCGTCCAGGAGCAGCAGGTGGCGACGCGACCGGTACTCGAACCCGGCCGCCCGCAGCGCCGCCACCACCGCCCGCGCCAGGCCGGTGCCGTCGGGGCGGCGAACCGACTCGGGGTCGAAGTGGGCGGCGAACCGGCCGTCCGGGGTCAGCCAGGAGGCGGCGCGGGCGATCGCGCCGAGCTGGTCGCCGAGGTAGTGCAGGCCGTGCACACAGGTGATCAGGTGGTACGACCGCTCGGGCGCCCAGTCGGCGAGCGCCGCCGTCACCAGCTGCACCCCCGCGCCCGGGGGCCGGCCGAGGACGGATCCCAGCGGGCCGACCAGGTCGACGCCGGTCAGTTCGGCGCCGGCCGGCAGCAGTCGGGCGGCCTCGGTGAGTGCCCGGCCCTCCCCGCTGCACAGGTCCAACCAGGCCGGTCCGGTCCCGCCGTGCTCCCGCAGCCAGGCGGCCGGGTCGAAGCCGAGCTCGCGGGCGTAGCTGTTCACCCCGCTGAGGCCGCGTTCGCGGTTCATCGTGCGGTTGGCCACCACGTCGGAGGCGGTGAGCTCGCTGTCACTGATCAGTCGGACCATCAGGCGACCCTACCGGCGCGGGAGACCGGCCGAGGAGGGCCGCCGAACGCGCGGAGCGGCCACCCCGCGCAGGGGTGGCCGCCGGATCACGCCGGGGGCGGCTGATCAGTCGTTCGGATCACCTGATGTCCTGATCGCCAACCGGTCTGACCGCCAGCCGGTCCGATCGCCGGCCGGCCCGACCGTCAGACGGCCCGACCGTCAGACGGTCAGCGTCTGGCCCGGGAAGATCAGATCCGGGTCGGCGCCGATCGTACGGGCGTTCTTGCCGTACAGGCCGTCGGTGTCGACGCCGAACTTGGCCGCGATGTCGCTCAGCGTGTCACCGCTGCGGACGGTGTAGCTGCCCCCCGAGGTGTTCTGCTCGGACGCCGGAGCGGACTGCGCCGGCTTGGCGGACGGACGGCCCTGCGGGGCCTCCGCGGCGTGCGGCTTCGCCTTCGGCGCGGCCTGCGGGGCCGCCTTCGCGCCCTGCGGGGCCTTCGGAGCGGCCTTGGCCGCCCGCTGGGCCGGCTTGGCGGGCTTGGCCGGCTTGCTGTCCGAGGAGCCCGAACCCGCCGAGGTGTCGACGGCGGCCGGGGCCCCGCCCTTGCTCAGGCCCGCCTTCCGGGAGCAGACGGGCCAGGCGCCCGGCCCCTGCGAGGCGAGCACCTTCTCGGCGACGGCGATCTGCTGCGCCCTGGTCGCCTGGTTGGCCTGGGGAGCGTACGCGGTTCCGCCGTACGCGGCCCAGGTGGAGGGGGTGAACTGCAGTCCACCGTGGAAGCCGTTGCCGTTGCTGATGCTCCAGTTGCCGCCGCTCTCGCACTGGGCGACCGCGTCCCAGGCCGAGGAGGGTGCGGCGGAGGCCGAGGTGGCCGTGACGAGGCCGGCCACCGGCAGGGCCGCGACGGCGGCGCCCGCGACGACCGCCATCCTCAGGCGGTGACGCTTGACGGTGGCGGTGGTGTCGGTGGCAGCGGCGTTCTCGTGACGGGAAGTCATGAATGTCCTCTCGACAAGCCCCGGGCGGGCAAGCGGAACCAGGCCCGTATCAGGGGCCGGTCGGTCGCGCTCACCGCACTCGTCGGGCGGCCGGCCACGTGTCGGACGTGCCGTGCCGCCGCGGTCACCACCACTCGCCGACGGCCTCGTTCGAGCCGGTCTCGTCGGCGGGCACCGCCCTCGCGCCGGGGGTCAGTCGGCGGGCCGTGCGTCGGGGTGAACCCGGGTGGCGCTCGTTGCGCCGCCAAGAAAGCTAGGGGCATGTCCTGGGCGCAGCAAGCAATTCTTGGTCTTCGCAGGTCAGTTGACTGTTACCGGCGGTATCGATCAAGAAACGCTGCCCGGTTCGACCAGGTTTGACCGCATTTTAAAGATCGAACGATCAATTCCCGTGCCCGCGCTCACATCTGTCCATTCGTGAACTCCCGCACACCATCGACGGTCCGCAGTCGGAACATGACGGACCGTCACCACCGCATCCGGAGTTCCCGATTCACGACGGCAGTTCAGTGGCATCCGCCACGCCAAACACGTTCGGTCATCGAAGAAACGCGCTCAGTTGCCGCCGCCGAGCTCCGCGTCCCGCGCCAGCAGCGCCGCCTGGACCCGGTTCTCGCAGCCCAGCTTGGCCAGGATCCGGCTGACGTAGGTCTTCACCGTCGCCTCGCTCATGTGGATCCGGGCCCCCGCGTCCGCGTTGGACAGGCCCTCCCCGAGCAGTGCCAGCACCTCCAGCTCGCGCCCGGTGAGCACCTCCAGCCGGCGCCGGGCCACCGCGCCGCGGGCGGCCGCCGAGCCGCTGCGCCCGGCGGCCAGCGAGTCGACGATGTGCCGGGTGGCGGCCGGGGAGAGGAAGGCGTTCCCGCCGGCCGCCGCCCGGACGGCCTGGATCAGCTCGTTCGGCGCGGTGTCCTTGAGCAGGAACCCGGCGCCGCCCTCGGTCACGGCGCGCAGGACGTTCTCGCGCTCCCCGAAGGTGGTGAGGATGATCGCCCGCGCGCCGGGCGCGACCCTGCCGAGCTCCCCCAGCGCCGTGAGCCCGTCCATCACCGGCATCTGGATGTCCAGCAGCACGACGTCCACCCGGTGCGCCCGGGCCAGCTCCAGCGCCTCCCGACCGTCGGCGGCCTCCCCGACCACCTCGATGTCGTCGGCCGAGCCGAGGATCATCCTGATCCCGGCCCGGATGAGCGGCTCGTCGTCGGCGACGAGGACTCGGATCACGCTGGTCATTCCCCTCGAACGGTGCGGCGGGCGGCAGGACGGCGCCACGGCCGGGACACCATCCTCACATCCCGGCCGGTCCGCCTCCCGCCGAGCCCCCCACCTCGCCGGACGGGCCGGCCTCAGCCCTTGGCGACGTACTCCACCTTGTCCACCAGCACCCCGCCCTTGAAGCAGAACCGCGCCACGTGGTCGTCCGGCCAGGAGTCGCCGGTCCCGCCCTTCGCCAGCGTGTACCAGCGGCAGTACGCGCCCTCCGGCTTCGGCGGACCGGCGTCCCGGAAGTCGGAGGTGAAGAAGTCGTTGCCGGGCGGCAGCCGGTGCATCACCTCGGACCTCGACTCGCCGACCTGGATCTGGTCGTAGACCGACTGCTGCACCATCGAGTCACTGGCGCCCCGGACGAAGGCCACCACGCCCCAGGCCACCAGGCCCGCCACGATCAGCGTCACCGCGACCACCCCGGCCGCGCAGCCGAGCGCCGGGCGGCGCGGACCGGTGTCCGCGTCGCCGGGCGGCGAGGCGCCGCCGAGCACCCAGTCGTCCTCGGCCAGCAGCGCGGCGGCGCCCTCGGCCTCCGCCCCCTCGTACGGGAGGACGGCGGCCAGCCGGAAGCCCTGCTCGGGCGTCGGCCCGGCGTGCACCATGCCGCCGACGAGCCGGGCGCGCTCCCGCAGGCCGGTCAGCCCCTGCCCGCCGCTCACCACCGCACCCGCGCCGGCGTGCGCGCCCACCAGCTCCGGCGCGCGGGGATTGGTCACCTCCACCACCAGCGCGTCCGGCTCGTACCGGAGCGCGACCGCGATCGGCGCGCCGGGGGCGTGCTTGTGCGCATTGGTGAGCGCCTCCTGCACGATCCGGTACGCCGCGTGGTCGACCGCCGCCGCCAGCGGTCGCCGCTCGCCCTCGGTGCGGAACTCCACCCGCGCACCGGCCCCCCGGGAGGACTCCACCAGCCCCTCGACCCCGTCCACCCCGCCGCGGGCCGGCGCCGGACCGGGGCTGCCGACCACCGGCGGCAGCGCCGTCGACTCGTCGTGCAGCACCCCGACCACCTCGCGCAGCTCGCGCATCGCCGCGACCGCCGCCTGCCGCAGCACCCCGACCGCCTCCCGCTGCCGGTCGCTGAGGGTGCGGTCCACCTCCAGCGCACCCGAGTGCACCGAGATCAGCGCGAGCTGGTGGCCCAGGCTGTCGTGCATGTCCTGGGCGATCCGGTGCCGCTCCCGCAGCCGGGCCTGGTGCACCACCATCGCCCGCTCGCGCACCAGCTGGTCGTTGCGCTCGCGCAGCGCGTCCAGCAGCGCCCGGCGCTGCGCCCGGTAGCGGCCGTACAGCGCGGGCAGGACGGCGAAGACCAGATAGACGCCGAGCGAGAGTCCGATGATCAGCTTGGGCGAGAAGGTGAATCCGTCCTTCAGAGCCCCGAACACACCGAACAGCAGGAAGCTCAGCACGAAGGCGCCGACCAGCCGCCGGACCCGGCTGATCCGCGCCCCGGCCACCCAGCCCGCACAGACCAGCAGCGGCAGCGGCCCGATCGACCAGCCCGCGATCACCCCGGTCAGCAGCAGTACGGTGGCCGGGAACCCGCGGCGCAGCACCCACAGCCCGGCGACCGCGAGCCCGAAGGGCACCTCCAGACCGGTCCCGGCGACCATCTCCAGCAGGCCCGCGAACAGGCCCATCAGCAGGGCCAGCACCGCCTCGCCCACCACCCGCCGGGGCCGCCAGGGCCCCGGCAGCGCCGTCCGTACCGCCTTCGACCAGGCCTGTGCGATTGCTTCCACCCGTCGAGGCTAACCGGGTGCCCCGCACCCGCGCGGTCACCCTTCGTCGCCGCCCGAGCCGACGAAAGTCGCCGCTCCAGGAGTCCCTGGGCCCTGGCTCCGGGCCAGAGCTCCGGGGCCTAGCGGAACGCGGTGAGCAGCAGCGCCACGTCGTCCACCCGCCCGGTCGAGCCGACCTCGCGCAGCAGCCGCTCGGCGAGCTCCTCCAGCGTCTCCCCCGCCCGGCCGTGCGCCAGCGCCGCCCGCAGCCGGTCCACCCCCTGGTCGATGGCCAGCGCAGGGTCCTCCACCAGCCCGTCGGTGTAGAGGGCGAGCAGCGAGCCGGGCCGCAACCGCAGCTCGCTGACCGGGTACGCGGCGCCCTCGTCCACGCCCAGCAGCGGCCCGCCCGGGACGTACAGCGCCTCGGCCCGCCCGTCCGGGTGGCGCAGCACCGGCGGCAGGTGCCCGGCCCGGCCGATCCGCACGGTGCCGTCGGCGGGGGTGAGCCGGACCAGGCAGCAGCTGGCCAGCAGCCCGGGGTCGAGGTCCAGCAGCAGTCGGTTGGTGCGGGCGAGCACCTGGTCGGGCGGTTCACCGCCGCTGGCGAACGCCCGTACGGCGCTGCGCAGTTGGCCCATCGCGGCGGCGGCGGCGACGCTGTGGCCCTCGACGTCGCCGATCACCAGGGTGAGGTCGGCGCCGGTGAGGATGGCGTCGTACCAGTCGCCGCCGATCTCCATGCCCTGGGTGCCGGGCAGGTAGCGGGCGGCGGTGCGCAGGCCGGGCACCTGCGGGAGCCGGTGCGGCAGCAGGGCCTGCTGGAGGCCGCGGGCCAGGGCGAACTCGGCGTCGTAGAGCCGGGCGCGCTCCAGCGCCTGGGCGATGAAGCCGCCGAGGCCGGTGAGCAGGCCGCGCTCCTCGACGGTGAAGGGGTGCGCCCGGTCGAAGCCGAGGATGCAGCTGCCGACCGGTCGGCCGGAGGCGATCAGCGGCAGGAAGGCCCAGGCGCCCATCTCGTCCAGGGCCAGGCCGGGGTAGGCGGCGGCGAGGTCGCGCACCGACTCGAAGAAGATCGGGGTGCCGGTGCTGAGCGCCTCGGCGCCGGGGACGCGGGCGTCGAGCGGGGTGCCCTCGAAGCCGTCCAGGAAGCCGTCGGGGTAGCCGCTCTGCGAGACCAGGTGCAGCCGCTGCTCGCGCACCCCGTAGATGGCGAGTTCCTGGCCGCCGAAGGCCGGGAGGATCTCCTCGGCCACCGCCCGGCAGACGTCGCGCACGGTGACGGCCTCGGTGAGCGCGCTGGCCAGCTGGAGCAGGTGGTGGGTGCCGCCGACGCCGGTGGCGGCCGCGGGCGGCGCGGCGGCGGGCGGTTCGGCGGTGCCCGGCGGGGCCTCGGCGGCGATCACCCGGGCGGTGACGCCGTGCCGGTCGGGGTAGAGCGAGAAGGCCAGCCAGCCGTCCGGCGGGCGGGCGGCCAGGAAGGCGGTGGGCTGCTGGGAGAGCAGGGCGGCGCGGTAGCGGTTCTCGTGGAAGGGGTCGGCGAGCCAGGGCAGCACCGTCCAGAGGTGGTGGCCGACCAGGTCCGCCGCCGTCGCCCGCAGGAGCTGCTCGGCGGTCCGGTTGACCGAACCGACCAGCCCGTCGGGGTCGAGCGAGAGGACGCCCTCGGGCAGCCGCTCGACGGCGGCCGCGGCGGCGGTGACGGCCCGGACGTCCAGGACGGCGCCGACCAGGTGGGTCCGGCCGTCGGAGATCGCGCCGGGGACCCGGGCCCACAGTTCCACCGGGTACGGGCGCCCGGCCGGCCCGAGCACCCGCACCCGGGCGGCCAGCACCTCGCCGTGCGCCAGGGCGGTCCGGGCGGCGGTGCGGAAGCCGGGGACGTCCCCGGGGGCGATCCGGCCGGTCAGGCAGCCCACCGTGCCGTCGAACTCGCCGGGTCCGAAGCCGAAGATCTCCCGGAACCCGGCGTCCGCGGCGAGCGCGCCGGTGGCCACGTCCCAGTCGAACATCCCGACCCGGGTGGTCGGCACGGACGGCGGCGGCAGCTCCACCACGGCGGTCTCGCCGGTCGGCTCCACCATCCGTCCGTCGGCCGCCAACTCGGCCAGCCCGGCGCCGAGTTCACCGGCAACGGCGTCCAGCCGGCCGCCCTCCCGGACCGGCACCCCCTCGTCCGAGGCGGGCCAGAGCACATTGAGCACGCCGTACCGCTCCCCGCCGTGGCCGACCGGCACGCAGACCGAGACGAAGTCGTACGGCAGTCCGACGGCGAGCTGCGGGAAGCGCCGCATGGTGTCCTCGGAGTCGGAGAGCGCGACGGCCCGTCCGGTCCGGAAGCAGACCGCGACCGGCAGCGGCCCGGCGGCCGCGACCCGGCGGAACGGGCTGATGATCGACAGTGGCACCCCGACCAGGGTGCGCAGCACCAGCGACCGCCGGTCCCGGGAGCGCAGGTAGACCATCGCCGCGTACGCGCCGGTGGAGCCGAGCACCCGGCGGACGGCCGCCGCCAGCAGCTCGTCCCGCTCGTGGACCGCCTGGGTCTCCCGGGCCGCCTGGTCCGCCTGGTCCGCTTGGTCCGCCGGGGCCGCCGGGGCCGTCTCCGCTCCCGGATCCGGGCTCGGCTCCGGCACCGCTTCCGGGCCCGCCGCGCGGACCGGCTCGGCGGCCCCGCCGGTCACCCGCGGATGGCGCATGCTCCCTTGCTACGTCCGCCCCCGAACGGTGTCAAGGCGAGCCCTCGCACCCCACCCGCCCCTCCGGCACCGAACGGCGGGCGAGAAGTTAGGCAAGCCTCACCTTGTCAGGCGGGCGGTGCACCCCCTACGGTGAAGTCCTCAGACAACCTGACGACCTGAGGACTTGGGAGAACGGAACAACCATGTCAGCCCTCCATGACCTGACGCTGGCCGAGCAGGCGGAAGCCGTCCGCGCCCGCGCCGTCTCACCGACCGAGCTGGTCGACCACCACCTGCACCGGATCGCCGAGCTCGACGGCCTGCTCGGGGCCTACCGCACGGTCGACGCCCCCGGCGCCGGCCGGACCGCACGGGCGGCCGAGGCCCTGCTGCTCGCCTCCACCGGAACCGACGGCGGCGACGGCCTGCCCCCGCTGCTCGGCGTACCGCTGTCGGTGAAGGACACCTGGCCGGTCCGCGGCCTGCCGTTCACCGCCGGCTCCGCCGCCTTCGACGACCGGATCGCCCCGGCGGACGCCACCGTGGTCGGCGCCCTGCGGACCGCCGGCGCCGTCCTGCTGGGCACCACCACCGCGGCCGAGTTCGGCTGCTCCTCCTACACCGAGACCGCGCACGGCACCGCCCGCAGCCCGTACGGCCCCGCCCTCGGCGCCGGCGGCTCCAGCGGCGGCGCCGCCGTCTCGGTCGCCGCCCGACTGGCGGCCGGCGCCCTCGGCAGCGACGGCGGCGGCTCGGTCCGGATCCCCGCCGCCGGCTGCGGGGTGGTCGGCCTCAAGCCCAGCCGGGGCCGGGTCACCCCCGCCCCCGGCACGGACGCCTTCGGACTGGCCACCGCCGGCCCGCTGGCCCGGACCGTGCTGGACGCCGCCCTGCTGCTGGACGCGATGGCGGGCAGCACCCCGGGCGACGCCGGCACCCTGCCCGCCCTCCCCGCCGGACACTTCCGGGCCTGCGCCGAACGCGAACCCGGCCCGCTGCGGATCGGCGTCCTGCCGCCGGCCGACGGCTGGCACCCCGAGGCCGCACTGGCCTGCCGGCGCACCGCCGAACTGCTCCTCGACCTCGGCCACCACGTCGAGGAGGCCCCGCCGACCGACCCGGACGAGTACCTGCCCGACTTCACCGTGCTGTGGAGCGTGCTGGCCGCCGCCGTCCCGGTCCCACCCGAACGGGAGGAACTGCTGCTGCCGCTGACCCGCTGGCTGCGCGCCCGCGGCTCCGCCCACGACGCCGTCCGGCTGTACACCGCGACCGCCTCGCTGACCGCCACCGCCCGTGCGGTCTGCCACCGCTACGACCGCTACGACGCGGTGCTCAGCCCGACCACGGACACCCCTCCGCTGCCGGTCGGCTCCCTGGTCGACCCGGACTCCCCGGAACGGACCTTCACCCGGATGCTCGCCCTGACCCCGCGGACCCCGCTGGCCAACCTCACCGGCCGACCGTCGATGAGCCTGCCGCTGCACTGGACACCGGACGGGCTGCCGATCGGCGTGATGCTCACCGCCCGGCACCACCAGGAGGGCCTGCTGCTCTCCCTCGGCGCCCAACTGGAACGGGCCCGGCCCTGGCATCACCACGCCGCCCGGCAGGAAGCCCTGCTGGAGCAGGCCCGCCGGGCGTCGGCGCGGACCGGGCAGGTGGCCCGGTGAAGCGCGGCCAGCTGGCCTTCCTGACCGGCACCCACATCGTCAACGACCTCTACCAGGGCGCCGTCCCCGCGCTGCTGCCGTTCCTGATGTCCGAACGGCACTACAGCTACACCGCCGTCTCCGGCATCGCGCTGGCCGCCGGCGGACTCTCCAGCGTGGTCCAGCCGCTGTTCGGCCTGCTGGTCGACCGCCGCCGCCGGGACTGGCTCATCCCGGCCGGGTTCCTCACCGCCGCAGCGGGCATCACCGGCGCGGCCCTGGCCGGCAGCTACCCGCTCACCTGGCTCTGCGCCGCCCTGGCCGGGATCGGCATCGCCGCCTACCACCCGCCCGCCACCGACCGGGCCCGGGCCGCCGGCGGACGCTCCCAACGCGCGATGAGCCTGTTCTCGGTCGGCGGCACCCTGGGCGCCTCGCTCGCCCCGGCCCTGGTCACCCTGGTGGTCGGCTCCTACGGCCTGGCCGGCGGCTGGCTGCTCGCCGTCCCGGCCCTGGTGACGGCCGTGCTCTGGGCCCTCCGGACCCGGCAGCGGCGCCCCGATCCGCAACCGACGGCCGTCCCCCGGACCGTCACGACGAGCGCGCAGCCCGACGACTGGCGGGCCTTCGGACGCCTGGTCGCGACCATCATCGGCTGGTCGATCCCCTATGTGACGGTCACCTCGATGCTCTCCCTGCACATCCAGCGCGACCTGCACGGCTCGACCGGGCTCGGCGCCACCGCCCTCACCCTGCTCACCCTGGCCGGCGCGGCCGGCACCCTGCTCGGCGGCTGGCTGGGCGACCGCAGCGGACGGCTGACCCCGATCCGCACCGGCTACCTGCTGGCCGTCCCCGCCCTGGCCGCCGTGGTCCTCGCCCCCTCCACCACGGTCGCCGTGATCGGCGCGACGGCGTTCGGACTGGCCATGTTCCTGCCCTTCGCCCCACAGGTGACCCTCGCCCAGGACTACCTGCCCACCCGGCCCGGCACCGCCTCCGGACTCACCCTGGGACTCGCCATGTCGGTCGGCGGCCTCGCCGCCCCCCTGCTCGGCCGACTGGCCGACGCCCACGGCCTGCGCACCGCGCTCACCCTGGCCCTCGCCGTCCTGGCCGTCGCCGTCGCCTGCGCCCTGCGGCTCCGCGACCGGATCCTCCCGGACCACCACACCGAGGCGGAGCCCACCCGGGCCCCGGCCGAAGCCGCCGCACCCAGCGGCCGGTAACCCCACAGCCGGCCGGCCGACGCCACACCGACGGCACCCGATGGTTCGAGCGCCGTTCGATATCCTCCCGGCGGGTGGTGGCATCGGGGCCGCCGGGGTGGAAGCGAGAAGTGCGTGAAGGCGTCCGAGGGGCCCGTGCGGGAGTCCGCGTGGGAGTGGGACGGGGAGGCGGACGGCGCGGGCGAGGCGTCCGCGGACGTGCTCGGCGGGGGCCGGGGCGAGGGTGACGGCCCGCGGCGGCCGAGCCGGCGCGGTCTGCTGGTCGGCGCCGGGGTGCTGGCGGCCGGCGGGGCGGCGTGGGCGCTGAGCCGGACGGGCGACGACCGGACGGTGCCCGGCCCGGAGCAGCCGAAGCCGACCGCGCTGTCCGGGCCGACACCGCTGTGGACGTACCGGGGACCGCAGCAGATGACCATCGGGCGGATGGTCACCCTGCCGCAGCGCCCGGTGTTCCTGTCCAAGGCCGGGCTGCAGGTGCTCGACCCGGCCACCGGTGAGCCCCGGCGGCTGGTGGCCTTCGACCCGCCGCGGCCCGCCGACTTTCCGGCCGGCGTCGAACCACCGCTCACCACCGTCGTGTTCGGGCCCGACCAGTTCTTCACCGCCGCCTCCAAGGGCCACCTCGACGCCCACCACCTCACCGATCCCGCCGCCGACTGGAGCCTGCCGCTGCCCGCGGAACTGCCCGGCCAGGTCCAGCTCCGCTGCCTGGAGAACGGGGTCCTCTACGGCTCCACCTGGCAGCTGCCCCGGGCCGACGCCCCCGTTCCGGGCACCCGGCTCTTCGCCCTGCGCGTCGCGGACCGCGCCCTGCTGTGGACCGTCACCGCCGACCACCAGGATCAGCCGGTCGCCGCCGCCACCCGCAGCACGCCCCACCTGCTGGCCTGCTCCCGCACGACCGGCGACCGCGCCGAGCTGGTGGCCCGGGACGCCGACACCGGACGCGAACTGTGGACCGCGCCCGCCGCGGACGGCCTGTCCTTCTGCACCGCGAACGGACCGGACCTCCTCGTCCCGGACGGCACCGGCGGCGTGCGCCTGCTGGGCCCCGACGGCAGGCCGGGCTGGACCCACGCCCCCGCCCGGGGCGAGTCCTGGCGGGCGATGCCACCGGTCGCGGCGGGCCCCCGGGTGTTCGTCCCGCACGACGACGGCACCGTGGCCTGCATCGACACGGCCACCGGCGCGGTGCTCTGGTCCCGCAAGCTGCCCTTCCTGCTGGACACCCGCAGCCGCCCGCTGTTCGTCGACGGCGTCGACACGCTGTACGTGCCGGGGCCGGCCAGCGGCGGGGTCGTCGCACTCCACGCCGCCACCGGCGAACCGGTCTGGACCTTCCGCGACTCCGGCCCGGGCCGGGACGTCTGGACCGTCTCCACCGACCGGACCTCCCTCTACGCCGGACACGACGACGTCCTGCACGCCCTCCCGCTCGGCTGATCCCCGACCGCCCCCTCCGACGGACCCCGCGCAACCGGCAGGATGGCCTGGTGCAGGTACACCCGATCTCCCCCGACAAGCTGGCCGAGCTGCTCGCCGACCGGATCACCGCGCTGCCCGGCGCCGGCGAGCGCCGGCTGCGGATCGCCGTGGACGGCGCCGGGCCCGCCCGCCCCGAGCTGCTCGCCGACGCCCTGGTGGAGCCGCTGCGGCTGCGCGGCCGCCCCACGCTGCGGGTCTCGGCCGCGGACTTCCTGCGCCCGGCCTCGATCCGGCTGGAGTACGGCCACCAGGACGCCGACGCCTTCCACGACCTCTGGCTGGACGACGGCGCCCTGCTCCGCGAGGTGCTGGACCCGCTGGAGCCGGGCGGCAGCGGCCGGGTGCTGCCCTCGCTGCGGGACCCGGTCACCGACCGCTCGACCCGCGCGCCGTACGTCCAACTCCCGCCCGGTGGCGTGCTGTTGCTGGACGGTGCGCTGCTGCTGGGCCGCTGGCTGCCGTTCGAGCTGACCGTCCATCTCGCGCTCACCCCGGCCGCACTGGCCCGCCGCACCCCGGCCGACCGGCAGTGGACGCTGCCCGCCTTCGGCCGCTACGAGGCGGAGACCGGGCCGGCCGAGGCCGCCGACCTCACCGTCCGGGTCGACGACCCCCGGCACCCCGCCCTGGTCGAGCGTTCGTGAGGGCCTCGCCCGGGGCCGGTCCGCGTTGGCAGTAAGGGCACCAGAACACCGCCCGGTCGCGCGGCGCCTCGCCCTGGCGTCCGGTCAGCACGGGTGTGACGCAGCGCGGGCAGGGCCGCCCGGCCCGGCCGTAGACCCAGTGCCGGTAGCCGGGCCTGGTGTCGCCGGTGGTGATGTGGCCGGGGCGCAGCTTGTTGGCCTCCAGCATCTGCCGGGCGCGCTCCACCAGCCGGTCGGGGTGCGGGACTTGACCGACCTCGGTCCACGGGGTGACGCCCGCGACGAAGCACAGTTCGTTGGCGTAGACGTTGCCGATCCCGGCCAGGTTGCGCTGGTCGAGCAGGGCCTCGACGAGCGGCCGGGAGGGGCGGGCGAGGAGCCGGCGGACGGCCTCGGCCGGGTCCCAGTCGGGGCCGAGCAGGTCCGGGCCGAGGTGGCCGACGGCCCGGCCTTCGTCGGTGGTGCGCAGCAGTTCGACGACGGGCAGCCGGTAGCCGACGGCGGTGCCCTGGTCGGTGCCGAGGACGGCGCGGATCTGGTGGGCGGGGCCGCCGGTCCACCGCTCGCCGGGGCGGTAGACCTCCCAGTGGCCGTCCATCCGCAGGTGGGTGTGCAGGGTGAGGCCGCCGTCGAGGCGGGTCAGCAGGTGCTTGCCGCGCGGGCGGACCTCCAGCACCCGGCGCCCGGCGAGGGCGGCGGTGGCGTGTGCGGGCACCCGCAGCTCGGCGCTGGTCAGCAGCCGGCCGGCGAGGGCCTCGTGCAGCCGGGCCGCCACGCGGTAGATGGAGTCACCTTCTGGCATGACTCCATTCTGGTCCGCGTGGCGGCCCGGTGCGGCACCGCCCCCGGCGGCTACTGGGCGCCGTCCCCGTCGCCGTCCCCATCCTCGTCGCCGCCCTTGACCTGGCCCTCGCGGACCACGACCACCGGGCAGGGGGCGTGCTCGGTGACGTGGCGGCTGACCGAACCGAGCAGCACGCCGGAGAAGCCGCCGAGGCCGCGGCTGCCGACGACCAGCAGCGCGGCGCCCTTGGCGGCCTGGAGCAGGGCGCCCGCCGCGTTGCCCGGCATGACGGTCTCGACGATCCGCACGCCGGGGTCGGCGCCGGCCACCTTGGCGACGGTCTCGGAGAGGGTCCGGCCGGCGAGTTCCTCCGGGTTGAAGGACTCCTCGGAGGGGGCGGCCGTGCCGCCCCAGCCGTAGAAGGCGGGGTACTCCCAGGCGGCGACGGCGGCGACCGTCCCGCCGACGGCCTTGGCGTAGTCGATCGCCCAGCGCAGCGCCTGCTCCGAGGCGGGCGAGCCGTCCACGCCGACGACGATCTGGGGATTGGCGGTCATGCGGTGTCTCCTTCGGTTTGCTCCTGCTCGGTCCCGACCCGCCAAACTTAGAGCGAATCGGACAAATGACCGCTGTTTGCCACGCCGCGCCCGGCGTTCCGCGTTCAACTCGGGGTCGGGCCGGGCGTGTCGACCTCGGGCCGCGCGGGCCGGAGCTCCACTGATGGGTCAACTGCGGTAGGCCGCCCAGGAGTTGGACATCCGCTGGACCTGCCCCGGGGTGAACTGGTGCATGCAGGAGTCGTAGCTGTAGTCCATGAAGTTGTGGATCGGGTCGAGTCCGCCGCCCGGGCAGCTGTGCCGGCCCTCGGGGCAGCCGTAGGCGGGGCTGCGCTCGGGCGGGGTGTCGTCCACGTAGTCGCCCGGGCCCAGGCAGCCGCCCTGGAAGGTGTGGAACAGGCCGAGCCAGTGGCCGGTCTCGTGGGTGGCGGTGTTGCCCTCGTTGTAGTGGGTGGCGGGGCCGCCGGGCAGCGAGTCGTCCAGGACCACCACTCCGTCGTCGGCCGGGGCGGAGCGGTAGGCGTTGGGGAAGGTCGACCAGCCGAGCAGGGACTGGCCGGGGTGGACGGTGTACAGGTTGAGGGTGCCCTGGTCGCCCTTGCGCAGCGCGCTCTTCATCGCCTGCTCGGCGGCGGAGCCGGGGATCATGCCGTTGTACCAGTCGGCGTCGTCGGTCCAGTCGGTACCGGCCAGCTCGAAGTGGAACGGGGTGGTGGCGTTGCCCTCGCCCTGGCCGCCGTAGGTGGCGTTGAGGTGGTCGAGCTGGGCGGCGACCGCACCGCCGTCCAGCCGGCCCGCGTCCCCGGCGTGGATCACGTGGACGTACACCGGCACGGTGGTGGGGGTGGCGGCCAGCGGGACGTGGGCGGAGCCGAGCTCGGCGAGCCGGTGGTCCAGGTCCGCCTGCATCGCCCGGGCCCGGTCGGCGCTCACCGCGTTCGGGTCCCCGGCCACCGGGCTGCCGGCCGGCTTGCGCGCGGCGGCGTCCGCCGGGGCACCGGCTCCGTCGCAGACGGCCGCCACCGCGCGGTGCGGGGCGGGCGCGGCGAACTGGCTCAGACCGGCCGCGGCGACCAGCGCGGCGGCGCAGGGGAACAGGCGGGGGGCGCGCGAACGCACCCGGGCAGTACGGCGCATCGGCGCTCCTGTACGGGGAAACGGGAGGATCGGGGGTGCTGACGAGGGGTCGACCGCCCCTCGGGCCCGCCCACCGGCGACCGGCGCCCGGCGCGGACCCGCCCGAGACTACGACGCGGTGAAGTCGATCTCCCGCAGGGCGCGCGCGGCGGCCCGGTCGAGTACCACGGCCGACGCACAGCCGGCCGGCGGCCGCGCCCCGGCCCCCGCTCCCGCCCCATCTCCCGCTTCCGCCCCCAGCAGGAGGCGGCGCAGCCGGGCGGCCGCGGCCCGGTGCCGGGCGAAGGCGTAGCGCGACACCCACCGCCCGCGCCGCCGCTGCCCCGAGCGGGCCTCGGCCGGGTCGGCGTCGAGCAGCAGCAGGTGCACCCGGCGGCCCTGCCCGGCCGCGACGCGCACCAGCCAGGCCCGGACCACCGGCAGGGTGCCGCAGTCGTGCACCGCGAGCGGCCCGCCGTCCAGCACCGCCCGGCGCAGCCGCCGGTAGTGGACGAGCCGGGCGAGCGGGCGGTACAGCGCATACGGGAGGCGGCCGGGCAGCCGGGCCGCGTACTCCTCGCGGACCAGCTGGGAGTCGACCAGCGGGGCCCGGACGCAGCGGCGCATCAGGGTGCTCTTGCCGCTGCCGGGCAGTCCGGTGACGACCAGCAGGTCACCGGCCGGGTAGTGCAGGGCAGTCGGACCGGGGCCGCGCAGCTCGTGCACGCCGGTCCGGACGGTGAGCGCCCGGCCGTCCCCGGCGGCGCGGTCGGGGCGGCTCCCGGCAGGGCCGGGCGGCGGCACCCGTGGCACCGCCGCCCGTGGTGTTCGTGCGCCCGTCACCGGCCCTCCGCCCGCCGCATCCGCTCCCGTTCCCTCCCAAGGAGCATCGCGTATTACCAAGGGCAAGTAAAGACCCCTGGTCAGAGCAGGCGCGATCGCCGGTGCGGGCGCGATCGCCGGTGCGGGTCGGGGGTCAGCCCAGCTGCGGGGCGACCCGGGAGGCGATCAGCTCCAGGTGGTCCAGGTCCGCCAGGTCGAGCACCTGGAGGTACACCCGCCGGCTGCCGACCGCCGCGTACCGGCCGAGCTTCTCCACCACCTCGTCCGGGGTGCCCGCCAGGCCGTTCTCCTTCAGCTCGGCCACCTCCCGGCCGATCACGGCCGCCCGGCGGGCCACCTCGGCGTCGTCCCGGCCGACGCAGACCACCAGGGCGTTGGAGTAGACCAGCTCGTCGGCCGAGCGGCCGGCCCCCTCGACGGCGGCCCGGACCCGGCCGAACTGGGCGGCGGTGTCGTCCACCGAGGCGAACGGCAGGTTGAACTCGTCGGCGAAGCGGGCGGCCAGCGCCGGGGTGCGCTTCGGGCCCAGGCCGCCGACCAGGACCGGGATGCGCTCCTGGACGGGCTTGGGCAGCGCGGGCGAGTCGGTGAGCGTGTAGTGCTCGCCGGTGAAGGAGAAGGTGTCGCCGAGCTTGGTGCGCCACAGCCCGGTGATGATCTCCAGCTGCTCCTCCAGCCGCCCGAACTTCTCCTTCGGGAAGGGGATGCCGTAGGCGGTGTGCTCGGCCTCGTACCAGCCGGCGCCGAGGCCGAACTCGACCCGGCCGCCGCTCATCGCGTCGACCTGGGCGACCTGGATCGCGGTGACGCCCGGCAGCCGGAAGGTGGCGGCCGTCATCAGGGTGCCGAGGCGGATGGTGCTGGTGTCGCGGGCGAGGCCGGCCAGGGTGATCCAGGCGTCGGTGGGGCCGGGCAGGCCGTCCACGTCGCCCATCTTCAGGTAGTGGTCGGATCGGAAGAACGCGCTGAAGACGCCGAGTTCCTCGGCGGTGCGGGCGACCTTCAGGAGGGTGTCGTAGCTCGCGCCCTGCTGGGGCTCGGTGAAGATGCGGAGATCCATGGCGCCCATTCTGGTACGGAGCACCGGATCGTGAACGCAGGGAACCGGCCATGCCACGGAACGTTCCGAAGGTGGCCAAGGTCTCAGCACGGAAGCGTCACGCCCCGGCCTGCCCGCCCGGCCGCTCGCCTACCGTGGACGGATGTTCGCGACCCCCGACGAGTCCTTCCGGCGCTCCCCCGACGGCCCGGCCGGCTGCCCGCTGCCCGGCATCGTGGCCGCCTTCACGCCCCGGCTGGCCGAGTTCGCCTTCGAGCCCGGCTTCGTCGCCGCCGTCGACCAGCACGCGGCGATGCTGCGCGAGCTGCTGTACGCGCAGGGGCCGGAGCTTTCGCCCCGGCCCCTGGACCGTGAGGAACTGTCGGACTACGCGCTGGGTTTCCTGGACGCGCTCACCGAGATCGGCTGGCGGGAGCCGGTCGGCTACGACTACGCCGTGACCCGGCTGACCGCGATCTGCTGGCTGGTGCGCGAGCAGGGCCTGCTCGCGGTCTGAGCGGCGGCCGCCCCGGTGGGGGCCGCCGCCGCTGCAGGTGCGGCTACCTCGGCCGGTCGCCCTCGATCCCCGGGGTCGGCGGGTTGCCCGGGCCGGTCTGGGTGGTCGGCCGGACCGGCTGGTTGCCCAGCGCGTCGGACCGGCCCGCCTGGTAGGAGGTGCCGCGCAGCCGGGCGCTCTCCTGCTCGGCGTTGTTCAGCCAGCGGTCCCAGCGCTGCCGCATCGGCGTGATCAGGCCGCCTCCGACGCCGACCACCAGCACACCGGTGATCGTCGCCAGCGCGGCGATCAGCACCGGACCGGTGATCGCGGTCGCGATCCCGGCCTGGCCGAGCGCCGCGATCACCCCGAGCCCGACGATGAACGCCCAGGTCAGGGTGGACACGGTGCGGCCGTACGAGGCGCCGGAGAGCGCGTTGCCGACGATGTCGCGCACGCCGTTGGCGATGGCCATCGCGACCACCACGATCGCCACCGCGACGATGCCCCTGGGCAGCCAGGCCACGATGCTGTGGATCATCACGCTGATCGGGTTCGGGCCGAAGACGCCGAACGCCAGCTGGAGCGCCATCAGCAGGATCGCGTAGTAGACGATCTTGCAGATGATGCCGGTCATGTCGTATTTCGAGCCGCTCAGGTAGCGGGCCATTCCGGCCCGCTCGGCGACCTTCTCCGAGCCGACCCGACGCAGCACGCGGTCCAGGAGCCGGGCGATCGCCTTGGCCACGATCCAACCGATGACCAGGATCGCCAGGAAGGCGATGAACTGCGGGATGACTTTGGCGATCTTGCCCCAGGCCTGGGTGAAACCCGACCCGAAGTCGACGGAGAGTGCGAGCTGCTGAGCCACGGAGTCCTCCACTCGGTGACACGGCGCCACGAGCGGCGCCGGCGACCCCCCACCCTTCGTGGATAGCAGCACCCCGGCCGGACCGCGCGCGCCCGAATGTCCGGGATGGTTCCGTCGGGTGAAGACCCGGGCCGACCGTCCACGTACAGTAGCGGTCCGGACCGCGGGGGGAACGGGGGTCACGGCGACGGAACCGGAGGGTGCGAAGGTGAGCGGAAGCGGTACGGGTACAGGTACGGGCACGGGCGCCGGGACGGGCGCCGACGCCGGAACTGGCACTGGCACTGGCACTGGCACTGGCACCCACAGGGTGCTGCACTGGCGGGTGCGCCCCGCGGCGGCCCGGGCGGCCGTCCTGGTCCTGCACGGCGGCGAGGAGCACAACCTCGCCCGGCCCCGCCGTCTCAACCTCCCGCTGCTGCGGATGCACGGCTTCCTCCGCGCCCTCACCCGGGACACCGCGGACGCCGGCGTCGCCATCGGCACCGTCCGCTACCGCCACCGCGGCTGGAACGGCGACCGGGCCGACGCCGCCCAGGACGCGTTCGCCGCGCTCGACGAACTCACCAAGACCCTCGGCCCGGTCCCCACCGTGCTGGTCGGCCACTCGATGGGCGGCCGCGCCGCCCTCCGGGCCGGCGGCCACCCCACGGTGACCGGACTGGTCGCCCTCGCCCCCTGGTGCCCCGCCGAGGACCCCTGCGACCACCTCGCCGGCCGCGACGTGCTGTTCCTGCACGGCGACCGCGACACCGTCACGCTGCCCGCCGACACCCGCGCCTTCGCCGCCCGCAGCCGTGCCGCCGGCGCCCGGGTCTGCGGCTACACCGTCGCCGGCAGCGGCCACGCCATGCTCCAGCGCATCCCCGACTGGCACCGCGCCACCAGCCGGCTGACCACCGCCCTGCTCGGCCTCCACCCCCTCCCCGCCGAGGCCGCCTCCGCCCTCGCCCTCCCGGCCGCCTCCCCCGAGGCCCTCACCCTCCCGCTCCCCCGCCAGCCCCGCACCGCGCCCTGACCTGGACGCGCCCGGGCGCACCGGGTCAGCCGAGCGGGGTCAGGTCGCCGTGCGGGGTGGTGAGGTAGGCGGGGAGGTCGGGGTGCCGCTTCAGCAGGGTGGCGAGGTCCTCGGTGCCGGCCATCGGGGGCGGGACCAGGAGGTGGCCGCGCTGCTCGGGCGGGACGAGGCCGCGGACGAGCGCGCTGCGGACGGTGCGGCCGTGGCGGGTGGCGCCGCCGTGGGCGAGGGCGCTGACGCCGCCGCGGGCGGACAGCTGGTCGAGGGCGGGGACCAGCCGCCAGAGCTGCTGGGCCTGGTGGCTCTGCAGGGAACCGGCCAGATTGGCCTCCAGGCCGTGGTCGTGGCAGAGGTCGACGAAGGCCCGGATCTCGTCGAGGGTGAGGATGCCCGCCCGGGCCAGGCCGTGGGCGTCGGTGTCGTGGCGGTCGAGGTCGACCAGTTCGGTGCTGCCGGCCGTGGAGACCAGGCCGATCCGGGCGACCTTGAGCAGGATGCTGGTGTCGAGCATGATCGCGTCGGCGCCGGCCGCGGCGCTCGCCTCGACCATGGCCCGGATCGCGGTGCGGTCGGTCCGGCGGGCCCGGGTGAGGCCGTAACGGTCGTGCGGGAAGGGCTCGTTGACGGCGACGAAGGTGCCGCGGGCGGTGTCCGGCAGGCCGGCGGCGGCCGCGTGCTCGGCGAGGTCGAAGGCGCCGGGGGTCTCCGGGCCGCAGGGGTAGTACTCGCCCAGGCCGACCAGCGCGCGGCGGACCTGCGGGAGGGTCTTGCGGGCGTCCCACAGGTCGAGGTCCTGGGCGAACAGCACCGCCATCACCCGGGTCGCCGAGAGGCCGTCGGCCCGCCGCACGGTGGCGACGATCTCGCCCAGCACCTCGCCGGCCTCGGCGGCCATCATGCCGTCCAGTCCGACCTTGACGATCCCGCAGGGGTGCACCCGGGTGCCCATCGCGAGGGCGACGCCCAGGGCGGCCTGGGCCGCCTTGCCGACCTGCTCGTAGGCCGACTTGGCCACGGCCAGGCCGTTCTCGGCCCGGCGGTAGAGCAGCTGGTCCTCGCCGATGTTGGTGCTGAGCTGCACCGGCAGCTCCCGGCGGGCGGCCAGCACCGCGTCCGCGATGTCCATGATCCGGCGCGGCTTGATGGTGCCGAGGGCGCTGCGCGGGTCCTCGCTGTCGATGATCCGGGCGCCGCCGAGCACCGCCTCGCGGGCCTCCTGCGGCCCGAACACGCTGACCAGCAACCGTCGATCGGCTTCCATGCTCCCCCACCCCTGCGGCTGTTCACGATGCGTGCCGGTCACGCTAGCGAGGGGTGGGGGTGGGACGGTCCGGTCGCTCACTCGTTCGGGTGAATGCGTTCGATTCTGCCGCTGCGGCGGCCCGCCGTCCTACTCGGCCTCGGGCACCCGGCCGGCCAGCAGGGCCCGGCCGAGCGGGGTGGGGCGGTGGGTGACGGTGCGGCCGGTCCGGTCCTTGCTGGTGAGGCCCGACTCGGCCAGCACGGTGGCATGTTCGCTCGCGGAGGCGGTGGAGATGTCCAGCACGGCGGCCAGGTCCTTGGTGGAGCAGGGCCCGTGGGCGGCGATGGCCTCCAGCGCGGCGGCCCGGGTGTGGCCGAGCAGCGCGGTGAGGGTGCGACTGGGAGTGGGTTCGACCTCGGGCTGCAAGGGGCCGCCGATCCTCGCCGGGTAGAGGAGGACGGGCTGCTGCCGGGGGTCCTCGAAGCGGGCGATGACGGGACGGCGGGGGCCGAACACACAGGGCTGGAGCAGCAGTCCGCGGCCGTCCAGCCGGATGTCGTGCCGGCAGCCGCCGGCCAGCGGGAAGCTGAGCACCGGGCGGCGCCAGGACAGCGCCGGGTGCAGCGAGCCGAGCACCTGGTCCGGTTCGGTGATCCTGCGGCGGCGGCCGTGCTCGGTGGTGACGATGGTCTCGATCTGCCGCCGGTACGGGTCGATCGCGCGGGTCTGGTAGTCCGCGGTGACATTGCCGAGCAGCTTCCTGGCCCGCTGGTCGCCCGCCGCCACGCCGCGCGCGAAGGCGCTCAACTGCCGCACCCCGCCCACCGATCGCAGATGGTCGCGGAGCGGCTCGGGGGGCGCCTCGGCGGTCGCGCTCTCGGTCGCGCCGGGATCGCGGCGGACCGCCAGGAACTCCGGGATCGCGGTGGGGGTGTAGAGGTCGAAGAGCAGCGCAGTACGCGGGTTCCAGGAGGCCCGCAACCGGTTGCGCCACTCCAGGAAGCGCGGATCGCAGCGGCCGCTGACCAGGCCGTGCACGCTGAGGGACAGCTCCATCGACATGTCCGGGCGCTCCGCGACCCGGATCCGGTCCAGGTCGTCCGTTCCGAAGAAGATTCGCAGCACGAAGGTGATGGTCGCCCCGGAGACGCCCCGGCCGCAAGACTGTTCGGCGAGATCCGAATCCATCGCCCGACGGGCGCGTCCCCGGCAGACTCGGAGGACCGGCGGGCGACCCCGGCCGGGGTGCCCCGGGTGACGGACCGGGGCACCCCGCACAGGCCCTTCAGCCGAGTTCGGCCGCCGTCTCCACCACCACGCCGTAGAGGTCGCCGATGGTGGCGAGCGCACCGCGGTGGATCTGGGCGGCGGTGAGCTCGGTGTCGCCGGAGCGCAGCGGGCGGGTCGCGCAGGCGTCGGCGACCACGGTCGGGCGGTTGCCGCGCAGGAAGGCGCCGGCGGTGGTGAAGGCGACGCACATGTGGGTCATGAAGCCGGCCACCACCACGTCCTGGTGCCCGGCCGCGTCCACCAGGGCGGCCAGGTCGGTGCCGACGAAGGCGTCCGGGGCCTGCTTGACCACGACCCGCTCGCCGTCGGCCGGGGCCACCGCCGGGTGGATCCGCCCGATCTCGGCGCGGACGTCGTACGGGGTGCCCTCGCCGCCGTCGTTGACGACGTGCAGGACGGTGGCGCCGGCCTCCCGGGCACGGGCGAGGAGCGCGGCCGCCGCGTCGAGGGCCTCGCGCCAGCCGGTCAGCTCCATCACGTCGCGGGTGTAGGTGTTCTGGTAGTCGATCAGGATGAGGGTCGCGGCGCCGAGCGCGGCGGGCTTCTCGTCGAGGCCGTTGAGGGTGCGCAGGGTGGTGGTGGGCATGGCGGAACCGCCTTCGTCGGCTGGGGAACGGGGGATCGGGGCAGGTCACGCCTGGTGCGGCCCGCCTCCGGCAACGCTACGGGCGGGCTCCGTACGGCGGCAATGTCGCCTAACATGCAGAATCCGACATCAGGCATCAGGCATCAGGCAGCAGGCGCCGGGCATCAGGCATCAGGCATCAGGCATCAGGCGCCGGGCCTTCGGCCTCCGGGGAGGGACCGTACTCATGGCGACCGCACAGCGGCTGATCGTCATCGTCCTGTTCGAGGGCGTCGACCTGCTGGACGTCACCGGACCGCCGGAGGTGTTCTCGCTGGTCCGGCGGGAGAGCGGCGACGACGCGACCGGCTACCGGGTGGTGCTGGCCGCCGGGACCACCGATCCGGTCACCACCGCCGCCGGCGTGCGGATCCTGCCCGACCTCACCTTCGAACAGGCCGCCGCCGCGGGCGGCATCGACACCCTGCTGGTCCCGGGGGCCGTGGAGCCGGACGGCGGCGGGCGGGTCCGGGCGGTGACCGACCCGGTCGTGGTCGGGCACGTCCGCACGCTGGCCGCCCGGGCCCGCCGGGTCGCCTCGGTCTGCGTGGGCGCCCACCTGCTGGCGGCCGCCGGACTGCTGGACGGCAAGCGGGCCACCACCCACTGGTCGACGGCGGGCCAACTCGCCGCCGAGTACCCGGAGATCGAGGTCGACGCCGACCCGATCTTCATCCGCGCGGGCGAGGTCTGGACCGGGGCCGGCATCAGCGCCTGCCTGGACCTCTCACTCGCCCTGGTCGCCGAGGACTTCGGCGAGGAACTCGCCCTGCGGGTCGCCCGACAGCTGGTGATGTACCTCAAACGACCCAGCGGCCAGAGCCAGTTCAGCGTCCCGCTGGAACCCGTCTCGACCACCCGGCGGATCGAGGAGCTGCGCCACCACATCCTGCGCAACCTCTCCGGCCGGCTCACCGTGCCGGAGCTGGCCGCCCACGCGCACGTCAGCGAACGGCAGTTGGTGCGGATCTTCAAGACCGAGCTGGGCACCACGCCGAGCGCCTACGTCGAGTCGGCCCGGGTCGAACTCGCCCGCCACCGGCTGGAGTCGGGCGACGACACCCTCGAACGCATCGCCGCCGCCTGCGGGTTCGGCACCACCGACACCCTGGTGCGGGCGTTCCGGCGCCGGCTGGACACCACGCCCACGGACTACCGGCAGCGCTTCCGCACGGTCACGGGCGCACGCCCGGCAGCGGCTCCGACGCAGTCCCCGGCACAGGCCCCGACGCAGTCCCCGGCGCGGGGCGGTGCAGCGGCAGACGCACCGTGAAGACCGTCCGGCCGGGTCGGCTCGACGCCTCGACGGTGCCGCCGTGCGCCTGGACCACGGCCCGGACGATGGCCAGCCCGAGCCCGGTCGAGCCGGTGGCGCGGGAGCGGGCCCGGTCGCCGCGGACGAAGCGCTCGAAGACCCGCTCCAGCAACTCCGGCGGGATCCCGGGCCCCTCGTCGACGACGCTCAACTCCACCCGATCACCGGCGGGTTCGAGGCGCAGCTCGACCGCCGTACCGGCCGGGGTGTGACTCCGGGCGTTGGCCAGCAGGTTGGCCGTCACCTGGCTCAGCCGGTGCTCGTCCCCCGGCACCAGCACCGGTTCCTCGGGCAGCACCAGGCGCCAGCGGTGCTCGGGACCGGCCGCCCGGGCGTCGGCCACCGCGTTGAGCGCGATCCGGGTGAGGTCCACCTCCTGCTCGGCCAGCGGGCGGCCGGCGTCCAGCCGGGCCAGCAGCAGCAGGTCCTCGACGATCGTGCCCATCCGCAGCGTCTCGGCGTCGATCCGCTCCAGCGAGTGCCGCACCTCGGCGGGCACCTCCCCCGGGTGCCGCAGCGCCAGTTCGGCGTGGCCGCGCACGGCCGCCACCGGGGTGCGCAGCTCGTGGCTGGCGTCGGCGGCGAAACCGCGCAGCCGTTCCTCCACCGCGTGCCGACGGGCCAGGGCGTCCCCGACGTGACCGAGCATCCGGTTGAGCGCGGCGCCGACCCGGCCGACCTCGGTGCGCGGATCGTCGTCCGGCACCCGCTCGGCGAGCAGCACCTCGCCGCTGGCGAGCGGCAGCGCGCTCACCCGCTCGGCCGTCCCCACCACCCGGCGCAGCGGGCGCAGCGACCAGCCGACCCAGACCGCCCCGGCGGCACCGGCCGCGGTGACCGCGATCGCGAAGACGGTCAGTTCGAGCGTCTCCAGCCGGCCGACGGTGTCCTCGGCCGGGTGCAGCGGCAGCCCGCTGACCAGGACGTCGCCGTCCATCCCGGCCACCGCCCGGACCCGGTAGCGGCCCAGCGAGCCGCCCAGGTCCAGGGTGCGGGCCGGGCCGCCGACCGGCAGAGCGGCCAGCACGCGCTGGCGGTCGGGCCCGAAGGTGACCCGGTCGTCCTCGTCGTCGGGGCTGTTGACGTCGTCGGCGTCGCCGTCCACCACCCCGGCGGCGGTGACCCGCCCGTTCAGCAGCCGCACGCCGACGGTGCCCGGGGTCTGGGCCCGGGTGTCCGGGCCGGCGCCGGAGCCGGCGTGCTCCAGGCTGGCGGCGTAGCGGCCGCCGGCCTCGGCGAGCTGCTGGTCGAGCCGGTCGACCAGGAAGTGGCGCAGGGCGGCGGCGGTGGCGAGGCCGACGGCGGCGCAGGTGACCACCAGCAGCACCAGCAGACCGGCGATCAGCCGGGCGCGCAGGGTGCGGGGCAGGAGCTTCCGGAGGAGCCCGACCGTACGCCTCACTGCCCGGCCTTGATCAGGTAGCCCGCGCCGCGGACGGTGTGGATCATCGGGCTGCGGCCGGCGTCCAGCTTCTTGCGCAGGTAGCTGATGTACAGCTCCACGATGTGGGCCTGCCCGCCGAAGTCGTACGACCAGACCGCCTCCAGGATCTGCGCCTTGCTGAGCACCTGCCGGGGGTGGCGCATCAGGTGGGCGAGCAGCGCGTACTCGGTCGGGCTGAGCTCGATGGTCTCGCCGTCCCGGGTCACCTCGCGGGCCCGGTCGTCCAGGACGAGGTCGCCGAGCACCAGGGCGTGCGCGGGCGGACCGGTCGGGGCGGCGGGCGGGGCGGCGCGGCGCAGCAGCCCGCGCAGCCGCACCACCACCTCGGCCAGGCTGAACGGCTTGGTCACGTAGTCGTCGCCGCCCGCCGCGATGCCCGCGATCCGCTCCTCCACGGCGTCCCGGGCGGTCAGGAACAGCACCCGCACCTCGGGCCGGACGGCGTGGACCCGGCGCAGCACCTCCAGGCCGTCCAGGTCGGGCAGCATCATGTCGAGCACCACGGCGTGCGGGCGCCAGGTCACCGCCGCCTCGACGGCCGCCAGGCCGCTGGTCGCGCCGCAGGCCTGCCAGCCCTCGTAGCGGACGGCGCCGCAGACCACCTCGACCAGGTCCGGCTCGTCGTCGACGACCAGGACCCGCCAGTCCGGGCGGTCGTCCGGGCCCGGATCCCGGCGGTCGGCGGTGTCGTCCATGGTGCTCCCTGCGGTTCGGCGGCGGACGGTGATCGTTCCGGGCGGTAGACGGCGTTCATTGTGGCCCGCCGCGATGAGAAACCCGTGAGATCGCCGAACCTGGTTCGCATGCCGGTACATCGCTGCTGACCTGCGGTGATGATGCCCTCACGGGGACCGTTCGCGGGCTTCCTCAGAGGTGACTCAGAGCTTGCGGTGCCATCGTGGACCGCCTCGGCGGGGCGGTGCCGCCGCCGGGAGCGAAGGAGGATCCGCGATGAGCACGGCCACCGTACCGAAGTCCCGGCCGGCGTCGGCCGGCCCGCGCCACCGGGCCGCGCTGCGCCCGCCGCTCGCACTGCCGCCGGGCGCGGCCCTCGGCCTGATCGCCGCGGGCGCCCTCGGCGTGCTCGGGCTGTGGTGGACGGACACCGCCTCGGTGGTCGGCGCGGCCGGCTGGCTGACCGGCGCCGGACGGATCACCGGCCTGCTCGCCGGGTACGCCGCGCCGGTCCTGCTCCTGCTGATGGCCCGGCTGCCGCCGGTGGAGCGCGGGGTCGGCGCCGACCGGCTGGCCCGCTGGCACGCCTACGGCGGCCGCTGGCTGGTCGCCCTGGTCACGGTGCACCTGCTGACCGTGATCTGGGGCTACGCGCTCACCGACGGACGCGGACTCGTCGGTGAGGGCGTGGAGATCGTCTTCCACTACCCCGACATGCTCAAGGGCGCCGCGGGCACCCTGCTGATGCTCGGCACCGGACTGGTCTCCGCCCGGGCCGCCCGCCGCCGGCTCTCCCACGAGACCTGGTACTACCTGCACCTGGCCACCTACCTCGCGGTGGCCCTCGCCTTCGGTCACCAGCTGACCACCGGCGCCGACCTCGGCGGCGGCCCGGGCCGGGCCGGCTGGTACGCGCTCTACTTCGGCACGGCCGCGCTGATCGGCTGGTTCCGGCTGCTGCGGCCCTGGCTGCTCGACCGGCGGCACCGGCTGCGGGTCGCCGAGGTCCGGCCGGAGGGCCCGGGCGTGGTGTCGCTGTTCCTGTCCGGCCGACGGCTGGACGAACTGCACGCCGAGCCAGGCCAGTTCTTCCGCCTCCAGTTCCAGGCCCCCGGGCTGCGCTGGGCCGCCAACCCGTACTCGCTGTCCGCCCCGCCGCGCCCGGACTTCCTCCGGTTCACCGTCAAGGAGCTCGGCGGCCACAGCGCGGCCGTGGCCGGACTGCGGCCGGGCACCAGGGTGCGGGCCGAGGGGCCGTACGGGGCGTTCACCGGACGGCAGCAACGGCAGCGCCGGGTGCTGCTGCTCGGGGTCGGGGTGGGGATCACCCCGCTGCGGGCGCTGTTCGAGACCCTACCGGGCGACGTCACCCTGGTGCAGCGGGCCCGGCGCGCGGAGGACGTGCTGTTCCGGGCGGAGCTGGCGGACATCGCCCGGCGGCGCGGCGCGGCGGTGCACGAGCTGCTCGGCCCGCGGGAGCGGGTCGGGGACCTCGGCGCGGCGCTCGCCCGGCTGGTACCGGGCCTGGCGGAGCACGAGGTGTACCTGTGCGGGCCGGAGGCGGTGACCGAGGAGGCGGTGCGCGCGCTGCGGGCGGCCGGGGTGCGGCCGGGGCGCATCCACCACGAGTCCTTCACCTTCTGAGTCCGTCGCTTCCGTCCCGTTTTCCCCTGTCCCCCGTACCGGAGGAGTTGCCCCGCCATGCGTCGAGCCGTCGTCACCAGTGCCGCCACCGCTGCCGGGGTGGTGCTGCTGCTCTCCCTGAAACCGCACCAGGCGACCGGGTCCGCGCCGGTGATCAGTTCGGGGGCGGGGGCGGGCTCCGGGGCCGGTGCGGCCGGTGCTTCCGACACCACTCCCGCGCCGTCCGGGTCCGCCTCCCCCGGCGCTGCCGCCGGGTCCAGCGCGGGATCCACTGCGGGATCCACTGCGGGCGGGGCCACCCGCAAGATCAGCGGGGACACCGTGAACACCCGGTACGGCCCGGTGCAGGTGCAGGTCACCCTCGCCGGAAGCCGGCTCACCGCCGTCGACGTGGTCAAGTACCCCACCCAGGACCGCCGGGACCGCGAGATCAACGCCGACGCCCTGCCGGCCCTCAACCAGGAGGCGATCTCCGCGCAGAACGCCCAGATCGACGCCGTCAGCGGCGCCACCTACACCAGCGACGGCTACATCCGCTCGCTGCAGAGCGCCCTCGACCGGGCGAAGGGCTGAGCCGGGCCGTGCTGCGCCACGCCGAGCCCGTGATGGGCACCGTCTTCTCGATCGCGGTCCGCGACCCAGGACCGGACACCCCCGCGGCGCTGCGCCGGATCGCCGAACGGCTGCACCGGATCGACGCGGTGTTCTCCACCTACCGGCCGGACAGCGAGATCAGCCGGCTCGACCGGGGCGAACTCGCCCTCGCCGACTGCGATCCCGAGGTCCGTACGGTGCTCGACGCCTGCCGCCAGGTCGCCGCCGAGACGGACGGCTACTTCACCGAGCGCCCCGGCGGCCGGCTCGACCCCAGCGGCTGGGTCAAGGGCTGGGCCGTCCAGGAGGCGGCCCGGCTGCTGCACGCCGCCGGCGCCCGGCAGTTCTGCGTCAACGGCGGCGGCGACGTGCAGACCGCCGGCGGACCCTGGCGGATCGGCATCGCCCACCCCGGACAGCCGGACCGGCTCTCCGCCGTACTGGCCGGGTACGGACTCGCGGTGGCCACCTCCGGCACCGCCGAGCGCGGCGCCCACATCCTCGACCCGCACACCGGCCGGACCGCGCACGGCCTCGCCTCGCTCACCCTGGTCGCCACCCCGGGCACCGGCATCGCCCGCACCGACGCCTGGGCGACCGCCGCCTTCGCGATGGGCCCGGACCGCGCGCTCGCCTGGGTGGCCCGGCGGCCCGGGGTGGAGGCGCTCGCCGTACTGCCGGACGGGTCGAAGCGCTGGACCTCCGGGCTGCCCGGGCACCTCCCGCCCTCCGGGCCCGCCGACTGGCAGCCCACCGTGGCGAGTTGACGCCTCCCGCCAACTTCGGCGCCGACGGACCGAGTTCACCTCATCGGGTGAACACGACGATCATGTCCCGCCCGTCCCGGCGTCCTGGGTCGATAGTGGGGACCGATCGGGCACGGACCGCCCGGTCCCCACCGCACCCTTCCGAGGAGACGCCGCACCGTGGCCACTTTCGCTTTCGCCGAACGCATCGTCGTACCCCTCACCTCACCCCTCACCGGGCCCCTCGCCGCGCCCGCCGTCGACCGGCGGTCGGGCGCCCGGCCCGTGACCGCTCGGCCGGGGCCGGCCACGTGACCGCGTCCGACCGCCGCGCGGCACCGGTCGACGGCCCTACCACGCCGGTGGACGCCTCCGCCACGCCCCTCGACGGCGACACCCCGCCGGTTGACGGCCGCACGGCGCTGGTCGTCGTCGACCTGCAGAACGACTTCTGCGCCGGACCGGTGGCCGCCGCCCGCTACCCCGCCGACCCGACCCGGCTCGCCACCGTCGCCGCGGCCACCGCCCGCGCCGTCGACACCGCCCGGGCACACGGCACCGAAGTGGTGTTCGTCCGCTTCCTCGGCGATCCGGCCCACCAGGGCGCGAGTTGGCGACACCGGGACGCCACCCTCCGCAAGCGCCCCAAGTGCCCCACCGGCAGCTGGGGCGCCGAGTTCCACGCCGTGACCCCGAAGGCCGGCGAGGCGGTGTTCACCAAGTACGCCTGCTTCGACGCCTTCCTGAGCGAGGGCTTCGAACAGCACCTGGTCGACGGCGGCGTCCACCACCTGGCCATGGCGGGCGTGTTCGCCGACGTGTGCGTGGACAGCACCGCGCGCACCGGCTTCCAGAAGGGCTTCCACATCACGGTGCTCGCCGACTGCACCGCCGCAGTGCACCTGCCGGACGAGGCGGTCCTCGGCTTCATGCGGCGGGTCTACGGCGCCCGCGTCACCACCCACGACCAGCCGGCCGTCTGGACCCGGCCGCCCGGACATCCCGTCCCCGACCACCAGGAGCGCGCATGACCGTCGAACTGACCGTCGAACTGACCCAGAACCCCGGTGTGTCCGGCACACCCGGCGCGGCCGCTGGCGTGGAACCCGCCGCCCTGCTGGTCGCCGCCGCCCGGGCGCTGGAGACCCACCGCCCCGACGCCCTCACCCGGGACCCGTACGCCGAGCAGCTGGTCCGCGCCGCCCCCGCCGCCGCACCCTGGCCACGCCACCCCCGGGACGTCCCCGACGGCGAGGCCGACCCGCTGTGGGGGCGACTCGCCCGCTACTTCGCCCTGCAGACCCGGGCCTTCGACGACCAGCTGCTGCGGGCCGCCCAACTCGGCGCCCGGCAAATCGTGCTGCTCGGCGCCGGCCTGGACACCCGGGGGTACCGGCTGGACCTGCCGGACGACTGCACCGTCTACGAGCTCGACCGGCCCGAACTCCTGACGTTCAAACAGCGCGTCCTGGACGGGACCGACGCCCGGCCGACGGCCCGGCGCCGCACCGTCGGCACCGACCTGCGCGCCGTCGGAACGGACCCGCGCGCCGACTGGGCCCAGCCGCTGACCGACGCCGGGTTCCGCCCCGACCGGCCGACCGCCTGGCTCGCCGAAGGCCTGCTGCTGCGGCTGCCCGGCGCGGCCGAAAGCGCCGTCCTCGCCGTCGTCGACCGGCTCAGCGCCCCCGGCTCCACGCTCGCCTACGAGACCCGGCCGGGCGGCGGGGCCACCCCCGACCCGACCGGCCTCGGCCCGACGGCGTGCCCCGACCCCGGACCCCGCCCCGACAGCCCCGCCGACCTCACCGCGCGCGGCTGGTCCACCACCCTCCACACGCCCTTCGAGTTCACCCGCCACTACGGCCGCGGCCCGCTCCCCGTACCGGACGACGCCCTCGCCGGGCACCGCTGGGCCTTCGCCGTACGGTCCTGAACCGTCCGTTCCGCCAGCCGTTCCGCCGGGCGTTCCGGCCGCCCGTCGCGGCGCGCGTCAACGATGCGTATCGCGCCGCAATCCCGGTATATGCGTTGCGCCAACAGTTCAAAATCCCGGCATCTTCTCCGCGTACCGTCGACCCGGCACCCGCTCGGGGGCCCAGGTACGGAGGAGAGACGCATCATGCACACCGCTGCCATCCACACCGCTGCCGTCCAGGCCGCCGGCGACCTGCTGCGTGACGGCTACGCCCGGATCACGCTCCGGGACGGCGAGGAGCGACTCCTGCACCGGGTGCTCGGCGAGAGCCGGGTGTTCTTCGGGCGCACGGTGGAGGAGAAGTCCCGGTACGCCACCGCGGACTTCAACTTCGGCTACCGCCCGCTCGGCCGGGAGTTCTCGATCAGCGCCGACCGCCCCGACCTCAACGACTGCTTCACCCTCTGGCACGACCGCCTCGACCTGATCCCGAACGCGGCCGAGATCCCGGACCTCACCGACGCCATGCTCGCCTGGCGCGGCCACCTGGCGGGCCTGGTCGCCGACACCGTCGGCGAGGTGGCCGCCCGGCTCGGCGGTCAGAAGGCCCCGACCTTCGAGACCGCCTCCTACCTCCAGCTCAACAACTACGCCGCCACCGGCTCCGACCGCGACCTGCTCCAGGACAAGCACGAGGACGGTCACATGGTCACCGTCATCCACGCGACCGCCCCCGGGCTGGAGCTGTTCCTCGACGGCGACCCCCGCCCGGTCGTCACCGGCCCCGACGAGGTCATCCTGATGCCCGGCTCGGTCCTCACCGACCTCACCGGCGGCCGCATCCCCGCCCTCTACCACCAGGTCCGCAACCTGCGCCTGCCCGAGCGCACCGCACTGATGTACTTCGTCAACCCCGACCTCGCCGAACCGGTCCACGCCTGGACGGAGCAGCCGGGCGCGGACCGCGTCGACCTGCGGGAGCGGATCCGCAACAACCCCGGCATGTTCGGCCTCCCGATGGTCCCGGCCCTCTGAGGCCCGGCGGGATCACCGTCGTCAGAAGTCCGACGGGACGGACCAGCGGCCCGCATGCTCGAACCGCTCACAGCCGTCGTGCTCGAACCGCACCGTCCCGTCGAACGCCGACGCCCCGTTCGCGCAGGCGCCGTAGTCCAGGCCGATGGTGCCGGCCAGCGGGAACCAGTGGCGGCAGAAGCCGCACTGCTCGGCGTACCACTCGTCGTCGTCCGGCCCCCCGCGGTGACGGCGGGCGATCCACCGCTCGTGGATCGCGTCCAGCTCGGCCGGCTGCCCGGCGACGTGCGTCGTAGCCTCCTCCTCGTCCCCCGGGGTCATCGCCACACCGACCCGGTGAAGCCGAACGGGCGGTAGACGTCCCAGAGTTCGCACCGCCGGTCCCGGCCGGTAACCCGCCCGAGCAGGGACGGGACGGCGGGGTCGGCGGCCGCGGCCTCGACCACTGCGAAGGTCTGCGCGGTGACCTCCCCCGGTGCATCGGGCCACATGATCGGTGGGCGTCCGGCGTCCCCGAACTCCTCCTCCAGGACCGGCACGGCCTCCGCCGGGAACGCCGTGAAGGCGTAGAGGCAGTGGTCGACGCTCTCCGGGTCGTAGTGCGTGGCCAGCGTACGGAAATACCACCAGTCGCCCCAGCTGGTCGCCAGCTGGGCGACGCCCTCACGGGCGCCGTCGTACCAGTCCACGATCGCAACGATCCGCAGGAGCGGGCTCTCGCCGGTCACGGTCCTCAACCCCTTCGGCCGGTGGGTGGTCGGGGTCAGTGTTCCGGACCGCTTCCCGGCCGTCATCCGAATTCCCTGCGGCACGGACCGGTTCCCGCGCCCACGACGGGGGCGGGAACCGGTCGTTCAGAACCTGATGATCCGCAGGCCGCCGTCGGCGGTGGCGTAGAAGGTGTGGCCGTCCGGACCGATCGCCAGGTCCGACAGGGCGCTGAGGCCCTTGACACCCTCGCCGGGGGCGACGGTGTTGGTCGAGGTGTCGATCGAGAAGATCGAGTCCGTCCCGACCACGTACAGCCGGGTACCGTCCGCACTCACCGACGGGCCCCGCAGGAACTGCCCGGGGGCGATGTCCATGGTCGCGCTGACGGTGTCGCCGGCGAGGTCCACGGCGTAGCCCCTGCCGGTGGCGGTCACGCCGTACAGCCGGCTCTCGTCGGCGGACAGCGCCAGGTGGTTGAAGCTGCCGCCGACGGCCACGGTGGCCACCACGGCCGGGGTGGCCGCGCTGGTGTCCAGGTGGACCACGCCCGCGTCGGTGCTGACGTACGCGTCCTCGCCGTCCGACCGCACGACGACCGACCCCGTGTAGCGGCCGGGCACCGGCACGGTGGCGGTGTACGCCAGCTGACCCGTGTCGAACCGCAGGACGCGGGCGCCCTCCAGGACCGGACGGTTGGGCGGCTCGGGCCCGCCCTGGCTGACGTAGACCCGTGAACCGTCCCCCGTGACCGCCAGGGAGCCGAGGGCCCCTTGGTAGCTGCCCGCCGAGCCGGGCTGGACCGGGGTGGGCACGGTGGCGATCACGGTGTCGGTGGCCGTGTCGATGACGCCCAGCATGTTCGGTGGCGACTTCTGGACACTCGCGTACAGCACGTAGACCCGGGTGCCGTCCGGGCTGATGGCCACCGGCCCGCCCGAGGCGTCGAACCTGGAGCTCAACGTCAGATCGGCGGTGACCGCCCCGCTCCGGGTGTCGACCACCCGCAGCTTGGCACCGCCGTCCACCTGCTTGTCCTTGACCGAGACGTACGCCTTGCGCCCGTCCGGACTGACCGCCACCGAGACCGGGTTCGAGTGCAGCGCGACGGTCTGCGGGACACCGGCCACCGGACCGTCGTCCCCGTCCGCCGTCCGCGCGGCGGCGGTGCCGGCCCCGGCGATCAGCAGGGCCCCCGCCGTGACCAGGGCGCCTAACCAACGAGCCTTTGACACCAGTGAGTTCATCCGATCCCTCCCCTTGGTGCACCGCGACTCCCCGCGGTGGACGGCACACGCTACGCGAGGAGGTGGTCGGTCAGTACGCGGTTCCCGGACATCCTTCAGGCTGGCTGCGGCCCCCTTCGAGGTGGCAGCCAGCCGGTCTGGATCAGGGTGCCGGCGGGGTTCTCGGGCGTCACGTGGGTTCCCCGGCCCGGGGGGAGGGGACGGGGGGTCACCAGGCCGAGCAGGGGGCCCTCCTCCTCGTTGCCGGAGAGCACCACGCCGTGGGGCCCCAGCTCGCAGGCCGTCCGGAGGAACGGGGAGGCGGCGCCGGCCCGGGACGCCCCCCTGGTGGTGCAGGCGACGATGACCCGCAAGCCGATCTCCGGGGCCAGCGGCAGGAGTTCGGTGAGGGCGGACAGCGGGTCCTGCTCCCTCGACGCGCTCAGGTGGAAGTCGTTCACGACGAGGAAGATCCTCTTGTGCAGTTGCCAGTCCCCCGGTGTGCGGCTGGCGGCGGCGACGCGCAGGATCCGCACCAGGGTGGTCAGTTCCGACAGGTCCGACGCGTAGTGGACGAGGTACTCGGGCGGCACCTCGTCGAGCAGGGAGCCACGCACGTCGGCGACCAGGAAGCCGACTTGGTCGGAGGTGTAGCGCTCGGTGAGCTGTTTGACCAGCAGCCGGAGCACTGTGGTCCGCCCGGCGCCGTCCTCACCGAACACCACGAACAGCGGGTTGGCGTCGAAGTCGACGAACACCGGGGACTGTCGGGCGATGTCGAGCCCGATCGCCACCCCCTGCCGGGCGGTGCCGCGCGGCAGACGGTCGGCGTCGACGACGGCGAGCGCGGCGGGACCGCCCAGCGGCACGATGAGCGCCTCCGCCCGGCCGGGGCTGCGGAGTTCGGGGTCGTCCTGCTGGATCATCCGGTACAACTGCGTCACCATCGGACTAGGTTCGATCGCGAAGTCCTCCCGCAGCTGGCTCTGGAGCCGACTGTAGACCTCGACCGCCCCGTCCTTCAGGCCGCACCGGTAGCGGGCGAGCATCAGCAGCGCACACAGCCGCTCGCGCAACGGAGTGGCGGCGACGAGACCTTCCAGCCCCTGCCGGAGCTCCTCGTGCCGCCCGAGGGCCAGCCCGGTGGCGTACAGGTCTTCGCTGGCCACCATCCGCCGCTCGGTGAACCGGGCCCGCTCCCCGGCGGCGTACGGGCCCGGCACCCCGTCCAGCGCGGGGCCGTCCCAGAGGTCGAGCGCGAACCGCAGCAGCCGGTGCGCCTCACTCAGATCTCCGCCCTGCTCCGCCGTCGCGGCCGCCGCGAGGCGCTCCTCCAAGACGGCGACGTCGACCGACCACGGGGCGACCGTCAGGCGGTAGCCGTCGCCCACCGGCTGGAGGACCTCGGCCGCGCCACGGGGTTCGCTACGGTCCCCCAGGACGTGCCGGATCCGGGAGATATACGTCCGCAGCTCGGCGATCGCCTGGGGCGGCTGCTGGTCGCCCCAGACGGCGTTCACCAGACCGGTGGTCGGCACCGGCTCGGGGGCGTGCAACAGGAGGGCCGTGAGGACCGCCTGCTGCTGCGGGGAGCCGAGGGGCAGTTGGTGCTCGTCGCGCCAGATACGCAGGGAGCCGAGCAGCGAGTACCGAAGACCGTCGGGGCCGGGCGCGGTCGACGACACCGGGCCGCGCAACTCCTCCGCCCGTTCGTACAGTTCGCTCAGGCGGTCGCGCTCCAGCTCCGCCAACGGCCCGGGCAGGTCAGCCAGCGGGGTGCCCTGCCAGAGCGCCAGGGCCTCTCCGGCGTGCCGTCGGGCCGCGTCCGGGTCGTCGGCGGGCACGGCCGCCTCGGCGCGTTCTAGGGCCCGTTCGAAGAGCACGGCGTCGATCTGCTCGGAGGCGACGTTGAGCACCCAGGTGTGGCCGTCCGACAGCTGCTCCAGCACCTCGTAGGAGTCCCTGGGTGAGTTGAGCACGCGCTGCAAGTCGCTGACGTAGAGCCACATCTGCTCCAACTCGCCACCGGACGCCCGGTGCTGCTCGTGCACCGCCTCGATCAGCACCTCGGCCCGTACCGGGCGGCCACGGTACTTCAGCAACGCCGCGAGCACCGCCGCACGCCCCGGGGACCCGATCGCCACTTGTTCCTCCCCTCGCCAGACGCGTACCTCTCCGAGCAGGGTGAACGTCAGCGGGGGCGACGGCGTGCGGTCGGGCTCGCGCAGGGCGCCCGAGGCGGCGATCCGGCGGGCGACCTCGGCGGCGGAGGACGGCCGTCGGCGCGGGTCCGGGTGCAGCAGTTCGAGGGCGAGCCCTTGCAACGGCTCCGGGACACCGGTCTGCTGGAGGAGGTTGCCGAGGGCGTAGAGGTCGTCGGCCGGGTCCGCCGCGCCGGCTCCGCCGAGGTCGATCCCGAAGTCGCAGAGGGCCGGGCTGCCGTCCGGGCGGAGCAGGACGTTGGCCGGTTCGATCCGGCCGTGGGCGATGCCGTGGGTGTGCAGGTAGTCCAGTGCCTCGGCCACGCCGTGGGCGATCGCCGCGGCCTCGCCGGGAGCGGCCGGGCCCGCTTCGAGCACCGTCCGCAGGTCCGGATTGTCGATGAACTCCAAAACCAGGTAGAGGCGTTCGGCGTCGATGCCGGCCGTGTGGCAGCCGACCAGGCCGTGGTGGTCGAGTTCGGCGAGCCGACCGCTCTGCGCCAGGAAGGCGTCCGTGTCGAGGGCCGTGGCGAGCCGGTCGCGGTCGAAGGTCTTCACCGCGACGGTCGAGCCGTCCCGTTCGTCCCGGGCCCGCCAGATCTCGCTCTGCCGCCCCTGGGCGATCCGTTGGACGAGGCGGAACCGGTCGGCGAGCAGCGGCTGTTCGACCACGCGCCGCTGGTCACCGCGCCAGCGGCCCTCGAACTCCCAGATGTGGACGTGGGTGTCCCGGTCGCCGATCGACGCGATCACGCAGCGGTCCTGGTCGCCGGTGATCCCGACGATGGTCCGGGCCCGGGCGGGGTCGACCACGGCGGCGGGGAAGGACTCGACGGTCGACGGGTCGTCGGGTCGCCAGCGGTGCAGGCGCCCGGTCGGGTCGACGCCGACCAGCCGCGACCGGCCGCCCGGCCCCGGCAGCGCCGTGAGGGCCCAGGCCCGGTGGCCGCCGCTGAGACCCGGCAGTTCGAGGGGCTCCTCGCTGCCCCACGGGTTCCACAGGTGCATCCGGCCGTCGCCGTCGGCCGTCCAGAGGTACTGGGTGCCGTCGGCGTGGGTGAACGGCGCCATCGCCACTGGGGGTTCGGGGCGGCCTTGCCGGCTGGACACGAAGGAGCCGTCCCGGGCGTCCCAGAAGACGAAGCCGCCGTCCGGCTCCGCCGTGCACAGGACCGACGGCCGGTCGCTGATCTCGGCCATGGCGACGACCCCCGGGCCGGTGGCCCCGAGGGACAGCGAGGGCTCCTCCAGCTGTCCGGTCGTCACGTCGAGGTAGCGCAGCAGGCCGTCCGCCCCGTAGACGGCGAGGTAGCCGGAGCCGAGGCCGTAGGCGTTCGGCACGGTCGCCATCGCCAGTGCCGGGCTGGGCAGCGGGAAGCTCCGGACGTTGGAGTAGGAGTCCCCCGACCTGGCGGGCCCGACCAGGACGGCCAGTTTCTCGTCCAGGTGCCAGGTCGCGAGTTCGTCCGGGCGTCGGGGCATCCGGTCCAGCAGGTGCTGGAACTCCTGTGCGTGCTCGATCCGTTGGTACGCGTCGCCGAGCCGGTGCCGGATCTCCTCGCGCAGTTCGGCCTCGGTGAGGAAGCCGAGGGTGATGACGGTGGCGTCGTCACCGAGCCGGTCCATCACCTCACCCGACTCGGTGGTGACGATCAGGCAGCCGGTCCGGCTGTCGGCCAGTTCGAGGAGTTCCGGGTGCCAGGTCTCCTCGCCGGAGGAGCGCAGGCCGGAGGCCAGACCGTCGATGACGACCAGCCACTCCGGGTGGCGGCCGATCAGGTGGGTCAACGGTGCGGGGTGCTCGGGCTGTTGGAAGCTCCGACTGAGGGCCGCCCGGAGCCGCCCGAACCCGTCCTCGACGGCGCGGGCGTTGCGTGCCTCGATCCAGTGGACGAAGGAGTGCCGCCCGCCGTGGCGCTGGACGTACTCCTGGACGAAGCGCCGCCGTCCCATGCCCAGGGAGGCGTCGACGACGACCAGTTGCCGCGGGGGTTCGGCATTGCGGAGCCAGGCCGGGTCGCAGGCCAGGGTGAGCCGGTCGAACTCCTTCCGCCGCCCGATCATCCGCGGCGGGTCCGGCGGGCTGACGATCGGCGGCGGGGGTGTCAGCAGCTCCCGGCGGACCGTCGGCCGGCTGAGCAGTCCGGTGAAGTTCCGTGCGATCGCCACGTGTTGGCCGCCGGCCCCGGCCAGCACCGCCGCCGCGACCTCGGCGAAGGGCAGGCTGCGTTCCGGCAGCCGGTGCCGCCCCTCCCCCGCGCTCGCGGCCAGCGCGCGGAAGTCGAGCGTCCCGCCGAAGGTGGCCGCGACCCGCCCCGAGACCTTGGCGAGCACGTGGTCCAGGACCCGCACCGACTCGGTCCGGGTCAGCTCCCCCAGCAGTTCCGCCCGGACGCCGTCGACGAAGTCGTACACCACCTCGTCCGGGTCGGCGTCCTTCGTCCGCACCTCGATCAGCCCGGACAGGAAGAGCTCCGCCAGCTCGCGCTGGCCCGACTCCGGCACGGTCGCCCGCTGGACCAGCCGCATCACGGGCAGGCTGAGCGGCGCCGCCGCCAGGTGGCAGGCGAGCCGGTACGCGGTCGGGGAGCTGCCGGCCCGGAAGGCGGCGACCCGGTCGGCGGGCGGGCGCGGCTCGGTGGTCCGGGCGCGCGGCCGTTGCGGGCGCGGTACGCCGCTGAGCGGGGCGGCGAGCATCGGGGTCCAGCCGGTGGTGCGGCCGGCCGTGAGGTCGGCCCAGGGGGCCAGCCAGTCGGCGTCGATCTCCAGCAGCGGCAGCCAGGCCACCGCCGCCCGGGCGGCCGCGCCCGCGTGGCCGCGCGGGATGCCGGGCAGGGCGGTGTCGGTGCGCAGCACCGGGACGGGCCGGCCGTGGGTGGCGGGCCGGGCCTCGACCGGGGCGGGGCGCAGGGCGGTGCGGTGCCAGAGGCGGCGGGGCAGCACCTGGAGGGCGGCGGCCGGTCCGGTGGCGGCGGTGCGGGCCAGGAAGGGCACCAACTCCGGGCCGTACCAGGCCGGTCCGACGCCGTCGGTGAGGACGAACAGGATGCGGCGCCCGTGCGGGTCGGCCAGCGGACGGGACCAGGCCGACGGACGGGACCAGGTGCGGTCGGGGGCGGCGGGCGGCGGCGCGGTGCTGCCGCGGCGGCGGAAGGGGGTGAGGTGGGGGGTCTCCCCGTCGGTGCCGAGGGACCAGGTGCGCACCTCCTCGAAGGCGCCGTGGCGTTCCAGCAGGGTGGCGAGCTCCCCGGCGAGGTCGTGCCAGACGGCCATGGTGGCGCCGGTGTCGACCAGCAGGTCGACCGAGTGGCGCGGCCGGTCGCGCTGCCAGACCGGCATCAGCACCCCGGCCTCGGCGGTGGCGGCGGCGGTGGCCTCCTCGTCGAGGTGCAACGGCCTCACGCCGCCGGGGCGTTGGGTCAGCGGGTGGCGCAGCGGGCGCAGCGCGCGGGCGATCGCCAGCGCGCCGGGCAGGGCGGTGGGCCGGGTCACCTGGACGACCTCGGCGCCGCGGGGGAGGCGTTGCGTCCCGTCGGACGCGGTGGGGTCGGCGGGGGCGCAGCGGGGGTGGAGTTCGACCTTGGGGGCAGGCGGTTCGGGGGTGTCGGGCCTGGGCGGCCCGGTCGGCGGGTCCTGGCGGCCCGGCTCGGTGCCGGTCCGGTCGGGGGCGTCGGGCCGGGGCGCGCCGGGCCGGTCGGGCGTCCGGCCCGAACCGTCGCCGTCGGCGGCGGGTTCGGTGTCGGTGTCGGAGCTGTCGGGCAGGGGGGCTAGGCCGGCCAGCCGGGAGATCCACAGCACGTCGGCGAGGTCCTGCGGGTGCGGGTGCTCGCCCTCGGGGGCGACCAGCGCGGCCAGCGCCCGGCGCAGCACCGACCGGGCCGGGGTCTCCCGGCCCGTGGCGGAGTCCCCCATGGGCGCCGTACCGAACTCGTCCACCGGCCGCCGCCTCAGCTCTCGTTGAGCGGCCGCAGCAGGACGTCCTGGATGACGTCCCGCCCCGGTCCGCTGCCCCACAGCCCGCGCTCGGCCATGAGCAGGGCGTTGAGCAGTTGGTCGTTGGCCAGGTCGGCGCCGTCCTCGCGCTGACGACGGAGGAACTCGGTGATCAGCGCGGCCCGTTGGGCGCCGTCGGCGGAGTGGTCGGCGCCCAGGTGGGCGGCGACCATGGCGGCCAGCCGCTCCTCGGTGGGCGGCTGGATCTCCAGCCGGACGCAGCGGCGCAGCAGCGCCGAGGGGAACTCCCGTTCGCCGTTGCTGGTGAGGACGACCAGCGGGAAGTGGGCGCAGCGCACGTGCCCGCCGCGGACGATCGCCCGCCGGCCCGGGTCGGCGGTGGCGACCTCCTGCGGTACCGGGCCGAGGCGTTGGAGCTCGGGGATCTCGAACTCGCCCTCCTCGAAGACGTTCAGGAGGTCGTTGGGCAGGTCGATGTCGCTCTTGTCGATCTCGTCGATCAGCACGACGCGGGGGGTGCGCCAGGGCAGCAGCGCGGTGCCGAGCGGGCCGAGGCGCAGGAACTGGCCGATGGCGGGCGGCTGGTGGTCCGGGGCGGCGTGCTGGTCCGGCCGGTGGTCGTTCGGGTCCTGGTGGCCCGGGGCGTGGTGCGGCGCGCGCAGGCCCGCCTCGTGGAGGCGGCCGATGGCGTCGTAGGTGTAGAGGCCGTCGCGCAGGGTGGAGCGGCTGCTGATCGGCCAGCGCAGCACCGGGCCGAGGCCCAGCTCGTGGGCGACGGCGTAGGCCAGGGTGGACTTGCCGACGCCGGGCTTGCCGGTGATCAGCAGCGGGCGGCGCAGGTGGAGGGCCAGGTTGACGAGGTGGATCTCGCGGTCGTCGGCCTGGTAGGCGGTGGCCTGGCGGGTGCGGCCGAGCCGGCGGGCCGTCGGTCCGCCGGCGTCGTCGGCCGGGGGCGGCGGCAGTTCCTCCTCGCGCTCCACCCAGTCGCCGAAGGACCGCCAGGCGGGGGCGGGCGGCAGCGCGGCGATGCCGTCGTGGGGCACGCCGGTGCCCCGGTAGATCCACCAGTTCTCGGCCATCGTTACCGCCTGCTCCTCGTCACCACGGTCGTCGGAAACCATCGCTTCTCCCCAGCATCCCCGGCATCCCCCGGCTCACAGCATCCCCTCGGCCCGCACCCGGCTCCGGCCCGGGGCCGCCCCCGGTGCCGCCCCCCGGTTCACACCATCCCCGGAAAGCCGGCGTCCTGATCCGGATCCACGCAGTTCGGATCGTCCCAGAGCAGTGTGATGCCGTCCTGCGCCTCGGCCGCCCGGGTCACCTTGCGGTGCCGGTGGACGGCCTCCGGCAGCTGGGCCAGGGAGCGCGGGCGGTCCCGGCGCAGGGCGTCGACCATGTCGGTCGGGGCGCCCGGGGCCCGGCGCCAGAGCATCGCCGGGACGCCGTCGAAGACCATCGCGTCGAGCACGGCGGTGCGCACCCGGGGGTCGAGTTCGTCGTACGGGGTGTCGAGGCCCAGGCAGGCCAGGGTGGGCCGGCCGTCGAGCCAGCCGGGCAGGTCGGCGGCCCGTTCGGGGTGCAGGGGCGGCCAGCCGATCCGGTCGACGGCCTCGCAGTCCATCGCCTCGCTGAACAGGTGCTCCCAGCGTTGGTACCAGGCGTCGGTGTGCAGCCACGGGTTGGCGTAGCGGTCCAGGGAGCGGACCACGACCGGGTGCAGCAGTCCGAGCCGGTGGCCGCCGGGGGTCGGGGACCACAGTTCGGCGCTGTGCCCGAGCAGCGCCTTGGGCAGCAGGAACTCGATCCGCACCGGGCTGCGCTTGCTCCGGGCGATCTCGGTGAACAGCGCCTGCCAGCCGGCCAGTCGGGCGCTGCCCTCGGCGACGAGGTCCTCCTTGGCGAGGGAGTCGGTGGTGACCAGGTCGTTGAGGCGCTCGATCGAGCCGCCGGCCAGCGGCTGGCGGTAGTAGGACGCCCGGAGGTGGTAGCGGCCGGCCTCGATGTGCTCGGGGGTCTCCGGGTCCAGCCGGATCTGCACGATGAGCCGGCCGGCGGGTTCCGCCGGGGGCGCCGGCCGGGCGACCCCGATGCCGCTCAACAGGGTGGCGAGTCCGCCGAGTTGCGGGTGCTGCCGGGAGAGTTCCGGGTCGTGGGCCAGGCTGTCCAGGAAGGCCAGCGCGTAGCCCGCGTCGGGGCCGCCGAAGTGGTCCAGCAGCCGGCCGAGGATCTCCGGCAGGGTGGTCCGCTCGTCGATCCGCTGCCGGCCGGGGGCACGTAGGGGCACGTGGGCGAGCAGCCGGGGCGGGCCGGGCGGCGGGGTGACGGCGCGCAGCAGGACGACGATGCGCAGCAGCAGTTCGGTCGGCAGTCCGGTCTCGGCGGTCAGCGCCAGCACCGTCAACTCCAGCCAGGGCAGCGCGCCGTCGTACGGGTCGTGGGCCCGGAGCGCCTCGCCGAGCGAGCCGAGCACGGCCCGGGGATCGCGGGCGCGGCGGATGCCCAGCAGGATCTGCCGGACGTGTTCGCGCGCGGTGTCGGCCTCCTTGACGTCCAGGTGGAACATCCGGGAGGACGGGGAGCGGCCCATGGTCTCCAGCACGTCCTGCCGGAAGTCCTTCCGGGAGATGCCCCGGAAGTCGAACAGGATCTCGGCCAACAGGCCCTCGGCGGTCCCGGTGAGGAGCGGGGCCGCCGACGGCCGGGCGCCGTACGCCGCTCCGCCCATCCCGCTACCTGCCCCCCGGACCACCGGGCAGCGACCCACCCGCCACCGGACCGCCCGCCACCGGACCACCTGGCAGCGAGCCACCGGGCAGAGGCCCGCCGACGGCCCGTTCCACGAGCCCCCGGAGCTGCTCCAACCCGCCGTCGTACGGGGCGAGTTCCGCCAGCGCCGCGTACAGCGCGCCCAACGCGGCCGACGGGTCGCGGTGGTAGCGGCAGCGGCGCACCAGCCGGGACAGGTGGTCGCGGCGGTCGGAGCGCTCCTCGACCTCGAAGGAGTGCGGCAGGCCGAGGTGTTCGCCCATCCGCTCCAGCAGGTCGTACCGGCCGTCGGCCCGCGCGGTGTACGGGACGGACATCAGCGCGGCCACCAACTCTGCCTCGGTGGGCGGAGGTTCGGGCGGCGTGACGGCAACCGCCGCCCCCAGGAAGGCGATCAGCGCCCCGAGCGGGACGTACCAGCCGCCCAGGTCCTGCTTGTACGAGCGGCTGCCCTTGAGTACGCCGTGCACCAGTCCGTCCGGCCCGGCCAGCATGCTGCCGCTGAACCCGGGCTGCACATGGCCGGTGACGCCGATGAACTCTCCGGAGCTGCCGACCACGCGCAGGGCGACCGTGTCGATGCTGGCCCCCGGCGTCGGGGTGGCCTCGGAGTAGCCGAGGGCGGTCAGCCAACTGCCCGGCTCGGCCTCGACGCCCGCCAGCGGGGCCACCGGGTGGCCCGACCCGGCGGCGGCCGGGAGGTCGAGCAGCGCGAGGTCGGGAAAGGCCTCGAACGGGCCGGCGCCCGCGGTGTCGGGCTCGGCGCGGACGGCCCCGGGCACCACCGGGTAGGCGCTCGCCCCGTGCCGGACGACCAGTCCCTCGGCCGGGCCGCGCCGGTCCAGCACGACGTGCGCGCAGGTGACGGCCAGCCCGGGGGCGACCAGGAAGCCGCTGCCCCGGAAGCCGTCCGCCGCCTCGATCCGCACGGCGCAGCGGTGCAGCGCCTCGGCGCGAGCCCGGTCGAGTTGCGGGCCGGTCACTCCGCTGCGGCGGGGGTGGCGGCCTCGGCGTTCGCGCGCTCGCGCCGCGCCGCGAGGTCCCAGGAGAGCTTGACGGTCAGCCCGGCCTCGCTCCCGGCCTCCGCGATGATGCCGAGCAACTGCCCGGACTTGACGGCCAGTTTGAGCCCGAACTCGACCTCGAAGGAGTCCGGCGCCCCGGACTCGCCCTGGGCGATGGTCTCCGCCGCCCAGCGCCCGATGCCCTGCACGGTGCCGCGCACCTGGTCCAGCGACAGCGCCACCGCCGACCCGACCTTGGCGGCCCGGTCGCGCAGGCCGACATCACCGAAGCCGTCCTCGTCCCCGGCCACCGCGAAGCCCACCTCGCCGATCACCTCGGCCCGCACCGTGGTGCCGTCCCCCAGGTCGATCGTCTCCACCGTCACGTCCCCGGCCACGCCGCTCCCCTCCCGAACGTCCGAACCGCGCGCCACAATACCGCGACCCCCGCGCCACCCACCGTTACGGGGTACGACACATCGGGACGGCAGAACCGGGCGGCGGGGCCCAAGTTGAGCGTTTCTGCGCAGAGGTCCTCCCGTCGGGCCGGGCCGGGGGCGGCAGTGTGCGGAAATCACCCGCTTCGATTGACATGAACCGCCCGAAGCAGCAAGCTGCTCTTTCGAAACTGCTCAGAACCAGCACTCTTCAAGCATCTTGGATCACCCGATCAAGCGCGCACGAAGGCGGTAACCGCAGTGGACAAACGTGTACTGGCCCTCGTCTCGGCGTGCGCGCTCGGGGCGCTCGCGCTCACCTCCTGCGGTAGCGGGGGCGGCAGCGGCGGGGCGGACGCCGATGGCAAGGTGACGCTCAAGCTGGTGGCCGCCGACTACGGCGACAAGGAGTCCAACAGCTCGAAGGCCTACTGGAACGGGGTCGCCACCGCGTTCACGGCGGCCAACCCCGGCATCAAGGTGGACGTCCAGGTGGTGAACTGGAACGACATCGACCAGCAGGTCAAGACGATGATCCAGAGCGGCAACATGCCGGACGTGCTGCAGACCGGGGGCTACGCCGACAAGGTGGCCGACGACCTGCTGTACAAGGCGGAGGACGTGCTGTCGCCCGCCACCCGGGCGGACCTGATCGACAGCTTCGCCAAGGCCGGGCAGGTCAAGGGCGTGCAGTACGGCATCCCGTTCGTGTCCTCGGCCCGGGCACTGTTCTACAACAAGACCCTGTTCCAGCAGGCGGGCATCTCCCAACCCCCGGCCAGCTGGGAGGAGTTGCGCAAGGACGCCGAACTGGTCAAGGCCAAGGTCCCCGGGGTGACGCCGTACGCGCTGCCGCTCGGGCCGGAGGAGGCCCAGGGCGAGAGCATGATCTGGGAGCTCGGCGACGGCGGCGGGCCGACCGGGCCGGACGGCGCCTACACCCTGAACAGCCAGCCGAACATCGACACCTTCCGCTGGCTCAAGTCGAACCTGGTCGACCCCGGGCTCACCTACGCCAACCCGGCCAGCACCGACCGCAAGACCGCGTTCGCCGACTTCGCGGCCGGCAAGGCGGCGATGCTCAACGGGCACCCCTCGCTGATCCAGATGGCGCAGACCGGCAAGGTCGACTACGGGGTGGCGCCGATCCCCGGCCGGAACGGCCCGCTGACCTCCACCCTCGGGGTGGCGGACTGGATGATGGCGTTCAAGAAGAACGGCCACCAGGAGCAGATCAGGAAGTTCCTCGACTTCGCGTACTCCAAGGCCAACCAGCTGACCTTCGACGAGACGTACAACCTGATGCCGGTCACCAGGAGCGTACTGGACGAACTCACCACCGGGGGCAAGCACAAGGACCTCGAACCGTTCTTCGCCCTGCTGCCGCACGCCGTGTTCTACCCGCTCGGCGACACCAGCTGGGACGCGGTGTCCGCGGAGATCAAGAAGTCGATCGGCGGCGCCGTGTCGGGCGACCCGGCCAAGGTGCTCGGCGATCTGCAGAAGAAGGCCCAGGACGCCGTCGCGAACAGGTGACGGGCCCGACCGGACTGCCGAAACCCGACCGGACTGCGACACCTGACCGGACTGCGGAACCGGACCGGACTGCGAAAGGCGACGCCGTGACCCTCAACTCCCCCGTGCGCAACGCCCGTCGGCCGGCCCGCCGGCTGGGCCCGCTGCCGTGGATCGCCCCGGCCGTGCTGCTGATCGTGGCCGTGGTGCTGTGGCCGGTGTACGAGATGGTCCGCACCTCGTTCCTGCGGATCAGCACCAGCGGCTTCGTCCGCGGCTCGGCCGGGCTGGACAAGTACCGCAAGCTGTTCGGCGAGAGCGACCTCGGGCACGTGCTGCTCGCCACGGTGGTCTGGACGCTCGCCGTGGTCGGCCTGACCATGCTGCTCTCGCTCGCCCTGGCCCAGCTGTTCGACCAGCGGTTCCCGGGCCGCCGCTACGCCCGCTGGGCGCTGATCGCCCCCTGGGCGGCCTCCGTCCTGATGACCGCGATCGGCTTCCGCTGGATGCTGGACCGGACGGCGGGCGTGCTCAACACCCTGCTCACCGACCTCGGGCTGGTCGACGGCCCGCGGGACTGGCTCGGCGACCCGTCGACGGCCTGGCCGTGGATGGTGTTCGTCGCGGTGTTCGTCTCGCTCCCGTTCACCACCTACACCCTGCTGGCCGGCCTGCAGACCGTGCCCGCCGAGGTGTACGAGGCGGCCCGGGTGGACGGCGCCTCGGCCTGGCAGGCCTACCGGCGGATCACCCTGCCGCTGCTGCGCCCGGCCTTCCTGGTCGGCGTGGTGATCAACCTGATCAACGTCTTCAACTCCTTCCCGGTGATCTGGGGCATGACCCGGGGCGGCCCGGACAGCTCCACGGCCACCAGCACGGTGTTCATGTACCAGCTGAAGGCCACCGACATCGGGGAGTCCGCGGCGATGTCGGTGGTCAACTTCGCCCTCGTGGTGCTGATGGTGCTGGTCTTCCTCAAGGTCAGCCGCTGGAACGGGGAGGAGAGTTGACGATGCGCAGGACACGGGGCCTGGCCCTCGCGGGGGCGGCCTGGCTGCTGGCGGCGGTCTTCCTGTTCCCCTACCTGGAGATGGTGGTCACCGCGCTGCGCCCGGCCGACGAGCTGCGCGACGCGACGTACCTGCCCCGGCACTTCGCCTGGTCCAACCTCATCGGCGTCTGGCAGGACTCGACCCTCGGCGCCAACCTGCGGGTCACCCTGCTGGTGGCCGGCGGCGCCACCGTGCTGGCGCTGCTGGTCGCGCTGCCCGCCGCCTACTACACCGCCCGGTTCCGCTACCGGGGCCGGCGGCTGTTCCTGCTGCTGGTCCTGGTCACCCAGATGTTCCAGCCGACCTCGCTGCTGGTGGGCCTGTACCGCGAGTTCTACCAGCTGGGCATGCTCAACTCGGTCTGGACGCTGATCCTCTGCAACGCCGCCTTCAACCTGGCCTTCGCGGTCTGGATCCTCACCGCGTACATCTCCTCGATCCCGGTGGAGCTGGAGGAGGCCGCCCTGCTCGACGGCCTCGGCCGGCTCGGGGTGCTGCGGCGGGTCGTGCTGCCGCTGGCCCTGCCGGGCGTGGTCACCGCGGTGATCTTCACCTTCATCTCGGCCTGGAACGAGTTCGTGATGGGCCTGACGCTGTCCACCGACCCGGGCAGCCAGCCGCTCACCGTCGGCATCAACAGCTTCATCGGCAACTACACCGTCCAGTGGAACTACCTGTTCGCCGGCTCGGTCGTCGCGATCGTGCCGGTCGTGGTGCTGTTCGCCCTGATCGAACGGCACGTGGTCTCCGGGCTGACCGCCGGATCGGTCAAGTAGCCGTCCGCACCCGCGGATCGAGCCCCGCAGACACGCACACAGCAGCAGATCGAGCCTTCGAGTCGACAGGAGAACCCCCCGTGCGCCTGCTCCGACCCCAGCTCCGCAGGGCCGCCCTCGCGGCGGCCCTCACCAGCCTCGCCGCACTGGCCGGACCGGCCCTGCCGGCCCGCGCCGCCACCCCCGCCGTCGCCGTCCTGGACGGCGCCCACCAGGACGTCAGCTGGCAGAGCCCCACCTACGCCAAGGGCACCCTGGGCGGCCCCACCTCCTGCCCGGCCGCCGCGCAGGACCCGGACGGCGCGGTCTGCGGCCGCTTCGACCTCACCGTGAACGTCCCGTCCGGCTACTGGGACGACAACCCCGAGGGCGGCGTCCCGATCTCCGTCCAATGGCCGCACCAGACCGACGACTTCGACCTCTACGTCTACGACGCGAACGGCAAGGAGGTCGCCGAGAGCGCGGGCACCGCCGACCCCGAGGCCACGGTGATCCCCAAGGCCTCCGGCACCTACCACGTCCTGGTCGTCCCGTACGACGTGCACGGCGCCTCCGTCACCCTGCACGCCTACCTGCCGAAGACCGCCGACGCGGGCGACCTCACCTCCTTCTCCGGCGGCCGGGGCAGCTACGACATCGCCGCCGGCCCCCTCAAGGCCAAGGTCGACTTCCTCGCCGACGACCAGCTGCGGCTGCGCGCCGCCCCGGACGGCGTGCTGACCGACCCGGCGGGCAGCACCATCATCCGCAAGCAGCCCGAACTCCAGTCCCGCACCGGCTCGTTCGACGCCGGCGACTACTACGGCATCCGCTCCGGGCACGTCGTGCTGCGGGTGTACAAGCACCCGCTGCGGTTCGGCCTCTACCAGGCCGACAACCGCACCGCGATCTGGCAGGAGGACGCCCCGCTGCGCTGGTCCACCGGCGGTCTGCGGCAGAGCCTGGTGCGCGGCGCCGACGAGCAGTTCTTCGGCGGCGGCGAACAGAACGGCAGCTTCTCGCACCGCGACCGGACCGTCCACGTCGCCAACAGCACCAACTGGAACGAGGGCGGCTACAACAACTCCCAGCCGTTCTACGTCTCCACCGCCGGCTACGGCGTCTTCCGCAACACCTTCGCCCCCGGGATCTACGACTTCGGCTCGCCGGTGCGCACCGGACAGCAGGAACGGCGCCTGGACGCCTACTACTTCACCGGCGACGTCAAGTCGGTGATCGGCCAGTACACCGCCCTGGTCGGCAAGCCCTTCATGCCGCCGGTCTACGGCCTGGAACCCGGCGACTCCGACTGCTACCTGCACAACGCCAACCGCGGCGAACGCCACACCACCGACGCGCTCAAGGTCGCCGACGGCTACCAGCAGAACGGGATGCCGCTCGGCTGGATGCTGGTCAACGACGGCTACGGCTGCGGCTACGAGAACCTGCCGCAGACCGGCGAGGGCCTGCGCAAGGACCACGCCCAGCTCGGCCTGTGGACCCAGAACGGCCTGCCCAACCAGGCCGAGGAGGTCAAGGCCGGGGTCCGGGTGCGCAAACTGGACGTGGCCTGGGTCGGCAACGGCTACGACTTCGCCCTCAACGCCTGCGACCAGGCCAAGGCCGGCATCGAGGACAACAGCGACGCCCGCGGCTTCGTCTGGCTGCCGGTCTCCTGGGCCGGCGCCCAGCGCTGCGGGGTGCTCTGGAGCGGCGACCAGAGCCTCTCCTGGGACTACATCCGCTGGCAGATCCCCACCTACGCCGGCGCCACCATGTCGGGCATCGCCTACGACACCGGCGACGTCGGCTCGATCTTCCGCCGCGACCCGAAGATGTACACCCGCGACCTGCAGTGGAAGGCCTTCCTGCCGACCATCATGACCATGGACGGCTGGGCCAAGGACATGACCGGCAAGCAGCAGCGCGACCAGCAGCCCTGGCTGGACGGCGAGCCGTACACCTCGATCAACCGCAAGTACCTCCAGCTGAAGGAGCGGCTGCTCCCGTACATGTACACCCTCTCCGCCGAGGCCACCCGCACCGGCATCGGCGCGGTGCGCCCGCTCGCCCTGGAGTACCCGGACGACCCGGCCGCCCTCGGCCCGGACGCCAAATACGAGTTCCTGGCCGGCCCGGACTTCCTGGTCGCCCCGGTCTACTCCGACACCTCGGTGCGCAACGGCATCCACCTGCCCGAGGGCACCTGGACCGACTACTGGACCGGCCGCACCTACCAGGGCCCCACCACCATCAACGACTACTCCGCCCCGCTGGACACCCTGCCGGTGTTCGTCAAGGGCGGCGCGATCGTCCCGATGTGGCCGCAGGGCACCCTGTCCTGGCAGAACCGGGACCGCGGCGAACTGGACTACGACCTCTACCCGCAGGGCGACAGCTCCTACACCCTGTACGAGGACGACGGCACCACCCGGCAGTACGCGACCGGCGCCTCGGCCACCCAGCAGGTGGACGTCCACGCCCACGGCCCGGTCACCACCGTCAAGGTCGGTTCCAGCGAGGGAAGTTACACCGGCAAGCCGGACGCCCGGGCGTACCGGTTCAGCGTGCACGGCGAGCCCGCCCCGCGCCTGGTGGTCACCCGGGGCGGCCCGCTGCCCGAGCTGGACTCGGCCGCCGCCCTCGACTCCGCCGACTCCGGCTGGTACCACGACGAGGCGACCGGCGTGACGCACGTGAAGACGCCGTCCTTCTCCACCGACGACGCCTTCAGCCTCCACCTGATCCACTGACCGTCCGGGCCCGCCGGGCCTCGCAAACACGATCGGCCGTCGTACCCCTGACGGAGCAAACCGGGCCGCCACCCGCCCGATCGTGCCCATCCGACCACGACACGGGACCGCACCGGGACAACCACCGAGCGCACACGAAAGGCTGAGGCCGTCCGGCCCAGGACCACACCACGTGGCCCTGGGCCGGACGGCATGACGGCCACGACCGGCCGGAGCGACCCGAGACCGGGATGGTGGCATGACCCTTCAGGACACCCCGACCGCCGGCACCACCCGGCACGGCGACTTCGCCGAGCTGCGCCGACGCGTCACCGAGGCCGGACTGCTCCGCAGGCGCCCGCTGTACTACGGCTGCCGGGCCGGCGCCCTGCTGCTCGCCCTCGCGCTGGTCCTGACCGGGTTCACCGCCCTCGGCGCCACCTGGTGGCAGCTCGGCCTGGCCCCCGTACTCGCCCTGGTCCTGGGCCAGTTGGCGCTGCTCGGGCACGACATCGCGCACCACGCGGTGTTCTCCGGGCGCCGGAGCACCGATCTGGCGGGCATCCTGCTCGGCAACCTGGTGGTCGGGATGAGTTACGGCTGGTGGGTCAGCGACCACAACCGCCACCACGCCCACCCCAACCGGGAGGGCCGCGATCCGGCCGCGAACGCCATCCTCTTCGTCCGCACCGCCGAACAGGCCCGGCGCACACGGGGGTTGCGCAGGACCGTCGCCAAGTACCAGGCGGAGCTGTTCTTCCCGCTGCTCTCCCTCCAGGCGCTCGGCCTGGTCGTCGCCACCACCGTGACCCTGGTCCGGGGCCGGCTCCGCCACCCGGTGCTGGAACGGAGCCTCGCCGCACTGCACTACCTCCTCGCGGCGGGCCTGCTGCTGGTCGTGCTCACCCCGCTCCAGGCGCTGGCCTTCGCCGTGCTGTGCGGCGCCGTGCTCGGCGTCTACCTGGGCTGCATCTTCGCGCCCAACCACAAGGGCATGCCGATGACCGGCCCGGACGAGCCGCCCGCGGACTACCTCCGGCGCCAGGTGCTGCCCTCCCGCAACCTGCGCGCCGGGCGGTTCACCCACTTCCTGTTCGGCGGCCTCGGGTACCAGATCGAGCACCACCTCTTCCCGGCCATGCCGATCGCGGCGCTGCGGCCCGCCGCGCGGATCGTGCGCGGCTACTGCGCCGAGGTGGGGCTGGCGTACGGCGAGGCCGGGCTGGTCGACTCCTTCCGGGAGATCCTGCGCGACCTGCGGGAGGTCGGGCGCTCCGTCGACTCGCCCCCGGGCGCGACCGCACCCTGCGTGCCTCCGGTGCCTTCCGTGCCCGGGGCGCGGGCCGACCGCGGGAGCGCCCGGTGAGCCGGCTGCTGTCCGGGGCGACGGTCCGCCCCGCGGCGGGCCCGGCCCCGGCTGCGCCCGGCGGCCGACTGCGCGTCCTGATCGTCACCGAGTCCTTCCCCCCGCAGCTCAACGGCGTCGCCCACTCCGTGCTGCGGACCGCCGAGCACCTGACCGCCCGCGGCCACTCCGTACTGGTGGTCACCCCGGCGACCCGCGCCCGGCGCGGACCCGAGCAGGTGGACGGCTACCAGGTGCTCCGGGTCCGGTCGGTGCCGCTGCCCGGCTACCCGGAGGTGCGGATCGCCCTGCCCGGCGGGCGGTTGGCCGCCGCGATCGACCGCCACCGCCCCCAGGTCGTCCACCTGGCCGGGCCGTTCGCGCTCGGGGCGGCCGGCGCGGCGGCGGCCCGGCGGGCCGGGATCCCGGCCGTGGCGGTGTTCCAGACGGACATGGCCGCCTACGCCCGCACCTACCTGCCGTTCCTCGGCGGGGCCGGCCCCCGGGCGGCCTGGCGGATCCTGCGGCGGATCCACACCGCGGCCGCCCGGACGCTGGCACCCTCCCAGGCCTCGCTGGGCGCACTGGCCGCCCACGGCGTCCCCCGGCTGCACCTGTGGCCGCGCGGCGTCGACCGGGAGCGGTTCCACCCGCGCCACCGGGACGACGCCCTGCGCCGCCGGCTCGCCCCGCGCGGGGAGGTGCTGGTCGGCTACGTCGGACGGCTGGCGGCGGAGAAGCAGGTCGACCGGCTGGCGCCGGCGTCCCGGCTGCCGGGTGTCCGGCTGGTGGTCGTCGGTGACGGCCCGTGCCGCGCCCCGCTGGAGGCCGCACTGCCGGACGCGGTGTTCCTGGGCCGCCGCACCGGGCACGAACTCGCCCGGCTGTACGCCTCGTTCGACGTGTTCGCGCACACCGGGCCGTACGAGACCTTCGGCCAGACCGTCCAGGAGGCGATGGCCAGCGGCCTGCCGGTGGTCGCCCCGGCGGCCGGCGGGCCGCTGGACCTGGTCCGCCCGGGGCGCACCGGCTTCCTGGTGCCGCCCGGCGCCGGGGAGGAGTTCCGCACGGCCGTCGAACGGCTCGCCCGGGACCCCGACCTACGGGCGGACCTCGGCCGGGCGGGCCGCGCCGCCGTGTCCGAGCGCGGCTGGGACGCCGTCGGCGACCGGCTGATCGGGCACTACCGCCTCGCCATCGCGGAGACCGCCGGACCGCTGCGGCGCTGAGCCCCGCACTCCTCCGACCACTCGACGACCCCTGAGGACCCACCCCCGTGCACCAGCCGCTCGCCGCCGACTACACCCCCAGCACCGCGCCCGGCGCCGGGACCGCCGTGTTCCTGCACGGACTCGGCGGCTGGACCCACAACTGGGCCGCCCTGATCGACCTGCTGCGCGGCTCGGTGCACTGCCTGGCCCTGGACCTCCCCGGCTACGGCCGGTCCGCGCCCCCGGCCGGGGGCGTCGTCACCGTCGAGGGCCAGGCCGCCGCCGTCGCCGCCCACCTCGACCGCGCCGGGCCCGGCAGGGTCCACCTGGTCGGCAACTCCCTCGGCGGCCTGACCGCACTCCATCTCGCCGCCCACCGGCCCGAGTTGGTCGCCTCGCTGACCCTGCTCGCCCCCGTCCTGCCGGCCCTTCCGCCGCCGCAGGCCGCGCGGGCGGCCCTGCTCGCCCTGCCGGGCGCCCCGCGACTGTACGGCCGGCTGCTGGCCGGCCGCAGCCCGGAGCGCCAACTCGACGACCTCTACCGGCTGATCTACGCCGACCCCGGCCGGGTCCGCCCCGACCAGCGCGCGGCCGAGGCCCGCGAGCGCCTGCGCCGCAGCGCGCTCCCGCACGCACCGCGGATGCTGCCCGAGGGCATGCGCGCGGTGGTCCGCGCCTCCCTGCACCGGGGCGTCTCCTCCCCCTGGCAGCAGGCCGGCCGGATCACCGCCCCGACCCTGCTGGTCTACGGCCGGGAGGACCGCCTCGTCCCGTTCCGGCTCGCCGCCCGCGCCTACGCGGCCTTCCGCGACGCCCGTCTCCTCACCCTCCCGGACACCGGCCACGTCGCCATGCAGGAGCGGCCCGCCCCGGTCGCCGGCGCGCTCCGCGCCCTGATCGCCGAGGCGGGCTGAGCCGCTCACGAGGCCCCGTCAGGCCAGGCGGTCGGCGATCAGTGCGGCCAACCGGCGGACGCCCTCACAGATTTGATCCTGTGTCACCACACTGACGGAGAGTCGGAGTTGGTTCGCCGCCTCCGGGGCGTCGTGAAAGTGCCGCATCGGGGTCCAGAGCACGCCGTGGTCCCGGGCCGACACGGTGAGCAGGTCGTCGTCGGCCTCGAAGGGCAGGGTGACGACCAGGAAGAAGCCGCCCTCCGGGGTGTTCCAGCGCACCGGGCCGTCGGCCGGGAAGTGCCCGGCGAGGGCGTCGAGCAGGCAGCGGAGGTTCTCCCGGTAGCGGGCGGTCTCCCGCTCGTTGGCGCGGACCAGACTGCCGCCGTGCTCCAGCAGCTTGCCGGCGATCACGGCCTGGGCGATCGGCGAGGTGTTGACCGTCACCATGCTCTTGAGCTTGGCGAGTTCGTCGGCGAACAGGCCGGTGCCGCCGTCGGGGTGCACCACCTCCTGGTCGGCGACCACGAAGCCGATCCGGGCGCCCGGCAGGCCGGTCTTGGCGTACGAGCCCAGGTAGACGACCCGGCGGCGGGTGTCCAGCGCCTTGAGGGTGGGCAGCCGCTCGCCGCCGGCCGTGAACAGGCCGTACGGGTTGTCCTCCAGGAGCAGCAGGTCCTCGCGTTCGGCCAGGTCGAGCAGGGCGTGCCGGGTGGCCAGGTCGAGGCTGAGGCCGGAGGGGTTGGCGTGGTCGGGCAGCAGGTAGCAGGCGCGCGGGCGCAGGCCCTCGGCGCGGGCCCGGCGGATCACCTCGGCGAGGTCGTCGAGGTCGATCCCGGTGGGGCCGCTGCGGACGGTGCGCACCGGCAGGTCGACCAGCCGGGCCGCGCCGGTGAGACCGACGTAGGTCGGGGCGACGGCGAGCACGACGTCGCGCTCGTCGGTGCGCAGCGCGCGCAGGACCAGGAACATCGCCTCCTGGCAGCCGACCGTGACCACGACCGACTCCGGGTCGGCAGTGATGCCCTCGTCGGCGGCGAGGTTGCGGGCGACCAGCTCGTGGATGACGCCCTTGGTGCGGCCGTACTGGAAGAAGGCGCGGCCGGCCTGCTCGGCGGTCAGCCCCAACTCCTCGGTGAGGTGGCGCTCGTAGCGGTGCAGATAGCGGTGGACGGCGGCGATCTCGAAGAACTCCTCGCTGGGCCGGCCGGCCGCCAGGGCGATCGCCTCGGGGTAGCGGCCGGCGATCTCGTTGAGGAAGTTCATCGACTCCAGGGCCGGGTCGGCCAGCGAGGAGTGCAGGGCGGAGAGTTCCAGTCGGGTGGTGGTGCTGGTCAACGCGGTCTCCTGTCAGCGGGGTCGGGGGGTGTGGCCGGGCCGGAGGACGGTGCGCAGGGTACGGGCCTCGGCGGGTGCGGCGCAGCCGGCCAGGCCGAGGGCGTCCTCGAACTCGTCGGTCAGCAGGTCGAGGACGCGGGCCGCGCCGGCCCGGCCCGCGGCGGCCAGGCCCCACAGGACCGGGCGGCCGACCAGGGCGGCGTCGGCGCCGAGGGCGAGGCAGCGCAGCACGTCGAGTCCGCTGCGGATGCCGCCGTCGACGAAGACCTGGCAGTCGCTGTCGCCGACGGCGGCGCGGATCTCGCCGAGCAGTTGGACGGCGGGGACGGCGCCGTCCAGCTGGCGGCCGCCGTGGTTGGAGACGATCACGGCGTCCGCTCCGCAGCGGACGGCGAGGGCGGCGTCCTCGGGGTCGAGGATGCCCTTGAGGACCAGCGGCAGCCGGGTGAGGCCGCGCAGTTCCTCGACGTCGGCCCAGGTGAGGGTGGAGGCGAAGGCGAGCGAGGTGTGGACGGCGACGGCGGAGCCGGGGGTGGCCCGGTGGGCGGCGGAGCCGGCGGCCTCGGTGAGGTTGGCGGCGGTGACCTCGGGCGGGAGGGCGAAGCCGTTGCGGATGTCGCGCAGCCGGCGGCCCATCCAGGGCACGTCGACGGTGAGCACCAGGGCGGTGCAGCCGGCCGCCTCGGCGCGGCGGACCAGGTCGAGGCGCTGGGCGCGGTCGCGCAGCCAGTACAGCTGGAACCAGGTGGTGGCGCCGGTCGCGGTGATCCGCTCGATCGGGTAGCTGCTGAGGGTGGCGGCGGTGAACGGCACGCCCGCCTCGGCGGCGGCCCGGGCGGCGGCCAACTCGCCGTCCGGGTGGGCGAGTCGGTGGTAGGCGACGGGGGCGACGGCGAGCGGCGCGGCGGCCAGGGTGCCGAGCAGGGAGGTGGCGGTGGTGCGGGCGGAGACGTCCCGCAGGACCCGCGGCACCAGGAAGACCTCGTCCAGTGCGGCGCGGTTGGCGGCCAGGCTGGTCTCGGCGCCGCTGCCGCCGGCGATGAAGTCCCGGGCGCCGGGCGGCAGCAGGCCGGCGGCGGCGGCCTCGACCTCGGCGACGGTGAGCTGGTGGGCGAGGGCGGGCGGCGCGGGGGCGGTACGCGCTTCGGCCACGGTGGTCACTCCTGCCCGCCGTCCTGCCGGAGGCGCTCGACCTCGACGGCCTCGTACAGCGCCTTGATGTTGGAGCTGCCGAAGGTCTCGGCGCCGATCCGCTCGATGACCTCGAAGAACAGGGTGCGGCGTTCGTGGCCGGAGCGGGTGAAGATCTGGAACAGCTGGCCGCCGTGGTCCTCGTCGATCAGCAGGCTCAGCTCGCGCAGTTCGGCCACCGTGTGGGTGCGCGGGGCGACCCGGTCGGCGAGCGCGTCGTAGTAGGCGCCGGGGGTGCTGAGGAAGTGCACGCCGCGCTCCGCGAGGGCGCGGACGGAGCGGACGGCGTCGGCGCTGGCGAAGGCGAGGTGCTGGACGCCGGCGCCGCCGTGCCGCTTGAGGAACATGTCGATCTGGCCGGGGTCGGCGGTGGTGTCGGGCTCTATGACCGTGAAGGTGACGCCGCGGTCGGCGCTCTGCACGACCTGGGAGTTCATCGCCTGGGTGCCGACCTCGATCCGCTCCTCGAAGGTCTGCTCGAAGCCGAGGACGTCCCGGTAGTACGCGATGGTGGCGTCCAGTTCGCCGCCGGGGACGCAGACGGCGAAGTGGTCGAGCTCCAGCAGGCCGGGGGCGTCGGCCGACTCGCCTACGGCGGCCGGTTCGCCCACGGACGGGGCCGGGACGAAGCCGGGCGGGAGCGTGCCGGGGTCGGCCGGGTCGCGCTGGACGAAGGTGTGGACGACGTCGCCGAAGCCGCCGACGGTCGCCACCACTGTACGGAACTCACCGTCCAGGACGCGCGGTTCGGCGATCGGGCGGCCGCCGCGGCGCACCGCCTCGGCGAAGGCCGCGGCCGCGTCGGCGGTGCGCAGCGCGATGCCGGCGACGCCGTCGCCGTGGGCCAGCACGTAGGCGGTGGCGGGGTGGTCGTCCGCAGTGGCCGCGGTCAGCGCGAGGCTGATCCGGCCCTGGGCGAGGGCCAGGCCGCGCAGGCCGTCGGCGGCCGGTCCGGTGGTGCCGACGACGGTGAAGCCGAAGCGCCCGCACAGGTCGGCGGCGGCGGCGTCCACGTCGGCGACGTGGAGTTCGACGTGGTCGAGGCCGAGGTCCGCGGGAAAGACGGCGGTGGGCAAGGAGCTCATGCTGATGTCCTCTGCTCGCTCTGAGGGTCCGTTGGGGTGCCGGATCCGGACAGTAGCGGGGGTCCCTGAACGGTCCGCTCCGTTCCGGATGAACCGTTTCGCGGCCAACTTTCGTACCCATGGATGAACTTGGCCGGTAGCGCCCTTACCAGAAACCAGGTCGATGCGCTGGTGATTCGGTCAAGGTTTCCCTGATCTTCACCTGGGCGACGTTCGGAGCCACCGACGGCCGCCTGACCTGCGACTACATTGATCGAGGCCACGGGGCGTGACCGGCCGTCACCCGGTTCCGGCACGCCCGTGGGCACCCCTCAGCGTGCCCCCGTCGCCCTCCCGCGCCCCCGCGCCGGGCCCTCCGCCCGCCGCCGCGCACCCCCGCAGCACCACCGCAGCACCCCGTACGAATCCACGCCGACCAACGGAGCCCTCAACGATGTCGGACGTCTCCCCCACCAGTTGGCCGCTGCTCGCCGGGCAGTCCGGCCTGTGGTTCGCCCAGCAGCTCGACCCCGCCTCCCCCGCCTACCAGGTCTCCGAGTGCACGGAGATCCACGGCGCGATCGACCCGGCGGTGTTCGAGCGGGCGGTGCGCCGGACCGTGCGGGAGTGCGAGGCGTTCCGGCTGCGGTTCGCCGTCGTCGACGGCGTGACGGTCCAGCGGGTGGTCGAGGACGGGGACTGGCCGCTGCCGCTGGTGGACGTGAGCGGGGAGTCCGACCCGTGGGCGGCCGCGCTCGACCGGATGCGGGCCGACCTGGCCCGTCCGCTCGACCCCTCGCGGGGGCGCGGCTTCACCCAGCTGCTGTTCCGGGCCGCCGAGGACCGCTGGTTCTGGTACCAGCGGGCCCACCACGCCCTGGTCGACGGCTTCACCGGCCCGCTGATCGCGGCCCGGGTCGCCGAGGTCTACTCGGCGCTGGCCGAGGGCCGCGAGCCCGCCGCCGAGGGGGCGCTGCCGGGCTTCCGCCACCTGGTCGAGCAGGAGGCCGAGTACCGCGCCTCGGCGACGTACGAGGCCGACCGCCGGTACTGGCTGGAGCGGCTGGCCGACCGCCCCGAGCCGGCCACCCTGGCGGGCCGCACCGCCCCCGCCGCCCACACCCACCTGCGGCACGGCATCGAGCTCTCCCCCGCCCACGCCGACGCGCTGCGGGCCGGCGCCCGCCGGCTCGGGGTCAGCCGCTCGGTGGTCCTGCTGGCGGCGGCCGCGCTGTACACCGGCCGGCTCACCGGCGCGCCGGAGGTCGTCCTCGGGCTGCCGGTGACCGCCCGGGTCGGCCGCACCGCCCGCGCCGTTCCCGGCATGCTCACCAACGTGCTGCCGCTGCGCCTGTCGGCGGACCCCGGCCGGACGGTCGGCGAGCTGCTGCGCCACACCAGCGCCACCGCCCGCGAGGCGCTGCGCCACCAGCGCTACCGCTACGAGGAGCTCCGCCGGGAGCTCGGACTCCTCGGCGGCACCGGGCAGTTGGCCGGCGCGACGGTCAACATCATGTCCTTCGACTACGACCTCTCCTTCGGCGGCCACCCCGCGACCTTCCACAACCTGGGCAACGGCCCGGTCGAGGACCTCGCCTTCGTGGTCTACGACCGGCAGGCCGGCCGGGGCATGCGGCTGGTCGTCGACGCCAACCCCGCGCTGTACGAGGAGCGGGAGCTGGCCGGGCACGCCGAGCGCTTCCTGCGGCTGCTCGACCGCCTCGCCGCGAGCGGGGCCGACCAGCCGGTCGGCCGGATCGCCCTGCTGGAGCCCGCCGAGGACGCGCGGCTGCTCGCGGCCGGCACCGGCGATGCGGCGCCCGTCGAACGGACCACCCTGACCGAGCTGTTCCAGCGGCGCGCCGCCCGGACGCCGGAGGCCACCGCGGTCGTCTGCCGGGGCGAGCGGGTGGACTTCGCCGAGCTCAACGCCCGGGCCAACCGGCTCGCCCGGACGCTGGTCGAGCGTGGCGTCGGCGCCGAGGACCTGGTCGCGCTGGCGCTGCCGCGCTCGGTCGAGCTGGTGGTGGCGCTGCTCGCCGTGCTGAAGACGGGCGCGGCCTACCTGCCGGTCGACCCGACCTGGCCCGCCGAGCGGATCGGGTACATGCTGGCCGACGCCCGGCCGGTGCTGGCGCTCGCCGCCGAGGAGACCGCGGCCGTCCTGGCGGGCTGCGACGCCCCGGTGCTGCTGCTTCCCGCGACGACCCACGCGGACGGCTCCGATCACGACGGCTCCGACCTGACCGACGGCTCCGATCACGACCGCGCCGACCTGACCGACGGCTCGGATCTGACGGACGCCGACCGGCTGCGCCCGCTCCTGCCCGAGCACCCGGCCTACGTCGTCTACACCTCCGGCTCCACCGGCCGCCCGAAGGGCGTGGTCGGGGTGCACGCCGCCGAGGTCAACCACCTGGGCGCGATCGCCCGCCGCCACCCGTACCTCCCCGGCCGCCCGCTGCTGGCCAAGAGCTCGCTGAGCTTCGTGGACGGCTCCAGCGAGCTGCTGGGCGCACTGCTGCACGGCGAGGGCCTGGTCCTCGCCGACGGCGAGCAGGCCAAGGACCCGCTGGCACTGGCCGGGCTGATCGCCGAGCACCGGGTCGGCCGGATCATCGTGGTCCCCAGCCTGCTGGCGGCGATGCTGGACACCGCCGACCCGGCCGAACTGGCGCTCTGCGGGCTGTGGATCACCACCGGCGAGAGCATCCCGCCGTACCTGGCGGCCCGCTTCGCCGCCGTGCTGCCGGACGCCCGGCTGGTCAACTTCTACGGCTCCTCCGAGATCTGCGGCGACTCCGTCTCCGGCGACTGCGACGCCGGGCGCCAGCCGATCGGCCTGCCCTTCGACAACACCACCGCGTACGTGCTGGACGCCGCGCTGCGGCCGGTCCCGGCCGGAGCGGTCGGCGAGCTGTACGTGGGCGGCGCCGCCCCGGTCCGCGGCTACCTGCGCCGGGCCGGGCTGACGGCGGAACGTTTCCTCGCGGACCCGTACGGCCTGCCGGGCAGCCGGATGTACCGCACCGGCGACCTGGCGCGCTGGAACCCGGCCGGCTCGATCGACCTGCTCGGCCGGGCCGACGCCCAGGTCAAGGTGCGCGGCAACCGGGTCGAACCCGGCGAGGTGGAGGCCGCGCTGACCGGGCACCCGGCGGTGCGCCGGGCCGTCGTGGTGGTGCGCGAGGACCGGCCGGGCGACCAGCGGCTGGTCGGCTACGTCGTCCTCGACGAGTCCGCGGCCGCCTCCGCACCCGCCGACGACCGGGAGGAGCTGCGGCGCCACCTGCGCGGCACCCTGCCCGAGTACATGGTGCCGAGCGCCCTGGTCGCGCTGCCCGCCCTGCCGCTCACCCCGAGCGGCAAGATCGACCGACTCGCGCTGCCCGCACCCGAGTTCACCGCCTCCGACGATGCCCGCGCCCCGCGCGACGAGCGCGAGGAACTGCTCTGCGCCGCCTTCGCCGAGGTGCTCGGCCTGCCCGCGGTCGGAATCGAGGACGACTTCTTCGCGCTCGGCGGGCACTCGCTGCTGGCCACCCGGCTGCTCGGCCGGGTACGGGCCGCGCTCGACGTCGAGCCGCAGCTGCGCGACCTGTTCGAGGCCCCGACCGTCGCCGCCTTCGCCGAGCGGATCGGCGCCGGCGTGGTCACCCCTGCCCGACCTTCACTCGCCGCCGCCGAGCGGCCCGCCGAACTCCCGCTGTCCTACGCCCAGCAGCGCCTGTGGTTCCTGGAGCGGATGGGCACCGCCGGCGCCGCCTACCACCTGCCGCTGGCGGTCCGGCTCTCCGGCCCGCTCGACTCCGACGCCCTGACGGCCGCCCTCGGCGACGTCGTGGCGCGGCACGAGGCGCTGCGCACGGTCTTCACCGAGAACGCCGCGGGTGACCCCCGGCAGCGGGTGCTGGAGGTCGCGCGAGCGGCGGTCGACTGCCCGGTCGTGGACGTCACCGAGCCGCAGCTCGCCGGGGCGATGGCCGCGCATGCGGCGCCCGCCTTCGACCTCACCGCCGAACTCCCGCTGCGCGCGGTCCTGTTCAGGATCGCCGCAGACGAGCACGTGCTTCAGCTGACGGTCCATCACATCGCCGCCGACGGTGCTTCGATGGCGCCGCTCGCCCGCGACCTCTCCACGGCCTACACCGCCCGCCGCGCCGGCACCGCGCCGCGGTGGACCGAACTGCCCGTCCAGTACGCCGACTACGCGCTCTGGCAGCGCGAGCTGCTCGACGGCGCGGCGGCCGAGCGCGGGCTCGACCACTGGCGCGAGGCCCTGGCCGGTCTGCCGACCGAGCTGGAGCTGCCGACCGACCGCCCCCGGCCCGCCGTGGCGGGCCACCGCGGCTCCACCGTGCCCGTCACGGTGTCCGCCGCCACCCACCGCCGGCTCGCCGAGCTGGCCCGGGCCGAGGGGGCGACCGTCTTCATGGCGCTCCAGGCCTCGCTGGCCGCCCTGCTCAGCCGCCTGGGCGCGGGCGAGGACATCCCGCTCGGCACCCCGGTGGCCGGGCGCGCCGACGCCGCACTGGAGGAGCTGGTCGGCTTCTTCGTCAACACCCTGGTGCTGCGCACCGACGTCTCCGGCGACCCGAGCTTCCGCGAACTCCTGGGCCGGGTCCGGGAGTCGGACCTCTCGGCCTTCGCCCACCAGGACGTCCCGTTCGAGCAGCTGGTGGACGTGCTCAACCCGGCCCGGTCGACCGCCCGGCACCCGCTGTTCCAGGTCATGCTGACCCTGCAGAACAACGCCGCGGCCGCCCTCGACCTGCCGGGCCTGCACGCCCGGGTGGAGCCGACCGGCGCCCCGGCGGCCAAGTTCGACCTGGCCCTGAGCCTGACCGAACTCACCTCCGACGAAGCCGGTTTCGGTGGCATCGAGGGCACCGTCGAGTACGCCGAGGAGGTGTTCGACCGGGCGACCGTCGAGCAGTTGTCGGCCCGCTGGGCCCGGCTGATCGACGCGGTGACCGCCGACCCCGGGCGGCGGATCGGCGCGGTGGAGATCCTGACCGAGGAGGAGCGCGAGCACGTCCTCGACCGCTGGAACGACACCGCCGCCGAGGTCCCCGACCGCACCCTGCCGGAGCTGTTCGAGGCCCAGGCCGCCCGCACCCCCGGCGCGACCGCCCTGGTCTTCGAGGGCACCGAGCTGACGTACGCCGAACTCGACGACCGGGCCGACCGCCTGGCCCGGCTGCTGGCCGCCCACGGCGCCGGTCCGGAGCGCACCGTCGCGGTGGTGCTGGAGCGCTCGGTCGAGCTGGTGGTCGCCCTGCTGGCGGTGGTGAAGTCCGGCGCGGCCTACCTGCCGGTCGACCCGCACCTGCCGGCCGAGCGGATCGGCGCGCTGCTGACGGACGGCGCGCCCGCCCTGGTGCTCGCCACCGCGGCCACCCGTGCCGCGCTGCCGGACACCGCCACCGAGGTCGTGCCGCTGGACGACCCCGCCGTCCTGGCGCGGCTCGCCGCCGACCCGGCCGGTCCGCGCCCGGCCGCCCCGCACCCGCTGAACCCGGCCTACGTGATCTTCACCTCCGGCTCCACCGGCCGCCCCAAGGGCGTCGCCGTCCCGCACCGGGGCATCGTCAACCGGCTGGCCTGGATGCAGCACGCCTACCGGATCGGCGCCGGGGACCGCGTCCTGCAGAAGACGCCGTTCGGCTTCGACGTCTCCGTCTGGGAGTTCTTCTGGCCGCTGCTGGAGGGCGCCGCACTGGTGGTCGCCAAGCCCGGCGGGCACCAGGACCCGGCCCACCTGGCCGAGTTGATCCGCCGCGAGCGGATCACCGTCACCCACTTCGTGCCGTCCATGCTTCAGGCCTTCGTCCAGGAGCCGGGCGCGGCCGGGTGCACCGGCCTGCGCGCGGTGCTCTGCTCCGGCGAGGCCCTGCCCGCCGAGCTGCGCGACCGGTTCCTCGGCGTCCTGCCGGGCGTGCCGCTGCACAACCTGTACGGCCCGACGGAGGCCTCCGTCGACGTCACCGCCTGGGACTGCGCCGCCCCCGCGAGCGGCCCCGGCGTGCCGATCGGCCGTCCGGTCTGGAACACCCGGGTGTACGTGCTCGACGGCCGGCTCCGGCCGGTCGCCCCCGGGGTGCCCGGCGAGCTCTACCTGGCCGGCGTCCAGCTGGCCCGCGGCTACCTGGGCCGCCCCGGCCTGACCGCCGATCGCTTCACCGCCGACCCGTACGGCCCGGTGGGTTCCCGGATGTACCGCACCGGTGACATCGCCCGCTGGACCGCCGACGGCGCCCTGGTCTTCGCCGGCCGCGCCGACGACCAGGTCAAGATCCGCGGCTTCCGGATCGAACTCGGCGAGATCGAGGCCCAGTTGGCGGCCCACCCGGACATCGACCACGCCGCCGTGGTCGTCCGCGAGGACCGCCCCGGCGACAAGCGCATCGTCGGCTACCTGGTCGCCGCCGGGGACGTCGACCTCGCGGGCGTCCGCAGGCACCTCGCGGCGGTGCTGCCCGACTACATGGTCCCGTCCGCCCTGGTGGAGCTGGCCGCCCTGCCGGTCACGGCCAACGGCAAGCTGGACCGCCGGGCCCTGCCCGCCCCCGCCCTGACCGCGGAGCCGGCCGGGCGGGCGCCGCGCACCGCGCGCGAGGCCCGGCTGGTGGCGCTGTTCGCCGAGCTGCTGGGCGCCCCCGAGGTGTCGGTGGACGACGACTTCTTCGCCCTCGGCGGGCACTCCCTGCTGGCCACCCGCCTGGTCAGCCGGGTCCGCACCGTGCTCGGGGTGGAGCTGCCGGTCCGCGACCTGTTCGAGGCGCCGACCGTCGCCGCGCTGGCCGAGCGGCTGGAGCGGGCCGAGGGGGCCCGACGGCCGCTGCTGCGGGCCGAGCGGCCCGAGGCGGTGCCGGTCTCCTCGGCGCAGCGCCGGCTCTGGTTCCTCAACGGCCTCGGCGCGGGCGGCGCCTACCACATGCCGCTGGCCGTCCGGCTCTCCGGCCCACTGGACACCGCCGCGCTCGCGGCCGCGCTCGGCGACGTCTCCGCCCGGCACGAGTCCCTGCGCACGGTGTTCACCGAGGGCCCGGACGGCCTGCCGTACCAGGTGGTGCGGGCCGCGGCCGCCGTACCGCTGCCGGTGCGCCCGGCCACCGAGGACGGGCTGGCCGCCGCACTGCGCGCCGAGGCCGCCCGGCCGTTCGACTTGGCCGCCGAACTCCCGCTGCGCGCCGCGCTGTTCGCGCTCGCCGCGGAGGAGCACGTCCTGCAGCTGACGCTCCACCACATATCCGGCGACGGGTGGTCGCTGGCCCCGCTGGCCGCCGACGTCTCCGCCGCGTACGCCGCCCGACGGGCCGGACTGGCCCCGCAGTGGGACGAACTCCCGGTGCAGTACGCCGACTTCGCGCTCTGGCAACGGGAGCTGCTGGGCCGCGAGGAGGACCCCGACAGCCTGCTCGGCCGGCAGCTGGCGCACTGGCGCACCGCGCTCCAGGGCCTGCCCGAGGAGCTGGCGCTGCCGACCGACCGACCGCGCCCGGCCGTCGCCGGCCACCGGGGCGAGCTGGCCGCCGTGGAGATCCCGGCGGCCGTCCACGCCCGCCTGGCGGAGGTGGCCCGGCAGCACGGGGTGACCGTGTTCATGGTGCTCCAGGCCGCGCTGGCCGCCCTGCTCACCCGGCTCGGCGCCGGCGAGGACATCCCGCTCGGCACCCCCGTCGCCGGGCGCACCGACGAGGCCCTGGACGACCTGGTCGGCTTCTTCGTCAACACCCTCGTCCTGCGCACCGACACCAGCGGCGACCCCAGCTTCGCCGAGCTGCTGCGCCGGGTCCGGGACACCGACCTGGCCGCCCAGCAGCACCAGGACGTGCCGTTCGAGCAGCTGGTCGACGCCCTCAACCCGACCCGCTCGCTGGCCCGCCACCCGCTGTTCCAGATCATGCTGGCGCTGCAGAACAACACCCGGGCCGTGCTGGACCTGCCGGGCCTGGCGAGCCGGATCGAGCCGGTCGCCGCCGACACCGCGATGTTCGACCTGTTCCTCAACCTGTCCGAGCACACCGGCCCGGACGGCCGGCCGGACGGCATCCGGGGCTCCGTCGAGTACGCCACCGACCTGTACGAGCGCGGCACCGTGGAGACCCTGGTCACCCGCTGGGTGCGGCTGCTGGCCGCCCTGGTGGAGGCCCCGGAGCAGCCGATCGGCGCGGCCGCGCTGCTCACCGACGCCGAGCGCTCGACCGTGCTGACCGCGTGGAACGCCACCGCCCGGAGCATCCCGCCGGCCCTGCTGCCGGAGCTGTTCGCGGCGCAGACCGCCCGCACCCCGCAGGCCGTCGCGCTCGGCTGCGAGGGCGTGGAGCTGACGTACGCCGAGCTGGACGCCCGCGCCGAGCGGCTGGCCCGGCTGCTGGCCGCCCGCGGCGCCGGGCCGGAGCGCCGGGTCGCGCTGGCGCTGCCGCGCACCGCCGAGCTGGTGGTGGCGCTGCTCGCGGTGCTCAAGTCCGGTGCGGCGTACGTCCCGGTGGACCCGGAGTACCCCGCGGAGCGGATCGCCTACGTGCTGGCGGACTCCGCCCCGGTGCTGGTGCTGGCCACCGCCGACACCGCCGACCGGCTGCCGGCCGAACTCCCCTGCCCGGTACTCTTGTTGGACGCACCGCAGGAGGAGCCCGGCGCCGAGGTCGCGCTCGCCGCGCCGCTGCCCGCGCACCCCGCGTACGTCATCTACACCTCCGGCTCCACCGGAAGGCCCAAGGGCGTGGTGCTCTCGCACGCCAACCTGGCCAACTTCCTGGCCGACATGGCCGAGCGCTTCCCGCTCACCGCCGAGGACCGCTGGGCCGCCGTCACCACCGTCTCCTTCGACATCGCCGCCCTGGAGCTGTACCTGCCGCTGGTCTCCGGCGCCCGGGTGGAGCTGGTGCCCCGCTCCACCGTGCGCGACCCCGGCGCGCTGGCCGCCCTGCTGGCGGACTCCGGCGCGACCGTCGTCCAGGCCACGCCCTCGCTGTGGCGGGCGCTGGCCGAGCACGCCGCCGAACTCCCGCCGCTGCGCGTGCTGGTGGGCGGCGAGGCGCTGCCCGCGCCGCTGGCCGGGGAGCTGTGCCGGATCGGCGACGTCACCAACCTGTACGGGCCGACCGAGACCACCATCTGGTCCACCACCTCGCCCGTCACCCCGGACGCCGCCCCGACGATCGGACGCCCGATCGCCAACACCCGGGTGTACGTGCTCGACGAGCGCCTGCGGCCGGTCCCGCCCGGCGTCGCCGGGGAGCTGTGGCTCGCCGGCGACGGCCTGGCCCGCGGCTACCACGACCGCCCGGCGCTGACCGCCGAGCGCTTCACCGCCGACCCGTACGGCCCGGACGGCGCCCGGATGTACCGCACCGGCGACCGCGCCCGCTGGAGCGACGGCGGCGAGCTGGTCTTCCTCGGCCGCGCCGACGCCCAGGTCAAGATCCGCGGCCACCGGATCGAGCCCGGCGAGATCGAGGCCGCGCTGCTGCGCCACCCCGGCGTCGCCCAGAGCGCCGTGCTGGCCCGGGAGGACCACCCCGGCGACGTCCGGCTGGTCGGCTACGTGGTGCCCGCCGCCGAGGCCGCCGACCGCGACCCCGGCCGGGAGGCCGAGCAGGTCGGCGGCTGGCAGACGGTGTTCGACGCCGAGTACCGGCAGAGCGCCGAGCGCGCCCTGGGCGCCGACTTCGACCTGTGGAAGAGCAGCTACGACGGCCGGGCCATCCCGGCCGAGGAGATGGCCGAGTGGCGGGACACCACCGTCGCCCGGATCCTCGGACTGGCCCCGCGCCGGGTGCTGGAGCTGGGCGTCGGCAGCGGGCTGCTGCTGGCCCAGCTCGCGCCGCGGGTGGAGGCCTACCACGGCGCCGACGTCTCCGGCGCGGCGATCGACGCGCTGCGCGCCAAGGTCGCCGGGGTGCCGGAGCTGACCGGGCGGGTCGAGCTGTCGGCCCGGCCCGCGCACGACCTGGCCGGTCTGCCCGCCGGGTCCTTCGACACCGTCGTGGTCAACTCCGTCGCGCAGTACTTCCCGAGCGCCGAGTACCTGGTGGACGTGGTCCGCCGGGCGCTGGACCTGGTCGCCCCCGGCGGCGCGGTGTTCCTCGGCGACCTGCGCAACCTGCGGCTCCAGCGGAGCTTCCAGACCGCGATCCGGCTCGGCCGGGCGGCGGCGGACGCCGACCCGGCGGCCCTGCTGCGCGAGGCCGGGCAGGCCGTCGCCGGTGAGGAGGAGCTGCTGGTCGACCCCGCGCTGTTCGCGGCCCTGGCCCGTGAGCTGCCGGAGCTCGGCGGCGCCGAGGTGCTGCTGCGGCGCGGCCGCCACCACAACGAGCTGAGCCGCTACCGCTACGACGCGGTGCTGCGCCGCCGCCCGCTCGCCCAGGACCCGGCCGGGCCCGCCCTGCGGCACCGCTGGACCGGCGAACTCGCCGAGGCGGTCCGGGTGTTGGACGAGGAGCGGCCGGAGCGACTGCGGCTGACCCACGTCCCGAACGGCCGGATCGCGGCCGAGCTGGCCGCGCTGCGGATCCTGGACGGCGGCGGCACCGTGGCGGAGGCCCGCGCGGCCGCCGCCACCGCCCCCGACCCGGCCGCCGCCCCCGACCCGGAGGACTTCCACCCGCTCGGCGAGCGGCTGGGCTACCGGGTCGCCGTCGAGTGGTCGGCCGTCGACCCGGGCGCGGTGGAGGTGGTGTTCTCGGCGCCCGGCGTCGGCCCCGAGCCGACCGGGTCCGCCCCGACCGCCCCGACCGCCTCCTTCACCAACGTCCCGGCCGGTGCCCGGGACCGCTCCGCCCTGGTGCGCGAGCTGCGCGATCACCTGATCGGGCTGGTGCCCGCCCATATGGTGCCGAGCGCCCTGGTGGTGCTGGACGCCATGCCGCTGACGCCCAACGGCAAGCTCGACCGCCGCGCCCTGCCCGCCCCCGCCGTGAGCGCCGGCCCGGTCGGCCGCGCCCCGCGCACCGAGCGCGAGGAACTGCTCTGCGCCGTGTTCGCCGAGGTGCTGGGCCGTACCGCGGTCTCCGTGGACGACGACTTCTTCGCCCTCGGCGGGCACTCCCTGCTCGCCACCCGCCTGGTCAGCCGGGTCCGCGCCGTGCTCGGCGCCGAGCTGGAGATCCGGGACCTCTTCGAGGCGCCCACCGTCGCGGGCCTCGCCACCCGCCTCGACCGGGCCGCCACCGCCCGGCCGGCCCTGGTCGCCGGCGAGCGGCCGGAGCACCTCCCGGTCTCCTACGCCCAGCGCCGACTCTGGCTGCTGGACCGGCTGGGCACCGCGGGCACCGCCTACCACCTGCCGCTGGCCGTCCGCCTGCACGGCGGGCTGGACGCCCGCGCCCTGGACGCGGCCCTGCGGGACGTCGTCGACCGGCACGAGGCGCTGCGCACCGTCTTCACCGAGGGTCCGGACGGCGAGCCGCTGCAGCTCGTCCGCCCCGAGCCGGCCGTCCAGCTGGCCGTCGCCCCGGCGACCGAGGCGGACCTGCCCGGACTGCTGGCCGCCGAGGCCGCCCGCCCATTCGACCTGGCCGCCGAACTCCCGCTGCGCGCCGCACTGTTCACCCTCGCCCCGGAGGAGCACGTGCTGCTCCTGACGGTCCACCACATCGCGGCGGACGGCTGGTCGATGGCCCCGCTGGCCCGCGACGTCTCCGCCGCGTACACCGCCCGGCTGGCCGGCACCACCCCGCAGTGGCCCGAACTCCCGGTCCAGTACGCGGACTACGCGCTCTGGCAGCGCGCCCTGCTCGCGGACGGCACCGCCGAGCGCCAGCTCGCCCACTGGCGGGAGGCCCTGGCCGGCCTGCCGGAGGAACTGGCCCTGCCCACCGACCGACCGCGCCCGGCCGTGGCCGGCCACCGGGGCGACGCCGTCCCGCTGGTCGTCCCGGCCGAGCTGCACGGCGCCCTGGCCGAGCTGTCCCGCTCGCACGGCGTCACCCTGTTCATGGTGCTCCAGGCCGCGCTGGCCGCCCTGCTCACCCGGCTCGGCGCCGGCGAGGACATCCCGCTCGGCACCCCCGTCGCCGGGCGCACCGACGAGGCCCTGGACGACCTGGTCGGCTTCTTCGTCAACACCCTCGTCCTGCGCACCGACACCAGCGGCGACCCCACCTTCAGCGAGCTGCTGCACCGCGTCCGGGACACCGACCTCACCGCCCACCAGCACCAGGACGTCCCCTTCGAGCAGCTGGTCGACGCCCTCAACCCGACCCGCTCGCTCGCCCGCCACCCGCTGTTCCAGACCATGCTGACCCTGCAGAACACCACCGAGGCGGTGCTCGAACTGCCGGGCGCGCGGGGCACGGTGGAGCCCATGGGCGCCCCGGACGCCAAGTTCGACCTGTCGCTGCGACTGGCCGAACGCCCCGGCGGACAGGGCCTGACGGGCGCACTGGAGTTCGCCGTCGACCTGTTCGACCGCACCACCGCCGAGCGGCTCGCCGAGCGCTGGCTGCGCCTGCTGACCGCCGTGGCCGCCGAGCCCGGCCGCCGGATCGGCGAGGTCGACCTGCTGGACGACGCCGAACGCTCCCGCATCCTCACCGAGTGGAGCACCGGCGCCCCGGCCTCCGCCCCCGGCGGGACCCTGGCCGAACTGTTCGAGCGGCAGGCCGCCCGCACCCCGGACGCCCTCGCGCTGGTCGCGGCCGGCCGGGAGCTGAGCTACGCCGAGCTCAACGCCCGCGCCAACCGGCTGGCCCGGCTGCTCACCGCCCACGGCGTCGGCCCGGAGCGGATCGTCGCCCTGCTGCTGCCCCGCACCCCCGACCTGGTGACGGCGCTGCTCGCGGTCGCCAAGGCCGGCGGCGCCTACCAGCCGCTGGACCCGAACCACCCGGCCGAGCGGCTCGGCTACCTGCTGGACGACGCGGCGCCCGTGCTGCTGCTCACCGACCGGGCGACGGCCGCCCTCGCCCCGGCCGGGGCGGGCGTCCCCACCCTGCTGCTGGACGAGGACACCACCCTGGACCAGCTGGCCGAGCTGCCCGCCGCCGACCTCACCGACGCCGACCGCACCGCCCCGCTGCTGCCGAACCACCCGGTGTACGTCATCCACACCTCCGGCTCCACCGGCCGCCCCAAGGGCGTCGTGGTCGAGCATCGCTCGCTGGTCAACTACCTGCGCTGGAGCGGTTCTTCGTACGCCGCCGCGCAGGGCACCGCGCTGGTGCACTCGCCGGTCTCCTTCGACCTGACCGTGGTCGGCCTCTACACCCCGCTCACCACCGGCGGCACCGTGCACCTCGCCGCACTGGAGCACGACCCGGCCACCCTGCGCGCCGCCACCGCGCACCCCACCACCTTCATGAAGTGCACCCCCAGCCACCTGCCGATGCTGGAGGACCTCCCGGCCGGCTTCTCCCCGACCGGGCAGCTGCTGCTCGGCGGCGAGGCGCTCACCGCCGAGGCGCTGGCCACCTGGCGGGCCCGGCACCCGCGGGCCGAGGTGGTGCAGCACTACGGCCCGACCGAGGCGACCGTGCACTGCACCGAGAAGCGCCTCGCCGCCGGCACCGAACTCCCGCCCGGCCCGGTCCCGTTGGGCCGTCCGATCGCGGGCGCCCGGCTGTACGTGCTGGACGGCCGGCTGCGCCCGGTGCCGGCCGGCGTGCCCGGCGAGCTGTACATCGCCGGCGCCGGCCTGGCCCGCGGCTACCTCGACCGGCCCGGCCTGACCGCCGAGCGCTTCACCGCCGACCCGTACGGCGCCCCCGGCGCGAGGATGTACCGCACCGGCGACCTGGCCCGCTGGACGGCCGACGGCGAACTGGCCTTCCTCGGCCGCTCCGACGACCAGGTGAAGATCCGCGGCTTCCGGATCGAACTCGGCGAGGTGGAGGCCGCGTTGGGCCGCCTGCCCGAGGTGCGCCGGGCCGCCGTCGTGGTCCGCGAGGACCGGCCCGGTGACAAGCGCCTGGTGGGCTACCTGGTGCCCGCCGACGGCACCCGGCCCGACCCGGCGGCGCTGCGCCGCGCACTCGCCGCCGGCCTGCCCGAGTACCTGGTCCCGGCCGCCCTGGTGCTGCTGGACGCCCTGCCGACCACCGGCAACGGCAAGCTCGACCGCCGCGCGCTGCCCGCGCCGGACTGGTCGGCCGCCGCCACCGCCGGACGGGCGCCGCGCACCTTCCGCGAGGAGGTGCTCTGCGCGCTCTTCGAGGAGGTGCTCGGGGTCGCCGAGGTCTCGGCCGAGGACGACTTCTTCGCCCTCGGCGGGCACTCGCTGCTCGCCACCCGCCTGGTCAGCCGGGTCCGCGTCCTGCTCGGCGCCGAACTCGCCCTCCGGGACCTCTTCGAGGCGCCCACCGTCGCGGGCCTCGCCGCCCGCCTCGACCGGGCCGCCACCGCCCGGCCGGCCCTGATCGCGGGCGAGCGGCCCGCGGAGCTGCCCGCCTCCCACGCCCAGCGCCGGCTCTGGCTGCTCGACCGGCTCGGCGACGGCGGGGCCGCCTACCACCTGCCGATGGCCGTCCGGCTGTCCGGCCCGCTGGACACCGCCGCACTGACGGCCGCCGTCGGTGACGTGACCGCCCGGCACGAGGCGCTGCGCACGGTGTTCACCGAGGGCCCGGACGGACTGCCGTACCAGCGGATCCTCGACCGGGTGACGGCGCACCTGCCCGTCACCCCCGCGAGCGAGTCCACCCTCCCCGGGCTGCTCGCCGCCGAGGCCGCCCGCCCCTTCGACCTCGCCGCCGAACCGCCCCTGCGCGCCGCGCTGTTCACCCTCGCCGAGGAGGAGCACGCGATCCTGCTCACCCTGCACCACATCGCGGGCGACGGCTGGTCGCTCGCCCCGCTGGCCCGGGACGTCTCCCTCGCGTACACCGCGCGGGCCGCGGGCGAGGCGCCCCGGTGGGCCGAACTGCCGGTCCAGTACGCCGACTACGCGCTCTGGCAGCACGAGCTGCTCTCGGGGGATCTGACGGATCGTCAACTCACCTACTGGCGTCAGGCCCTGGCCGGGCTGCCGGAGGAGCTGGAGCTGCCCTTCGACCGGCCGCGCCCGCTGGAGGCGAGCCACCGGGGCGGCACGGTCGCCTTCACCGTCCCGGCGGAGGTGCACCGCGGCCTGGCCGAGCTCTCCCGCGCCCACGGGGTCACCCTCTTCATGACCCTCCAGGCCGGTCTGGCCACCCTGCTCTCCCGGCTCGGGGCGGGCACGGACATCCCGCTCGGGACGCCGATCGCCGGCCGGACGGACCAGGCGCTGGACGAGCTGGTCGGCTTCTTCGTCAACACCCTGGTGCTGCGCACCGACCTCTCCGGCGACCCGACCTTCACCGAACTCCTGGACCGGGTACGGGAGTCCGACCTCGGCGCCTACGCCCACCAGGACGTGCCCTTCGAGCAGCTGGTGGACGCGCTCAGCCCGGTGCGCTCGCTGGCCCGGCACCCGCTCTTCCAGGTGATGCTGGCGCTGCGCAACAACGCCGAGGCCGAGCTCGCCCTGCCCGGGCTGAGCGCCGCCTCCCTTCCGTTGGCGGGTGGTTCGGCCAAGTTCGACCTCTCGCTGTTCCTCACCGAGCAGTTCACGGCGGACCGCGGCCCGGCCGGGCTGCGCGGTGAACTGGAGTACGCCACCGACCTGTTCGACCGGTCGACGGCCGAGGCGATGGCGGAGCGGCTCACCCGGGTGCTGGCGGCGGTGGTCGCCGACCCGTCGCTGCGGGTCGGGGCGGTCGACGTCCTGGACGCCGCGGAGCACCGCCGCATCCTGGTCGACTGGAACGACACCGCCGCCGAGGTGCCGGCCACCACGATGTCCGCGCTGTTCGAGGCGCAGGCCGCCGCCACCCCCGATTCCCCTGCGCTGGTCTTCGAGGGCGTCGAGCTGACCTACGCCGAGCTGAACGCCCGGGCGAACCGGCTGGCCCACCTGCTGGTCGAGCACGGCGCCGGTCCGGAGCGGACGGTGGCGCTGGTGCTGGAGCGCTCGGTCGAGATGGTGGTCGCACTGCTCGCCGTGCTCAAGTCCGGCGGCGCCTACCTGCCGGTGGACCCGGAGTACCCGGCCGAGCGGATCGGCTACGTCCTGGAGGACGGCGCCCCCGCCCTGGTGCTCACCACCACCGCGACCGCCGGCGTGCTGCCGGGCGGTGTCGGGGTGCCGGTCATCGCCCTGGACCGGGCCGCGTTCGACGGGTACCCGGACACCGACCCCGCGACCCGGGCCCGCCCGGACCACCCGGCGTACGTGATCTACACCTCCGGGTCGACCGGCCGCCCCAAGGGCGTCGCCGTCCCGCACCGGGGTGTGGTCAACCGGCTGCACTGGATGCAGACCGACCATGTGATGCGCCCCGGCGACCGGGTGCTGCAGAAGACGCCGTTCGGCTTCGACGTCTCCGTGTGGGAGTTCTTCTGGCCGCTGCTCAACGGCGGCACCCTGGTGGTCGCCAGGCCGGGCGGGCACAAGGACCCGGCCTACCTGGCCGACCTGATCCGCCGCGAGCGCATCACGATCACCCACTTCGTGCCGTCCATGCTCCAGGCGTTCGTGCAGGAGCCGGGCGCCGCCGGATGCACCGGCCTGCGCGGGGTGTTCTGCTCCGGCGAGGCCCTGCCCGCCGACCTGCGGGACCGTTTCTTCGGCGTCCTGCCGGGCGTGCCGCTGCACAACCTCTACGGCCCGACCGAGGCCTCCGTCGAGGTCACCGCGTGGCGGTGCGAGCCCGGCGCGGACGGCGTCGCGGTGCCGATCGGACGGCCGGTGGCCAACACCCGGGTGTACGTCCTGGACGGCTCGCTGCGGCCGGTCGCCCCCGGGGTGCCCGGCGAGCTCTACCTGGCGGGCGTCCAGCTGGCCCGCGGCTACCTGAACCGCCCCGGGCTGACCGCCGAGCGCTTCACCGCCGACCCGTACGGCCCGGTGGGTTCCCGGATGTACCGCACCGGGGACGTGGTCCGCTGGACGGCCGACGGCGCCCTGGTCTTCGTCGGGCGTGCCGACGACCAGGTCAAGATCCGCGGCTTCCGGATCGAACTCGGTGAGATCGAGGCCCAGTTGGCCGCGCACCCGGACGTCGCCCACGCCGCCGTGATCGTCCGCGAGGACCGCCCCGGCGACAAGCGCATCGTGGGCTACCTGGTCACCCGCAACGGGGAGATCGACCAGGCGCTGGTCCGCAAGCACCTGGCGGCCGCGCTGCCCGACTACATGGTCCCGTCCGCCCTGGTCGAGCTGGACGCCCTGCCGCTCACCGCGAGCGGCAAGCTGGACCGCCGGGCCCTGCCCGCCCCGGACTTCACGGCGGCGGTGACCGAGCGGGCACCGGGCAGCGAGCGGGAGGAACTGCTCGCCGCCCTGTTCGCCGAGCTGCTCGGCCTGGAGCGGGTCGGCGTCGACGACGGCTTCTTCGAGCTGGGCGGCGACTCCATCAGCTCCATCCAGCTGGTCTCCCGGGCCCGCGCGGCCGGGCTGGTGTTCACCGCCCGGGACGTCTTCACCCGCCAGACCGTCGCCGAACTCGCCCTGATCGCGCAGGAGTCCGAGAACACCGCCACCGCCGAGGACGAGGGCAGCGGCGCACTCCCGGCCACCCCGATCATGCACTGGCTGCGCGAGCGCGGCGGCCCGGTCGACGGCTTCCACCAGGCGATGCTGCTCCAGGTCCCGGCCGCGCTCGGCCTCGACCGCCTCACCACCGCCCTGCGCACCCTGCTCGACCACCACGACGCCCTGCGCGCCCGCCTGGTCACCGGCGCGGACGGCACCTGGACGTTGGACGTCCCGCCGCCCGGCGCCACCGAGCCCCGGGTCGCCCGGGTCGACGCCGCCGGCCTCTCCGACACGCAGTTGCGGGCCCGCTTCGAGGAGCAGGCCCGGGCCGCGCAGGCCCGACTGGCCCCCGCCGAGGGCGAGATGGTGCAGCTGGTCTGGTTCGACGCCGGCCCGCAGGCCCCCGGCCGACTGCTGGTGATGATCCACCACCTGGTCGTGGACGGCGTCTCCTGGCGCATCCTGCTCCCCGACCTGGCCGCCGCCTGGCACCGCCGCGAACTCCAGCCCACCGGCACCTCCTTCCGCACCTGGGCCCACCTCCTCACCCGGGAAGCCACCCGACGCACCGACGAACTCCCCTACTGGCAAGGCGTCCAGGACGGCCCCGACCCCCTGCTCGGATCCCGCCCGCTCGACCCGCACCAGGACACCCGGGCCACCGTCGGCCACCTGGAGCTGACCCTCCCGCCCGAGCTGACCGAGCCGCTGCTGACCAGCCTCCCCGCGCAGTTCCACGCCGAGGTCAACGACGTCCTGCTGACCGGCCTCGCCCTGGCCGTCCAGCAGGCCCGCGAGGACTCCGGCAGCGTCCTGATCGAGCTGGAGGCGCACGGCCGCGAGGAGTTCACCGAGGGCGTCGACCTCTCCCGGACGGCCGGCTGGTTCACCGTCGCCCACCCGGTCCGACTGGACCCGGGCACGCCGGACCCGGCCGCGATCGCGGAATCCGGCCCGGCCCTCGGCCGTGCCCTGAAGGCGGTCAAGGACCAGCTGCGCACCGTCCGGGACCACGGCCTCGGCTACGGGCTGCTGCGCCACCTCAACCCGGAGACCGGCCCGTCCCTGGCCGAACTGCCCTCCCCCCAGCTCGGGTTCAACTACCTGGGCCGCTTCGCCACCTCGGATCCCGGCGAACCGGCCGACTGGGGCCCCGCGCCCGAACTGGGCGCGATGTTCGGCGGCGCCGACGACGCGGCCCCGCTGGCACACACCGCCACCGTCAACGCGCGAACCGAGGACCGCGCCGACGGCCCCCACTTCGTCGCCGCCTGGTCCTGGGCCACCGGGGTGCTCACCGAGCACCGGGTGCGCCGGATCGGCGAGTTGTGGTTCGAGGCGCTGACCGCCCTGGTGCGGCACGCCGGTGAAGACGGCGTCGGAGGGCTGAGCACCTCGGACGTCTCCCTGGTCGAGCTGAGCCAGGACGAGATCGACCTGTTCGAAGACGAGTTCGCGGATTGGGACCTGTAAGCACCATGGCCAACGCACGTATCCAGGACATCCTCCCGCTCTCGCGGCTCCAGGAAGGCCTGTTCTTCCACTCCCAGTACGACACCGAGGGTGTCGACGTCTACTCCTCGCAGCTCACCCTGCAACTGACCGGCCCGCTGGACCCGGCCGCCCTCCGGACGGCCGGCCTGGCCCTGCTGGAGCGCCACCCCCACCTCAAGGCGGCCTTCCGCCAGGCCGATTCGGGCAAGGCCGTGCAGGTCGTGCCGCGCCAGGTGAAGCTGCCCTGGACGGAGGTGGACCTGAGCCACCTGCCGGCCGAGCGACAGGCCGCCGAGGTGGAGCGGCTGCGGGTCGAGGACCGCGAGCGCCGCTTCGACCTGGCCAAGCCCCCGCTGCTGCGCTTCCTGCTCCTGCGGCTGGGCGCGGACCGGCACGTGCTGGTTCTCAACCACCACCACATCCTGTGGGACGGCTGGTCCAACGCCCTGCTGATGGGCGAGCTGTTCACCCTCTACCAGCGCGGCGGGGACGCCACCGGACTGCCCCGGGTCGCCCCGTACAAGAGCTACCTGGCCTGGGCCGCCGCCCAGGACCGGCCCGCTGCCGAGGCGGCCTGGCGGCAGGCGCTGGCCGGGCTGGAGGAGCCCGGCCTGGTGGCGCCCACCGAGGGCGAGCGCGCGGCCGTGCTGCCCGGGCGGATCGAGCGGGAGCTGACCGAGGAGGCGACCGCCGGGCTGGGCGCGCTGGCCCGCCGTCTCGGCGTCACCGTCAACACCGTGGTGCAGGCCGGCTGGGGCCTGCTGGTCGCCCAGCTGACCGGCCGCGACGACGTGGTCTTCGGCGCGACGGTCTCCGGCCGCCCGGCCGAACTGCCCGGCGTGGAGCGGATGGTCGGCCTGTTCATCAACACCCTGCCCGTGCGGGTGCGCACCCACCCCGCCGAGCCGGTCGCCGAGCTGGTCCGCCGGCTCCAGGACGAGCAGTCCGCCCTGCTGCCGCACCAGCACGTCGGCCTGGCCGAGGTGCAGCGCTGGTCCGGCCTGGGCGAACTCTTCGACACCAACGTGGTGTTCGAGAACTACCCGCTGGACGCCGAGTCGCTCGCGATGACCGGCTCCGCCGTCACCGTCACCGCCGCGGACAGCCGGGAGGCCACCCACTACGCGCTGAACCTCGCGGTCGTCCCGGGCGCGCGGCTCAGCCTGCGCCTGGACCACCGCCCGGACCTCTTCGACGAGCCCGCCGCGCACCGCCTGCTCGCCCGACTCGCCGAGCTGCTGGCCCAGTTCACCGCCGACCCGGACCAGCCGGTGGGCCGGCTGCGGCTGCTGGACGCCGAGGAGCGCCGGCAGCAGCTGACCGCCTGCAACGACACCGCCGCCGAGCTGCCCGGCCGCACGCTGGCCGAGCTGTTCCAGGCCCGGGTGGCCGCCGACCCGCAGGCCGTCGCCCTGCAGTTCGACGGCGGCGAGCTGACCTACGGGGAGCTGAACGCCCGCGCCAACCGGCTGGCCCGCCGGCTGGTCGCGCACGGCGTCGGCCCGGAGACCGGCGTCGCCCTGCTGCTGCGCCGCTCCCCCGACCTGGTCACGGCGATCCTCGCCGTGGTCAAGGCCGGCGGCTTCTACGTCCCGCTGGACGCCCGCTACCCGCTCGCCCACCGCCGGCTCATCCTCGCCGAGACCGCCGCCGCCGTGATCCTCACCGACGCCGGACTCGCCGAGGAGGCGGGCGGGTTGGACGAGCACGGCAAGCTGCCCGTCCTGCGGGCCGACGCCGCCACGGACGCCGAAGCGGACACCGACGGCGACCCGGGCGACCTCGCGGTGCCCGCCGCCGGGGACCGGCTCGCCTACGTGATGTACACCTCCGGCTCCACCGGCCGCCCCAAGGGCGTCGCCGCCACCCACGAGGGCGTCGTCGCCCTGGCCACCGACCGCCGCTTCCGCTCCGACGCCTACCGCCGCGTCCTGCTCCACGCCCCCTACTCCTTCGACGCCTCCACCGCCGAGCTGTGGGTCCCGCTGCTCGCCGGCGGCCGGCTGGTCGTCGCCCCCGACGGCGTCCTCGGCGCGGCGGAGATGGAGCGCCTGCTCCAGGAGTACGCCGTCACCGGTGTGTTCGTCACCGCTGGCCTGTTCGGGCTGCTCGGCGAGGAGCGCCCGGAGTGCTTCCGCGGCGTACGCGAGATCCTCACCGGCGGCGACGTGGTCTCCCCGACCGCCGTCGCCCGGGTGCGCTCCGTCAGCCCGGAGACCTCGGTGGTGATCGGCTACGGACCGACCGAGGTCACCATGCTGGGCACCACCCACACCGTCGACGGCACCGAACCCGGCGCGATGCCGATCGGCCGTCCGCTCGACAACACCCAGGGCTACGTCCTCGACTCGGCGCTGCGCCCCGTGCCGGCCGGCGTCACCGGCGAGCTCTACCTCGCCGGCATCGGCACCGCCCGCGGCTACCTCGGCCGCCCCGCCCTCACCGCCGAACGCTTCACCGCCGACCCGTACGGCCCGCCCGGCACCCGGATGTACCGCACCGGCGACCTGGTCCGCCGCCTCCCGGACGGCGTGCTCGCGTTCGTCGGCCGGGCCGACGAACAGGTCAAGATCCGCGGCTTCCGGATCGAACCCACCGGCATCGAGGCCGTGCTCGCCGCCCACCCGGCGGTGGCCCGTGCCGTCGTGGTGGTCCGCGAGGACCGGCCCGGCAACAAGCAGCTCGTCGGCTACGCCGTCCCCGCCCCCGGCGCCGCCGTGGACGCCGCCGAGCTGCGCGCCCACCTCGCCGGGACGCTGCCCGAGTACATGGTCCCCAGCGCCCTCGTCCTCCTCGACACCCTCCCGCTCACCCCCAACGACAAGGTCGACCGCCGCGCCCTGCCCGCCCCGGAGTTCGGCCCCACCGAGCCCGGCCGCACCGCGCGCACCGCCCGCGAGGAGCTGCTCGCCGAGCTGTTCGCCCAGGTCCTCGGCCGCGACGAGGTCGGCATCGACGACGGCTTCTTCGAGCTCGGCGGCGACTCCATCACCTCGATCCAGCTCGTCGCCCGGGCCCGCAAGGCCGGACTCGTCCTCACCGCCCGGGACGTCTTCACCCGGCAGACCGTCGCCGCGCTGGCCGAGGCCGCCCGCGGCACCGAGGACGCCGTCGCCGCCGACGGCGAGGCCGCGCTCGGCGAGGTCCCCGCCCTGCCGATCGTGCACGCGCTGCGCGAGCGCGGCGGCGAGGTCGACGGATTCCACCAGGCGATGCTGCTGCAGGTCCCGGCCGGCCTCGGCCTCGACCGGCTCACCGCCGCCGTCCAGACCGTGCTGGACCACCACGACGCCCTGCGCGCCCGCCTGGTCACCGCTGCGGACGGCACCTGGACGCTGCACGTGCCGCCGCCCGGCGAGGTGAAGGCCTCGGGCTGCGTCACCCGGGTCGACACGGCCGGCGCCGGGCCCGAGGAACTGCGGGCCGCCGTCGCCGCCCAGGCCCGGGCCGCCCGGGGCCGGCTGGCCCCGCGCGCCGGACTGATGCTCCAGGTGGTCTGGTTCGACGCCGGACCGGACGCCCCCGGCCGACTGCTGGTGACGGCCAACCACCTGGTGGTGGACGGCGTCTCCTGGCGCGTCCTGCTGCCCGACCTGGCCGCCGCCTGGCAGGGCGGCGAGCTCCAGCCGGTCGCCACCTCGCTGCGCGGCTGGGCCCGGCTGCTGACCGCCGAGGCCGGCCGCCGTGGCGCCGAACTCCCCTTCTGGCAGGGCGTGCTGGCCCCGACCGAGCCGCTCTTCGCGCAGCCGGCGCAGCCCGCCGCCGGCGGCCGGGTCGAACTGACCCTGCCCGCCGAGCTGACCGCGCCGCTGCTCACCACCGTCCCGGCGCGCTTCCACGCCGAGGTCAACGACGTCCTGCTGACCGGCCTCGCGCTGGCCGTCCAGCGGATCCGCGAGCGCACCGGAGCGGTGCTGATCGAGCTGGAGGGCCACGGCCGCGAGGAGTTCACCGACGGCGTCGACCTGTCCCGCACGGTCGGCTGGTTCACCAGCGCCTTCCCGGTCCGCCTCGACCCCGGCACCACCGACCCCGGCGCCGCCCTGAAGGCCGTCAAGGAGCAGCTGCGAGCGCTGCCGGACCGCGGCCTCGGCTACGGTCTGCTGCGCCACCTCTCCCCGGAGGCCGGCCCGGCGCTCGCCGGACTCCCCGCCCCCCAGCTCGGGTTCAACTACCTGGGCCGGATCGCCGCGGGCCGCTCCGGCGGCACCGACTGGGCGCCGGCGCCCGAACTCACCGCCGACCCGGCCGAGTCGGGCACGCCCGCGCACACCCTGGCCGTCAACGCCTGGACCACCGACGGCTCCAGCGGCCCCCGGCTGACCGCCGCCTGGACCTGGGCGGCCGGTGCGCTCACCGAGGGCGAGGTGCGCGAGCTGGGCCAGGCCTGGTTCGACGCACTGGTCGCCCTGACCGCGCACGCCCGGCAGCCCGGCGCGGGCGGGCTCACCCCGTCCGACGTCCCGCTCGCCGCCGTCGGCCAGGCCGACCTGGACCTGCTGGCCGTCGAGCCGCTCGCGGACGTGCTCCCGCTGACCCCGCTCCAGGAGGGCCTGTACTTCCACGCCCGCTACGACACCGAGGGTCTGGACGTCTACACCACCGTGCTGGCGCTCGGCCTGGACGGGCCCCTGGAGACCGCCCGGCTGCGCGCCGCGTTCGCGGAGCTCTTCGACCGCCACCCGCAGCTGCGCGCCGCGATGCGCACCCTGGCCGACGGCCGGGCGGTGCAGGTGATCCCCTCCGAGGTCGAACTGCCCTGGACCGATCTCGACTTGAGCGATCTGGGCGAGGCCGCACAGCAGGCCGAGCTGGAGCGGCTGCGCACCGAGGAGCGCGCCCACCGCTTCGACCTCGGCGCGCCGCCGCTGCTCCGGGTCACCCTGGTGCGGCTGGCCGCGGACCGCCACGTCCTGATCCTGACGAACCATCACATCCTGTGGGACGGCTGGTCCGTCGGCGTCCTGATCCAGGAACTCTTCGCGCTCTACCGGGCCGGCGCCGACGCGCCGCTCCCCCGGGTCGCGGCGCTGCGCGACTACCTGTCCTGGGCCGCCGCCCAGGACCGCGACGCCGCCCGGGACGCCTGGCGGGCCGCGCTCGGCGACCTCGACGAGGCCACCCTGCTGGCCGCCCCCGGTAAGCGCGGCGCCGCCCTGCTGCCCGAGCGGGTGCAGAGTCTGCTCCCCGAGGAGCTGACCGCGCGGCTCACCGCCGCCGCCCGCCGCCTCGGCGTCACCGTCAACACCGCCGTCCAGGCCGCCTGGGGGCTGGTACTGGCCCACCGGACCGGCCGCGAGGACGTCGTCTTCGGCGCCGTGGTCTCCGGCCGCCCGGCCGAACTGCCCGGCGTGGAGCGGATGGTCGGCCTGCTGATCAACACCCTGCCGGTCCGGGTGCGCACCCACCCCGCCGAACCGCTGGCCCGCCTGGCGGCCCGGCTCCAGGACGAGCAGTCCGCCCTGCTCGCGCACCAGCACGCCGGCCTCGCCGAGGTCCAGCGCTGGGCCGGCACCGGCGAACTCTTCGACACCGCCCTGGCGTTCGAGAACTACCCGGTGGACGCGGACGCCCTCGCCGCCCCCGCCGACGGCCTGCGGATCACCTCCGGGGCCATCCAGGACGCCACCCACTACCCGCTCACCCTGGTCGTGATCCCCGGCACCCGGCTCGACCTGCGGCTCGCCTACCGGCCCGACGTCCTCGACCGGTCCGGCGCCGAACAGGTGCTGGCCCGGCTGGAGCGCGCCCTGACCGCCTTCGTCACCGACGCCGACCTGCCGACCGGCCGGCTCGACCTGCTCTCGGCCGAGGAGCGCGCCGCCGCCCTCCCGCCGGCCCGCCCGGCGACCGCACCCGACCCGGCCACCCTGCCGGGGCTGTTCGAGGCCCAGGCCGCCCGCACCCCGGCCGCCGTCGCGCTCGGCTGCGAGGGCCGGGAACTGACGTACGGCGAGCTGAACGCCGCCGCCAACCGGCTGGCCCGCGAGCTGGTCTCCCGCGGCGCGGGCCCCGAGCGGGCCGTCGCCCTGGCGCTGCCGCGCTCCGTCGAGCTGGTGGTAGCGGTCCTCGCCGTGCTGAAGACCGGCGCCGCCTACGTCCCGGTCGACCCGGACTCGCCCGCCGAGCGCGCCGCGTTCATCCTGGCCGACGCCGCCCCGGCACTGCTGCTCACCGACCGGGCCACCGCCGCCCGGCTGCCGCGGAGCGAGGCGCCCATCCTGCTGGTCGAGGACGCCCCCACCTCCGGGTCGGGCGCCGACCTGACCGACGCCGAGCGCCGCTCCCCGCTGCTCGCCGACCACCCGGCGTACGTCATCTACACCTCCGGCTCGACCGGCCGCCCCAAGGGCGTCGCCGTGTCGCACCGCAGCGCGGTCCGCCTGTTCCGCACCACCGAAGGCCTGTTCGGCTTCGGTCCGGAGGACGTCTGGGCGCTGTTCCACTCCTACGCCTTCGACTTCTCGGTCTGGGAGCTGTGGGGCCCGCTGCTGTACGGCGGCCGGCTGGTGGTCGTGCCGCACCTGGTCAGCCGCTCGCCCGGCGAGTTCCTGGCGCTGCTGCGCCGGGAGCGGGTCACGGTGCTCAACCAGACCCCGTCCGCCTTCTACCAACTGCTGGACGCCGAAGCCGAGTTCGCCACCGGCGCGATCGCCGCGCTGCGCACCGTGGTGTTCGGCGGCGAGGCGCTCGACCCGGGCCGGCTGGCCGCCTGGTACCGGGAGCACCCGGCCGACGGGCCGCGCCTGGTGAACATGTACGGCATCACCGAGACCACCGTGCACGCCACCCACCACCCGCTCACCCCGGCCGACGCCACCGCCACCGCCAGCGCGATCGGCCGCGCCCTGCCGGACCTCGACCTGTACGTCCTGGACGGCGGCCTGCGCCCGGTGCCCACCGGCGTCCCCGGCGAGCTGTACCTGGCCGGCCCGGGCCTGGCCCGCGGCTACCGCGGCCGCCCCGGCCTGACCGCCGAGCGCTTCCTCGCCGACCCCTTCGGCGCCCCCGGCACCCGGATGTACCGCTCCGGCGACGTGGTCCGGCGCACCGCCGACGGCGGCCTGGAGTACCTCGGCCGGGCCGACGAGCAGGTGAAGATCCGCGGCTTCCGGATCGAGCTCGGCGAGATCGAGGCCGCCCTGCTGGGCCACCCGGCCGTCCGCCAGGCAGCCGTGGTGGTCCGCGAGGACCGCCCGGGTGACAAGCGCCTGGTGGGCTACCTGGTGCCGGCCGAGGGCGCCGACGACTCCACCCTGCGCGAGCACCTCGCCGCCGCGCTGCCCGGCTACATGGTCCCGGCCGCGCTGGTCTCGCTGCCCGCCCTGCCGCTCACCGGCAACGGCAAGCTGGACCGCCGCGCCCTGCCCGCCCCCGAGCAGTCGGCCGGACCGGTCGGGCGCGCCCCGCGCACCGAGCGGGAGACCGTGCTGTGCGGCCTGTTCGCCGAGGTGCTGGGCCTCGACGAGGTCGGCGTCGACGGCGACTTCTTCGCCCTCGGCGGCCACTCCCTGCTGGCCACCCGGCTGGTCAGCCGGATCCGCGCGGTGCTCGGCGCCGACCTCGGCGTCCGCGCCCTGTTCGAGGCCCCCACCGTGGCCGCCCTCGCCGCCCGGCTGGCCGACGACCTCGCCCACGACCACCGCCCGGCCCGGCCCGCGCTGCGCCCGGCGCAGCGGCCCGAGCCGATGCCGCTCTCCCCCGCCCAGCAGCGGCTCTGGTTCCTCGGCGCCCTCGAAGGCGCGAGCGCGGCCTACAACATCCCGATGGCCGTGCGCCTCACCGGCCCGCTGGACCGCACCGCGCTGCGCCGGGCACTCGGCGATGTGCTGGAGCGGCACGAGTCGCTGCGCACCGTCTTCCCGCAGGCCGCCGACGGCACCCCGTACCAGCTGGTCGGCGCGGCCACCGCCGAGCTGATCGAGATCGAGGCCACCGAGGACCGCCTCCCCGCCCTGCTCGCCGAGGCGGCCGGGCGCGGCTTCGACCTGGCCGCCGACCTGCCGCTGCGCGCGACCCTGTTCACCCTGCCGCACCCCCGGCAGCACGTGCTGCTGCTGACCGTGCACCACATCGCGGCCGATGGCTGGTCGATGGGCCCGCTGGCCCGCGACCTGTCCACCGCCTACGCCGCGCGGCTGGACGGCGCGGCCCCGGCCTGGGCGCCGCTGCCCGTCCAGTACGCCGACTACACCCTGTGGCAGCGCGAGCTGCTCTCCGACGGCGACCTCACGCAACGCCAGCTCGACCACTGGCGCACGGCCCTGGCCGGTGCCCCGGAGGAGCTGGAGCTGCCGGCCGACCGGCCGCGTCCTGCGGTGGCGAGCCACCGCGGCGAGCGGATCGAGTTCGCCGTCGACGCCGCCCTGCACCGCGCCGTCACCGACCTGGCCGCCGCCCACGGCGCGACCGCCTTCATGGTCGTCCAGGCCGCCTTCGCCGCCCTGCTCTCCCGGCTCGGCGCGGGCACCGACGTCCCGCTCGGCACCCCGATCGCCGGTCGCACCGACCAGGCCCTGGACGAGCTGGTCGGCTTCTTCGTCAACACCCTGGTGCTGCGCACCGACCTCTCCGGCGACCCCAGCTTCACCGAACTCCTCGGCCGGGTACGGGAGTCGACGCTCGGCGCGTACGCCCACCAGGACGTGCCGTTCGAGCAGGTGGTCGAGGCGGTCAACCCGAGCCGCTCGATGGGCCGGCACCCGCTGGCCCAGACCATGATCGCCTGGCAGAGCAACGCCGAACCCCGGCTCGACCTGCCCGGCCTGACCGCCGAGGCGGTGGCGACCGGCGCGGTGGCCGCCCGCTTCGACCTCTCGCTCAGCCTGGGCGAGCGCACCGCCGAGGACGGTTCCCCGGCCGGGCTGGCCGGCAGCTTCGAGTACGCCGTCGACCTGTTCGACCGGGCCACCGTGGAGTTGCTCGCCGAGCGCTTCCGCCGGCTGCTGGACACCGTCACCGCGGCCCCGGACGCCCCGGTCGGCGCGGTCGAGCTGCTGACCGACGCGGAGCGCGGACGGCTGCTGACGGAGTGGAACGCCACCGCCGTCCCGGTCACCCCGGCCACCCTGCCGGCGCTGTTCGAGGCGCAGGCCGCCCGCACCCCCGGGTCCGTCGCGCTCGCCTGCGAGGGCCGCGAGCTGACCTACGCCGAGCTGAACGCGGCCGCCAACCGGCTGGCCCGGCGGCTGGTCGCGCTCGGCGCCGGGCCGGAGCGGCGGGTCGCCATCGCGCTGCCGCGCTCCGAGCGCTTCCCGGTGGCGCTGCTCGCCGTGCTCAAGTCCGGTGCGGCGTACGTCCCGGTGGACCCGGCGTACCCGGCCGAGCGGATCTCCTACCTGCTGGCGGACGCGGCCCCGGTGCTGCTGCTGACCGACGGCGCCACCGCGCTGCCGGAGCACACCGTCCGCAGCGTCGACCTGGACGCCCTGGACCTCACCGCCCTGCCCGAGCACGACCTGACCGACGGTGAGCGGCAGGCGCCGCTGCGCCCGGACCACCCGGCCTACGTGATCTACACCTCGGGCTCGACCGGCCGCCCCAAGGGCGTCGTGGTGCCGCACCACGGCCTGGCCGGCCTGGCCGGCGCCCAGATCGAGCGGTTCGCGGTGGAGCCGGGCAGCCGGGTGCTGCAGTTCGCCTCCACCAGCTTCGACGCGGCGGTCTCCGAGCTGGCGATGGCCCTGCTCGCCGGCGCGACCGCCGTCCTCGCCCCGCAGGAGCGGCTGACCCCCGGCGCCCCGCTCATCGAGCTGGCCGCCGAACAGCGGATCAGCCACGTCACGCTGCCCCCGGCCGCGCTGGCGGTGCTGTCCCCGGCCGACCTCCCCTCGGTGACCACCCTGGTCACCGCCGGTGAGGCCTGCCCGGCGGCGCTCGCCGAGCGCTGGTCGGCCGGCCGCCGGATGGTCAACGCCTACGGCCCGACCGAGGCGACCGTCTGCGCCACCATGAGCGAGCCGCTCTCCGGCGCCGGCACCCCGCCGATCGGCCGGCCGATCCGCAACACCCGGGTGTACGTCCTGGACGCCCGGCTGCGGCCGGTGCCGGCCGGCGTGCCCGGCGAGCTGTACCTGGCCGGCGACGGCCTGGCCCGCGGCTACCTCGACCGGCCCGGCCTGACCGCCGAGCGCTTCCTCGCCGACCCGTACGGCCCGGCCGGTTCCCGGATGTACCGCACCGGCGACCTGGTGCGCTGGACGGCCGACGGCGAGCTGGTGTTCCTGGGCCGCGCCGACGACCAGGTGAAGCTGCGCGGCTTCCGGATCGAACTCGGCGAGGTGGAGGCCGCGTTGACCGCCCATCCGGCGGTCGGCCAGGCGGCGGCGGTGGTCCGCGAGGACCGGCTGATCGGCTACGTCGTCCCGGCCGGGGACCGCGCGCACTGCGCAGACAGCGCGGACGGCTCAGACTGCGCAGGCGGCCCGGTCGACCCCGCCGCCGCCCGGGCCCGGCTGGCCGAGCGGCTGCCCCAGCACCTGGTCCCGGCCGCGGTGGTCGTCCTGGCCGCCCTCCCGCTGACCCCGAACGGCAAGCTGGACCGCCGCGCCCTGCCCGCCCCGGACTTCGCGGCCGCCGTGACCGGGCGGGCGCCCGGCAACCGGCGCGAGGAGCTGCTCGCCGGGCTGTTCGCCGAGCTGCTCGGGCTGGAGCGGGTCGGCGTCGACGACGGCTTCTTCGAGCTCGGCGGCGACTCCATCAGCTCCATCCAGCTGGTCGCCCGCGCCCGCGCCGCCGGGCTGGTCCTCACCGCCCGGGACGTCTTCACCCGCCAGACCGTCGCCGAACTCGCCCTGGCCGCCACCGAGTCGGCCGAGCCGACCCCGGCGGACGAGGGCACCGGGGAGCTGCCCGCGACCCCGATCATGCACTGGCTGCGCGAGCACGGCGGCCCGGTCGACGGCTTCCAGCAGGCCATGCTGGTGCAGCTGCCGTCCGACACCGAACCCGACCGGCTCACCGCCGCCCTGCGCACCCTGCTCGACCACCACGACGCCCTGCGCGCCCGTCTGGTCACCACCGAGGACGGCACCTGGACGCTGGACGTCCCGCCGCCCGGCTCCACCGAGCCCCGGCACACCTGGGTCGACGCCCGGGTCGACGACCAGCCCGAGCTGCTCCGCCGCGAGGCGCTCGCCGCCCAGGACCGGCTGGACCCGGCGACGGGCCAGATGGTGCAGGCGGTCTGGTTCGACGCCGGACCGCAGGCCCCCGGCCGACTGCTGGTGATGATCCACCACCTGGTCGTGGACGGCGTCTCCTGGCGCATCCTGCTCCCCGACTTGGCCGCCGCCTGGCACGGCCGCGAACTCCAGCCCACCGGCACCTCCTTCCGCACCTGGGCCCACCTCCTCACCCAGGAGGCCACCCGGCGCAGCACCGAACTCCCCTACTGGCAAGGCGTGCTGGCCGAACCGGACGCCCTGCTCGGCAGCCGCCCGCTCGACCCGGCGCAGGACACCCTCGGGACGGCCGGCCGGTTCGACCTCGCGCTGCCCGCCGAGGCCACCCTCCCCCTGCTGTCCACCACCCCCGCCCTGCTGCACGCTGACGTCAACGACGTCCTGCTGACCGCCCTCGCCGTCGCCGTCCGGCGCTGGCGCGGGCGGGACGGCGGCCTGCTGGTGGAGCTGGAGGGCCACGGCCGACGGGAGTTCACCGCCGGGACCGATCTCACCCGGACCGTCGGCTGGTTCACCACCTCCCACCCCGTCCGGCTCGACCCGGGCAGCGGCGCGGACCCCGGCGCGGACCTCGGCGCCGCCGTCAAGGCCGTCAAGGAGCAGCTGCGCTCCGCCCCGGACCACGGACTGGGCCACGGCCTGCTGCGTCACCTCAACCCCGCCACGGCCGCGGTGCTCGCCGAACTCCCCGTCCCCCAGGTCGGGTTCAACTACCTGGGCCGCTTCGGCGGATCGGGCGACGCCGAGCCGGCCGACTGGTCCGCGCTGCCGGTGGGCACCGAGCACGGCGGCCTCGCCCCCGAGGCACCGCTCGCCCAGGCGCTGACCCTCAACGCCCGCACCGAGGACCGGCCGGACGGCCCGACCCTGGTCGCCGCCTGGTCCTGGGCCGGCGGGGTGCTCGCCGAGCAGCGGGTCCGCGAACTGGCCGGGCTCTGGTTCGAGGCGCTGCGCGAGCTGGTGGCGTACGCGGCGCGGCCGGGCGCGGGCGCGCTCACCCCGTCCGACGTGCCGCTGGCCGGACTGACCCAGCCCGAGCTGGACCGGCTCGCCGTCGAGCCGCTGGCCGACGTGCTGCCGCCGGCACCGCTCCAGGAGGGCCTGTACTTCCACGCCCGCTACGACGAGAGCGGCCCGGACGTCTACACCGCGCAGCTGGCGCTCGACCTGGCCGGCCCGCTGGATCCGGCGGCGCTGCGCCGGGCCGCCGCCACCCTGCTGGAGCGGCACCCCCAGCTGCGGGCGGGCTTCCGCCAGGCGGCCGACGGCCGACTGCTCCAGGTGATCCCGCGCGAGGTCGAACTCCCCTGGCAGGAGGCCGACTTGAGCGCCCTTCCGGCGGACCGCCAGGCCGCCGGGCTGGAGCTGCTGCGCACCGGGGAGCGGACCCGCCGGTTCGACCCTGCGGCCCCGCCGCTGCTGCGGCTGGCGCTGGTCCGGCTGGCCGCCGAGCGGCACGTGCTGGTGCTGACCAACCACCATCTGCTCTGGGACGGCTGGTCGATCGGCGTGCTGATCGGCGAGCTGGCCGAGCTGTACCGGGCGGGCGCGGCGGCCCGGCTGCCCCGGCCGACCCCGATGCGGGACTACCTCGGCTGGCTGGCCGGGCAAGACCGGGAGGCCGCGCGGTCCGCCTGGCGGACGGCGCTGGCCGGGGTGACGGAGCCGACCCGGCTGGCCGCTCCCGCAGCGCGCCCGGCGAAGGACCCGCACGCGGCGAAGGTCTCGCACCCGGCGAAGGACTCGCGCGCAGCCCGGGACGAGCAGCCCGCGCGGCTGCTCGACCGGCTGCCGCGGGACCTCACCGCGGCCGTCGAGGCGGCCGCGCGCCGCCTGGGCGTGACCGTCAACACCGTGGTCCAGGCGGCCTGGGGCCTGGTGCTGGCCCAGCTGACCGGCCGTACCGACGTGGTGTTCGGTTCGGTGGTCTCCGGCCGCCCGGCCGAACTGCCCGGCGTGGAACGGCTGGTGGGCCTGCTGATCAACACCCTGCCGGTGCGGGTCCGGCTGGACCCGGCCGAGCCGCTGGCCGGCCTGCTGGCCCGGCTCCAGGCCGAGCAGTCGGCACTGCTGGCGCATCAGCACCTCGGCCTCGCCGAGCTGCAGCGGCTCACCGGCGTGGGCGAACTCTTCGACACCGCCTATGTGTTCGAGAACTACCCGGTGGACCCGGCGGCGCTCGCCGACGCCCCCGGCGGGGGCCTGCGGATCACCGGTGCGGACGGCCTGGACGGGACCCACTACCCGGTCACGGTCGCCGTGCTGCCCGGCGAGCGGCTCGGGCTGCGGGTGGACCACCGGCCGGCGCTGGTCGACCGGGCCACCGCCGAGCGCATCGTCAGCGGACTGCGCACGGTGCTCGCGGCCGTCGCCGAGGACCCGGCCCGGCCGGTCGGCCGGCTGGCCCTGCTGGACGGGGAGACCGCCCGGACCGTCCTCACCGAGTGGAACGACACCGCCGCCGCCACCCCGGCGGGCACCCTGCCGGAGCTGTTCGCCGCCCAGGCCGCCCACACCCCGTACGCGGCCGCCGTGGTCTCCGACACGGCCGAGCTGAGCTACCGGGAGCTGGACCAGCGGGCCGACCGGCTCGCCGCGCGGCTGCGCGCCCTGGGCGTCGGCGCCGAGTCCGCCGTCGCCGTGCTCATGGAGCGCTCGGCCGACCTGGTGGTGGCCGTCCTCGCCGTCGTCAAGGCGGGCGGCTGCTACGTGCCGCTGGACGCCCGGTACCCGCTGGCGCACCGCCGGCTGATCCTGGCCGACACCGGCGCCGCCGTGGTGCTCACCGACCGCGCCCTGGGCGCCGAGGCCGACCTGCTCGGCCTGCCGACGGTGCTCGCGGACGAGGTGCCGGGCGACCCGGCCGGCCCGGCCGCCGCCGTGCCCCCGCCGGCCTCGCCCGACGGCCTCGCCTACGTGATGTACACCTCGGGCTCGACCGGCCGCCCCAAGGGCGTCGCGGTCACCCACCGCAACGTCGCCGAGCTGGCCGCCGACCGCCGCTGGGCGGGCGGCGCGCACCGCCGGGTGCTGCTGCACTCCTCCCCCGCCTTCGACGCCGCCACCTACGAGCTGTGGGTGCCGCTGCTGTCCGGCGGCACGGTCGTGGTGGCACCGCCGCAGGCCCGGACCCCGGCCGAACTGGCTGCCGTACTGGCCGCGCACCGGGTCACCGCGCTGTGGGCGACGGCCGGCCTGTTCGCCCTGATCGCCGAGGAGCGGCCGGAGGCCCTGCGCGGGGTGCGCGAGGTGCTGGCCGGCGGTGACGTGGTGTCACCGGCCGCGGTGGCCGCCGTCCAGCGGGCCTGCCCGGGCACCCGGGTGGTGATCGGCTACGGCCCGACCGAGACCACCACCTTCGCGAGCTGCGCCCCGCTCGGCCCGGTCGCCGACCCGGCCGCCGCGCTGCCGATCGGCCGACCGCTGGACAACACCCGGGTGTACGTCCTGGACGCCGCGCTGCGCCCGGTGCCGCCCGGCACGGTGGGCGAGCTGTACGTGGCGGGCACCGGCCTGGCCCGCGGCTACCTGGCCCGCCCGGAGCTCACCGCCGAGCGCTTCACCGCCGACCCGTACGGTCCGCCCGGCGCCCGGATGTACCGCACCGGCGACCTCGCCCGCTGGGACGCCCGGGGCACCCTGCAGTTCGCCGGCCGCGCCGACGACCAGGTGAAGCTGCGCGGCTTCCGGATCGAACTCGGCGAGGTGGAGGCCGCGTTGACCGCCCACCCGGCGGTCGGCCGGGCGGCGGCGGTGGTCCGCGAGGACCGCCCCGGCGACCGCCGACTGGTCGGCTACCTGGTGCCCGCCGGGGACGAACGGCCCGACCCCGGGGTGCTGCGCAAGCAGCTCGCCGACGACCTGCCCGAGTACCTCGTCCCGAGCACCCTGGTACTCCTGGACGCGCTGCCGCTGACCCCCAACGGCAAGGTGGACCGGCGCGCGCTGCCCGCGCCCGGGACCGACCACCGCCCGGCCGGCCGCGAACCGGAGGACGGCGTCGAGCGGGCGCTGTGCGAGCTGTTCGCGCAGGTCCTGGGGCTGCCCTCGGTCGGCGTCGAGGAGGACTTCTTCGACCTCGGCGGCGATTCGCTGCTCGCCACCCGGCTGGCCGGGCGGCTGCACGCGCTCGGCCACCGGGCGGGCCTGCGCGACCTGTTCGAGGCGCCGACGCCCGCCGCACTGGCCGCCAGGCTGGGCGAGGACGGCGCCGCCGACCCGTTCGAGGTGCTGCTCCCGCTGCGCACCGGCGGCGCGCTGCCGCCGCTGTTCTGCGTCCACCCGGGCTTCGGCCTCGGCTGGTCCTTCCGCGGGCTGGCCGCGCACCTGGACGGGGACCGCCCGCTGTACGCCCTCCAGGCCCGCGGGCTGCGGGAGCGGGACGGCCTGCCGGACAGCGTCGAGGAGATGGCCGCCGAGTACGTCGCGCGGATCCGCACCGTCCAGCCGAGCGGCCCGTACCACCTGCTGGGCTGGTCCTTCGGCGGCGCGGTCGCGCACGCCATGGCGACCCGGCTCCAGGCGGCCGGCGAACGGGTCGAGCTGCTCGCCGTCCTGGACTGCTACCCCGGCACCGAGGTCGCCCGGCCGGACACCCCCGAGCTGCGGCAGGAGCTGCTCGCCGAGCTGCTGCGCGCGCTGAACGGCCCGGCCGCGCCCGGCCCGCTGACCCCGGACCAGGTGGCCGCGCTGGCCGGCACGCCCGGGCCGGCGACCGGCGAAGAGGTCGCGGCCGTGGTCGACACGTTCCTCCGCAGCACGAACCTGCTGGACAAGTTCACCCCGGCGTCGTTCGACGGTGACCTGCTGTTCTTCACCGCCGATCATGGTCGGTCCGAGACCGCGCCGACCGCCGAGGTGTGGCGCGCCCACTGCACCGGGCGAGTGGTCGACACCGCCGTCGCGTGCACCCACCACGACATGACCCGGCCCGCGGCCCTGTCCGCCATCGGCCGCGTGGTGTCCGCCGCCCTGCGGCGCGCCTGACCCCCACCCGGAAGCACCGGACGTACCGGAAGTCCGGGAAGTCCCGGAAACACCTGAAGTCCCGGAAAGGACACCCTCCCCATGGCGAACCCGTTCGAGGACGCGGACGGCACCTACCTGGTGCTGGTCAACGACGAGAACCAGCACTCCCTGTGGCCCGCCTTCGCCGAGGTCCCGGCCGGCTGGACCACCGTCCACGGCCCGGACACCCGGCAGTCCTGCCTCGACCACGTCGAGGCCCACTGGACCGACATGCGCCCGGCCGGCCTGGTCCGGGCCATGGCCGAGGCCGGCTGACCGCCCCTCGACCGCGGGGCCCGGTCCGCCACACCCGGGCCCCGCGCCCTCCCCTCCTCCACTCCCTCGACCGAACGGCCCGCTCCATGCCGCTCCACCCCGCCCCGGCCTCCGCCGGTACCGACCTCGCCGCCGAACTGGCCGGACTCCTCACCGCCGAGGGCTTCGGCCCCTTCTTCGGCACCCCGTGCGGCATCCTCGAACCCTTCTACGCCGCCCTGGAGCGCGACGCCGGACTGCTCACCGTGCCGCGCGAGGACGCCGCCGTCGGCATCGCCGCCGGGGCCGCGGCGGCCGGCCGGCTCCCGGTCGTCCTGATGCAGAACTCCGGCCTCGGCCAGTCCGTCAACGCGCTCGCCTCGCTGACCGTCCCGTACCGCGTCCCGATGCTGCTGGTCGTCAGCCTGCGCGGGGTGGACCCGGACCCGACCGCGGAGAACCTGGTCATGGGCCGCCTCACCGAGCCGCTGCTCGACGGCCTCGGCGTCCCCGCCGTCCGGATCGACCCCGACCGCCCGGGCCACCAGGTCCGCTGGGCCCACCGGCTGGTCGCCCAGGAGCGCCGCCCGGCCGCCCTCCTCGTCACCCCCTCGCTCTTCGGATGGCAGGCGTGAACAAGACCACCGCGATCCGCGTCGTCCTCGACGCCACCAGCGACCGGCCGACCGTCTTCACCACCGGCTACGCCTGCCGGATCGCCAGGCACCTGGCCGACCGGCCCGGCCACTTCTACATGACCGGCTCGATGGGCCTGGCCGCCTCCGTCGCCACCGGGATCGCCCTGGCCACCGGCCGTACCGCGGTGGCGGTGGACGGGGACGGCAGCCTGCTGATGAACCCGACCACGCTGGTCACCGCGGGCGCGCTGCCCGGGCTGCCGCTGGTCCACGTGGTGCTCGACGACGCCTCCTACGCCTCCACCGGCGGGCAGCGGAGCCCCGCCGCGGCCACCGACTTCACCGCCTGGGCCCGCGCCTGCGGCTACCCCTCGGTCGCCCGGACGGAGCAGCCGGAGGAGCTGGCCGCGCTGCTGCGGGAGGCGCTGGAACGGCCGGGCCCGACCCTGGTCCAGGTCGTCCTGACCGACCCGGACGAGCGGGTGCCGCCGCGCATCGACCTCGAACTCGACGAGCACTGGCGGACGTTCACCCGGCACGTGACAACCGTCTGACGGTTAGGGCGTGTCTGACAATTCCCGCCGGGCGCGCGACGCCGGGGCACGCACCTCGCCGCGTTGTCGGTCGCCGATGCTCCGCATGGACTCCCTCCTCCGCCTTGCGATGCACGCACCCCGACGCCGCGCGCTGATCCGACGCGAATTGTCAGACACGCCCTAAAGCCCCGGCGTGCGGTGCAGGGAGATCAGCAGGCGCCAGACCCGGTCGGCGATCCGCTCCGGGGAGGTGTCGACCCGTCCGTGCAGCCAGTCGGCGAGCACACCGGTGAAGGCGCCGGCGACCGCGGCCGCCACCAGGTCCGGTTCCGGCGCCCCGGCCAGGGCCCGCTCGGTGCGGCTGCGCTCGCGCAGTTCGCGGCCGAGCCGCACCCCGAGCGGCCCGCCGCCGCCCGGGGTCAGCAGCGCGCGGTGGAGCGCGGCGTGCGGCAGGAGCGCGGCGAAGAACTCCGTCAGGGCGGGCGGCGGGACGTCCGGGTCGGGCACGCCCCGCCAGGCGTGCAGGGCGTCCACCGCGGCGCGGACGAGGTCGGCGCAGGCGTCCACCGCGAGCGCCTCCAGGTCCGGGTAGTGCACGTAGAAGGTGGCCCGGCCCACCCCGGCCCGGCGCACCAGCGCGGCGACGTTGACCTCCGCCAGCGGCCGCTCGGCGCACTCCGCCAGCAGCGCCCGCCGCAGGGCGGCCCGGGTGCGCTCCGCCCTCGGGTCCGTCCTCGGTTCCGTGCTCGGTTTCGTGCTCGGGTCCGTGCTCGGGGCCGTCGTCCCCCGGGGGTCCTGGGACGGGCTCATCCGGCGAGCAGGACGGCGCCGAGGGCGGCCGCGCCGGGCAGTGCCTGGGCGACCAGGATCCGGCGGTTAGCGGTGGCGCCGCCGTACAGCCCGGCCACCACCACGCAGACCAGGAAGAACAGCTGCGCCTGGTGCCCGGTCGTGCCGCCGGCGAGCAGCCCCCAGAGCAGCCCGGCGGCCAGGAAGCCGTTGTAGAGGCCCTGGTTGGCGGCCAGCGGCGCGGTGGTCCGGGCCAGCGCCGCGTCGAAGCCGGACAGCTCCCGGCCCGGCCGCCGCTCCCACAGGAACATCTCCAGCACCAGGAAGTACCCGTGCAGGACGGCCACCAGGCCGACCAGCAGATCCGCCGCCGTACGCATCATCAGCTCCCGAGACTCCGGACTTCCTGGACAGGTGTCCATCATAGCCGGACACCTGTCCAGGAAGTCCCCCCGCGGGCGCCCGGCGATCCCCGCCCCGGCCGTCCACCGCGCCTCCGGCCCGGCTAAGGTGCAGGCCAGGGGGCCGGGGACGGACTGAGGACACGGGTGCGGCGTGCGGATACTCCTGCTGGGACCGTTGGAACTACGCACCGACCAGGGCGTGCCCGTCCACGTCGGGGGCTCCCGGCGGCGCGCGGTGCTGGCCACGCTCGCCCTGGAGGCCAACCGGGTCGTGTCCGTCGAGCGGCTGCTCGACCTCGCCTGGGACCACGCCCCGCCCTCCACCGCCCGGGCCGCGCTCCAGGGCCACATCGCCCGGCTGCGCACCCTGCTGGACGGCGGGCTGCGGCTGGAGACCCGCGCCCCCGGCTACGTGCTGCACGCCGACCCGGAGCTGATCGACGCCCACCGGCTCGACCTGCTGCTCGGTCGGGCCCGCGCGGCCGCCGCCGACCGGGCCGGGGACGACACCGCCGTACCGCTGCTGCGCGAGGCGCTCGCGCTCCGGCGCGGCCCGGCCCTCACGGACTGCGGCTCGGAGGCGCTGCGCGAGAGCGCCGCAGGGCGCCTGGAGACCCTGCGGACCGAGGCGCTGGAGCAGCTCGCCGAGCGCTCGCTGCGCACCGGCCGGGGCCGCTCGGTGACCGCGGAGCTCACCGCCGCGCTCGCCGACCACCCGCTGCGCGAGTCGCTGATCCGCCTCACCGTGCTCTGCCTCCACCAGGAGGGCCGCCCCGCCGAGGCCCTCGCCGTGTACGAGCGGGCCCGCCACCGGCTGGCCGAGGAGACCGGCATCGACCCCGGCCCGGCGCTGCGCGAGGCGCTGGCGCAGGTCCGGTCCACCGCCGCCGGGGCGCCCGTGCCGGAGCCCGTACCGGCCCCCGCCCGGCTGCCCCGCGCGCCCGGCCGGTTCATCGGACGGGAGGCCGAACTGGCCTGGCTGGACGAGCAGTTCGGCGCCGTTCAGAGCGCTGCGGCCACCCGGCTGCTGCTGGTCACCGGCCCGGCCGGGGTCGGCAAGACCGCCCTGGTGCTGCGCTGGTCGCACCGGCTCGGCCCGGCCTTCCCGGACGGGCGGGTCGCCGTCAACCTCCGGGGGTTCGACGAGACCGAACCGCTGCGCCCCGAGGAGGCGTTGGCGGAACTGCTGCGGGCGCTCGGCGCCGAGGAGGGCACCATCCCGGCCGACCCCGAGGAGGCGGCGGCCGCCTGCCGACGGCTGCTCACCGGGCGCCGGGTGCTGATCCTGCTGGAGAACGCCCGCGACGCCGCGCAGGTGCGCCCGCTGCTGCCGGACGAGCCCGGCTGCCTGGTCCTGGTGACCAGCCGGCACCGGCTCACCGAGCTGGTCGCCGAGGAGGGCGCGCGCACCCTGCCGCTCGCCTCGCTCCCGGCCGAGGACGCCTTCGGCGTGCTGGCCGGGGTCGCCGGCCTGCCCCGGCTGACGGCCGAACCGGAGGCGGCGCAGCGGGTGGTCGAGCTGTGCGAGGGGCTGCCGCTGGCGCTGCGGATCGCCGGCTCCCGGCTGGCCACCCGGCCGCACTGGCGGGTCGCCACCCTGGCCGAGGAACTGGCGGACGAGCAGTCCCGGCTGGCCGCGCTGGCCACCCAGGGCACGCTGAGCGTCGCGGCGGCGCTGGAGCTGACGGTCCGCAGCCTGCCCGGACCGGCCGCCTGGCTGTTCCGGCTGCTCGGCATCCACCCCGGCCAGCAGATCGACACCGGGGCGGCGGCCGCGCTGGCGGGCACCGACCGGCGGGCGGCGGCCGCGGCGCTGCGGCTGCTGCACCGGGCACACCTGGTCGCGGAGAGCACCCCGGGCCGGTTCGAGCGCCACGACCTGGTCCGGCTGTACGCCCGCCAGGCCGCCGAGGAGCTGCCGGCCGAGGCCCGGGGCGCCGCCCTGGCCCGGCTGTCCGACCACTACCTCGCCGCGACGGCGGCCGGCCTGGTGCTGGCCCGGCCGGACGCCCGGCACCACTGCCCGTCCGGTCGACCCACCGGCGGCACACCGGAGTTCGCGACGGCGGCGGAGGCGCTCGGCTGGTTCCGGGCCGAGGAGCCCGCCGTCCGCGGCCTGGTCACCCTGGCCTGCCGCTGGGGTCGGCCCGAACACGCCTGCCGGCTGGTCGAGAACGCCGGCTACCTGTACCTGGACGCGGGCCTGTTCCGGGCCTGGGAGGAGTCGGCCCGGACCGCGCTGGAGGCCGTGGAGGCCGCCGGCACGGAGGGCGACTGGCCGCACCTGTACTCCAACCACAGCATGTCGCTGGGCTGGCTGGGCCGCCGACGGGAGGCCCTGGAGCAGTCCGCGCGCGCCGTCGCGGTCGCCGACCCGGAGAGCCGGCCGGTCCTGCGGCACCGCTACCTGAGCATGCGGACCAGCTTCCTGGACGACGACGGCGACCCCGAGGCCGCCCTGCCCGGGATCGTCGAGACCGTCGCCGAGGCCCGGGAGGCCGGCGACCGGCGGTCGCTCTCCCAGGCGCTCAACAACCTGGCCGACGCCCTGCTGCGGGCCGATCGGGCGGCCGAGGCGCTCGCACCGATCACCGAGTCGCTCGCCCTGCTGGCGGACCGGGAGTCCGACCCGTACTTGGTGATCTCGACCAAGACCCACGCCCAGGTGCTGAACGCGCTCGGCCGCCCCGAGGAGGCGGTGGCCCAGATCCACCGCGCCCTGGAGGTCGGCCGGGCCCAGGGCAACGCCCACGCCGAGTTCGACTTCGCCGACGTCATGGGCCAGGTGCGGTACGAGCAGGGCCGCCGGGCCGAGGCCCGCACGCACTGGGAGCGGGCGCTCGAACTCGCCGCCGAGCAGGGGCGGGCGACCTGCCAGGTGGAGCGGGTGCGGGCCCGGCTGGCGCAGTGCGGGCCATAAGCCCGTAGCGGCCCGTAGCGGCCCGTACGGCCGTGCGGCGGCGGGGCGGTGAGGCCGGTCAGGGACGCCAGGAGCCGCTGGTGGCGGCCGTCCGGGCACCCGCCGGAGCCGTCGGGGCGGCCGCGCCGGCCGAGGTCGCCGGACGGGCCGGGGCGGCCGGCTGCGGGAAGTCCGAGCCGGCGGTCGAGGTGGTGGTCCGCAGGCCGGCCGTCCCGGACGTCCCGGCCGTCCGGACCGTACCGGACGCCCCCGGCACCGACCCCGCCCCCGCCGTCGCGGTACGGCGGGCGGCCGGGAGCCCGGGCGCGGCCGCGGGGCCGCCGCCGTCCGGCTCCACCCGCTCGATCCGCAGCACCACGTTGCGGTCCCGGCGGTCGCCCGCCCGATCACGGTTGCGGCTGTGCACCAGCTGGGTCTGCACACCCCGGATCTCCTGCCAACGCCCCTGCACGGCACGGATGTTGGGGCACCACTCGGTGCCGACGCGGTGTTCCAGCGCCAGCTGCCAGCTGTCGGCCTCCACCAGGTGCACCGCGCCGACCTCCGCCGCGATCTCCACCGGCGCGGCTCCCCGGACGGTCACCACCGCCCGCTGCGGCCACTCGCCCTCCACCGCCGTCACCGTGATCCGGCTCGGCCCCTGGTACCAGGCCATCGCTGTCCTCCCGCGTCCGTCCTCGCCGGAAAGTCGCCCGGCCTCGACCGGTACCACGGACGCCGACCCCCTTCGGGTTCGAGTCGCGCTGAACCGGGCGGCACCCGCGAGCCGTGCAACCTGCCGAACACCGTCACCCGGGGAGAGAGCACGTGACCAGTACCGAATCACCGCGGCGGGCGCACCTGGTCTGCGGCGCGGCGGCCGTCGGCCTCGCCGCGACGGCACTCCTGGCGGTTCACGTCCCGGCGACCCCGTCCGCGCCCGCCCGGCCGCACCCGGTCGGCGCCTTCGCCGGGCCCGCCGCGGCCGACACCCCGGCCCGGCAGCAGTCCGGGCCGACCCGCACGGGGGTACGGGCTCCGCTGGCCGACCCGTCCGTCCCCGACACCGTCACCGCCCTCGCCGGAGGCCCCCGATGACCGAGTACTCGGAGGAGCCCGTCCGGGGCCCCGGCCTGCAACTGCCCTGGGTCACCGAGGAGGAGCCGGAACCACCCCGCCCCACCGCCGCCGAACGGCTGCGCGCGGCCGTCGACGTGGTCACCGCCCGGCTGTCCGGAGGCCTGCGCGCCCTGGGCGACCGGTCCCGCTGGGACGGCCGGCGGGTGGCGATGGCCGGATCGATGGCCGTCGGCGCCGTGCTGCTGCTGATCGCGCCGTTCCTGAAGCCGGACGCCGGCGGCACCGGCGACCCGGCCGCCGCCGCGGCGCCCACCGGCCGCTCGCCCTACGGCACCCACGGCCGGGCGCACCCGCCGACCGCCTCCCCGACCGACGCGTCCGCCTCCGCCTCCCCGACCCCGTCCGAGAGCCCCTCCGCCACCGCGACCGAGAGCCCGAGCACCACCCCCTCGCCCACGGCGGCGCCCTCCCGCTCCAGCGCCGCCCCGGCCACCCCCTCGGCCGCCCCGGCCCCGCCCGCCCCCGCCGCACCCACCGCGACGGCCCCGCCGGCCCCCGCCCCGGCCCCGCCGCCCGCGGTCGGCTTCCGGGCGGTGGCCGGCCCCGGCTGCTCCGGCCCGGGCGGGCGCTACCAGCAGATCGGCGCGTTCCGCCAGGGCGTGGACGGCTGGGTGACCGTCAACAGCGGCGGCCACGGCGGCGATTCGTGCAGCGGCCAGTACGACGCGGTGCCGATGTCCGGCGACCGCGCCAAGGACGACAACAGCACCTCCGCGCTGTGGACCTTCGACGTCGGCCCCGGTTCGGCGAGCTGCGCGGTCGCCGTCTACGTGCCGGACTCCTCGTCCGTCCAGCAGGTCGGCGGCGCCCCCGCCCACTACACCGTGGCCGGCCCGTCCGGCGCCGACCTGGGCGCCTTCGACGTCGACCAGGTCGGCCGGCGCGGCGGCTGGGTGGACGCCGGCACCTTCCGCCCCCAGGGCGGCCCGCTCGCCGTCCGCCTCCACAACCGGGGCCAGGACTGGACCGGCTCCGGCCAGCCCACCCACGCCCACCTCGCCGCGGCGGCCGTCCGGGTCACCTGCCAGGGCTAGGTGTTCTGTCCCGCGAGGTCCGGACACGGACACCGGCGCGGGTGACGGCCGCTGCCGTCACCCGCGCCGGTGTCCGTACGGTCAGGCCGTGACGTGGTACCAGTAGCCGCCGGTGCGCAGGGGGACGTAGTGCACGTTGGTGCCCGTCTCCTTGGCCTCGTACATCATGTCCGCGCCGGTGACCGAGTCCGTGCCGGCGTAGAGGACGACGTGCACGGTGTTGTGCGCGTCCGTGCCGAAGTACTCCACGTCGCCGGGCTGGCGCTGGGCCTCGGTGATCCGGGTGAGGTGCTTGTCCAGGGTCTGCTCGGTGGTGTCGCCGCCGTTGGCGAGGTCGATGCCGGCGCCGAACCAGAAGGCCGCGCGGACGAAGCCCGAACAGTCGAAGCCGACGGTGGTGTCGGCCGGGCAGGGCTGGATCGAGCCGGTGTAGCCGTCGCAGGTGCCCAGCGACGGGCCGGGGCCTTCACCGCGCAGCGAGTGGCCGCCGCCCCACACGTACGGGAGGCCCAGGTAGGACTTGGCCGCGTTCAGCACCTTGGTGGAGTTGATCGGGCCGCTGGGCAGCGGGGTCGGGGTGCTGCCGTAGAGGGCGGTCTTGACGCCCGTTCCGACGATGCCGTCGATGGTCAGGCCGTGCGCGGCCTGGAAGTTGCGCACGGCGGTGTCGGTGGCCTGACCGAACTGCCCGTCCACGACGAGGCGGCCCGCGTTGAAGGTGTTCAGCAGGGTCTGCAGGGTCGAGACGCACTGGCCGGTGGCGCCGGTCCGCAGGGTGCCGCACTGGGTGCGCAGGTCCACCGTGCCGGAGGCGGCGGCCGCCGCCGCGTCGAGCGCCGTCTTGGTGGCCGGGCCGACGAGGCCGTCCGCGGTCAGGTGGTGCGCGGTCTGGAAGGTGCGCACGGCGGTGCCGGTGGCCGGACCGAACTGCCCGTCCACGGTGAGGGTCGCGCCGGTCAGGTTGAGCTCCGCCTGGAGCTGGGTGACGCAACCGTCGGCCTCCCCCTGCTGGATGGTGGCCGGGCAGGACGGGGAGGTGAGCGGTATCGGGGTCGGCGCGGTCGCGGCGGAGGCGGTCGAGGCGGTGTACGCGCCGACGCCGGTCACCGCGGCGGCCAGGGCCAGGCCCAGCGACAGCCGACGCCGGGCGGGGAGGAGGGTCTTCATAGCGGGATCTCCAAGGGCGTGATGGTTCGTCGGCAGAACTGTGCCCCACTCCACCGCCCGGACGGGAGACCTCTGCCGTCCCATCCGCCGCCGGACGGCGTCTCACGGCGCCTGCCTGCACGGTGGGACACCCGTCCGCCCGAGTGTGAGACCCCGTCGGGCCGGAACCCGTCCTTCCCGGGGCCGGGGCCCGTCCGCGAACTCCGCCCCGACCCCGACCGGTTGAGCCTGCCCGGCCGACCACCTCCCGTCCCCGGGCCGTCCCCGGGCCGTCCCAGGGATGCTCCTGGGACGGCGCGGCCGTCACTGGGCCCGCTCGGCCTCCCGGCGACGGCGGGTGCCGACCATGCCGAAGCCGCCGCCGAGCAGCAGCAGGGCGCCCGCCCCCTCCATCAGCACGCCGGTCGCGTCACCGCCGCCGGTGTGCGCCAGCGCCTGGCCGGTACGGGTGTCGGCCGCCTCGGAGGTGGCCGCCGGGGCGGCGGCGACGGCGGGTGCGGCGGAGGTCGTTCGTGCGGACGCCTGGGTGTCGGCCGGGGCCGGGATCACCGTGGTGGTCTCGTCGGTCGGCTCGGGGGCGTCGGCGGTGCCGGTGGGCGGGGGCGTCCAGCCGCCGGTCGGGACCTGGGTCGGGGCATGGCTCGGGACCTGACTCGGGACCTGACTCGGGGCCTGGCTCGGGGCCTGGCTCGGGGCCTGGCTCGGCTGGGCGGTACCGGTGCCCGTGCCCGGGCCGCTCGGCGTGGACGGGGCGGGCGCCGGGGCAGCGGGCGAGGTGCAGTCCGCGGCGGGCGTCGCCGGGTCCGGCGCGGGGGCCGTACGGGTCCGGGTGGTGTGCGCCTCGGTGGGCTTGGCGTCCCCGTGCTTGGGCCGGTCCGCCTTCGGGCTCTCCGAGGGGGCGTCGGAGGCGTCGTCCGTCGGGTCGGCGGACTCGCCGGGCGTGGCCGGGACCCTGGTCGCGGCGCGCCGGGCCTGGAGGCGGGTGGCCCCCGGGGAGGGCGAGGCGCCCGGCACGGGCGACTCGCCGTCGTCCGCGGGCTTCGCGGTGGTGGTGACGCCGGTCGGGGGCTTCGGGCCCGGGCAGGTGGAGCCGCCGACCGGCCCCGTGGGCGCGGAGTCGACGTGGTAGCCGGCCACGATCTTGGTGAACGCGTACGGGTCCTGCTGGATCCCGCCACAGGCCGAGGAGCTCTCCGCGGTGAACGCCCCGGCGCAGGAGCGGTCCCGGTTGACGGCCCAGTAGGTGAAGCGGGCGAGGTGGTGGGTGGCGGCGAAGTCCCGCATGGCGCCGAAGTCCGCCGGGGTCACCACCTCGTCCTTGCTGTCGGAGCGCCCGCTCATGGACGACAGGCCGGTGTGCCGCCAGGCGGTGTCCGCGTCGTAGCCGTAGGCCTTGACCAGGGCCTGCTGGAGGCCGGTGAGGGCGGAGACGGTGGCGTCGACCATGGTGCCGGGGTGGCTGTCGAAGTCGAACGGCATCACCACCCAACCGTCCACCTCCAGCTTGGCCTTGGCCGCCCGGGCGATCAGGTCGGCACCGGAGGCGTCCGGGCCGTTCAGCTCGCTGCTGAAGGTCAGGTAGACCCGCAGGCCCGGGTTCTTCGCCTTCACCGCGCCGAGCGCCTCGACCACCCGCTGCCGGGCGTCGGCGCTCTCCAGCTCGGTGGACTCGATGTCGATGTCGATCGCCTTCAGCTGGTAGGCGTCGATCACCTTCTGGTAGGCGGCGGCGAGTTGGGTGGAGTCGGCGCACTTCTCGCCGAGCTTGGCGCCGTCCCACCCGCCGAAGGAGGCGACCACGTCGCCGCCGGCCGCGCGGATCGCCTTGATCTTCGCCTCGTCGTCCTTGCCGGTCAGCGGCCGCTGGCCGTCCCAGAGCGGGTCGCAGCCCTGCCCGGCGAGCAGGAAGGCGAGGGTGAACTGCTTGAGCCCGGTCGCCTTCATCACCGCGACCGGATCCTGGGCGTCACCCCAACCCAGGTACTCGTAGGCGGCGTTGAGGCCGACCGGGTCGGTGGCGGCGGCCGGGGCGTCGTTCTGCGCGACGATCAGGACGCCGCCGGCCGCGATCGCGGTGGCTGCGGCGGCGATCCGACGGCGGCGGCTGAGCCGGTGTCTGGGCATGGCAGGGGCTCTCCTGAGCTGGAACGGGGACCGGGACCGGCTGCTCGGGGTCCGGTTCGACACACCCCCGCGGACACCGGCCGACACCCGGTCCGTCCGGACCCACCGCCGCCCGCGGGGATTTCTCGCCGGGGGATACGGCCCACCGCCCCCGCCCGGTTCACCGTCGAGCGAAACGGTTCCTCAGCGGAACGGTTCAGCGACGGAACGGTTCCTCCGCGGAACGGTTCCTCGGCGGAACGGCACACGGCCGGGCGGACCGCCACCCCACCGCCCGACCGCTCCACCCGGTGCCCGCTCACCGGCCCGGCGCAGCCGCCCCCTCCGCCCGCGGGCCCGGGAGCCGCTGGCCCGGCACCCGTGCGTCCACCGCCCGGGCCCCCGGGGGCCGTTCCGCCCATCTCACCACGGGTGTGCTCCGTAGCAGGTCGGCGAGCAACCGGTCCATCAGATCGGCCTCCCCGCACTCCGGCCCGTCGTGGTCCGCGGGACCGCGGCCCTGCTCACCGTGCGCGTGCCCGTGGACCGGGTGCTCCGGGTGGGCCGGGCGGTGCGTCGCGTTCTCCTGCGGGTGGTCGTGGGGCGGCTCCGCCCCCTCCGCACCGGTGCCCGGGCCGCGGCAGGCCTCGGCGAGGGTGCGGCTCAGCCGGTCGAGCAGGCCTTCCGGACCGCTCCCCGCGGCCGCCCGGCCGGCCATCTGCAGGGCCAGGCCGTCGACCAGGCTCCGGGCCAACTCCAGTGCCTGCTGGGCGGTTTCGAAGGCGCGGGCCGAGAGGCACCGGGTCGGGACGACGGCGGTGAGGCGTTCCAGCGCCGCGGTGGCCTCGTCGACGGCGTGGTCGAGCAGGCGGCGGGTGGCCTCGGCCCGCTCCTGGGTGGGGAGTTCGGCGGCGAGCTCGGCGGCGTAGAGGCCGGCCAGCCGGTCGCCGCGGAAGCGGCCGGGGGAGGATTCCTGGACCAGGTGGGCCGCGTCGAGTTCGGCGAGGAGTTCGCGGGCGCGGGCGCGGGGGACGCCGGCCAGGGCGGCGGCGGCCGCGCTGTCCAGGGTCCCGCCGGGGTGCAGCCCGGAGAGGGTGAAGAGGCGGCGGGCCTCGTCGGGCAGGGCGCGGACGGTCCGGCCGAGGGCGGCCGCGATGCCGAGGGTGCCGCCGGTGGCGAGGGCGGAGAGCCCGGTGGTCCGGTCGGACATCTCGTGCACGAGGTCGCCGAGGCTCCAGGCCGGCCGGGAGGCGAGCCGGGCACCGGCCACCCGCAGGGCGAGCGGCAGCCGGTCGCAGAGGGCGGCGAGGCGGCGGGCGGCGGCGGGCTCGGCGGTGATCCGTTCGGGTCCGGCGATCCGGCCGAGCAGGTCGACGGCCTCCTCCTCGGAGAGGCCGCCGACCGGCAGCGGGATGGCGGCCTCGCGGACGACGAGGTCGGTCAGCCGGGAGCGGCTGGTGACCACGACGACCGGTTCGGGGGCGCCGGGCAGCAGGGGTTCGACCTGCTCGGCGGAGCGGGCGCCGTCCAGGACGAGCAGCAGCTGCCGCCCTTCGGTCAGCCGCCGGAACAGGGCGCCGGCCCGGGCCGGGTCCTCGGGCACCTCGGCGGCGGGCACGCCCAGGCGGGTGAGCAGGAGGGTGAGGGCGGCGCCGGCGGTGAGGGGTTCCTCCTCGCCGAAGCCGCGCAGGTCGAGGTGGATCCGGCCGTCGGGGAAGCGGTCGGCCCGGGCGTGGGCCCAGTGCAGGACGAGGCTGCTCTTTCCGGCCCCGGCGACCCCGGTGACCAGGACGGGCCGCCCGTCGGCGCGGCAGGCGGCCTCGTCCAGGCGGCGCAGTTCGGCGGCCCGCCCGACCAGGGCGGTGCCCGGCCGGGGCAGCGCGTCGGCGGGTCCGGCGGCCCGCTCGGAACGGTCGGCCCGCTCGGTGCGGTCGGAACGGTCGGAAGGGTCGGTGCGCTCAAGACGCTCGACGACACCCCCGCCCGACGCCGCCGGCGGGTCGGCGGCCTGGCCGGCCCGGCGCAGCAGGTGGCCGGGCGTCAGGCCGTGGGCGGCCAGCCGGGCCTGGGCGCGGTCGTGGGCGGCGCGGGCGTCGGCGGCCCGGCCGGCCTGGTGGAGGCAGCGGACCAGCAGGGCGGCGGTGGGTTCGCGCAGCGGGTCGGCGCTGACGGCCGTCCGGAGGTCGTCGAGTGCCTCCGCGCCGCGGCCGAGGGTCAGCAGGCGTTCGGCGAGCCGCTCGACGGCGTGGGCGCGGGCGGTGTCGAGGCGGCGGCCGGTGGTCGCGGTGAGGGTCGCGGAGCCGCAGTCGGTGAGGGCGGGTCCGTCCCACAGGCCGAGGGCCTCGCGCAGCAGGGCGGCGGCGCGTTCGGCGTCGGTGGTCTCCTCGGCGGCGGCGGCGAGCTGGTCGAAGCGCTTGGCGTCGACCAGCTCGGGCTCGCCGATCAGGACGTAGCCCTGGGCCCGGGTGACCAGGGTCAGCCCTTCGCCGAGGCCGCGCCGGACGGCGGAGACGTGCCCCTGGAGGGCGGCGCGGGCGGTGGGCGGCGGCGCGCCCTCCCAGACCGTGTCGAGCAGCCGCTCGACCGGGACGTGGCCGTTCAGCTCGCTGGCGAGCAGGGTGAGCACGGCTCTGCGGCGCGCACCCGCCAGGGCGACGGGGCGCCCCTGCTCGTCATGGAGTTCGACTCGGCCCAGCAGCCGGACGCGCACACTCACTCCCCGAGGGCCGAAGGTTTTGACGGAACGCGCCGAGAATACGAAGCGGGCCGATCTTCGTCCAAGCCCCCGGATCGAATGGTAAAGAAACACAACTACCAAGCGCAGCAAGGGATTCAGGGCTCTCGGGAGCCCCAGGAGCAACACCCAAGGTTCGTACGGAGTTCACCTTGTGATTACCATGTCCACGGCATCTCCGCCGCTTCGACCGTGCTCACCCGCGGTCGATCGACGCGCGTAGACTCACATCCTGGACCAGATGGTTGAATAGCCCGGCCCGGCAGTTCCGCCGGTCGCCGCAGACACGGGGGGAGCGCATGCGCATTCGGCTGCTCGGGCCCGCCGAGCTGAGCACCGCGGACGGCCGCAGCGTGCCGATCACCGGGGCCAAGCGCCGCGCGGTCCTGGCCCTGCTGGGCCTGGAGTTCGGCCGGTGCGTGCGCATCGAGCGGTTCTACGACCTGATGTGGGCCGAGGAACCACCGGCCCAGGCCAGGGCCGCGCTCCAGGGGCACATCGCCGCCCTGCGCAAACTGCTGCACGGCACCGGACTCACCCTGCACACCCAGGCCCCGGGCTACCTCCTCGACGGCGACCGCGAGGCCGTCGACCTCCACCGGCTCACCGCCCTCACCACCCGCGCCGCCGCCGAACCCGACGACACCGCCGCGGCCGCCCTGCTCGGCGAGGCACTCGACCTGTGGGAGGGCCCCGCCCTCGCCGACCTGCCCGACACCGAGCAGCGCCGCACCCTCGCCAACCGGCTGGACGGCGTCCGCGAACAGGTGCTGCACGACCGGGCGGAACGGCTGCTGCGCACCGGCCACGGCGCCGCCGCCCTCCCGGCCCTCGAACAGCACCTGCACACCGGCTGGCTCCAGGAGCCGACCGTCGCCCTGTTGGTGCGCTGCCTGCACCAGGCCGGCCGCCCGGCCGAGGCGCTGCGGCTCTACCACGGCACCCGCGCCGCGCTCGCGGCCGAACTGGGCCTGCACCCGGGCCCCGCGCTCCAGGCCGCGCTGTCCACCGTGCTGGCCGACGCACCGGCCGCGGCCGACACCGCCACCCCGCCGTGGACCGTGACCGACCACGGCACACCGACGCCCGCCGCAGCAGCCGCCCCGGCCGCACCCGCCCCGACCGCGTCCGGCCGCACCGCCCCCGCCGAACCGACCCGGCCGGACCCGCCGACGCCCACCCCGCCGCCCCTCCCCCACCCGGCCGTCCCCGCACCGCGCCCCACCACCGCGCCGCTCCCCCGCCGCACCGCCGGCTTCGTCGGCCGCGCCGCCGAGCTGCGCTGGCTCGACCACGCCTGCGGCCCCGAGCGCCCCGACCACGCGCTGGCCGTCGTGGTCGGCGCGGCCGGCGCCGGCAAGACCGCGACCGTGGTCCGCTGGGCCCACACCGCCGCCGGCGGCTTCCGGGACGGCACCCTCCACTGCGACCTGCGCGGCTTCGACCCGGCCCACCCCAGCGCACCCGCCGAGGTGCTCGCCCACTTCCTGCGCGCCCTCGGACTGGCCGAGGCCGAGATCCCCGAGGACCACGCCCGGCGCGGCGCCCTCTACCGCACGCTCACCGCCGAGCGCGAGCTGCTGGTGCTGCTCGACAACGCCCGCAGCGCCGAGGACGTCACCGAACTGCTGCCCGCCGGGCCGCGCTGCGCCACCGTGGTGACCAGCCGGCACACCTTGGAGGACCTGATCGTCACCGAGGGCGCCGCCCTGCTGCGCCTGGAGGCGCTGCCCGAGGCGGACGCCCTCGCGCTGCTCGCCCAGGTGCTCGGCGAGGACCGGCTGGCCGCCGAACCCGCCGCCGCCCTGCGGCTGGCCGGACTGTGCGACCACCTGCCGCTCGCCCTGCGGATCGCCGCCGCCCGGCTGGCCGCCCAGCCCTCCTGGACCGTCGCCGACCTGGTGGCCGAGGCCGAGGACGACCGCACCCGGCTGCCCGCCCTGGACGCCCAGGGCGGTGTGAGCGTGCGCTCCGCCCTCAACCTCACGCTGCGCCGGCTGTCGCCGACCGCCGCCCGGCTGGTCCCGCTGCTGGCGGTGCACCCCGGCCCGGAGATCGACGTGCCGGCCGCCACCGCACTGCTGGAGGCCCCGCCCGCCGAGGTCCGCGGCGCGCTCGGCGCGCTGGCCGCCCACCACCTGCTCACCGAGACCACCCCCGGCCGCTACGGCCGGCACGACCTGATCCGGCTCTACAGCCGGGAGTTGCTCGACGGCGACCGGCCCGCCCGGCGGCACGCGGCGCTCACCCGGCTGCTGGACTACTACCTGGCCGCCGCGATGGCGGGCGCCGGCCGACTCCAGCCGCACCTCACCGAGTTCGAGCAGCCGGTGGAATTTCCGCCCCCCGTCCTGCCCGAACTCCCGGACGTGCGGACGGCCCTGGACTGGTTCCGGATAGAGGAGCCGACCGTCCGGGCGCTGGTCGCGGCCGGCACCGAGGCCGGCGAGCACGACCGCGCCTGGCAACTCGCCTTCCTCGCCAACTGCCTCTACTTCGGGGCCGGCCGGCTCACCGACCGGCTCGACTGCCTGCGGCACGGCCTCACCGCCGCCACCCGAACCGGCGACCCGGTCCCGATCGCCCTGGTGGAGGCGGCCACCGCGCGGGCGCTCAGCGGCAAGCGGCACCCGGTCGAGGCCCTCGCCCTGGCCCGCCGCGCCGCCGACCGCACCACCGAGCACTACGGGCCGGCCCAGGTCTACACCATGGCGGTGCTGGCGGTCGCCCTCGCCGACCACGGCGAACTCGCCGAGGGGCTGCGGCTCTCCGACGCCACCCTGCGCCGGCTGGACGTCCTCGGCCTGCACGAGCACGGCGCGGCCGTGCTGAGCAACGCCGCCACGCTGGCCGCCCAGGCCGGCGACGGCACGACCGCGCTGCGGCACGCCCGCGAGGCCCGCCGCCTGCTCGCCGCGCACCCGCACGCCACCTTCCACCTGTTCGCGCTCGCCGACGAGGCGTACGCCCTCCAACTCCTCGGCCGGACCGCCGAGTCCGAGCAGGGCTGGCTGGAGGCGGCGGACCGCTGCCGGGCCAGCGGGGCGCTGCACCTGGAGGCCGCGGTCGAACAGCACTACGCGGACTTCCTGCTGGCCACCGACCGACCCCCGGAGGCGGCCGAACGCCTGCGCCGGGCACGGGAGTTCTACCGGCGTTCGGGCGACACCCGGAGCGCCGCCGAGCTCGGGGCGCGGATCGCGGTGATCGAGTGCGAGGCCGGGGATCAGACCGCGACGCCGATCCCCCGCGCCTCCAGGATCGGCCGCAGCGCCCGTACGGCGTAGAAGCTGCGGGACTTCACCGTCCCCACCGCCACGCCCAGCACCTGCGCCGCCTCGACCATCGACCGGCCCCGCAGGTGCAGCTCCACCAGCACCTCGCGGTGGTGCGGCTGGAGCTCGGCCAGCGCGATCTCCAAGTCCCGGGCGGCGAGCGCCTGGTCGTACGCGTCATGGGTGGCGGGGCGCTCGTCGGGGGCCTCGTCGGCCACCTCCTGGACCCGCGCGGAGGCCATCCGGTAGTGGTCGATCGCGATCCGGCGGGCCACCGTGAACAGCCACGGGCGGCTCTGTTCGAGGCCCCGCTCGATGGCGGCCGGGTTCTGCCAGGCCCGCAGCAGGGTCTCCTGGAGAATGTCCTCGGCCTTGCCGCGGTCACCGCTGGTGACTCTCAGCAGGGCCCGCATCAGGTACGGGCCGTGCAGGCGGTACAGCTCCGCCAGGGTGTCCTGGTCCAGGGTCGCACGGCCCCGCGCGGGCTGGTCGGTGCCCTGCGGGGCGCCTTCGGGGGAAGCGGCGGCTTCCACGGCCACGGCTCTGTCCTTCGCTCCGGTACTACGGCGTCGGCGAGGAGCGGCGGGGTTCTGTTCGGTGTCGGTCCCCGGGGCCTCGCCCTGACGGGATCACCGTTCCAGCCGCCGCCAAATTCCGCCCAACGATCGACCAACGACCTCCGCGCCCCTCACGTTGGCGGACTTTGGCGGACCTTCGAGGCACCCCGGCCCGCGTTGGCGGACCCCGGCCGCCGACGTCAGCGACGGGCCGCCAGCGCCGCGGTGAGCCGCTGCACACCCGCCTCCCCGAAGCGCCGGACCAGCACCGCCACCCAACCGCCGAGTTCGGCCCGCTCGCGCTCGCTCCAGCCGGCCGCGGACGGGTGCTCGTCGACCACCAGGCCCCGGGCGAGCAGCAGTTCCGCGGCGGTCGGTACCGGCCACGGCCGCCCGGCCAGGCCCTGCACGGCCAGTCTTCGAGCCACCGCCAGCACCTCCCGCACGGACGCCGGCGGCACGCTCCAGCCGCTCGGCGCCGCCGCGTCCGCAGCGCAGTCCGGGGCGTCCTCCCACCCGGGCTCCTGGGCCAGCCAGGAGCCGATCAGCCGCCGCGCCGTCTCCTCGTCGCCCCGCCCCGCCACCGTGACCGTCGTCCTCGCCATCGGATCCCGCCTCATCCGTCCGCCCGGCCCGTGGACCAGGGCCGTTCCGTTCGTCCTGTCGTGTAGTTGAACGGATAACTTGCTTCCGGATGTTCAGCACTTCGTGACGTGATGGCCGATCCGACGTCGCCGATCGGGCGGACGACGGTGGACGGCGTACCGGGCGCCTCCGCCCGCGCCCGGGGCCCTCAGCCGCGCGAGCCGCCGGAGCCGCGCACCGCCGGCCCCGACGGGCCGGTCGCGGCCGTCCGCCGAGGGCCGAGCCGGGCGGCCAGCCCGCCGAGGCCGATCAGCAGCACCAGGCCCGCGCTGCCGCCCGCCACCGCCAGGGCGCGCCGGTGCCCCGAACCGTCCGGGCCCGGCGGGATCACCAGCGGCGCGGCCGCCGCCGGGGCGGGCGCCGCGGTGGGCCAGGAGGCGGTCACGGCCGCCACCGGATCCACCTCGCCGTAGCCGACCGAGGGGTCCGGCATCCGGGTGCCCGGATGGTAGGCGGTGGCCTCCAGCCGACGGGTGAGCTGCTCCGGGGTGAGTTCCGGGCGTTGGGCGAGGACCAGGGCGGCCGCACCGGCCACGTAGGCGGTGGCGCAGCCGGGGCCGGAGGCCGTGAACACGCCGCCGCCGGGGCCGGGTCCGGTCACCGCCTGGCCGGGCGCGGAGAGGTCCACCCGCCCGTCCGGGACGCCCCCGGCGGCGGCGCCGCCCGCGCCGGCGGCGGAGACGGCGAGCACCCCCGGGTAGGAGGCGGGGAACACCGGCGCGCCGCCGGTCCCCCGGGTGTCCGGGCCGACCGGGGCGACCAGCAGCGCGCCGCGCGCCGCCGCGTACCCGACCGCCGCGGAGAGCGCGTCGCTCGGCCCGGGGACGGGCACCACGACCGCGATCACCCGCGCGCCCCGGTCGACGGCCGCGCGGATCCCGGCCCCCAGCAGGTCCGGGGTGGTGGACCCGGCGTCGTCGGTGACCGCCACCGCCAGCACCCGGGCGTCGGGGGCCAGCCCGGCCGGGGCGCCGTCGGTGCCGCGCCCGGCCACCAGCCCGGCCGCGAAGGTGCCGTAGCCCACGCAGTCGCGGCCGGCGTCGCCGGAGCCGTACAGCCGGGGCCCGAGCTGCAACCGCCCGGCCAGGGCCGGCGCCCCGGCGTCCACGCCGGAGCCGATCACCGCGACCGTCACGCCCGCCCCCCGGCTCACCGGCCAGGCGCCCTCGGGGCGCAGCTCCGCCCGGGCCCACCCGGCGCCGTCGGCGGGCCGGTCCGAGGGCTGCAGACAGCCGTTCTTCTGCACGTCCGGCCGGGCCTGGGTCACCTCCGGCGGAGCCGTCGACCCCCCGGACGCCGTCGGCGTCGGCGCGGCCCCCGCCACCGGGGCGACGCCCGCGGCCAGCACCCCCGCCGTCAGCGCCCCGGCCACCACGGTCCCGGCCGCGCGCCGCAGCCCGCTCACACCGCGCTGCCCGACCGTGCCGGGGCGACGTCCTGGGGCAGGAGCAGGCTGAGGTCGGCCAGGTCGGAGACGTCCAGGCGGCTGAGCCGGCCGGCCTGCCGGGTGATCATGCCCTCCAGGGTCTGCCGGGCGGTGCGGCCGTTGCCGAAGGTGCGGTCGCGCGGCATCGCGGTGAAGGCCGCGGTGAGGGCGTCGACGGTGTCCGGCGTCAGGACGTAGCCGGCCTTCTCGGCGTGCAGCCCGACGATGGTGACGAGTTCCTCGTCGGTGTAGTGCCCGAACTCGATCCGCCGGGAGAAGCGGGAGGCCAGGCCCGGGTTGGAGGCGAGGAAGCCGTCCATCTCGTCCTCGTAGCCGGCCACGATCACCACCACCTCGTCGCGGTGGTCCTCCATCAGCTTCATCAGGGTGTCCACCGCCTCCTGGCCGAAGTCGTTGCCGGCGCCGCCGCGCGGGGTGAGGGTGTACGCCTCGTCGACGAACAGCACACCGCCGCGGGCCCGTTCGAAGGCCTCCTTGGTGAGCTGGGCGGTGTGGCCGACGTAGCGGCCGACCAGGTCGGCGCGGGCGGTCTCGACCAGCTGGCCGGTGGGCAGCACGCCGAGTTCGGCGAGCAGCCGCCCGTAGAGCCGGGCGACGGTGGTCTTGCCGGTGCCGGGCGGCCCGGCGAAGACCAGGTGGTGGCTGATCGCGGCGGTCGGCAGGCCGGCCTCCTCGCGGCGGCGGACCTGGGTGATCAGGTTGACCAGGTCCTCGACCTGTTCCTTGGCGGCCGGGAGGCCGACCATCGCCCGCAGTTCGGCGAGGATCTCGGTGCTGTCGACGGCCCGGGCAGGGGCGGCGTCCACCATCCCGGTGTCGGCCGCGACCAGCACCGCGAGGTCCTCGTCGGCGATCTCGGGCTGGGTGGCGAGCCGGGTGGCCTGCCGGTCGACCATCTCCTCGAAGACCTTGCGGGCCGCCCGCCCGTTGCCGAAGTCCGGCCCCTTCGGCATCCGTTCGAAGAGCGTGGTGAGCGCTTCCCGGGTGCCGTCGGCGAGTTCGTAGCCGTGCCCGGAGGCCGCCGTCCCGACGATGGTGACCAGCTCGTCCACCGCGTAGTTGGCGAACTCGACGGTCCGGCTGAACCGGGAGGCCAGACCGGGGTTGGAGGCCAGGAAGTCGGTCATCTCGGCGGAGTAGCCGGCCACGATCACCACCACGTCGTCGCGGTGGTCCTCCATCAGCTTGACCAGGGTGTCGATCGCCTCCCGGCCGAAGTCCGGCCCGGTGCCGCCGGATCCGGCCGACAGGGTGTACGCCTCGTCGATGAACAGCACCCCGCCGAGCGCCTCGTTGAACACCTCGGTGGTCTTCAGCGCGGTGCCGCCGACGATCGCGGCGACCAGGTCGGCCCGGGCGACCTCGGTCAGGTGCCCGCTGCGCAGCACCCCGAGTTCGGCCAGGATCGAGCCGTAGAGCCGGGCGACGGTGGTCTTGCCGGTGCCGGGCGGCCCGGCGAAGATCAGGTGCCGGCTCATCGGAAGGGCCGGCATCCCGGCGAGTTCGCGCCGCCGGGCCAGCCGGTTGAGGTTGACCAGGGTGGCGACCTGTTCCTTCACGGCGGCGAGGCCGACCAGCGCCTCCAGCACCTCCAGCGGGCCGCGCGGCACGGCGGCCGGGGCCGGCCCGGCCTGCTCCGCCTCGGCGGGCCCACCCGGCTCCCCCGCCACCACCTCGGCCGCGGCCGGGCGCGGCGACCCGGCGTCGGCGCTCGCCGAGCCGTGGGCGTCGGGGTAGCCGTTCTCCCGGCTCTGCAGGTTCTCCACCGACAGCCGGGTGCTGGGGGTGGTCTGGCGCAGGCCGGAGCCGCGGTTGCCGGTGACGGTGCAGTCGGTGGCCCGGACGGCGTCGGTGGAGTCGACCCGGATGCCGTCCGCCGCGTTGTCCAGCGCCTCCAGCCGGCCGAGCACGGCGCGGGCGCCGACGCCGATCCGGACGCCGTGCCGGCCGTTGGCCCGGGCCCGGACCCGGGTGCAGGTCAGTTCGCCGCCCTCCTCGACGGCGAGGCCGTCCCCGGTGGAGTCGGCCACCTCGCAGTCCCGCAGGGTGGCCACGCCGCTCGCGCCGACCCGGACGCCGTCGCCCTCGGCGCCGCGCACGGTGGTGCCGCCGACGAAGGTGTTGGCGCCGTCCTCGATCAGCACGCCGACGCGGCCGGCCGCCAGCACGGTGGAGTCCTCCAGCCGGCCGCGGCCGTCCCGGACGGCCTCGACGCCGTTGCCGCGCGCGGAGGTGACGGTGATCCGGCGCAGCAGCGGGTTGGCGCCGTCGCCGATCCGCACCCCGGCGCCGCCGGCGTCGACGACCTCCAGCCGGACCAGTTCGGCGGCGCTCTCCCCGCCGAGGTCGACGCCGGTGTCCCCGCAGTCGCGCACCGCGAGCCCGGTCAGCACCGGTCCGGCGAAGTCGTCGACGTGCACGCCGACCGTCTCGGCGCCGCTGACCTCGCAGTCCTCGAAGGTGCCGCGGGATCGTCCGGTGACGTGGATGCCGTGGCCGCGGGTGCGCACCGCGCGGCAGCGGCGCAGCAGCGGGTCGGTGCCGTTGCCGAGCACGAAGCCGTGACCGGTGGTGGCGGTGACGGTGCAGTCCTCCAGCTCGACCCGGGCGGCGGAGCTGAGGTAGAAGCCGAGGACGGTGTCGCGGACGGCGGTGCGCAGCACGCGGGTGGTGCTGTGCTCCTCCAGGGCGACGGCCGGCTTGTCGGTGGTGGAGATCTCGCAGTCCTCGATGGTGCCGCGGGCCTCGCCGTTGGCGCAGACGCCGTTGCCGCGGGCGTCGCGCATGACGCAGTTGCGCACCACGGGGTTGGCGTTCTCGCCGATCACCAGCGCGGAGGTGCCGAGGTGTTCGATGACGGTGTCCTCGATGACGCTGGCGCCGGTCGAGGTCTCGACGATCCCGGCGCCGGCCGAGTTGACGATCCGACAGCCGCGCATGGCCAGGGCGCCCTGCTGGCGGGTGAGCACGGCGGTCCAGGAGTTGCCGACCACCTCGCAGTCCTGCAGCGCGGCCTGGCCGCGCGGGACGTCGACGGCGGGCAGCTCGTCGTCCTGGCCGTGCAGCACCAGGCCGGTGAGCTGGACGGCCTCGGCCACCACCTGGACCACGCAGCCGCGGCGCGGGCTGATCCGGACGGTGCCGCGGACGTCCTCGGCGGCGATGGTGACCATCTTGGTGATCACCAGGTTCTCCTCGTACCGCCCGGGGCGGACCGAGATCACCGCCCCGGGGCGGGCGGCCTCCAGGGCCTCGCCGATCGTGCGGTAGGTGCCGCCGGCCCCCTGCTCCTGGCACACCGTCAGCACATGGCGCGACATGGCTCGCCTTCCCTTTCGTCTGCTTGCTTCGTGCGCTGCGGGCGGATCATCCGGAGCAGTCGACCTTCACGGTGGAGGCGGCCAGTCGGGAGCCCGCGGTGCCGCCCCAGTCGATGCCCCGGGTGTGCAGCGTGACACTGATCCGGCTGCCGCTGACCTGGTACGTCCCGGCGCCGACCCAGTCGCCGCGGTTCTGCGGCTGGTTGACGGTGAACGAGCCGGCCGACCCGCCGCCGTTCTGGACGGTGTAGTAGGCGGGAGCGCCGCCGACCGCCTTGAGGTCGCCGCTGTTCGGGATGTACACCGAGATCCGGCAGCTGCCGGAGGCGACCGGACCGGTGGAGAAGGTCCAGGTCACCGAGTTGCCGTCGTCCTTGTTGCGGTCGCCGGACATCGGCACCGAGGTGTAGGCGCCGCCGCAGCCGGTGCCGCCGTCGTCGTTGGTGACCCAGTCCCGGGAGCCGGCCGAGCGGCCGTTCTCGCTGTAGCCGGTGCCGGCGCCGGCGCAGCCCGGGCCGGCCAGGGCGCTGTAGCGCGGGGCGGCGGGCGGCTGTTGGGGCTGCTGTTGCGGCTGCTGCGGCGCCGGGGCCGGCTGGGCCGGGGGCTGCGCCGCGGGGGCCTGCGGGGCACCGCCGCCGGACCCGCCGCCCGACCCGCCGCCGGTTCCGCCGGCGGGTCGGGCGGCCGTGCCGGGCGCGGCGTGGGCGGCGGGGGCCGGGCCGGCGGCCTGGGCCAGCGGCGCACCGGCGACCACCGCGGCGCCGGGTGCGGCCGCCTGGTCGGGCGCACCGGGAGCGGGCGCACCGGCGACGGGCGTGCCGGGGGCCGGGGTCGCGGCCGGGTCGGTGGGCGTGCCGCTGGGGGTCGCCGGGCCGGGGGTGGCGGAGGCGGTGGCCGGGGTCCCGGTCGGGCTGCCGGGGGCGTCGGGCGCCGGGGCGGGGGTGTCCGGGCGGCTGGTGCCGGTGCCGCCGAGCGGTTCGACGGCGTCGGTGCCGACCTCGCCGTGGCCCATCACCAGCGGCAGGCCCATCAGGACGACGCCGACCGCGGCGGCCGCGACGGCGGGGCGGGGGACGCGGCGACGGCCGGAGCGCTCCTCGGCGGGCTGGGGCGCTCCGGGCTCGTCGGTCCCGCTGGTGCCGGACCCGGTGGCGGCCGGGCCGGCGGCTGAGGGGGCGACCGAGGCGAGGTGCCTCGCCGCCCGGGCGGGGGCCTGGGTGAGGGCGCGCTTGAGCGCGCCCAGCCGGGCGGCGCCGGGGCCGCCGGGCCGGCCGGGCGCGGCCGGCTCGGGGTCCGGGCCGGCGGCGGGCTGCGGCCCGGACCCCGGTTCCGGCGTCGGCTCGGGCACGGCGGCAGGCGCGGCAGGCGCGACGGCTGCGACGGCCACGACGGCCGCGGCAGGAGCAGCCGGGGCAACGGCGGCAGCAGGGGCGACCGGAGCAACGGGCGCGGCAGGCGCGGCGGCCGCCTCGGCGGAGCCGCTCGGCCCCTCCGTCCCCTCCTCGTCCATCCCCCAGGCCAGCACCGGCAGCTGGTACCCCGTCGATGCGCCGCCGTTCTCGTCCTGGCTCGTGCCCACCACAGCTACCCGGCTCCCGTCGTCCCGATGTCCCGTATCGGGAGACCCGGCGCCGTGCCGCCGAAGTCTCCGCCACGGAGCACGGACGGACGGGCGGGTCCGGTTCACCGTCGCGGCGGAAATTTCCGCACGGAACCCACGGCGGACTGAACCGCCCGGCGGGGGCGGGGCGTTCACCCTGTCGACCTGTTCCAGGCCCCGACCGAGGAGAGTCCATGTCCCATGCCCGTGCCGGCCGGCGCGCCGCACTGCGCGCCGCCGTCGCCGTCTCCGCCCTGGCCGGACTGGCCGTCGGCTGGGCGGCCCCGGCCGCCCTCGCCGCCGGTCCGCACCCGACCCCCGGCAAGTCCGCGCCCGACGCGCCGGACGCGCCGGCCGGAAGCGGGACGGACTGGCTGCACGTCGCCGACGGCCGGCTGGTCTACGGCCACGACTCCCAGGGCAACCGCATCCCGGACTTCTCCTACGCCGGGTACCGCAACGGCGCCCAGCCGGTCCCGACCGCCAAGGCCGTAGTGACCCTGGACCCGGCCGGCAGCGGTGACGACGCGGACCGCATCCAGGCGGCGCTGGACAAGGTCGCCGCGATGCCCCAGGGGTCGGACGGGCTCCGGGGTGCGGTGCAGCTGTCGGCCGGCACCTTCCGGGTCGGCAAGCCGCTGCGGATCAAGGCCTCCGGCGTGGTGCTGCGCGGTGCGGGCAGCGGGGGCAACGGCACCAAGCTGATCGCCTCGGGCGAGCCGCGGCCGCTGGTCGAACTGGCCGGCGAGGGCGCGCCGCAGAAGACCGGCGCCGACCACGCCGTCACCGACGACTACGTCCCGGTGGGCGCGACCACGCTGACCCTGGACTCGACCGCGGGCCTCAAGGTCGGCCAGCAGATCGTGGTGCAGCGCCCCCAGGAGGACGCCTGGATCAAGGCGATCGGCATGGACCACATCCCGCCCCGCCCGGACGGCACCCCGTCCAAGCCGTGGACCCCGAACGACGGCCAGCAGTTCCAGCGCACCGTCACCGCGATCGACGGCAACAAGGTGACCGTCGACATCCCGCTGACCAACGCCCTGGAGAAGCAGTACACCCACGCCAAGGTGTGGGCGTACGACTTCCCCGGCCGGATCTCCCAGGTCGGGGTGGAGGGCTTCAGCGCCGACGGCTCGGCCTTCACCTCCGCGCCCGGCTACGACGAGCACGGCTACTTCGCCAGCCGCTTCGTGGACTTCGCCGCCGTGCAGGACGCCTGGGCCCGTGACATCGCCGCCGACACGTTCGGCGCGGGCATCGGCTCGATCGGCGCCACCGCCTCCCGGGTCACCATCAGCGACACCAGCGCGACCGGCATGGAGAAGGCCGTCCCGCAGCGCTCGCCGTTCGCCCAGCCCGGCGCGTACAGCATCGACGGCCAGCAGAGCCTGGTCGTCAACTGCAAGGTGAGCGGCAGCAATGTGCACGCCTGGCTGACCGGCGCCCGGGTGGCCGGGCCCAACGTGTTCTCGCACTGCACCTCGGACAACACCGGCGGGTTCCGCCTGGACGCCGGCCCGCACCAGCGCTGGGCCACCGGCACGCTGTACGACGACATCACGATGCTGCACTCGCGCGGCCCGAGCGACGACCTCGCGCTGACCAACCGGGCCAACGCGGGCTCCGGCCAGGGCTGGGCCGGTGCCAACCAGGTGATGTGGAACGCCAACGTCGGCTACTACGGCGTGGAGAACCCGCCCACCGCGCACAACTGGGCGTTCGGCACCCGCGGCACCCCGGTCGAGGGCCGCCAGACCGGGGAGACGGTGTCCACCGGCACCCCGGTGCAGCCGGAGAGCCTGTACGCCCAGCAGCTCGCCGAGCGCGGCGGCAAGGCCCCCGCCCCGTCCCCGACGCCGACCCCGACCGGCGGCCCGACCGCCACCCCGACCGGCACCCCGGTGCCGAAGCCGAGCAGCACCGGCACGGCGACCGCCGCGCCGAGCGCCACCACGGCCGCGCCGACCGGCACCGCCACCGGCACGCCCTCGGCGAGCCGCAGCACCACGGCGGCGGCCGCGGCCGGGTCCTCGGGCGACAGCCTGGCCTCGACCGGCTCGGAGGGCCTGTCCACGATGCTGACCGCCGCGGGCGGCGCCCTGGTGGTGGGCGGGGTGGCGCTCGGCCTGGCCCGGGAGCGGCGGCGCGGCCGGCACACCGGCTGACCGCGGGACACGGGAACGGCCCCGGCCCGGTGGATCGCCCACCGGACCGGGGCCGTCGTCCGTCGTTCGAAGACGGGCCCGAGGGCCTCAGGCGCCCTCGGTGACCTCCCAGACCGTCTCCTGCCCGGCGGCCGGCGGCGCCAGCAGGTACTCCACCGCCCGTTCCTGGACGTCCGGGGCGAGCTCCTCGGGCCCGGCCCCCGCGGCGACCCGCTCCCGGACGTGCGCGAGCAGCCCCGGGTCCGGCTCCAGGCCGTAGCGGTCCAGGTAGTAGGTGACGGTGTCGGTCCAGATCCACCGCCCGTCGCAGCGGTAGTCCATCGGCACGGCGCCGGCCCGCTCCGGGTCGAGGACGTCGTCCATCAGGCTCGGCGTCATCAGCACGAGGGCGGCCGAGGCCAGGTACCCGACCAGGGCCTCCCGCTCCGCCGCGTCCTCGATCACCGGGTGGTCCTCGTGGAACTCCGGCCCGGTCAGCGGGTCGACGGCGTCGAAGACGGCGGCGAGGGTGAACTCCGCGGTCATGTGTTCAGCTCCTGGAAGATCTGGTCGGCCAGCCCGAGGGGCGGCCGCTGGTGGTCGGCCGGGTCCTCGTCGTCGAAGGGGACGGCGCCGAAGAGCCTGAGCTCCGGGTCGAAGTCGTCCTGCCCGGCGGGGAAGTAGTGGTCGGGCCGGTCCCTGGCGTCGCCCTCCGACGGCAGGTAGGGGCCCAGTTTCAGGACCTCGGGTCCGAGCGTACCGTCCGCCGGGCGGTCGAAGCGGTACCAGTTGCCGCCGCCGGAGATGCCGGGGCGGCTCATCTTGGTGATGCCGACCTGCCGCGCCACCACCAGGTCACCGCGCAGACCGTGGTTCGCCTGCCCCTGCTCGTTGAGCCGGGGGACGAACCAGACCGGGCCGTCGCCGGCGTAGGCCGCCGCCGTGATCGTGGGGTCGCGCCGCCACAGCTCGGTCATGACGTCGGCCACGTAGCTCCCGGTGATCCCGTACCCGAGGTTGCAGGCCGCGAACTGGATCGGCTTGATGCCGTCCCACCGGCCGCTCGCCTTCTGCTGGATCAGCCCGTCGACCACGAAGCCCGGGTGGATCGGCTGGCCGTAGTGGGTCGGGATGCCGGAGTCGCAGTGCAGCGCCACGGTGAAGAAGCGGTCGTCGAGCGGGAACTTGTCCATCGCGATCAGCTTGGTGTGGAACGCGTTCTGGTTCGGCGGCGCGCCGATGGTCAGCACGGGCTGGCGCCGGAGGTCCCCCGCCGGGTTGTAGCCACCGGGCTGGGCGGCCTCGTGTCCGGTCGGCGTGACCGGAGTGCCGGGCGTCCCGGGGGTGTTCGGGGCGAGCGGCGTGAGCGGGGAGCCCGGCGGCCGGTGGCCGCCCGGGGTTCCGGGGGTGCCGGGCCCGGCCAGCGAGAGGCGCTGCCAGGCCCCGGTCACGTCGGCGGTGGTCACCCGCGCGCCGTCCCGCTTGGCCGCCCTGACCGCCTTCAGCAGCCGCTGGCGGTCCAGCGGCGCGACCGGCACGGACTCGTCGGCCTTGGTCAGCACCCGCACGTAGGAGTCCAGGTGCGTCTTGGTCACCGGGGCGTCCTTGCCGAGCTTGAGGCTGTCGCGGACCAGGTCCGTCACCCGCCGGGTCAGCTGCAGCGCCTTGAGGTCGACGTTGCCCGGGCCGTAGTGGAGCTCCGCCGCCAACGTGGCGATGTGCCAGGTGTGTTCGCCGATGGCCCGCTTGACGAGGTCGGTGGGAAAGGCGTGCGCCATCGACTTGGCGCCCAGGCCGCGCGCGTTCGGAACGCCGATGTCGATGCCCAGGCCCCACAGGTCGCCCTTGTCCCGGATCGCGCGCAGGCCGGAGAGCTTGGCCAGGTGGGACTGGAGGATCTCGGTGTCCACCCGGGCGGTGGCCGAGCCCGGGGTGCCCGGCGACGGGAAGGAGGTGGCCGAGTTGGCCTCCTTGATGTCGATCCTGAGCTTGCCGTCCACGTGCCGGCGCTCCTTCACCGTGAACTTGCTCCCCGGGGTTCCGAGCACCTCCTGCTCCTGCATCTCCACCGAGAAGGCGGAGATGTCCTTGGCCGCGCCGCCGCCGGTGAGCTCCATGTCCACCAGCAGCGGTTCGGTGACCGCCGTCTTCCGGCGGCCGTCCCGGAACTTGATCGCGGTGGCCGAACTGCGGCTGGTGCTGGTGAAGTCGTGGTGCGTGATGCTCTTGCGCCCGTACACCGGGGAGAGCGCCGTGACCCCGTTGAAGGAGATGGCCGCGCTGCCGCGGTAGACCTTGCCCTCGGCGGCCGGCAGCAGGTCCAGCGCCGAGCGGAGCATCTTCTCGTGCTCGCGCATCTCCCGCTTGAGGTCCGGCAGGACCTCCTTCTCCACGATCTTCATGACGTGCGCCTGGTGCGCGTTCGCCTCCGCCTTGTTGGCGAAGACGGTCCGCCGGAGCAGGTCCTTGATCGCCGGGTGCTGGGACAGCGAGTTGGGCGTGACGTCCGAGCCGAAGAGCATGTGCTTGACCTGGACGTGCATCGCCTTGTCGAAGGACCCGCCGAACCGCATCATCACGTTGATCAGCGGGAACGCCGGGCCGGTGTAGACGGCCAGGGCGTAGAAGTGCGCCGGGGTGAGCCCGGCCATCACCTCCGCCGCCGTCATCTTGTTGTCCCTGAGCCACTTCTGGACGCCCTCGACGACCTCGTCGGCGGCGTTGATCCGGTCCGCGGGGACGTGCTCGGCGAGCTGCTTGAAGATGCCGTAGCGCTCCTCGACGAGCGTCCGGTGGCGGGCGGCCGGCTCACCGAAGCCGCCGTCCTCCTGCTTGATCTTCTCCACGTAGACCTGCTCGTGCGGCAGCATGCCGTCCTTGCCCACGAGCTCGCGCACCCGGTCGAGCGGGATCCCCGGCAGGTTCCGGTACATCTCCTCGGCGGACTTGAGGGTGGACTCGTGCAACGGGGTGATCGTGCCGGTCAGTTCGACGCCCTTGAGGATCTCGTAGACCGAGTGGTCGCTGGTGGGCAGCATCCAGCCGAGCAGTGCCTTGACCATGTGGTCGGGCTCGACGTCGGTGACGCCGAGCAGCTTGAAGGCCGTCATCATCTTGGCGGCGGTCGCCGAGATGCCCGCGACCAGCCGCATGCCCTTCTCGCCGTTGGCCTCCTTGTGCCAGGAGGATCCCTCGTCCAGCTTGTGCACCATCTCGCCGGTGCGCAGGCTGAGCGGCTGGTCCGGGCCGATCTCACCGGCACCGAGCCGGCCGTTCGGGTTCTCCACCACCGTGAACACCGTGTTCTGCCGGGTGTCCGGGTCCCGCTCGACGAACACGTCCTGGACGCCGGGCTGGTTGCGGAGGGCCTCCAGGTCGGGTGCCCCGTTCTCCAGGTGCGGGACGTCCTCCCAGCGCACCTTGCGCACCTCGATGCCGGTCATGCCCCAGGCCAGCGGATTGACCTTCAGGAACTCCAGCTCGCGCTTGCTCAGTTCGATGCCGCTGAGCTTGAACTCGCGGGCCGACGGCGCCGGGATCTCGGAGTCCGGCCGCGGGGTGCGGGAACGGAGGCTGGTCAGGTAGCCCAAGCCGTCGGAGAGCGGGGTCTTCGACTGGGACAGCACGTTGCCGGTGCCGAAGACGTCGTTCTCGAACATCGTCGCCGTCCTGGGGTTGATCCGGCCGAGCAGCTCGTGCATGCCCTTGCGGAAGTTGCCCTCCAGGAACGCGTGGGACTCCTTGAGCGCCGCGACGTTCAGGCCGAGGTCCTCCGCCCGCTTCCAGTCCTTCCCCTCGATGATCTCGTTGCACAGTTTCTTGAGGCTCATCTCCGAGTCGCCGAAGTAGGCCCCGTTGAAGAAGGCCGTCATCAGCTCACGGGTGTTGCCCTCCTTCAGCAGGGCCGCCATCTCGGGCCCGGACAGGTGGGTGCCGACCTGCCCGGAGGACGTCGGGTCGTCCTTGAGCAGGGCCCTGACCAGCTCGGGCAGCTGCTTCCCGGGGTAGGCCTTCTGGAACACCGAGAGCAGCTTGCCGAGGGTCTTGCGGGTGGCCGCCTCCGCGTCCTTCGAGTTGAAGCAGTACTCGCCGAGTTTCAGCTCGAAGTCGCGTGCCGCGGCGGCGTATTCGGGCGCGTCGTAGAGCGCGCGCCTGCCGAAGGGCGTCGCGCCCGGCATGTCGTGCGGCACGTCCGGACCGGGTGACCAGTGCAGGCCCTCGGGCAGCTCGGCGTGCGGGCCCTGCGAACCGTGCGAATCGTGCGGACCGTGCGCGGCGGACAGGTCGGCGGGCAGGTGGGCGCCCAACTCCTCGACGTGCGGCTCGTGGTGGGACTGCTCCCCCGCGCTCTGCCCCGGAGTCTCCTCCGGCAGCGAGACCTTGAGCCACTTTCCTCCCGGGACCACGACCGGCAGACCGTTGGCGTCGAAGCCGACGGCCTTGGCCACCACCAGGTGGCCCGGGCCCTCCGACTCCACCGTGAACGGGCCGGTGGGCTTCGGCACGAACCACAGCTTGCCCTCGGGGACGTACGCCTCCAGCGGGCCGGTCACCTTGCCGCGCAGCGCCCTCATCACCTCGGCCGCGTACGAGCCGGCGCCGCCGGTGCCGAACTCACAGGCGGGGAAGCGCAGCGCCTTGCCCTCCGGCCAGATCCCGCGCTCGCGCAACTCGGCCAGGACGTCGGCGAGTTCCTCCGGACCGACCCGCCTGCCGCGCCAGGTCGGGGCGCCGTCGGCGTGCTCCGAGTGGAAGGCGACGGAGAGGAAGCGCGGGTCCTCGGGGAACCGGGAGACGGCCTTGCCGGTCGCGTGCAGCTGGGCGGCCGGGCTGTCCGGGTCCGCCAACCAGCGGGCGTCCGTGCCCTGGAGGGACTTGGCGAGGGCGTCCGCCATCTCGTGCACCCGCTCGGGCTGTGCCTGCGGTTCCGGCTGAGCGTGCGACTCGGGCCGGGGATCCGGGGTAGCGCGGTGGACGTGCCCCGGCTCGGGGTCGACCGGGACGATCGGCCGGTGCCGGGGGTGCTGGGAGCCCGCCGAACCGGTGCTGGCGTCCGAACCGGCCGGGCTGGGCGTGTTCGCCGGCTGGGAGGCCGGGGTCGCCGTGACGTCGCTGGTGTGCGAGTCGGAGCGGCGCAGCGTCGGCTTCGCCGCGTTCGGGCCGCCCGGGGCTGCCTCGTCGGTGCCGTCCGCCCGGTAGTGGGTGACGGTCCTGCCCTTCTCCACCCAGAGCACCTTGCCGGGCGCGTGCCCGCCGGCCTGGGCGATCACGGCGGGCTTGCCGGCGTTGTAGAAGAGGCCGTCGACGGCGACGGTGCGCACCTTGGCGGAGGCCGCGAAGGTCGCCGCCACGTCCTTGTCGGAGGCGAAGCAGCGGGCCAGCAGCAGATCGGTCTGCTGCCGCTTGTGGGCGCCGCTGCCCAGCGAGTTGACCGCGCCGTCGTCGAAACTGGCCCGGCGGCGCACCGAGCGGCCGAGCGCCTCGCCGCCGACGTGGGCGGTCACCGAGTACGTGCCGGGGGTGTGGGTGCCCACCTCGACCTTGGCGGTCTCGGGGTCGCCGTGGCCCTCGTCCACGTACCGGCGGGCGTCCGGGTTCCACTTGATCTCGACGCCCTGGAACACGTCCACGCCGCCGAGCCGCGGGTCGTGGATCCGCCCCGAGGGCAGGGTGGAGTCCTTGAGCTTCTCGACCACGCCGACGTACGGGACGTCCAGCGGCACGCCCTGGTCGAAGCCCCAGAACTTCCACTGGTCCTTGATGTTCCAGGTGGACCGGCCCACGTGCTGCGGCCCCTGGTCGCCCTCCGGGCGGGTGTACAGCGGGTAGGAGACGGTGCCGCGGTCCGGCAGCGGGATCTTCCAGGGCAGCCTGCCGCCCTCGCCGCTCAGGCTGTCGGTGACGAAGAAGCCGCTCTCCTTGAACTTCTCCGCGTCGAAGTCGGCGGCGCCGGTGCGGAAGTCGCGCGGCGGCAGGTCGTGGTCGAGCCGGGCGGTGACGGACAGTTTGGTGCTGCCGGTGCCGTCGCCGGTCTCGACCGTGGTCATCGGGTTGGCCTTGAAGTGGACGGTGCGGCCGGTGTCGGCGCTGATCCAGCGGGCCAGCTGCTCCAGGTGCGGGCCCTCGGTGAGGTCGCCGTGCATCCCGACCAGGCCGACCTCGCCGTCCGCCGGGAAGCCGCTCTCCTTGAGGACGTGCCCGATCAGGCTCGCGCCGTCGCGCCAGGGCAGGGTGACGGTGCCGCCGTCGGGCTTGGTGACGGTCAGTCCACCGCGCCGGTCGTCGACCACGACCACGGCGATGCCCTTGGCGCCCTTGCCGTCGGCGTCGCCGCGCATCGCGGAGGCCCACGGCAGGTCGACCTCGGGCCGGTGCACGGTCTCCAGGCCGGTGCGGCTCCGCTGGGTGTACTCCAGGTACTCCTGCTTGGTGTCGAGCGTGCGGTAGCCGTCGGTGCCGGGGGCGGTCAGGTCGGCGAAGAGGAAGCCGCGGCCGTCCTTCGTGGTCTCCACCTCGACCCGGACGTCCCCGCTGGTGAACACGGACTTCTGCCCGCCGCCGGTCGGCCCGGAGCCGTCCCAGGGGCGCGGGTCCGGCTCCTTGGCGTGGCCGTCGGTGATCAGCGCGCCGTCGTGGTAGCGGGCCACCCGCTCGTCGGGCAGCGCGATCCGGACCTCGACGTGGACGTCCTTGTCCTTGAGCGCCTGGCTGAGCTCCTTGCCGAAGGCCTTGCGGGCGGCCTCGCCGACCCCGGCCTCCTCCCCGGTGACCACCACGGCGAGGGCCGGGGCGTCCGGAGCGGAGCCCTTGGCGAGCAGCAGTTCGGCGGCCTCGGCGGCGGTCAGCGGCTGCCCGGCGCGGTCGACGAAGCCGCCGCCCTGCGCCGAGAGCACCAGCAGCTTCTCGTCGGCCAGCCCGGGGAGCTTCTCCAGCACCTTGAGGTGGTCGCCGTACCGGCCGGGGCCGGGGATCAGCACCCCGGCCTCGGTGTACTGGGGCAGGTCGGCGTCGGTGCGCTCGCCGCCGTACAGGTCGGTGCGCACCCGGGCGCCGGTGGCGGTGCTCGCGTGCCCGGTCAGGGCCCGGCGGACGTCGTCCGAGGGGGCCTCCCCGGCGAAGTGGACGGTGACGGTCTCGCCGGGGTGGACGCCGAGCCCGGTCAGCGCCTCGGCGAAGGCCTCCGGGGTCAGCTGCCGCACCTCGCCGTGCTCGGTGGTGAACCAGGGCCCGTGCGGACCGGACTCGACGGTCACCATCCGCTCCCCCGGCACGTTGGGGCCGCGCAGCAGCGCCTCCTGCCGGGCCGCCGGGTCGGCGCCCAGCTTGGGGCCGAGGATCAGCGCGCCGCCGGGCCGGGTGGTCGGCAGCACCGGGGCGGACTCGCCGGGGTGCGGCGCCTCCGGCTGGACGTCGCCGCCCGGGACGGGGGTGTCGACCGGCGGGTAGAGCGGCTTCTCGCGGCTCACCCGCAGCGCCGTGCCGACCAGGTCGGCGGTGTCCACCGGGCCCTGGAACAGGTCGTGGACGGACGCGCCCGGGTACTTGGCCGCTTCGGCGGCCTTGGCGGCGTTGCGCTCCGCGGTGTGGGCCGCGTCCGCCGTCAGAAACGCGGTGGGCAGCTTCCGCTCGTCCAGCAGGTCCAGCAGCGCCTGGCGGCGCTTGCCGATCGCGCTGGTCGGGTCGAAGGACAGCTCGCGGCCGTCGCGCATCAGCCCGGGCGGCAGCGGGCCGCTCCCGGCGTCGGCCATCCGGCGTACCTGGTCGAGCACCAGGTGGTGGCGGACGTCCCGGCCCACCACTCCGGCGACGGCCGGGCTGAGGTTGCCGGCGTCCAGCTTCGGCCAGTCGTTCACGAACCGGCTGGCCTCGGTGAGTTCGCGCAGGGTGCGGCCCACGCCCTGGTCGGGCTCGCCCGCGTACCGACCGTCCAGGTAGTCCCGGACGACCTTCTCGGTGCCGTTGCCGAACATCAGCATGGTGCGGTCGGCGTCGAAGGTCAGCAGGCTCCGGTTGGCGGCGATCAGCTCGTGGACCGGGGTGCCGTCGTGCTCCGCCTGGGCGGACAGCACCAGGCCCGTCGCGTACTCGGTGAGCGGACGGCTGCCGAGCAGGTCCTGCGCGGCGTGCTGCTCCGCGTGGTCGCGCAGCGCCCGGACCCGCTCGACGGCGCCCGGCGGGGGCGTGGTCAGCGGTGTGCCGAGCGCGGCGCCGATCGTGTCGACCAGGGTCTCGGCGGGGGTCTTCGGGTCCTCCCAGAGCTTGGTGAGCTCGGCCGCCGCGTGGTTCTGCCGGATCGTCAGCAGTTCCAGGGCGGCCTGGTGGTCGACGGCGTCCGGGAGGTCGTGGGACTGCGGGAGGGTGTCCAGGCCCTGGTGCAGGGTCCGGCCCTCCTTCAGCGCCTCGGTGACGTGGTCGGCGGCGCCGATCCAGTCGGCGACCTGGCGCATCTTGTGGTCGATGCGCTGGATCCAGCCGTCCAGCTTGGCGTTGATCCGGCTCTTGCCGTTCGGCGGCTGCACCCCGTGGTCGAGCAGGAACTGCTTCAGCTCGTCGACCCGCTCGTCCAGCGGCCGGGCGGCGGCCGCCGCGTCCAGCAGCGGGTGACCGGTCCGCTCGTCGGACTTCTGGGCGTACTGCTCCCAGGTGGCGACGTGCCGGGCCCACTCGGCGCGCTGCTCGGCCACCTTCTTGAGGTGGTCGTCCAGCTCCGCCTGGGTGGTCAACTCCTGCTTGGGGTAAGGGTTCTCCTTCTCCAGCCAGGGCCGCGCGGCACCGGCCGGCAGGCCGGAGACCGGCACCGGGCCGCCGCCGGAGCGGGCCGGGTCGGACGAGCCGTCGAGGTGCTGCAGCGAGGCCCCGACGGCGTGCTCCAGGGCGTGCGACAGCGCCTCGTGGTCGGCGCGCACCACGTTCGCCTCGGTCAGCGAGTACGCCGGGGAGACGTGGCCGTCCTGGCCGTGGCCGGCCTTCAGGCTGAGGTCGACGGCGATCGAGCGGTCCACCAGGACGGAGGAGATCTTCGTCCGGCCCAGGTCGCCGCCGGTCAGACCGTTGGCGACCCGGACGGCGGTGTCCTCGCTGCCGATGACCAGCAGCGCGTGCTCGTCCCCGGTGTGCAGCTCCAGGTGACCGCCGTCGTGCAGGCCGAGCGGCAGGGCGTCCCCCGAGGAGACCAGGTACAGCCGGACGAAGCCCTGGCCGCCGATCGACACCTCCTCGACGTCGCCGCGGTGGACCAGGTTGCCCTGCGCGTCCTTGGACGAGGGCAGGAACGGCGTCAGGTACGAGGCGCCGTCCTGCCACAGCTCGGGGTGGTGGACGTGGCCGTCACCGGTCTCCCAGACGAAGTCCATCGCGGAGTCGGAACCGCTCTCCGACGCGGAGTCCGACGCCCACAGCGGGCGCAGCTCCGTCTCGTGGTCGGGCGTCGGCACCCGCAGCAACTGCGAGGGGCGCAGCGGCGGGGACTGGTCGTGCGGGCCGGTGGTCTCCATCGGCCCACCGACGGTGAACTGGTCGCCCTGGGTGCCGCCGCTGGTGGACGGGCGCAGCCGGCGCCAGCGGTCGTCGATCGAGTGGCTGGGGCTGGGGCCCGCGTGCTTGAGGCGGCGGACCCGGCTGGACGAGCTGGGGCTGAGGCTCGGCGCCGGGCCGTCGGTGCCGGGGCGCAGGCTCGGGCGGGGGGTCTTGGTGCCGCCGGGGCCGCGCGGGCCCTCGGTGGCGTCGAAGGTGTCGAAGGCGACGTGGGGCTCGATGGGCTTGGGCACGCCGTGCGGCGTGTGCTCGTCGGGCGTCCAGCGGTCGGCGGGGGTCGGGTGCTCGGTCGAGGTCGGCGTGGGGTGCTCGGTCGGGGTCGGGTGGTGCAGCTCCAGGAGCTTCGGCGCACCGTGCTGCCCCGCGTCGTCGAAGCTCACCAGGTGCACCGCGCCGAAGCCGTCGGTGAGCAGCAGGTCGATCGGCGCCATCAGCCGGTCCGCCGTCTGCCGCACGACCGCGAACGGGTCGTCGCCCAGCGCACCGTGCTCCGCCTTCAGCACCAGCCGGAACGACCCCAGGTCCAGGTCGAACAGCTTCGGCATCAGCTTCTCCGTCAGCACGTCCGCGGTCAACGGCGCACCACCGTCGGAGAGTTCGCGGATCTCGAACGGCGTGGGGGCCTTGCCGTCCTCCGGGGCGTGGTACTGCACCGTCTCCCAGGCCGTCCCGGCCGGGTGGACCGTCTCCAGGAGCACCGGAGCGCTGGGCCGGCCGAAGTCGTCGAAGCTCACCAGGCGGACGGCGCCCTCGTGGTCGGCGAGCAGCAGGTCGATCGGCGTCATCAGCCGGTCCGCCGTCTGCCGCACGACCGACAGCGGGTCGTCGCCCAGCGCACCGTGCTCCGCCTTCAACACGACGCGGAACGAGCCCGGGTCCAGGTCGGACAGTTTCGGCATCAGCTTCTCCGCCAGCCCGTCCGCGTTCAGCAGCGTGCCGTCGGACAGCTCGTGGACGTCGAACGGCGTCGGGGCCTTGCCGTCCTCCGGGGCCCGGTACTGCACCGCGTCCCAGGAGACCTTCCGCGCACCGGAGTCGGGGACGGTCGCGGGCGCCGGTTCCTCGTGCGCGGCTCCCCGCCAGTTCTTCAGCTCGGCGTCGTCGAGCAGGTCGGAGGTGGTGACCGGGCGCAGCTTGGCGCGGATGTTGTCCTCGGTGAGCGGGAGCCCCTCCGCGAGCACGTCGCCGACCGCGTCGGCGGTCGTCCGCAGGTGCTCCGTCGTCACGGCGTCGCCGCCGAGGCCGTGGAGGTGGTGCGCGTAGGACGCCACGGCCGGCGCGATCGGGCTACCGGGGAACTTCGCCTCCGCGAGGCCGGACAGACCGTGGACGCTGCGCAGCAGGTGCACGCCCGACTCGTCCAGCGCGGGCACGCCGTCGCCGTACAGCGAGCGGCCGAGCCGGACCAGGGCGAGCACCTGGTGGTGCTGGACGGCCTCGTCGCCGGGGCCCGTTCCACCGGGCAGCCCGATGGCGTCGGCGACCTGGGTGAGCACGTGGCCGCCCGGGCCGGTGTCCGTGTTGAACAGGTCGCCCTCGGCGCCCGCGGCCAGCTTGTCGAACCGGTCCATGCCCTGGACCAGGTGGTCGGCGATCTCGTGCGCGGTGTAGCCGCCGAGGAACAGCTCGAAGGAGTTGGTCAGGACGGCGGGCCGGAAGCCGTTCTCCAGCAGGAACTTCTGCATCAGCACGCTGACGTTCACCCGGCTGTTGGCGTCGGTGAACGGCTGGATCATCTGCAGCGACCTGGTCACCCGGGCGATCGCGACCAGCCTGCCGCGGTCGTCGGTCGCCGCACCGAGTTCGGCGTAGTAGTGGTCCAGCGCGGCCTGGACGTGCTCGGGGGCGGTGCCGTGCGGGTAGTTGATCGAGATCATGCCCTCGCGGCTCTTGCCGCGGGTGAACAGCACGAGCGGCTGCTTGTCCTCGCGCGCGACCGGGCCCCCGGAGGTGAAGTCGGCGACCAGCTTGTGGCCGCCGATCCGCTCGTCGGCGAGGTCGGAGGCGACGGTGGTGCGGCCGGTGCCGCGCATCGTGGTGAGGGTGTCGTCCTTGGTACCGGACCACACCGAGGCCACGTTCGAGCCGGACCAGACCTTGGCGGCCTCCGGGCCGTCGGGCTCCTTCTTCACCACCAGGTGACGGGTCGCGAGGTCGTGCAGCTCCTCGTAGGCGCGGACGTCGATCCGCGACCAGTCGCGGCCGCCGGGCGAGCCGTCCAGCACCTCGCGGAACAGCTCCGTCATGCCCCGGCGGAAGCCCGGGTACTTGGTCGCGTCCAGGTAGTTCGCCGCGTCGCCCGGCGAGTGGGAGAGCGCCGCCGCGTGGACGTTGGGGTCGATGAACAGGCGCCACCAGGAGGACTTGGGCAGCAGGTCCGACAGCTTGGGGGTGCTGTGCACCGGCGCCGGGGCGGGCGCCGGCTCCGGCACGGTCTCGATCACGGCGACCTGCGGCTCGTGCGGGCCGGCGTCGACGAGGGTCGGCCGGCCGGTCTTCACGTGGCCGACGGTCGGGGTGGGCTCCGGTGACGGGGCGGACGGCCGGGGCTCGTCCGTGAGGGAGCGGAAGACGTCCTCCTCGGCGGAGGCGGGCTTGGGCTCGGGCTTCGGCTCGGGCTTGGGCTCAGGCTTCGGCTCAGGCTTGGACTCGGGCTTCGGCTCAGGCTTCGGCTCAGGCTTCGGCTCGGCCTTCGGCTCGGCCTTCGGCTTCGCGGCGGGCTCCGCCTCCGGCGCGGGCGTGGGCGCCGGCTCGGGCGCCGGGTGCTTCGGGGTCGCCAGCCCGTCCGGCCGGTCGGCGCTGAACGCCAGGTAGTGGTCGCTCATCACCGTGGCGTCGGTGGTCTCCCGCTCCGGGATGTCCACCGTGATCGGGATGACGCCCTTCTCCACCACCCGCTGGTCGCCCTTGAAGAAGACGACCTCGACCTCCGCGAAGCCGTCGTACCGCGCCATCGGCGTGTTGAACTTCGCGTGCGAGACCACCTGCCCGGAGTCGCCGAGCGACAGCCCCTCCCGGCTGCGGTGCGAGCCGCCCACGATGCCCTGGAAGGTGCCCTCGACCGGGCCGAGTTCGGTCTTGACGCCACCCTGCACCTGGCCGCCCCAGAGCGACCAGTCGAGCCGGGTCTTCGTGGAGCTGGTCGAGGTCGCGTTGGCGGGGCTGAGCTCGACCTTGCCGTCGGAGCGGTCGTACTCCAGCTGCAGGACCTTGAGGTTGACCTGCACGCCGCCGTCCGGGACCAGCGCTCGGCGGCCGGGCGAGGGGGTGCCGAGCGGCTCGCCGCGGGTGGCCGAGCCGAAGTGGCTGGCGAGCTGGGCGTGGTCGGCGGTGTTGCGGGCGACGCCCTCCATCCGCTCCCAGGTGCGGGTGCCGAAGAACTCGGGCCCGCGCAGCCGCAGGATGTCCTGGACGCCGCCGGCGTCGCCGAGCCAGCGCATCACGTCGATGTCGCGCAGGCCCTCGCTCCAGACCCGGGCGGGCGGCGCCTTGACCACGGTCTCCACCGGCGGTTCGGTGGGCGCGGGCTGCGGGGCGGGGGCGCTGCGGTGCTCGGGCGCCTCGAAGGCCGTGGGCGCGGGCCCCTTGGACGGGCGCCCCTCCCCGGCCTCGACCGACACCTCGAAGCCGACCTTGGCGGTGTCGACGCCGTGCACGGTGGTGCCGAGCTTGCGGAGGTCCCGCCAGGCCTGTCCGGCGGCGGACTTGAGCTGGTCGACGGTCGTCGCCGGGGTGTGGCCGTCGCCGGGCGGCACCAGCCGGTTCGGGTCGCCGAGGGGGAGCAGCGGGCGGCGTTCCATCCGGAAGTACAGCGTCGCCTCGCCGGTGTAGCTGCTGCCGGCGAGCTTGGTCTTGGTCGCCGCGCCCGCGGTGCTGCGCTGGGCCTGGACGTCGAGCTGGTCGTGGCCCCAGGAGTGGGTGACCGAGCCGCCGGCGGTGACGGCCGGGCCGACCGGCAGCGGGTTGCTGGTGCCCTGGACGGAAGCGCTGATGGTGTTGCCGCGCCCGGCGCCGTAGCTGGTGACGCCGTCCGAGCTGGCGACGGTCTTCTGCACCTGGGTACCGGTGTTGAACTCGGTCTGGGCGGTCTCGCCGGTGTGCTCCAGCCGGGAGACGGCGGCGGTGATCCGGACGGTGCTGCGGCCGTGCTTCACCACGATCTCGTGGCCGGACATCATCGACTTGAGCTGCGGCTGGAGCTTGGTGAGGTCCAGTTCGGCGAGGATCTTCTGCTTCATCCCGCCCCAGTCGGAGCCGAGCACCGCCGCGCCGCGCCGGTCGATCCCGGCCACGGCGGTCTCGCCGACGGACCGGTGCTCGTCCCCGGGGTTTCGGCGCAGCGGGTGGACGTCGGTGACGACGTCGGAGGAGCCGAGCCGGTGGGTCCGCTCGATCCGGGCGGGCGGGTCGAGCGGCTGCTTCAGCGGCGCCGGCCCGCTCTCGCCGTGCTTGGGGGCGTCGCGCAGCGGGACGGCGACGGTGGTGTGCACGGGCACGGTGAGGTCGGGCGCGGTGACCTTCTGGCCGAGCTTCTTCGACTCGATGTGGACGGTGAACTCGGCGGTGCCGCTGAACAGTCCGGCCGGTTCGACGGTCTTGCCCTTGGAGACCACGGCGCCGGTGGTGTCGACGGTGGAGCCGTGCACGAAGTCGTTGCGGCGGGCGAGGTTGAGGCCGAGGTCGACGTACGGGAGCTTGAAGCGCAGCGGCACCGAGAAGACGTCGCGGACCCGCCGGTCCTTGCTGACACCGGTGGACACCCGGGTCTGGGTGCCGAGTTCGAACTCGAACTTCTCGACCGTGTCGGTGTGCCGGAAGTCCTTGCCCAGGCCGGCCTTGACGGTGACGGTGGTGTCCCAACCGTGGATCTTCAGGTGCTCGGTGAGCCGGCCGCCGCGGCTGAGCTTGGACAGCTGCGGTTTGAGGGCGATCGGGTCGAAGCGGCTCTTGATCTTGCTCAGCACGTCGTCCGGGACGTGGCCGAACTCCCGCCGCAGGGTCTTCTCGATGCCGTTCAGCACGGCGGTGTCGCCGTTGCCCAGGCTGTGCACCACGTCGGAGGCGCTCATCGCGCCGCGGTCGGCGATCCGGCCGGGCGGGTCGTGCGGCTCGGCGGGGCCCTTGTGGGGGACGGGGGTGCCGGTGCCGGGGCCGGTGAACAGGGCCCGGCCGTCGGCGCCGACGGTGTGGTGACCGGTCTCGGTGGCGTCGAGGCTGACCTCGGCCCGGATCGGCACGGTGACGGTGTGCTCCTTGCCGTCCACGGTGAGCTTGACCTCGACGCCGATGCCCGCGTCGTAGATCTCCTGCGGGCGGGCGTACTTGCCGTTGGCGTACACCTTGTGGGAGCTGCCGTCGCGCCAGCCGTCGCGGTCGCGGACCTGGCGGGAGTAGCCGCCGCTGACGTCCAGGGTGTTCTTGCCGACCAGCGTGGCGGTGCCGCCGGCCGCGCCCTGGCCGGACTTGGTGTCCGAGAGCAGCTTGCGGCCGGAGCTGAAGGAGGTGGTCTCGTCGACCGGGTTGAGTTCGGCCTTGGCGTTGGGCCGCTTGTACTCCAGCTCCGTGACGTGCGCGGTGGCGGAGACCTTGACGCCGTGCTTGAGCAGCGCGGCCGCGGTCTGCTCGGGCAGCTCCAGCTTGGTGCCGCGGGTCATCGCGGTCAGGTGGGAGGCCACCATCGGGTGGCTGAACAGCTGCTGGACGTCGCGCTCGACGTCCTTCCAGGCGCCGCCGAGCACCTCCCGGCCCAGCCGGTCGACCTCGTGGTGGAGCGGGCCGACGGTGGGCAGGTCGCGGACGGTGGCGGTGTCGCCGAAGCCGCCGCCGGTGCCGTCGGGGCGGCGCCAGACGCCGTCGGGCGGGCTGGGGACGGTCTTGCCGGGCTCGAAGGTCTTCGGCCGGTTCGGCGGCGCGGACTCGGTCGCGACGAAGAGGGTCGGGTCGCCGGTGCCGGTGTCCTTGACGTTGCGGGCCTCGGCCTGCTCGATCAGGGTCCGGAAGTCGACCGAGGTCGTCGCGGTGCCGCCGCTCTTCCCCAACGGGGAGTCCTTCTCGAACGTCAGCGTGAGCTCGGCCCGGCCGTCGTAGACCACGCCGGGGCCCTTGGTCTTGGTGGTGAGCAGGACCTCCTGGCTGCTGCCGGAGATCTGCACCGTGTCCTTGATCAGCTGGAGGCCGCCGCCACCGGAGCCGGTCGACTTGTCGACCGCGCTGCCGGAGAGCACGCCGGGCAGCGGGAGTTGCAGGCCGTCGGCGCTGCTCTCCTGCTCGGTGCGGACCCGCTGGACGCCGGTGCCGACGTTGAACTCGGTCTGCGGGGTGTTCCCGTGCTGCCACATCGCCTTGACCGAGGCGGTGATCTCCACCGAGCCGGTGACCAGGCCGGTCCTGTCGACCACCTCGATCCGGGTCGGCTCGCCGGACATCATGCTCTTGAGGTCCTGCTGCAGCCGGGTGGTGTCCAGTTCCGCGGTCAGCTTCTCGCGCAGCGCCGGCCACAGGTCGCCGAGGGTCTCCTCGGCGGTCTTCTCGACGCCGTCGAGCACCTCCTGCATCGGGTGGTCGGCGTCCGGGCGGCCGTGGCGGTGGGTGGAGACGTCGAGCACGATGTCCGAGCCGCCGAGCCGCTTGCCGTCGACGACCCGCTGCGGCGGGGCGAACAGCTTGTCCCGGTCCGGTGGCACCGGGGTGCCGTGGGCGTCCAGGGTGTCGCGGACCGGGATGCCGACGGTGGCGCCGATGTCCAGCCGGTGCACCTGCCCGCCGGGCTCGGTGCTCACCGGCTCGCCGTGGTGGGTGAGTTCGGAGAAGTCGACGGCGAGGTGCAGCTTCCCGGCGAACAGGGCGCCCGGCTCGACGGTCTTGCCGCGGGCGATGGAGCGGCCGAACTCGACCGAGGTGCCACCCTGCACCGTGTCGTGCTGGTAGCCGACGGTCTCGGTGACGTCGACCTTCCCGGCCTTCGCCTTCGCCTGCACGGAGGCGTTGAAGCGGTGCAGGGTGTCGTCCTGGAGGCCGATGGAGGCGTGCCGGTCCGAGCCGTTCTCGAACTCGACGCTCTTCGCGGTGTCCTGGTGCACCAGGCCGTCCACGTCCACCCGGACGGAGATCTTCCCGGCCCAGCCGTTGGCGCTGAACGGCGCCTCCCAGACGTCGCCCCGGGACAGCGCGGTCAGCCGGGGGCGCAGCGCGTCCGGGTCGAAGTAGTCCTTGGCGAGGGTGCGGGCGGCGGGCAGGTCGTTCTTGAAGGCGGACTCGAAGAGCTTGACGATCTCCTCGTGGACGGCGGTGTCGCCGTGGTGCAGGCCGACCACCAGGTCGGAGGCGGAGAGCCGGCGGTGGTTCGAGATCCGGGTCGGTGGCAGCCGCAGCTCGTCCGGGCCGAGCGGCTTCTTCGGGGTGAACGCCGGGTCCTCGTACGGGTTGTGGTGGCTGCCGCCGGACTCGGTGGAGAACACGGACATGGCGAGCACCGAGGCCGGCGGGGAGGCCGGCGGGGCGGGGTGGAGCAGCGGGTCGTGCTCCGCCTCGGTGATGACGATGCTCGGCACCTCGGGGCGGTGCGGCTCGGTCTCGGGGGCCTTGGGGGCGAGGGTCTCCTTCGGGGCCTCCTTCAGGGTCTCCTTCGGGGTCTCCTTCGGGGCTTCCGTCGAGGTGGGCGCGGACTCGACCTTGGGCGCGGGCGTGCTCTCCGCCTTCACCTCGGGCTTCGGGACTCCCGCCGTCGGCCCCAGCTCGCCGCCGGCACCGCCGCTGACGGTGGCCACGCTGTGCGGGACGGGAGGCAGCACCGGGCCGTCGTGCCCGGCCGTCCGCTTCGGTGCCGAGGTGTCCACGGTCGGCGCCGGGAGCGGCGTGCGGCTGCCGTCGTAGTGGTTGGTGCCGTTGTAGTACACCGTCACCTGGTGGCCGTCGGTGGGCCCGTAGCGCAGGTACTCGGTGTGGCCGCCGCTGCCGTTCGGGCCGAGGATCCGCAGGCGCAGGCCGAGGGCGTCGGCGAGCAGCGGCGGGAAGGTCTCGCCGAAGCCGCGCCACCAGGAGCGCTCCCAGTTCTTGACGGCGTCCTGGAGGCCGGCGAACTCGGCGGGCGAGAGCGGCGCGTCGGAGATGGTGCGGTGCCAGACCTGGAGGTCGGCGAGGTCGGCGTCGGAGAGGTCGTGCAGCCCGATCCGTTCCGGGCGGCCGAGCAGGAACTCGAACTGCTCGCGGGAGCCGACGGCGCCGTCGGCGAGGTTCCAGCCGACCTCCTGCTCGACCGTGCCGCGGTCCTCGCCCTGCGCCACCCGCTCGTCGACGTACTGGCGGCGCAGGTCGTGCGGGTCGGCGGCCGGCTCCTGGCCGTGGTCGCGCAGGTACTGCTCGGCGGCCCGCTGGGCCTCCGGGTCCTTGAACTTCCACTTCACGGTCTGCTCGGCCTGGGCCCGTGCGGCGGCCGAGTCACCCTCTGGACCGGCGAGTTCCTTGGCCAGCGCGGTGACGTAGCGGTCGCGCAGCAGCGGCGCGGGGACGACCTCGTGGGTGCCGACGTCCGCGACGCCGAGGTCCAGCAGGCCGTTGAGCAGCTCGGGGCGGGTCTGCTTCGTCAACTGCTCGCTCAGGTCCGCGGTGGCGATCTTGCGGTAGCCGCGGGCGACCTCGGGCGGGAGCTTTCCGGGGCCCTGCTCGGCGAGGTGGTCGGAGACCGCCCGCTTCATCGCGTCGACCGTCATCGGCGCCTCGGGGCGGCCGACGGCGACCGAGTGGAGCAGGCAGAGGCCGTCGGGGTCGACCGGGACGCGCTCGCCCGGCGGCGCGAACGCCGGTTCCGGGCGGGCGGGTTCGACGTGCGGGGGCTCGACGTGCGAGGGCTCGACGTGGACGGGCTCGACGTGCGTGAGGTGGGTGTCGTCGGCGCCCGGGTGCGACGGCCCGTCCGTACCGGTGAAGGCGTCCGCCGGCCTCGGGCGGGCCGACTGCTCGTCCGGGTGGTCGGCGGCGCTGTTGAACGGGCCGTCACCGCGCAGCGGCCAGTTGTCGGCGTCGTGCGCGATCGCCCAGACCCGGGTGACGTCCTGCGGCAGCGGCCGGTCGCCCGGGGAGTGCAGGCCCTGCTGGGCGTCGACCCAGACCAGGCCGTCGCCGGGCACGTTGACCAGGTTCCAGGCGTGCCCCCGGCCGTCCTCGGTCCAGGCCAGGACGACGGCGGCCGAGCCGGGCCCGCCCGCGGCGACCCGCAGGGCCACCTCGTCGAGCGCCGCGTCGCCGAGGCCCAGGTACTCGGCGGAGTGCCCGGCCCAGTGCTGGAGGTCGCCGGCCGCGCCCGGGTGGGGCTCGGCCAGGGTCGGCGCGACCTGCGGCTCACCGCGGAAGGTGGAGTGGAAGGCCATCGCGGCCGCCACGCAGTTGACGTCCCCGAGCAGGCTGTGGCCGCCGTCCGGGTTGATCAGCTTGACGAACTCCTCGGGGTGGGCGAACTTCTTCGGTCCGTCCGGGCCCGCCACCGCCTGCTCCAGGGCGTGCCGGGCCGCCGGGCCGGGCTCGCGGTAGCCGCCGTCGGAGAACTCGTGCAGGAAGGAGTCCAGCGGGCGCGGGGCCGCGTCCTGCCCGGCCCTGGGGCGCTTGGCGGGCTCCGGCGGGAGCGGGAGGTCGGTGCCGCCGGAGCCGCTCTCGTAGGTGTCCCGGCCGCGCTTGCGCGTGGGCGGCTGCGGCGGGTCGGCGGGGCCGTGCTCGGGGCCGCCGCCGGTGGTCCGTCCGGGCCGGGGCTGCTCGGGGGCCGGCTGGGGCGAGGTGGTGGCGGTGGCGTGCTTCGTCTCGTCCAGGCCGCCGACGGTCTTGCCCGGACGGGCCTGGCCCACCGGCTCGTCGACCAGCGTGGTGTCGCTCCAACTGCTGCCCGTCCGGACCGGCTTGGGGCGGTCGGTGACGGTCTTGCCGCCGCCCTCGGTCGCCACCGGGGTCGGCCGGCCGACCTTCCCGCCGCCGGCGCCGGGCAGATCCGGCTTGCCCTTGGCCGTGGTGCTCGCGCCCCCGCCCGAGGTGGTCGGCACGGGCTTCGGCGCCGGGTCGGCGAACAACGTCTCCAGATCGGCCCGGCCGAAGGCCTTGGCGAACAGCGCCGCGTACTCGACGTCCGGCGCCTCGCCCGTCCCTCGGGAGTAGGCCAGGACGTGACCGGCGTTCACCTTCTCCTGGCCCGGCCCGTACCGGGGCACCGGGAACGGCGCGGCGTGCCCGACCAGGTTGCTGGCCAGCGAGAGCAGGGTCAGCGGGTGGTGGGCCGGGTAGTAGGCGCCCTTGCCGTCGTCCAGCGCCTTGGTCTGGATGTGCTCGATGTAGGACGCCCACTTGTGGCCGACCCCGCTCAGGTGGACGAGGTGGTGCACGCCCTTGCCGACCAGGCCCATCGTCATGCCGGCGCCGAAGGTGTTGAAGCTGGTCGTGAACTGGTGGTTGTCGCCGAAGATCAGGTTGTAGAGGCCCTCGGAGAGGTTGCCCTGCGCCCCCTCCACCAGCTGCTCGCCGAACATGACGCCCAGCCGGTAGAGCCGGTTGCCCTCCCCCATGTGGGCGGCCAGGTTGGGCAGGTGGTCGGCCAGCGCGGAGATGCCGTGCTCCCCGAGGTCCGACCCGCCGTGCTCCAGGACGCTCCGCAGCACGGTGCTCAGCGAGTCGTTCGCGGCGCCGTGCTTGGTCCAGCCGGCGACGAACGCCTCGGCGTACTCCTTGCCCAGGCTCTTGGCCGCGTCCTTGCCCAGCACGCCGCCGAGGTGCTTCTCGAAGCTGTCCGCGAGGGTGTCCCCGAACCTCCGGACGAGCGAGCCGGTGCCCGTGCCGAACCCCTGCTTGAGGAAGGGTTCGAGGTGGAACATCTCCTTGCCGATCGACTTCGCGAAGGCCTTCGCCTCCGCGTCGCTCAGCACCTTCCCGGCCGCGCCGGAGGCGCCCTCGCCGACGCCCTTGCCGACGCCCTTGCCCAGGCCGCTGCCGGCGCCCTCGCCGAGGCCGTCGCCCAGGCCCTTCCCGACGCCCTTGCCGAGGCCCTTGCCGACCCCCTCGCCGAGCCCGTCACCGAGGCCCTTGCCCAGCCCCTTGCCCGCGCCGTCGCCCAGACCGTCCCCCAGGCCCTTGCCGATCGACTTGGCGCCGGCCTTCTCCAGGTCCGCCAGCGCCGTGTCGCCCACGTGCTTGGTCGCCGTGTCCAGGAGGTGCTTGAGCGCCTCCTTGTCGCCGTTCTTGAGGACGGTTTCGAGCTCCTTGGCCAGGATCGATCCGCCGCTCTTGCCGACCAGGCTGCCGATCAGCTTGCCGAGGCCCATCCCGAACACGCTGACCGGGCCGGAGATGAGCCCGCCGATGACGCCGTTCAGCACGCTCTGCTTGAACGCGTCGATGTCGTAGGAGTGCCGGTTGCCCTGGTCCATCTGGATGCCCTGGATGATCGAGTCCATCAGGATGCCCTTCACGAGACCCGAGAAGGTGTGCATCAGGATGGTCTTGATCAGGTACTTCAGCAGCAGCCACAGCGCTTCGCGGGTGAAGAAGTACTTGAGCGACAGCCCGGCGAAGTCCGCGCCGAAGGTGAAGGGCGCCCAGAAGGTCGCCAGGGCGATCTCGAACAGCAGGTCGACCAGCTGGGCGATCGCCATCCACTTGGTGTACTCGACCTGGTTGGCGACGTCCCCCGCGCAGTCCGCGAGCGCCTTCGCGGTGTCGGCCGCCGCCGAGACGTAGTCGGAGCCGCCGCCGACGCCGATGAACTGGTTCATCGCCACGCTGAACTGCTGGGCGGCCTCGCCCTCGAACTCCTGCCGGGCCTTGACCGCCACCGTCGCGATCAGCTGGCGCAGGTCCGGCAGGTCCTTCGCCAACTGCTCGTACGCGTCGCGGATCTCCCGCAGGTCGCCCTCGTGGACCTCGGGCCAGGGCGAGCCCGAGACCACGCCGAAGAAACTGGCGAGCTTCGGACCGGGATCGATCGACGAGTACGACAAGGGTGGTTCTCCTACAGGCTCTTGATGATGTCGTTCGCGGTGTCCTCCGCGTTGTCGAGTTCCGCGACCAGGTTGATGCCGCTGTCGCCGGCCTTGGCTACGAGCTCGCTGATCTTCTTGATCAGGTCTTCGAGGTCCTTGGTGGCCTGGTCCACCTGGGAGTGGTACTGCTTGCCGATGTCGTCGTCGCCGCCGACCTTCTTGTTGGCGTCGTTGATGCCCTTGACCTCGTCCGAGATCTTGTCGATCAGCTTGGTGAGGTCGCCGAACTCGGCGAACCGCCGCTTGAGGTCCTGGGTCTTGGCGAAGACGTTGTCGGAGCTACTCACGGAACTCCTCCTGGCGTCCGGCCCGGCGGCGCTCGGCCTCCGCGTCCTCGCCGTAGCCGGGGCGCATCGAACGCAGCGGCTCCAGCAGGCGGTCCAGGTCGCTGCCGCCGGTCATCGACATCCGCAGCATGTCGCCGACGCCCTCGAAGCCCTTGATCGCCTGGATCACCTGGTCGCCCATCTGCGCCCGGGCCTCGTTGAGCAGGTCGGTGAGCAGGCCGCCGAGCTGGGCGGGGGCCATCTCCTGGTAGGCGGTGTTGTGGAAGGTCAGCGCGTGGACCTGGCCCTGCGGGCCGACCTTGACGGTCACCATCCGGTCCTTGGAGGTGACCGTGGCCGAGGACTTGGCGAGGTCGGCCTGGACCGCCTCGGCCTTCGCGGTCTGGGCCCGGAGGGCCTCCATGGCCTCCTCCAGTTCCGCGCTCATCGAGCCGAACAGGCCGTCGGGGCCGAAGGGGTCGGCGGTGGCGGGCATGGGGGGGTCCTTTCGGGTCGGTGCGTGGGTGGGGGGGTCGGGCCTCAGCGGCCGATGACGCCGCTGACGGCGGTGGACTCGGTGCCCCAGACCTCTTCGTCCTCCGCCAGCCAGGTGGTGCGCTGACGGTCCTTGTCCTTCTGGCCGGGGGCACCGGCTCCGGCGCCCGCGCCGCCGGGCGGCATCATCGGCGGCATGCCGCCGGTGGTGGACATGCCCTTGCCGGTCAGCGCGGCCTGTTCGGCCTCGGCCGCGGCCTTGGCGGCGGCGGCCTTCTCGGCCTCGGCGGCCGCCTGGGCCGCGGTGCGGGCCTGGAGTGTGTTCGGATCGCCGCCCGCGGCCAGCGACTTGGCGCTCATGCCGCTGCGGCCGCCGGGCATCAGGCCGGTGCCGGGGAAGCCGCTGCCACCGCCGACGCCGCCGATCCCCCCGGAGTCGCCGAAGGACAGCGTCGACGGGTGGTAGGTGCCCCCGCCGAAGTCGCTGCCGGGGAGCAGTCCGTCGCCGCCCCCGCTGCCGGCGAAGCCGTTGTCGAAGGCGTGCCGCTGGTCGGCGAGCAGCTGGGAGACCTCGGAGATCGGGGTGCCGTCCGGGCCGAGCAGGGTGCCGTCGGAGTCGACCCGGGAGCCGGGCTGGACGACCACCGGGTTGCCGTTGCCGTCCAGCACGGGTTGGCCGTCCGGGCCGATCACCCGCCCCTGGTCGTCGACGTGGGAGCCCGGCGGCACCTTCATGTGCTCGCCCGAGCCGGTGCCGACGCTCGCGCCGTCGGGGGCGGTGATCGGCTTGCCGTCGGGGCCGAGGACGGGCCGCCCGTCCGGGCCGATGACCTGGTGGGTGGTCGGGTCGATGTGGCTGCCCGGCGGCACGGTGATCGGGTTGCCGTTGCTGTCGTAGACCTGCTTGCCGTTCCCGTCCAGCAGCGGGACGCCGGAGCCGCCGCCGTCCAGCGAGGGCAGGCCGCCCGGGCCGCCGTGGTCGCCGAGGCCGCCGACCCCGTTCGGGCCGGTGGTGAGGCTGGGGCCGGGGCCGAGGTCCTTGGAGCCGGGGCCGTCGCCGAGCCCCTTGAGGCCGTCCGGGCCGTTCGGACCGCCGCTGGTGAGGCTCTTGAAGTTGTCGTTCATCCCCTTGCTCATGTCGTTCAGCGACTTGTTCATGTTGTCGTTCATGTCGCTGAGGTTCTTGCTGATGTCGGAGAAGGGGTCGTTCTTCGACGTGTCGTCCGTCGGCGGCGGGTTGTACGGGGTGTGCATCGTGGGGGTCTTCACCCCCGCGCCCAGCGCCTTGATCGCGGGGACGTACGCCTTGTCGAGGGTGGTCGACGCGTCCTTGGCGGCCTTGTCCAGGTAGTCGGCGACGTTCTTGAGCCAGACCTCCTTGGCCCGCTTCTCCGCCTTCTTCCAGAAGTCGTCGCCGTTCGGGTCGCCCCAGGCGGTGGTGATGGTGAACTGCGGGGTGCCGTAGGCGGTGGTCGTCGGCCCGTCGGAGAAGGAGTTGGTGATCGTGGTCTCGTTGACGGTGACCTTCGCCGTGGACATCCCCTCCATCAGCGCGTCGAAGAGCGGGTTGACCGGCCAGGCGTTGCGGCTGTTGCGGTAGTTGTCCTGCCCGTACCACATGCTCAGGACGGCGTTGCCGATGGCGTCGCGGGCGTCCTTGAGGTAGCTGGCGACGTGCTTGTCCTGGAGGTCCTTGACGAGGTCCTGGATCTCGCCGCCGAACATGCTCAGCATGGTCTTGAACTGGCCGGCCGCGCTGCCCTGCCAGTCGGAGCCCGGCGCGGCGATGTCGCCCGCCCAGCCGTTGACCGTCGGCGCCCAGGTGGACAGCAGCTGCTCGGCGCCCTGGAGCGTCGAGACGGCGGTGTCGAAGCTCCAGACGCTCATGGTGTCGTTCTCGGCGGGCGAGTGGGCGAGCGGCATCAGGACGTCGTAGCCCTGCCGGATCCACTTCCCGAGGTCGGTGGTCTCCGCCTGGAACTGCCCCCAGTTGAGGTTGCAGCCGATGACGTAGCTCCACTGCCCGCCGTCGCTGCCGGTGAAGTTGTACGACCACCAGCAGTCGTAGTTGTCGTTGCCGGTCTGCTTGAAGTAGTTCAGCGTCTCGACCTTGTGGTTGGCGATCCACTGGACCTTGTCGTCACCGGTGACGGCGGAGCGCTGGGTGAAGGTGGTCTGACCGGAGTTCGCGAAGACCGTCAGTACGTCTTCCCAGGTCTTGTCGGCCATGCGGGTCACCACTCCAGGGGCGTCGGTCGGGTCGGTCTGGTCGGACTGGTCGGGTCGGGCGCGGGGGTCGCGGGGCGGGCCGGGGGGAGAGGGCCGGTCCGCCCCGCGGGTCGGGGGCGACGGCGCACGGGCCGTCGGACGGGGCTCGGTCGGGGGCGGGCGGGTCAGACCTTGAGGCCGCCGCCACCGCCGAGGACGTCCTGCACCAGGTACATCATCTGAGCGGCCGAGAGGGCGTCGTCGGCGCCGTTCTTCAGGTCCCGCTCGGCCCTCGACAGGTCGTCGATCATCTTCTGGACCTGGTCCTCCAGCGACTTGAACTGGTTCTCCAGGGACTGGCAGTACTTGCCGAACTGCGACTCGATCTGCTTGACGCTCGGCAGCACCGTCCCGCCGCCGGCCAGCAGGCTGGCGTAGTCGCCGGGGAACTGCCCGCCGCCGATGCCGAGGACGAACTGCTGGAGCGCCACCCGGGTGGGGTGGGTCTTCAGGTCCTGGAGCATCTTGGTCAGCTTGGTCTGGGCGAAGTCGAGCAGGTAGGAGTCGGTGACCTTGAAGGTGTTGCCGTCGTCCTCCCCGCCCTTCTTCTCGGGGTCGTCGCCCGGCTTCTTCTTCGGGTCGTCGTCGGCCGGCTTGTCGTCGGACACCGCGGCTCACCCGGTCCTAGTAGCTGAAGTTGGAGCCGGCGCGCTTGTCCGAGTCCCGGATCAGGCCGTGGACCTCGTCCAGGGCGGCGGCGGCCTTGGCGATGTCGTCGGTCATGGCGGTGTCGGCCTTCGCCAGCACGTCGGCGTAGGCCTGGCCGCCGTCGGCGTAGTCACCGTGCAGCTCGTGGCCGAGGCCCTGGGTGAGGAAGGTCTGGGTCTGCTGCATCATCTCGTGCATCATCTGGCTCTGCTGGCGCAGCATCGCGGCAGCCTCGTCGATCTGCTGGTGGTGGAGTTCGATCCTGCCGTCGGACATCGTTCGTCCCCTTCGATCAGTGGTGGTCCCGGCCCGCGGCCGGTCGGTGGTGGTGCCGGCGGTGTCGCCCGCCGGCCGGCGTCGGGGCGAAGGACCCGGTCAGCTCAGGCCGTTGACGATGTCGTCGCCGGCACCGAGGCCGGACACGATCTGGACGGCGTCCTGGCCCGAGCCCTGGATCAGGCCGGAACCGCTGGTCAGCAGGTCGTGGAAGGTCTTGTACTGCTGGCGCACCTGGTCGTACTTGGCCTGCCAGTCCTGCATCTTCTCGACGAAGACGGTGCTGGCGGCGGCCTGGAAGTGCGCGTTGACCTCCTCGGTGATGGCGTTGATCTGGCGCTGGGTCTCCTGCATGTGCTGGTCCTGCGCCTCGACGGTGGTCAGCACCTGCTGGACTACCGCCGGATCGTTGAGCATGTTGTTGCCGGCCATGCGTGTTCCCTTCTCGAAGTGTGGGCGTCGGCCGTTCGCCGACGCCTCCTGGTGGGGCGGGCGGGCGCGACCGGCATGGTGAACGGGCGCGCGGGGTGGTGCGGTTCAGCTCCCGCAGGGGTTTCCGGCGGCGGTTCCGCCGGCCGTACCGCCTGCTCCACCGCCGGACACGCCGCCGCCGGCCAGCGCGGCCGGGTCCAGGCTCGGCCCGGTGGGCAGCAGGTCCAGCAGCCGGTGCGGGACGGCGGTCGGCACGGTCTTGGCGTAGCCGAGCTGCTTGGCGGCACCGGGCGAGGGCAGCGGGTACTTCACCCCGGCATCGGTGACCAGGTAGAGGGTCGACCCGGCACCGGAGCCGGTGGCGGCCACGGCCAGCGCGCCGCCCCCCGGTCGGACGGCGATCAGGTCGGCGCCGCCGCAGGCCGGGACGACGCCCGGCTGGGCGGCCGGAGGCGCTCCGCCGGCGCCGTCCGCCAGGGTGAGCGCGACGGCGTTCGGGCCGGCCGCCGGGTGGAGTTCCGCGCACGGCGCCTGCCGTTCCCCGAGTGCCACCAACTGCGGTGGCTTGGGCGGGAGTTCGGCACCCGACCAGGCGGCCGCGACGGCGGCGGGCGCCGGGTGGGCGGCCAGGTCGGCCGGGCCGACCTGGCCGGGGGTGACCACCGCGCCGCCGTAGGCGTCCTGCTGGGTCCGCGGGTCGCCCTGGACCAGTCGGAACATCGTCTCGCCGAGCGGCACCAGCCCGTCCTGGGTGAGCAGGTAGTGCTCCCCTCCGGCGCCGGCGAACAGCTGGCCGACCTTGCTGGGCAGGCCCGCCAGCGCCGGTCCGGCGGTACCCCGGCCGGGCAGGTCGGGGGCCTTGAGGTCCGGCCCGACCGGCAGGGCGTCCAGGAACCCGGCCGCTACCGGGCGCGGGACGGCGGTGCCGTAACCGAGCGCCCGGAGGCCCCCGTCGGCCGCGTCGATCCGCAACCGGTGCCCGCGCCACAGCAGTTGGGGGGCGCCGTCGGCGCCGGCCGCCAGCACCGCCTGGTCGTCGGCGAGCGCCCGCCCGCCGGGCCGCAGGCCGACCGACAGCGCCAACTCCGGTACGGTCCGGTTGCCCTGGGCCACGGTGACCGCGCAGGCCGACCAGTCCGCCGGGCCGAGGTCGCGTTCGGCCGGGACCCCGTCCGGGGCGCCGACGATCCCGACCGCCTGACCGCGCGCGGCGCCGGCCAGCGAGGCGGCACTGACCTGGACGGACCGGAACTGGTCCCCCGCCAGCAGCCGGGCGCTGGCCTGGTTCAGCACCGGGTGCAGCTGCCCCCCGGCGAACAGGTAGCGGGCGCCGCTCTCCTTGACCACCACCAGGGTGCCGGGCTTCTGCCAGCCGGTCGCACCACCGGGCTTGACCAGCCCGTAGACCCCCACCCCGACGCCGACCAGCAGCCCGACGGCGAGCCCGACCACGGCGCCCCGGGTGGTCCGGGCGACGGGTGTGTCGGGCGCGTCCGGTTCGCCGCGCAGCATCCCGGAGGAGACCCGGCTCATCACGAACAGGTGGGCCTGCACCTGGTCGCGTCTGGACTGCATGGACGTCTCCCGGGGTCGGTGGGGTCAGGGTCTTCGGCGTTGCAGGGGGTTCGGCGTTGCAGGGGGTTGGGCGTTGCACGTCAGCCGGAGACGGCCCGCAGCCCGTGGTAGAAGCCGAGCGTCTGGAGGGCCAGCGGCAGCAGCGCGACGGCCGCCAGCGAGTGCAGCAGGTCGGCCGCGCGCCCCCAGTAGGGCAGCAGTCGGCGACCGGGCACCGTCCAGGCGACCACCAGGAGCACCGCCGCGACCACCAACAGGCCGGCCAGCAGCGTCAGCCGGCCCTGCGGGCCGCTCCGCAGCCCGAGCCGCCCGGCCAGCAGCACCAGCCCGTACAGGCCGGGCAGGATCACTCCGAGCCGCTGCCAGAGGCTGCCGATCTCCCGGGCGTGCAGCAGGAGCAGCACCGACAGGTCGGCGGCGGTGGCGGCCGGCCCCCAGCCGTCGGCGCCGGCCAGCAGGCTCAGGCAGCCGACGCAGGCCAGCCCGATGCTGACCAGGAAGCCGGTCAGGTAGCCGTCGGCGACGTTGCTGCGGGCCAGCACGTCCCGGGCCGGGAACGGCTCGATGTCCTCCTGCAGTTCCTCGGCGTTGCGCGGCAGCGCGGGCAGCCGCAGCCCGGCGAGCTTGAAGGCCAGCCCGGGCACGAAGGCGCCGAACAGCACGGCGGCGCAGGCCAGGACGGCGGCCGAGTGCTCCGGCGGCACGTCCCGGACGGCCATCGCCCCGGCCCCCAGCCCGACCACCGCGACCACCAGGGCGGAGAGGAAGAACGGCGTCGAGGCGCCGACCGCGGCCAGCGCCAGCACCGCCGCACCGGCCCCGGCGGAGCCGCCCGCGAGCAGCCGGTCCGCCCCGTCCAGCCCGGGCACCAGGGCCGCCGCGGTGACGGCGTACCCGATCCCGGCGGCCCCCAGGGCGGTGCCCGCACCGGCGTCGCCGACGGTACGGGCGGCGCCCCCGGCACCGAACAGCAGCAGCACGGCGGCGGTCGCGGCGGCGGCGCAGCGGACCGGGTCGGGGCCGGGCAGGAGCAGCAGGGCGATCCCGCCGGCCAGCGCGACCAGGGCGGCGGCCACCGCGAGGTGGTGGGTGAGCTCGGGGCGCCAGGAGTCGCGGCGCTCCAGCATGCCGGTGCGCACGCCGTCGACCAGGTCGTCGAAGTGGACCGGCGGCAGTTCGGCGGTGCGTGGGCGCAGGTGCAGTTCCTCGCCGTCGCGCAGCCCGAGCGCGTCGAGGGTGCGCTCCTCGTCGAGGGGTTCGCCGCCGAGCCGCTGGAGCACCCAGCCGGAGTGCTCGGCGCCGGCCTCGGCGGCCTCGGCGCCGGCGTGTCCCAGCACGGCCGGCATCAGGTCGGCGAGGACCACGTCGGACGGCACGGCCAGTTCGAAGGCCGTCCCGGGCGCGCGGAACCTCAGCCTGACCAGGCCGGCGACGACTGCACCACTCATGCTCTCCCACTCTCCGGTCCGCTGGTCCTCCGAACGGTCCGCCGGATTCCGACGGGCTGTACGTGCGTCCCGGCGTTCGCGGTTCACCCGGATCTCAGGCGGATCGCAGGCGGATCGCCGGTCGGTGAACCGCGGCGGGGGCGCGGTCCGTGCGATGGGTCGACGAACCCGCGCGTGTGTGAGGAGAGCCCCGTTGAGCCAGGTCGTGGTCGACCGTCCGCCCCGGCGCTCCGGGCCGGAGATGCCGGACGGGGACATCCAGCTGCAGGAGCCGCCCGGCCTGCCCGAACCGCAGGGCGGGCTGGCCACGATGCTCACCATGGCGCCGATGGCGCTGAGTTCGCTGTCGATGGTGTTCATCTTCCTCAACCCGAACACCGCCAACGGTCCGATGACCTACGTCGCGATCGGCATGATGGGCCTGTCCGCCGTCGGCATGCTGGTCACCCAGCTGATCCGGGGCGAGAGCGACCGCAAGCGGCAGCTGCGCGGCGAGCGCCGGGACTACCTGCGCTACCTGTCCCAGATCCGCCGGCAGGTCCGCCGCCACACCGTCAAGCAGCAGCAGGCGCTGGCCTGGCGCCACCCCGAGCCCGCCGCGCTGGCCACCATGGTAGGCAGCTCCCGGCTGTGGGAGCGCCGGGCGGGCCACCCCGACTTCGGCGACGTGCGGATCGCGGTCGGCGCCCAGCGCCTCGCGGTGCGGCTGGCGCCGCTGGCCACCAAGCCGGTCGAGGACCTGGAGCCGTTGTGCGCCCACGCGCTGCGGCGGTTCATCCACGCCTACGGCACGCTCAAGGAGCAGCCGATCGCGGTGCACGTGCGCGGCTACGCCCACGTCCTGCTGCGCGGGCCGGAGGAGTCGGAGCCCGAGGCCGGAGCCCCGGACGACGCCGAGGCGCGGCGCGCCCTGGCCCGGGCGGTGGTGGCGCAGCTGGCGTTCTTCCACGCCCCGGACGAGCTGCGGATCGCCCTGGTCACAGGCCCGGAGCGGCGGGCCGACTGGGACTGGCTGAAGTGGCTGCCGCACGCCCTGCACCCGAACGAGACCGACGGCGCCGGCCCGGCGCGCCTGGTCGCCTCCTCGGTGGTGGAACTGGAGCAGCTGCTCGGCACCGAGTTCGCCGCCCGCGGGCCGTGGGAGCCGGACGTCCAGCCCGGCCGCGAGGAGCCGTACACCCTGATCGTGGTCGACGGTGCGACCCTGCCCGCAGGCGGCCGGGCCGTGTTGGCCGGCTACCGCAACGCGACCGTGCTGGACGTCTCCGGCGCCCTGGAGTGGAAGCACGCCAAGCACAAGCTGCGGCTGCGGATCACCTCGGCGGGCGAACTGGAGCTGGTCGGCTCGGACCGCAACCGCAAGGACAGCGTCACCGGACTCGGCCGCCCCGACGCCCTCGGCCCGGCCGCCGCCCGGCGCTACGCCGCGACGATGGCCCCGTACCGCCTGGGCAGCGCCACCGACGGCGCCGAGCCGCTCGCCACCGACTTCGACCTCACCTCGCTGCTGGGCATCAAGGACCTGCACCGGCACGACGTCCGCCGGGCCTGGTCCGACCGGCCCGCCGAGCAGCGGCTGCGGGTGCCGCTCGGCCTCGGCTCCGACGGCACCCCGGTGGACCTGGACATCAAGGAGTCCGCCCAGGGCGGCATGGGTCCGCACGGCCTGCTGATCGGTGCGACCGGCTCCGGGAAGTCGGAGCTGCTGCGCACCCTGGTGCTGGCGCTCGCGCTGACCCACTCCTCCGAGACGCTCAACTTCGTGCTCGTCGACTTCAAGGGCGGTGCGACCTTCCTCGGTCTGGACGCGCTCCCGCACACCTCCGCCGTGATCACCAACCTGGCCGACGAGGCCGCGCTGGTGGACCGGATGCGCGACGCCCTGCACGGCGAGATGATGCGCCGCCAGGAGCTGCTGCGCTCGGCGGGCAACTACACCTCGCTGCTGGACTACGAGGCCGCCCGTGCCTCCGGCGTCCAGCTGGACCCGCTGCCCACGCTGTTCGTGGTGGTCGACGAGTTCTCCGAACTGCTCGCCGCGCACCGCGACTTCATGGAGTTGTTCATCATGATCGGCCGGCTCGGCCGGTCGCTCGGGGTGCACCTGCTGCTGGCCTCCCAGCGCCTGGACGAGGGCCGGATGCACGCCCTGGAGTCCCATCTGTCGTACCGGATCGGCCTGCGCACCTTCTCCGCGATGGAGAGCCGCGGCGTGCTGGGCGTCCCGGACGCCTACCACCTGCCCTCCCAGCCCGGCAACGGCATCCTGCGCAGCGACATCTCCACCCTGACCCGCTTCAAGGCCGCCTACGTCTCCGGCCCGTACCGCCAGCAGCGGCCCAGCCCGGCCCGGCAGGCCGCGATGGCCGGGCAGGTCGTCGCGTACGGCACCGAGTACGTGGCACCGCGGCAGCAGCCGGTGGCGGCCGAGCCCGAGCCCCTCGCGGAGGAGCCGACCGCCTCCCTGCTGGAACTCGCCGCCGAGCGGCTCACCGACGCCGGCCCGCCCGCCTACCGGGTCTGGCTGCCGCCGCTGGACGTGCCGCCCACCCTGGACGAGCTGCTGCCCCCGCTGGCCCCGCACCCCGAGCACGGCCTGACCACCGAGGGCTGGCCGCAGCGCGGCGCACTGTCGGTGCCGATCGGCGTGGTGGACCGGCCGTTCCAGCAGATGCGGGACCTGCTCACCGCCGACCTGTCCGGCGCGGGCGGCCACGTCGGCATCGCCGGCGGCCCGCAGAGCGGCAAGAGCAACCTGCTGCGGGCCCTGATCACCGGCCTGGCGCTCACCCACTCCCCGCGCGAAGTCCAGTTCTACTGCCTGGACTTCGGCGGTGGCGGGCTCTCCGCGCTGCGCGGCCTGCCACACGTCGGCGGGGTCACCGGGCGGCACGACCCCGAGCGGGTCGGCCGGACGATCGCCGAGATCAACGGCATCATCGCGCGCCGCGAGCAGAGCTTCGCCCGGCTCGGCCTCGACTCCGCGGCCTCCTTCCGCCGGCGCCGCGCGGCCGGCGACCCGGAACTGGCGGACGACCCGCACGGCGACGTGTTCCTCGTGGTGGACGGCTGGAACACCCTGCGCCAGGAGTTCGGCGAACTCGTCCAGGTGCTCGGCCTGATCGCCGGGCGCGGCCTCAACTACGGCGTCCACCTGGTGGTCACCGCGACCCGCTGGGCCGAGGTCACCAGCGCGCTGCGCGACCAGCTCGGCACCAAGTTCGAGCTCCGGCTGGGCGATTCGGTCGACTCCATGATCAACATGCGGGCCGCCGCCACCGTCCCCAAGGTGCCCGGCCGCGGCCTGACCGACGAACAGCTGCACTTCCTCACCGCCCTGCCCCGGATCGACGGCACCGGCGACCCGGACGACCTCGCGGACGGCGTCGCCGACCTGGTCGAGGCCGTCAACGACCACTGGACCGGCCCGCGCGCCCCCCAGGTCCGGATGCTGCCGCTGCTGCTCGAACCGGCCGCCCTGCCCGCCCCCGAGGGCCGGCTGCGGATCGCCCTCGGCCTGGAGGACCGGGAGATCTCCCCGCTCTGGCACGACTTCGAGGAGACGCCGCACCTGATGGTGTTCGGCGACAGCGAGAGCGGCAAGACCAACCTGCTGCGCCACCTGGTCAACGGCATCACCTCGGCCTACACCCCCGCCGAGGCCCGGATCATGCTGATCGACTTCCGGCGCGGCCTGTTCGACCTCGTCCCGGAGGAGTACCGGCTCGGCTACGCGGTCGCCGTGGACGTGCTCAAGCAGATCGTCCAGGGCGCGGCCCGGGCCATGGAGGGCCGGGTGCCCGGCGAGTCCATCAGCCCCGCCCGGCTCAAGCTGCGCGACTGGTGGACCGGCGCCGAACTGTTCATCCTGGTCGACGACTACGACCTGATCGCGGCACCGCTCACCGGCCACCCCTTCGCCCCGCTGCTCGACCACCTCGCCCAGGGCACCGAACTCGGCCTGCACCTGATCGTCGCCCGCAGCGCCAACGGCATCGCCCGGAGCATGAGCGACCCGCTGATCCGCCGCCTCCAGGAGGTCAACACCCCGGCGGTGCTGCTCTCCTGCCCGCCGAGCGAGGGCGTGCTGTTCGGCAACGTGAAGCCCCGCCAGCTCCCGCCGGGCCGGGCGCTGCACATCACCCGGCGGCGCACGGTGCAGCTGCAGACGGCGCTGGTGCCGGAACCGGAGGAGGCGGGGGCGTCGTAGGTCCGGTGCGGTTCACCGGATCCGACGGCCCGGCGCGGGGCCGCGTCGGGCCGTCGGATCCGGTGAACCGCGGACCGTACCGGCGCCGTATAGCTGCCCGGGACGCCGCTCGTGCGGGTCCCGACGATCGAGCAGGGAGGCGTACGCCGATGGCTGAGGTGGAGCCTCACCCGTCAACCGCCGGGGGGCCGCGATGAGCGCGGCACCGTCCGGGGCGGCGGACCGACCGGCGACCGAGTCGGCACCGCGCCGACGGTTCGGCCGCCGCAACGCGCCGTCCCCGGCGCCGGCCGCGGCGCCCGCGCGCCGTACCCCGTCCCGCTCCGTCCTGCGGCCGTTCGGCCCGCACTACGTCATCGCCCCGCGCGAGGTCAGCGACGCCGAACTGGCCACCGCGATGGGCAGTCTGCGCCCGGTGCCGAACGCCCTCGTGGTGGTGGCCGCGGCCGCCGACGCCGCCCCGGTCCTGCGCGAGCGGATGTCCGAACTCGGTTCGATCGCCCGCACCCGCGGCGCGTCCAGCCTGATCCTGGCGGCCTCCGGCCTCGCCGCGCTCGGCCCCGGCGGTCGACGGCCCGCCGAGGTGGTGGCCGACAAGGCCGGGATCCCGGTGGTCGCCCCGGACGGCCTGGTCGCCATCCAGCCCGACGGCACCCTCAAGGTGACCGCGCCCGAGGGCTCCGGCGAGCCCGCCACCTGGTGGCACTGCCCGCCCGGGGGCCGTCCCCGCCGACTGCGCGAGACCGTCGAGGCCGCCGGCCCGGTCCCGCCCGCAGCCGCCCCGCCGGACGCCGGGGCCTGGCCGTCGCCCGCCGTCCCCTCCCGGACCGTCGCCGCGCCCGGCCCGACCGCGCCGCCCGCCTCCGTCGCCGTCCACCGGCTGGCCTCCGGGTTCTGGCTCAGTCACGTCACCGCCCGGCCCGAGCCCGCCATGCCGTTCCTGCGCGAGCTCGCCACGCCGCCCGGCACCACCCCGCTGCTGGTCGGCACCCCCGCCCAACCGGTGCTCGCCCCGGAGGAGTTCGCCGACGCCGCGCTCTCCCTGCCGACCGGCACCGACCAGCTGGTGGTCACCGCGCCCTGGGCCGACCCGGGCGCCCTCGCCGTCCTCTCCGGCACCCTCGCCGAGCGGCTCGGCCGCCCCGTGCACGCCTCGATCGGCCTGCCGGTCGCGCACGAGGGCGTCCACACCGCCCGGATGCTCGACCACCGCGGCGCCACCACCTGGGAGCCGTACCTGATCCGGCTCACCTCCACCAGCCGCCACGACACCGTCGGCGCGGCCTGGCGCAACGGCGGCGCCTCCTGGCAGACCGTCGGCCCGGCGGTCTTCCACGCCTTCCCGTTCTGGTGCCTGGAGGCCGTCCCGGCCGGGCTCTGGCTGCGCCCCGAACCGCCGTACGCCTGGGCACCGCGGCTGCTGCGGCCCGATCCGGCCCGCCCGCTGCTCGTGGTCGGCGAACGGGCCCGGCTGATCACCCACGACACCTGGGAACAACTCTCCGCCCTGCTCGACCAGTTGCCGGCCCCGGGCGTGCGCGGCTTCGGGCTGCTGCTGCACGGTCTGGTCGACGCGGCCTCGGAGAGCAGCGCCCGGTTCTTCGCCCGGATGCACGGGCTGGTGTGGCTCAATCCGCCGGCCCGGGCGGTGGGCGGTCGGCCCGGCGGGCCGGGCGGTGTCGCCGGTGTCGCCGGTCCGGCGCCGGCCCTGCCGACGGGCTACGCGGTGGGCGGTGGCGGCTTCGGCGGGCCGTCCGCGCCGCCGCGCTCCACCCTGCCGGCGGGCGGGGGCCCGGGATTCGTCACCGGGCCGGTCGCACCGGCCGCCCCGGGGATCCCCACCTCTGCCGACCCGGACCTGCTCCCGCCGACGGCTCCCCCCGCCGGGCTCGCCACCAGCAGCGGTGCGGGCCCGGTGGGCGGTCCCGCCGCCCCCGCCGAGGTGACGGCGACGGCGTCCGCCGCAGCCGGGACTCCCGCCACCGAACGCCCCGCCGCCCCGCCGGTGGCCGCCGAACCGGCCGTTCCCGCACCGGAGTCGGCCGACGAACCCGAGCCGCCGGTCGAGGAGCCCGTCGAAGCGCCCGTACCGACACCCACCGAGGCCGCGACGCCCACGGCGGCCGCGGCACTCGCCAAAGCCGAGGCGCCCGAGACGCCGGAGGTGGCCGAGACGCCCGCCGCCCCGACCCCCGCCCCTCCCCCGTCGCTCGCCCTCGCCGCGCGCTACTTCGGCCCGGCCGACGCCATGGCGCTCCCCTCGGTGAGCAGTGCCGCGGACCGGGACGCCTTCCGCGCGCTCCTCGGCGAGCAGTACCAGCGCGGCGCGGGGCGGGTCGAACCCGCCGTCACCCGGCTTCCCGGCCTGCGTTCGACCGGCCGGGACGACGTCAAGCCCGACCTGGTCGCCGTCCTGCTGCACCACGAGGGCGCGGACGTGCCCGCCGGACGGGACGCGGTGATCGCCGAGGCCCGTGGCGGTACCCCCGGTCCGCTCGCCCCGTACTTCACCTGCCTGGCGTCCGGTCTGCGCCGACTGCCGAGCCATCACGGCGCGGTGCTGCTCGGCACCGACCTCCCGTCGGAGGTGCTGGAGGCGTACCCGCCCGGTCTGACCCTGGTCGAGCCGGCACCGGTCACCGGTCTGTCCTCGCCCGCCGCCGAGTTGGGCACCGCCGTCGAGTTCGTCGTCTGGTCGACCACCGGACGCCGGACGGCCGTGTTCGGCGCCGACGGCGACGTGCCGCAGGTCGCCTTCCCCCCGGGCACCGGCTTCACCGTGGTCGACGCCGTCCCCGGTGACGGCCCGGCCCGGCCCGCCCGGGTGCTGCTGCGCGAGACCGGCGGATCGGCCACGACCGGGCCGGACGCCGAACGGGACCGCAGCGCCCGGGACCGGCTGCGGGCCTGGCTGGAGCGCCGCGACCGGGTGGCCCCGGCCGACCGCCGGGCGGTCGCCCGCCCGGAGCGCTTCCGGCTGACCCCGGGCGCGGCGCTGCCCGCGCCGCGTCCCGAGCCCCCGACCGTCCCCGCCGATCCCGACCCCGGGCCGGCCACCGAGGCCTGACCGGACGCCGGACGGCGCCGTCCTCCCGCCTCTCGATCCACTCGACACACCCGACGACTCGACGCACCCGACGAACTCGACCTCGGAGCCCGCATGCCGCCCGCCAACTCCCGTACGTCCCGGCCGAAGGCCCTGCACATCGCCACGGCCGCCGTGCTGATCACCGCCGTCACCGCGAGCGTGGCCAGCGCCCGTCCGCACCGCACCACCCAGCCCCTGCCGTCCGCCAGCGGGACGCCGTCCGCCGGCGGCACCCCGAGCGCCACGGCCGACCCCGGCTCGGCCTCCGGCCTGAACGACCCCCACATGAAGGACATCGCCCAGAAGTTGGTGTCCAGCGCCGAGAACTCCTCGCTGAACTGGCAGGCGCAGTTCTCGTACATCGAGGACATCAAGGACGGCCGCGGCTACACCGGCGGCATCATCGGGTTCTGCTCGGGCACCGGCGACATGCTCGACCTGGTCAAGCACTACGAGCAGCTCAAGCCGGGCAATCCGCTCAGCAAGTACCTCCCCGCGCTGCAGAAGGTGAACGGCTCCGCCTCCCACTCCGGCCTGGACCCGGACTTCGTCTCCGACTGGAAGAAGGCCGCCCAGGACCCGGCCTTCCAGCAGGCCCAGACGGACGAGCGGGACCGGGTCTACTTCAACCCGGCCGTCATGCAGGCGCAGACCGACGGGCTGCACGCCCTCGGCCAGTTCGCCTACTACGACGCCATCGTGATGCACGGCCCCGGCGACGAGCCGGTCAGCTTCGGCGGCATCCGCGCCGCCGCGATGAAGAAGGCCAGGACCCCTGCCCAGGGCGGCGACGAGAAGACCTACCTCGCGGCCTTCCTCGACGCCCGCCGGGCCGCGATGAAGACCGAGGCCGCCCACGAGGAGACCGACCGGGTGGACACCGAGCAGGAGGTGTTCCTGCGCGCGGGCAACCTCGACCTCCACACCCCGCTGGTGTGGAAGGTCTACGGCGAGTCGTACCACATCGACAACTGACGGCCCGGCCACGCGGAGAGGGGCGGCTGCTCGCGCAGCCGCCCCTCTCCGTTCTCGTCCGGCGGGTCACCAACCAGCCGTCGCCGCACCGTACTTCGTCGTACCGGGCGTCGCCGTGCCGCGCGTGACCGCCGGGGCGGTCACCGTCCCCGGCCCGCCGCTGGTGCGCACCGACGGCGTCGAGGCCGGACCGATCGCCTCCGCTCCGACCGACGACCCGAGCGCCGACCCGAGCGCCGACCGCTCCGGTGCCGCGACGCCGAGCGCGTCCAGACGCAGCACCAGGTTGTGCAGCACGTCCGACGCCGGCCGGCCCGGCCAGCGGCAGTCCCGCGCCCGGACCTCCCGGGTGCGGCGGCCGCCCTCGACGGTCACCGGACCGGGCGCCACCTCGACGTCCGGCCGCCAGCCGCCGCCCGGCCACAGGTGCTCCAGCCGCAGCTCCCAGGTGTCCGCGTCGACGACCAGGGATTCCCCCACCACACCGGCCAGCACCTGCACGCCGTACGGCGTACGGACCACCGCACGCTGGTCGAAGTCGGCGTCCTTGCCGACCACCGTGAGGCGCCACGCCCCGTCGACGAACATCCCGCCGCCCCTTCCGCGTTCCCGGCCGGCCGTCAGGCCTTGCGGCGGGCGCCGACCTTGCGGGCCGCCACGACGAGTCCGGCACCGGCGACCAGGGTGGCGGCACCCGCCACCGCGAGGCCGGTGTTGCCGCCGCCACCGGTCTGGGCCAGGGCGGGGGCGGCGCTCGCACTCTCCGAAGCCGAAGGCGAGACGGAGGGGTGCGCGGCGGGCGAGGACGGCGTGCCGGTCGGGGTCGCCGACGGGCTGCCGCTGGGCGACGGCGTCACCGTACGGCTCGACGTCGGGGTGGGCGTCGGGGTGGCCGTCGCGGACGGCGTCGCCGGCTTGGTCGGGGTGACCGGCGGAGTCGGCGTGACCGGCGGGGTCGGCGTGGCGGACGGGCAGAGCGGCACGTCGGCGACGTGCTTGTCCACGTGGGTGTCCGCCAGGGTGAACCGCCAGTCGTCGCCCTTGCCGGAGTAGCCGACGGTCACCTTGGCGGTCGCGTGCGCGCCGAGCGTGCCGTGGTACGTCTCGGTGCCGCCCACCAGGCTGAGGGTGTAGTCCCCCGCGTCCTTGTAGTTGTTGCCGAGCACCAGCTCGACGTGGCCGGCGTCCGTCCGGCAGCCGATCGTCAGCGAGGCGTCGCTCGGGTGCCAGGCGAAGGCCTGCCCGGTACCGGCCAGGGCCAGGGCGGCGACCGCACCACCGGTGACCGCGGCAGCGCGGCGTACGTGCTTCATCTGTGCATCTCCTCGAAGGGTTGGGAGGGTTCTGAGGGTTCTGAGGGTTCGTGGGGGTCACGAGGGCCGCCCCGGGCCACTCCGCCCGTGGGAAGCGGTGGGCACGCGAGGCGGCGACGGACGGCACAGGGGCCGTCACCGTCAAGTACGGCCCGCACGGCCCGCGGGGTTCACCCGCCCGGCAACGCCCCTGGTCAGCCGCCTCCCGCCGGAAACCCGGCTGACAAGCCCCGTCGACTCCGGGACCATCGGGCCGTGACCACAGCACCGAACCTGCTCTCCCTCCGCATCGTCGTACCGCCGCTCGGGACCGAGGGCCCGGTGGAGTGCCGCCCGATCGTCGACGGCCGGGACGTCCTGGCCGAGGTGTTCGACGCGGGACCGGCCGAGGACCCCCGGTTCCTGCTCGCCCCGGGGACCCCGCTGCGGGCGACCGACACCCCGCGCACGGTCCGACTCGCCGAGGCCCACTGCGCCGACGCCTGCTGCGGCGGCATCAGCGTGACCGTCCGGCGCGAGGGGCGGCACGTGGTCTGGAACGGCTGGCGCAACCCCGTGGCCGCGTCCGTCGACCTCCCGGAACTCCGGTTCGACATCGACCGGTACGAAGCGGAGCTCGACCGGGCCGCCGCCGACCACGGCTGGGAGTGGCCGGCCCGTACGGTCGCCAGGCTGCTGGAGGAACGGGTCCACGGGCGCACCGACTGGCTGACCGCCTGGGAATGCGAGCTGCTCTCCGTCGCCGCCTGGCCCTCGGAACCCGACCGGCTCACCGTCGTCCTGCTCCACCCCGGTCGCCCCGCGATCCGGGACGGCCACCCGTGGCTCCAGTTCCGGCTGAGCATCCCGGTCTCCGACGACCACCCGGCCGCCCAGGCCGAGGCCCTGGTGTCGCGCCTCTCCGCCGAGGACCCGCGCACGACCGCCGAGGTCTGCGGAGGCTCACGGGCGTACGCCGCCCAACTCGGCTACCCCTGGCCCGAACGCCGACGCCGCCCCACGGCCACCGCCACCTGACCCCGGGCCCCGGCCCCCACCCGCGTCCCGCCGTCCGCCCGGAGGGCTCCCCCACACCGGCACCGACTCGTCCCGCCGCCCGCCCGGAGGGCTCCCCCACACCGGCACCGATTCGTGACGTGACCCTGCCTAGTTCGTTCCCGTCGCGCTGTGATGGGATGTGGCCAAGGAGTGACGATCGCAGGCGGGGGTGCGTGGTGCGGAGTGGACGGCTGCTCGGGCTGGACGGGGATGCGGCGCGATTGGTGGCGGTGGGGCTGATCCGGCTGGGGGCCGGGGAGTGGCTCGGGGCGACCGGCGGGGCGCCGGCGTGGGTGGGCGGGCTGCGGGCGGCCTCGTTCGCGGACACCTGGCTGTCCTTCGGCGACGCGCCCGCGCCCGGGCTGCGGGTGCCCGCCTCGGCCGTGCTGCCCGCCGTGGCGGAGCACGCCGCCGAGTTGCTCCTGCGGTCCTGCGGTCAGGACGGGCCGGCGGCGCTGGAGTGGCTCGGGCAGCGCTCGGCCGAGGCCCGCGAGGAGGCGGACCGGGAGGGTGTGAGCCACCCCGCCGAGCCCTGCGCGCTGACCCTGGTCTGGCACGGGGTGCAGGCGCTGGCCGCCGGGGACGGCCCGTCCCACCGCGCCCGGATCGAGGAGCGGGTCGACGCCTACGTCCGGGAGCGGCACCGCCGCCAGGACACCCTGGCGCTGGTGCTGTGCTGCGCCCGGATCGCCGCCGCCGCGCTGGTGGAGCTGAGCGAGGGCGATCCGGACCGGGTGGACGACCGGCTGGAGGACGACGCGGCGCGCGCCATGCCGCGCGGCGGCCCCGTCCCGCTGTGGGTCCCCAGCCGCCCCTGGCAGCCCGCGGGCTGACCGCGAACGGCCGTGGGCCCTGGCAGTGCTGCCAGGGCCCACGGTCAGGTGTCCCTCAGCGGGGCCGACGCGGATCCGGTCAGCGCGGGCCGGGGTCGCTGGTGCCCGGGCGGCCGTTCTCGACGTGCCCGGCCCAGCGGCGGCGGAACGCCGGTCCGTCCGTGCCCGTCACGGTGACGTCGTACCACCGGCTGTCGCCGCCCAGGTCGAAGGTGAACCGGGCGTCGTCACCGGGCCGAATGGTGCGGCCCTGCTTGGCGCCCTTGGCGTAGGCGTTCTCAAGGGTGACCGTCCGGGTGGTGTCCCCGTGGTTGGAGACCGTCACCCGCACCTTGTTCTTCGCGGGCTCGAAGCGGGCGACCAGGCCGCCCACCGTCTTGCCCTCGAACTCCTGCACCGAGCCGTTCGGCCCGTGGGCGACCAGGTGGTAGCGGCCGTCGACCAGCGGCCAGTGGTCCTCGAAGCTGTCGCCCGCCGAGAGGGTGTAGCGGCGCGGGGCCCCCGTCGGCGCCGTCCGGTCGTAGACGTAGAGCCAGGCGCCGGCCGCACCCTGGTTGTCCATGTTGAGCTGGAACACCGTCGCGTCGTCGGTCTCGTCCTCGTTGACCCGCAGGTCGTACGGGAGCGCGCGGGCCGGCCGGGTGCCCGGCTCCTGGGTGGGCAGCTGCTGGGGCAGCGGCACCTGGTAGGGCTTGCCCCGCGAGGCGATCGGCGCCGGCACCGCGATCGAAACCGGGCGCGGGTCGGCGCCGGAGAAGTCGAGCGCCGAGGTGAGGTCACCGCAGACCGCGCGGCGCCAGGCGCTGATGTTGGGCTCCTCGATGCCGAACCGGGCCTCCAGGAACCGCAGCACGGAGGTGTGGTCGAAGGTCTCCGAACAGACCCAACCACCGCGCGACCACGGGGAGATGACCAGCAGCGGCACCCGTGGGCCGAGCCCGATCGGCTGCAGCCCGCCCCGGTCCGCGCCCGGCACCAGCGGGCTCATCTCGCCCGGGTACTTGGCGAGGTCGAGCAACTCGTCGGCGAGGCTGGCCTCCAGGTCGGTGGAGACCATGCCCTGGCCGCCCGGCCGGCTGACCACCGGCGGCATCGGCGGGACGACGTGGTCGAACAGCCCGTCGTTCTCGTCGTAGTTGATGAGGAAGACGGTCCGGCCCCACACCTCGGGGTTGGACGTGAGCGCGTCCAGCACCAGGTTGATGTAGTAGGCGCCGTCGGTGGGCGTGGCGGACGGGTGCTCACTGTACTTGTACGGCGGGACGATCCAGGAGACCTGGGGCAGCCGACCCTGCTGGACGTCGGCCCGGAACTCCTTGAGCGTGTGGTCGCTCGCGCCCTTCTCCACCAGCGGCCCGGACGCGCCCTCGGCGGTCTGGTAACGCTCGAAGAACATCAGCGAGTTGTCGGTGTAGTTGTCCGTCGGGGTGCCCGGCTCACCCGAACCACCCTGGTACAGCTTCCAGCTGACCCCCGCGTCCTCCAACCGCTCCGGGTAGGTGGTCCAGGTGTAGCCGTTCTTGTTGTTGCGCTCCTCCAGGCCGGGCCCGTTGGGCTTGCGGCCGTAGACGTTGCGCGGGTCGCTGGTGCCGGTCCAGAGGTAGATGCGGTTGGGGGCGGTGTCGGCGTGGACGGAGCAGAAGTACGAGTCGCAGACGGTGAACGCGTCGGCCAGCGCGAAGTGGTACTGCACGTCCTGGCGCTTGAGGTGACCCATCGTCATGACGTCCTGCTTCTGGTTCACCCACTGGTCGTGGCGCCCCTCGTTCCAGGCGAGGTGGCCGCTGCTCCAGCCGTGGTCGGTACCGGCCTGGTACTCGGTGGTGTTCCTGGGGTCGATGTACCAGGGCAGCACCTCCTTCTCGGAGGCCGGCAGACCGCGGTCGTGGTAGCGGCCGGTCTTCACCGCGGCGGCGGGCTGGTGCCAGTTCGGCCGACCGTCCGGCAGCAGCGTGGGGCGCGGGTCGCCGAACCCGCGAACCCCGCGGAGGGTGCCGAAGTAGTGGTCGAAGGAACGGTTCTCCTGCATCAGGATGACGACGTGTTCGACGTCCTTGATCGAACGGGTCCGGCTGATCGCGGGCAGGGCCAACGCCTTGCTGACCGCGGGCGGGAACGCCCCGAGGCCGGCGGCGGCCGCGGAGGCGCCGCCCAGCTGGAGGAACCGACGCCTGTCGATGGAGGCCACGTGATGTCCTTCCGAGTCGTGCACTGCACAAGTACGAAGAAGGCTCGAACATAGACATCGCACGCGGGTCGAACACAGTCCTCCAGCGAACGCCGCGTGAGCTTTCGGCCAATTGTTGTCCAGCCAACTTCCCGACACGGCCGCACGGCCGGAAGCCCGGGGGCCGGAAACGCGAAAAGCCCCCGCCCGGTTCACCCGGCGGGGGCTTTTCTGAAGAATTGTTCGGCGGCGTCCTACTCTCCCACAGGGTCCCCCCTGCAGTACCATCGGCGCTGTGAGGCTTAGCTTCCGGGTTCGGAATGTAACCGGGCGTTTCCCTCACGCTATGACCACCGAAACACTATGAAACTGTCGACCCGCCGGCAAGGCGGTCGTTGTTTCAGAACAACACAGTGGACGCGAGCAACTGAGGACAAGCCCTCGGCCTATTAGTACCGGTCAACTCCACCCCTCACAGGGCTTCCATATCCGGCCTATCAACCCAGTCGTCTACTGGGAGCCTTACCCTCTCAAGGAGGTGGGAGTGCTCATCTCGAAGCAGGCTTCCCGCTTAGATGCTTTCAGCGGTTATCCCTCCCGAACGTAGCCAACCAGCCATGCCCTTGGCAGGACAACTGGCACACCAGAGGTTCGTCCGTCCCGGTCCTCTCGTACTAGGGACAGCCCTTCTCAACACTCCTACGCGCACAGCGGATAGGGACCGAACTGTCTCACGACGTTCTAAACCCAGCTCGCGTACCGCTTTAATGGGCGAACAGCCCAACCCTTGGGACCTACTCCAGCCCCAGGATGCGACGAGCCGACATCGAGGTGCCAAACCATCCCGTCGATATGGACTCTTGGGGAAGATCAGCCTGTTATCCCCGGGGTACCTTTTATCCGTTGAGCGACGGCGCTTCCACAAGCCACCGCCGGATCACTAGTCCCTACTTTCGTACCTGCTCGACCCGTCAGTCTCACAGTCAAGCTCCCTTGTGCACTTACACTCAACACCTGATTGCCAACCAGGCTGAGGGAACCTTTGGGCGCCTCCGTTACTCTTTAGGAGGCAACCGCCCCAGTTAAACTACCCACCAGACACTGTCCCTGATCCGGATCACGGACCCAGGTTAGACATCCAGCACGACCAGAGTGGTATTTCAACGGCGACTCCACAACAACTGGCGTTGCTGCTTCAAAGTCTCCCACCTATCCTACACAAGCCGAACCGAACACCAATATCAAGCTATAGTAAAGGTCCCGGGGTCTTTCCGTCCTGCTGCGCGAAACGAGCATCTTTACTCGTAATGCAATTTCACCGGGCCTATGGTTGAGACAGTCGAGAAGTCGTTACGCCATTCGTGCAGGTCGGAACTTACCCGACAAGGAATTTCGCTACCTTAGGATGGTTATAGTTACCACCGCCGTTTACTGGCGCTTAAGTTCTCAGCTTCGCC
>NZ_JBIVHS010000001.1:257197-972029 GCF_044749365.1 Kitasatospora sp. NPDC089509 | reverse complement strand
GCCCACCCCGACACCCCCGAAGCCCACCTCCTCCACCGCACCGCCTACACCCAACCCGCCCTCTTCGCCCTCCAAACCGCCCTCCACCACCTGCTGGAGTCCTGGGGCGTCCGGCCCGACCGGCTCGCCGGGCACTCGATCGGCGAGATCACGGCCGCGTACGTCGCCCAGGTGCTCACGCTGGAGGACGCAGTGACCCTGGTGGCCGCCCGGGCCCGGCTGATGGACGCGCTCCCGGCGGGCGGGGCGATGCTCGCGGTCGAGGCCGACGAGGCCCGGGTGCTGGCCGAACTCGCCGCCGTGGACGGTGTGGTGGCCGTCGCTGCCGTCAACTCCCCGGACTCGACCGTGATTTCCGGCGAGGACGCGGCGGTCGAGGCGCTGGCGGAGCGCTTCCGGGCGCTGGGCCTACGGGTCCGCCGACTGCGGACCAGTCACGCCTTCCACTCCTCGCTGATGGAGCCGATGCTCGCCGAGTTCGGCCGGATCGCCGCCGCCCTGCCGCACCACCCGCCGCGCATCCCGATCCGCTCCGCCCTCGACGGCCGACTCTTCGACGCCCAGCACCCGTTGACGGCCGCGCACTGGACCGCCCACGCCCGGCAGGCCGTCCGCTACCTGGACGCGGCACGCGGGCTGGCCGCCGACGGCGTCACCGGCTACCTGGAACTCGGCCCGGACGGCGTCCTCACCGCACTCACCCGGGCCGCCCTGGCCGACGCCGCGGCACCCGCACCGGAACCCGCCGTGGCCGCACTGCTCCGCCGCGACCGGCCCGAGTCGGAAACCCTGCTCAGCGCCCTCGGCACGGTCTACGCCCACGGCACCCCGGTGGACTGGACGGCCCTGCTCGGCGGCGTCCCCGGCACCGCCGAGGTGCTGCCGACGTACGCCTTCCAGCACGAGCGCCACTGGTCGGACGTCCCGGAGGAGCAGCGCGAGGGCGGCACCGCCACGCCCGGCGAGGACGGCCTCTGGTCGGCGATCGCCCGGCAGGACGTCGGCACGGTCGCCGAGCTGCTGCGGGTCGACGGCGAGGCCGGGCGGTCCGCCCTGGGCACGGTGCTGCCCTCGCTGGCCGGTTGGCGTGCGGCGCGCGAGCGCGACGGTGAACTCGACGGCTGGCGGCACCGGGTGGCCTGGCGGCCGGTGCCCGAGGGGGAGCCCGTGGGCGCGCCCGGCCGCTGGCTGCTGGTCCTGCCCGAGCCGGAGCGGCTGGCGCCGGAGGAGGCCGAGCGGGTCTCGCTCTGGCGGGAGCTGCTGGACGGCGCGCTGCGGCGGGCCGGTGCGGCGGTCGACCGGATCGAGGTGGGGCCGGCGGCCGACCGGGCGCGGCTCACCGCGCAGCTGACGGCGGGCCCGGTCCGTCCGGCGGCGTCGGTGGACCGGGAGACGGCCGCGGTGCTCGGCACCCAGGCGGTGTTCAGCCGCCTCGGTGCCGGCCCGGAGGACCGGGACGGGCCGCTCTCCGGGGTGCTGTCCCTGCTGTCCCTGGGGTCCGCGCCGGTCGAGGGGCGTCCGGCCGTGCCGGGTTCCCTCGCGGGCACCTTGGCCCTGCTCCAGGCGCTGGAGGCGGCGGGGGTGGAGGCGCCGCTGTGGTCGGTGACCTCGGGCGCGGCCGCCACCGGGCCCGGTGATCCGGTGGCCGACCCCGCCGGGGCGCTGGTCTGGGGCCTCGGGGCGGTCGCCGCCACCGAGACCCCGCAGTGGGGCGGCCTGATGGACCTGCCCGGCGAGCCGGGCAGCCGGGCCGCCGCCCGGGCCGTCCGGGCGCTGCTCGCGGGCGGACCGGAGGCGGAGCTCGCGGTGCGGGCCGAGGGCCTGTTCGCCCGCCGTCTGGTCCCGGCCCCGGCCGTAGCGGATGCTCCCGGCGCCGGGCCCGTCCCGCTGTCCGCGCCGACCGGAACGGTGCTGATCACCGGCGGCTCCGGGGCCCTGGCCGGGCACACCGCCCGCCGGCTGGCCCGCCGGGGCGCCGAGCACCTGCTGCTGGTCAGCCGGCGCGGCGGGGCCGCGCCCGGCGCCACCGAACTGGCGGCCGAGCTGACCGGACTCGGCGCGCACCGGGTGAGCTTCGCCGCGGTGGACGTGGCGGACCGGTCCGCGCTGGCCCGGCTGCTGAACGAGCTTCCCGAGGGGCTGCCGCTGACCGCCGTGGTGCACACGGCGGCCGTGCTGGACGACGCCACGCTCGGCGAGCTGACCGTGGAGCAGCTGGACCGGGTGCTGCGGGTCAAGGCGCTGGGGGCGCGGCATCTGGACGAGCTGACCCGGGGGCTGGACCTGGAGGCCTTCGTGCTGTTCTCCTCCGCCGCCGCCCTGACCGGCCTGCCCGGGCAGGGGAACTACGCGCCCGGCAACGCCTACCTGGACGCCCTGGCACTGCACCGCCGGGCCGCCGGGCTGCCCGCGACCTCGGTCTCCTGGGGCCTGTGGGCGGGCGAGGGCATCGCCGACCCGGCGGCGGCCCGGCAGAGCCGGCGGTACGGCTACCTGCCGATGGACCCCGGGACGGCGCTGACCGCACTGGACCGGGCGCTCGCCGAGTCCGTCCCGCACCTGCTGGTCGCCGCCGCCGACTGGCCGGCCCTGGCCGCCGTCCGTCCCCACCCGCTGCTCGCCGAGCTGCTCCCCGCGACTCCCGCCGCCGACACCGCCGGCACCGGCACCGTCGGCACCGCTGACGCGGGCGAGTCCACCGGTCTGCGGGCGGAACTGACGGCCCTGCCCCCGGCCGAGCGCCGCCAGCAGCTGCTTCGCCGGGTCCGGGCCGAGGCCGCCGCCGTGCTCGGCCGCCGGGACGGCGACAGCGTGGCCCCGCTGCGGGGCTTCCGCGACCAGGGCTTCGACTCGATCGCCACCGTCGAACTGCGCAACCGCCTGGGTCGGCTGACCGGTCTTCGGCTGCCCGCCACCCTGGTCTTCGACCACCCGACGCCGGAGGCCCTGGCCGACCGCCTGCTGGACCGGCTGGACCTGCCGAGCCCCCCGGACACCGGGACGGGAGGCACCCTGCTGGCCGAACTCGACCGGCTGGAGCGGCTGTTCGCCGCGCTGGAGCCGGACGACCCGGACCGCGACCAGGTGCTCGAACGGCTCGGTGCGCTGGCCGGGGTCCGCCGCGACTCCGGGCTGAGCGCGGGCCTGGCCGCGGCGAGCGACGACGAGCTCGTGGACTTCATCGGCCGGGAACTCGGCATCTCCTGACCGTCCGACCGCCACCCGTCCCACCTCGACCGTCCACCACCCCTCCCACCGCGACCCGTCCCACCGCCACCCGCGCGCCGTGCCCGCGCACGGCTGACCCGGCTACGAAGGAAGAGACCTTGAACGACGGCAGGATGCGCTACCTCCTGGAGCGGGTGACCGCCGAACTGCACGAGACCCGCCGCGAGTTGCGCGAGGTGAAGGACCGCGACAGCGAGCCGGTGGCGATCGTCGGCATGGCCTGCCACTTCCCCGGCGGCGTGGACTCCCCGGAGGACCTGTGGCGGCTGGTCGCCGAGGGCGGCGACGCGGTCGGCGACTTCCCCACCGACCGGGGCTGGGACCTGAGCACGTTGTTCGACCCCGACCCGGACCACCCCCGGACCTCGTCCACCGGCAACGGCGCCTTCCTCGCCGCGCCCGGCGGGTTCGACGCCGACTTCTTCGGCATCTCGCCCCGCGAGGCGCTGGCCAGCGACCCGCAGCACCGGCTGCTGCTGGAGACCGCCTGGGAGGCCTTCGAGCGGGCCGGGATCAAGCCGGGCGAACTGCGCGGCTCCGCCACCGGGGTGTTCGTCGGCACCAACGGCAACGACTACCCGCCGCCGCCCGGCACCGCGCCCGAGGAACTGGAGGGCTACCTCGCGGTCGGCAACGCGGCGAGCGTCGCCTCCGGCCGGATCTCGTACAGCCTGGGCCTGGAGGGCCCGGCGGTCACCGTCGACACCGCCTGCTCGGCCTCCTCGGTGGCACTGCACCTGGCGGTGCGCTCGCTGCGCTCGGGCGAGTGCGACCTCGCGCTGGCCGGCGGGGTCACGGTGATGACCACGCCGCAGATCTTCGTCGAGTTCTCCCGGCAGCACGGCCTCTCCCCCGACGGCCGCTGCAAGGCCTTCGCCGCCGCCGCGGACGGCACCGGCTGGTCGGAGGGCGTGGCGCTGCTGCTGGTCGAGCGGCTCTCGGACGCCCGGCGCAACGGGCACCGGGTGCTGGCCGTGGTGCGCGGCACCGCCGTCAACCAGGACGGCGCCTCGCACGGGCTGACCGCGCCCAACGGCCCCGCCCAGCAGCGGGTCATCCGCGCGGCGCTCGCCGACGCGGGGGTCGCCGCCGAGCAGGTCGACGCGGTCGAGGCGCACGGCACCGGCACCCGGCTCGGCGACCCGATCGAGGCCCAGGCCCTGCTCGACACCTACGGCCGGGACCGGGCGGCGGACCGGCCGCTGTGGCTGGGCTCGGTCAAGTCCAACCTGGCGCACACCCAGGCCGCGGCCGGCGCGGCCGGGGTGATCAAGATGGTGCAGGCGCTGCGCAACCAGGTGCTGCCGCGCACCCTGCACGTGGACGAGCCGTCCCCGCACGTGGACTGGGCGTCGGGCGCGGTCCGGCTGCTCACCGAGGACCGGCCGTGGCCGCGTACCGACACGCCCCGGCGGGCCGGGGTGTCGGCGTTCGGGGTCAGCGGCACCAACACCCACGTGATCCTGGAGGAGGCGCCGCCCGAGCCGGAACCGGAGGCCTCGCAGCCGCCGTCCGAGCCGGAACCGGATGCGTCCGAGGCCCCGGCGGGCCCGCTGGCCTGGACGCTCTCCGCCCGCACCGACGAGGCGCTGCGGGAGCAGGCCGCCCGGCTGGCCGCGCTGGTCCGGGACGGGCACGACGGCGCCGCCGGGCCCACCGCGATCGGGCCCACCGCGATCGAGCTCGCCGCGATCGGGCACGCCCTGGTCGCCGAGCGCACCGCCTTCGAGGAGCGCGCCGTCCTGGTCGGCCGGGACGCCCCCGAGCTGCTCGCCGCCCTGGCCGCGCTGGCCGCCGGCGAGTCCTCCCCGGCGGTGCTGCGCGGCCGGGCCGGCGCCGACCGCAAGGTGGTCCTGGTGTTCCCCGGCCAGGGCGCCCAGTGGCTCGGCATGGCCGCCGAACTCCTGGACACCGCACCGGTGTTCGCCGAACGGATCGCCGCCTGCGGGAAGGCGCTGGCGGAGTTCGCCGACTGGTCGCTGGAGGACGTGCTGCGCGGCCGGGACGGCGCGCCCGGCTACGACCGGGTCGACGTGGTGCAGCCCGCGCTGTGGGCGGTGATGGTGTCGCTGGCCGCGCTGTGGGAGTCCTACGGGGTGCGGCCGGACGCCGTGGTCGGCCACAGCCAGGGCGAGATCGCCGCCGCGTACGTGGCCGGGGCGCTGACCCTGGAGGACGCCGCGCGGGTGGTGGCGCTGCGCAGCCGGGCGATCGTGGCGCTGGCCGGTTCCGGCGGGATGGCCTCGGTGCCGCTGCCGCCCGCCCGGGCCGAGGAGCTGATCGCGCCGTGGGGCGACCGGCTGTCCGTCGCGGTGGTGAACGGTCCGGCGGCGGTGGTCGTCGCGGGCGAGCCGGCCGCACTGGACGAACTGGTCGCGCTCGGCGAGCGGGAGGAGCTGCGGATCCGCCGGGTGCCCGTCGACTACGCCTCGCACTCCCCGCAGGTCGAGCGGATCCGCGCGCAGCTGGCCACCGCCCTGGCCCCGGTCGCCCCGCGCACCGGGCACACCCCGCTGCTGTCCACCGTCACCGGCGACTGGCTGGACACCGAGCGGATGGACGGCGACTACTGGTACACCAACCTGCGGCGGACCGTCCGCTTCGAGCAGGCCGTCCGGCGGCTGCTGGACAGCGGCCACGGGGTGTTCGTCGAGGCCAGTCCGCACCCGGTGCTGACCGCCGCCGTCCAGGCCACCGCCGAGGACGCCGGGCACCCGGAGGTGTCCGCCACCGGCTCGCTGCGCCGGGACGAGGGCGGGCCGGCCCGCTTCCTGGCCTCGGTCGGGCAGCTCGCGGTCGCCGGGGTGCCGGTCGACTGGACGCCCGCGCTCGGCCCGCGCCCCGCCGCCCGGGTCGACCTGCCGACCTACCCGTTCCAGCGCCGCCGCTACTGGCTGGAGCGGCGCGCCGACCACGGCGGCGACCCGCTCACCCTGGGCCTGCGCGCCGCCGGGCACCCGCTGCTCGGCGCCGTCCTGCAGCCCGCCGAGGGCGGCGGGGCGACCCTCACCGGGCGGCTGTCCACGGCCACCCACCCGTGGCTCGCCGACCACGCGGTGCTCGGCCGGACGGTCGTCCCGGGCACCGCCCTGGTCGAACTCGCCGTCCGCGCCGGGGACGAGCTGGGCCTGCCGGTGCTCGACGAACTGGTGCTGGAGGCGCCGTTGGTGCTGCCCGAGGGGCAGGCCGTCGAGCTCCAGGTGACGGTGGGCGCCCCGGACGCCGCCGGGCGGCGGCCGGTGGCCGTGCACGCGCGGGTCCAGCGGCAGCGGGCGGGGGCGGGCGACTGGCAGCGGCACGCGCACGGCGTGCTCGCCGCCGGTGAGCTCCCCGAGCAGAGTTCCGCCTGGTCGACGGCCGGGGACGCCTGGCCCCCGGTCGGGGCCGTCGCCGTCCCGCTGGACGGCCGCTACCAGCGGCTGGCCGACGGCGGACGGGCCTACGGGCCGTCCTTCCAGGGCCTGCGCGCGGCCTGGCGGCTCGGCCCGGAGCTGTACGCGGAGATCGCCCTGGCGGCGGACGAGCAGGCCGACGCGGCCCGCTACGGCATGCACCCGGCGCTGCTCGACGCCGCGTTCCACCTCGCCGAACCGGCCGCCGACGCCCCGGAGGAGCAGGGCGTGCCGCTGCCCTTCGCCTGGGCCGGGGTCCGGCTGCACGCGAGCGGCGCCACCGCGCTGCGGGTGCGGCTGCGGCCCGGCCCGGGTGACGCCGTGGTCCTGGACGCCACCGACCCGGCCGGCGCGCCCGTCCTCACGGTCGGCTCGCTGGTCTCCCGCCCGGTCCGCCCCGACCAGCTGGCCGGCCCGGTGTCCGGGCTGCCGCTGCACGTCGCCGGGTGGAGCGAACTCCCGCCCGCCGAGGGCGGATCGGAGGACTGGGCCGTGCTCGGCCCGGACCGGATCGACCTCGGCCGGGAGCTTCCGGGGTATCCGGACGTCGCCGCCGTGGCCGAGGCGCGGGCCGCGACCTTCTGGCTGCCCGTCCCCTCTGCCGACACCGTCCCGGCCGCCGGCACCACCCCGGCCGACGGCACCACCCCGGCCGACGGCACTGCCCCGGTGCCGGAGCGCGCCCGGGAGCTGCTGCACGCCGTCCTGGCCACCGTCCAGGACTGGCTGACCCGGCCCGAGCCGGCGGACCGTCGGCTGGTGGTGGTCACCTCCGGGGCGGTGTCCGTCGCCGGGGAGTCCGTCGACCTCGCCGCCGCGCCGGTCTGGGGCCTGCTGCGCTCCGCCCAGGCCGAGCACCCCGAACGGCTGCTGCTGGTCGACCTGGACGGCAGCGCCGAGTCCCGGCGCGCCCTGCCCGGGGCGCTGGCCGCCGCGACCGCCGCCGGGGAGACCCAGGTGGCGCTGCGCCTCGGCACCGCCTCCGTCCCCCGGCTGACCGTCCAACCCGCCCCCGCCGCCCCCGACGACCCCTCCGCCCCCGGCACCCCGGCGCGCCCGCTGCTCGACCCCGACGGCACCGTGCTGGTGACCGGCGGCCTGGGCCTGCTCGGCCGACTGGTGACCCGTCGGCTGGTCGTCGAGCACGGCGCCCGGCACCTGGTGCTGGCGGCCCGGCGCGGGCCGGACACCCCCGGCGCCGCGGCGTTCCTGGCCGAGCTGGCCGACCTCGGGGCGCAGGCCGTCGCCGTGGCCGCCGACGCGGCCGACCGGGAGGCGGTACGCGACCTGCTGGCCCGGATCCCCGCCGAGCGGCCGCTGACCGCCGTGGTGCACGCCGCCGGCGCGCTGGACGACGGCCTGCTGACGGCGCTGGACCCGGCCCGGCTGGACACCGTGCTGCGCCCCAAGCTCGACGCGGCCTGGCACCTCCACGAACTGACGAAGGACGCCGGACCGTCGGCCTTCCTGCTGTTCTCCTCCGCCGCCGGTGTGCTCGGCGTCCAGGGGCAGGCCAACTACGCGGCCGCCAACGCATTCTTGGACGCCCTCGCCGCCCATCGGCGCGCCGCCGGGCTGCCCGCCGTCTCCCTGGCCTGGGGCCTGTGGGCGGACGGCAGCGACCTGACCGGCCACCTGGGCGCCGCCGACCTGGCCCGGCTCGCCCGGCAGGGCGTGCGGCCGCTGACGACGGACGAGGGGCTCGCGCTGTTCGACGCCGCCATCCGCGCCGACCACCCGCTCCCGGTGCCGCTGGCGCTGCGGACGGACGCCGATCCGACCCTGGTGCCGCCGGTGCTGCGCGCGGTGCTGGCCCGGCCCCGGCCCGCCCGCCGCAGCGCCGCCGCCGGACCGGACCCGGCCGACCGCAGCGGCCTCGCGGCCCGACTGCACGGCCTGGACGCCCGGCAGCGGCAGGAGGCGCTGCTCGCCCTGGTCCGCCGGGAGGCCGCCGTGGTGCTCGGCCGCACCGAACCGGACGGGGTGGCCGCCGACCGGGCGTTCAAGGACCTCGGCTTCGACTCGCTGACCGCCGTCGAGCTGCGCAACCGCCTGGCCGCCGCCACCGAGCTGCGGCTGCCCGCCACCCTGGTCTTCGACCACCCCAGCGCGCAGGCGCTGGCCGCCCACCTGGACTCCCGACTGCCGGGCGGGCGGGCGGAGTCCGCCGAGGCCCCGGTCCGCGTGGCCGGCCGGCCGGACGACCACGACCCGGTCGTCATCGTCGCGATGAGCTGCCGCTTCCCCGGCGGGGTGAGCACCCCCGAACAGCTCTGGGAGCTGGTCGACTCCGGGCGGGACGCGATCACCCCCTGGCCCACCGACCGCGGCTGGGACAACGAGTCGCTGTACGACCCCGACCCGGACCGCCCCGGCCACACCTACACCCAGTACGGCGGATTCCTGCACGACGCCGCCGACTTCGACGCCGCCTTCTTCGGCATCTCCCCGCGCGAGGCACTGGCCACCGACCCCCAGCAGCGGCTGCTGCTGGAGACCGCGTGGGAGGCCTTCGAACGGGCCGGCGTCGACCCGGGCACCCTGCGGGGCAGCCGGACGGCGGTCTACACCGGCGTGATGTACAACGACTACGCGGGCCGACTGCGGGAGCTGCCCGAGGAGTTGGAGGGCTACCTGCACAACGGCAGCGCCGCCAGCGTGGCCTCGGGGCGGATCTCCTACGCCTTCGGTTTCGAGGGCCCGGCCGTCACGGTGGACACCGCCTGCTCCTCCTCGCTGGTCGCCCTGCACCTGGCCGCGCAGGCGCTGCGCTCCGGCGAGGCCGACCTGGCGCTGGCCGGCGGGGTGGCCGTGATGGCCTCGCCCGCCGGGATGGTGGCCACCTCGCGGCACCGCGCCTTCGCGCCGGACGGCCGGGTGAAGGCCTTCGCCGCCGCGGCCGACGGGACCAGCTGGGCGGAGGGCGTCGGCCTGCTGCTGCTCGAACGGCTCTCCGACGCCCGGCGGGCCGGACATCCGGTGCTGGCCGTGGTGCGCGGCAGCGCCGTCAACCAGGACGGGGCCTCCAACGGCCTCACCGCCCCCAACGGGCCCGCCCAACAGCGGGTGCTGCGGCAGGCGTTGGCCGCCGCCGGACTCACCCCCCAGGAGGTGGACGCGGTCGAGGCGCACGGCACCGGCACCCGGCTCGGCGACCCGATCGAGGCCCAGGCCCTGCTGGCCGTCTACGGTCCGGACCGGGCGCCCGAACGGCCGCTCTGGCTGGGCTCGTTGAAGTCCAATCTGGGCCACACCCAGGCCGCGGCGGGTGTCGCCGGACTGATCAAGATGGTCGGCGCACTGCACCACGGCCGGCTGCCCGCCACCCTGAACATCGACGAGCCCGCCCCCGAGGTGGACTGGAGCGCGGGCGGGGTCAGTCTCCTGACGGAACATCAGGACTGGCCGGAGACCGACGGCCGACCGCGCCGCGCGGGGATCTCGGCCTTCGGGGTGAGCGGCACCAACGCCCATGTGATCATCGAGCAGCCGCCGGTCCCGGAGCAGCCGCCCGCCCCGCCGGGCGACACCTCGGCCAGGCCGCTGCCCTGGGTGCTCTCCGCCCGGACGGCCGGCGCGCTCGCCGCCCAGGCCGTCCGGCTGGCCGAGCACCTGGCCGAGTCCACCGAGGCACCCGCCGACCTGGCGCACACCCTGCTGGCCGGGCGGGCCCGGTTCGAGCACCGCGCTGTGGTGGTCGCCGCCGAACCGGCCGCCGCCTCCGCCGCCCTGCGCGCCCTGGCGGCCGGCGAGCCCGCCGCCGAGCTGGTCCAGGGCCGGGCCGACGGCGCGCCCCGGACGGTGTTCGTGTTCCCCGGCCACGGCTCCCAGTGGGCCGGGATGGCCCGTGAACTGCTGGACACCGAACCGGTGTTCGCCGAGCGGATCGCGGAGTGCACCCGGGCCATCGCCCCGCACCTGGACTTCGACCTGACCGACGTGCTCCGCCGGCACGACGGCGCGGCCTCGCTGGACCGGGTCGAGGTCTCCCAACCCGCCCTGTGGGCCGTCCTGGTGGCGCTCGCCGCGCTCTGGGAGTCGTCCGGGGTGCGCCCGGACGCCGTGGTCGGGCACAGTCAGGGCGAGGTCGCCGCCGCCACCGTCGCCGGGGCGCTCAGCCTGGACGACGCGGCGCTGATCGTCGCCGCCCGCAGCCGGATCCTGGCCACCCTGGTCGGCCAGGGTTCGATGGCCTCCGTCGCGCTGCCGCTCGCCGAGGCCGAACGGCGGCTCGCCGCCTGGCCGGAGCGCCTCGCGGTGGCCACCGTCAACGGGCCGAACGCGGTGGTGGTGGCCGGCGAGGAAGACGCCCTGGACGAACTGGTCGCCGCCTGCACCGCCGAGGGCGTGCGGGCCAAACGGCTGCGGGCCGCCACCCTGGCCGGGCACTCCCCGGTGATCGACCAGGTGGCGGACGAGCTGCTGGCCGTCCTGGCGCCGGTCCGGCCGGGCGCCGCGCGGCTGCCGATCTGGTCCACCGTCACCGCCGGGCCGGTCACCGGCACCGAACTGGACGCCGGGTACTGGTACCGCAACCTGCGGCACACCGTCCGCTTCGCCCCCGTCGTCCAGCACCTCGCCGAACCGGGCCGCACCCTGTTCATCGAGGTCAGCCCGCACCCCGTGCTGACCGGCGCGATCCAGGACACCCTGGACGCCGGCGGCCTGCCCGGCGCCGTCGTCGAGACCCTGCGCCGCGACCACGGCGGCCCGGACCGCTTCCTGCTCTCGGCGGGCGCCGCGCTCGTGGCGGGCGCGCCGGTGGACTTCGGCGGGGCGCTCGCCGGCGCCCGGTCGGTGCCGACCGCCCTGCCCACCTACCCCTTCCAGCGCCGCCGCTACTGGCTGGACGTCGAACTCGGGCCGCTCACCACGGCGGTGGCCACCGGCCCGGTGGACGACGAGACGCCGGACGGTGCGCCCGGCGGCCGGCTGACCGCCCGGCTGGCCGGACTCGCCCCGGACGCCCGGCGGGCCGACCTGCTCGACCTGGTCCGCCGCCAGGCCGCGGCCGCCCTGGGCCACCCCGACACGGAGGAGGTGCTCCCCGACCGGGCCTTCCGCGACCTCGGCTTCGAGTCGCTGACCGCCGTCGACCTGCGCAACCGACTGGTCGCCGCGACCGGCCTGCGGCTGCCCGTGACCCTGGTCTTCGACCGGCCCACGCCCGCCGCGATCGCGGACCACCTGGACGAGCAGCTGGTCCCGGCCGTCGCCGCCGGTTCCGGACCTGCCGAACTGCCGGGCCTGCTCGACCGGTTGGAGCAGTCGCTGCCCGACACCGAGGCCGACCGGCGCGAACTGGCCGCCCGGCTCTCCGCCCTGGCCGCCCTCCTCGACAGCGCCCCGGACGCCGACCCGGACAGCAGGCAGGACACCAACCCTGTTGCCGCGCCGGGCACTTCGATCGACACCGCGCTGGACCTGGAGACCGCCAGCGACGAGGAACTGTTCGCCGAACTCGACCGGGCCCGGCCCGGCGCGGGCACCGCCCCCACCGGAAGGAGTGGCCACGATGGCCGATGAGGAGAGGCTGCGGCAGTACCTGCGCCGGGCGCTCGCCGACGTGCGCGAGGCCCAACGGCGGCTGGACCAGGTCGAGTACCGGCGCGGCGAACCGGTCGCCGTGATCGGGATGGCCTGCCGGCTGCCCGGCGGCGCCGACTCCCCCGACCTGCTCTGGGACCTGGTCACCGCCGGACGCGACGCCGTCACCGGCTGGCCCGAGGACCGCGGCTGGGACACCGACGCGCTGTACCACCCCGACCCGTCCGTCCCCGGCACCAGCTACGCCCGGCACGGCGGATTCCTGGCCGACGCCGCCGACTTCGACGCCGCCTTCTTCGGCGTCTCCCCGCGCGAGGCGCTGGCCACCGACCCCCAGCAGCGGCTGCTGCTGGAGACCGCCTGGCACGCGCTGGAACACGCCCGGCTCGACCCGGACGGGCTGCGCGGCAGCCGGACCGCCGTGTTCGCCGGACTCACCGCGCAGGAGTACCACACCCGTCCCGGGGCGGCCCCGGCCGAGCTCGAAGGCCACCTGGGCATCGGCAACCTGGCGAGCGTCGCCTCCGGCCGGATCGCCTACACCTTCGGCTTCGAGGGCCCGGCCGTCACCGTCGACACCGCCTGCTCCTCCTCGCTGGTCGCCCTGCACCTGGCCGTGCGCTCGCTGCGCTCCGGCGAGAGCGACCTCGCGCTCGCCGGCGGCGCCACCGTGATGTCCTCCCCGAGCGGCTTCGTGGAGTTCTCCCGCCAACGCGGACTCTCCCCCGACGGCCGCTGCCGCTCCTACGCGGCGGCCGCCGACGGCACCGGCTGGGCCGAGGGGGCCGGCCTGCTGGTGCTGGAACGACTGTCCGACGCCCGGCGCCACGGACACCGGGTGCTGGCCGTCGTGCGAGGCACCGCCGTCAACCAGGACGGCGCCTCCAACGGCCTCACCGCCCCCAGCGGCCCCGCCCAGCAGCGGGTCATCCGGGCGGCGCTCGCCGACGCCCGGCTCACCCCGCGGGAGGTGGACGCGGTCGAGGGCCACGGCACCGGCACCACCCTCGGCGACCCGATCGAGGCCCAGGCCCTCCAGGCCGTCTACGGCACCGGGCGCGACGCCGAACAGCCGCTCTGGCTGGGCTCGTTGAAGTCCAACCTGGGCCACACCGCGGCAGCGGCCGGCGTCGCGGGCGTGATCAAGATGGTCCAGGCGATCCGCCACCGCACCCTCCCGCGCACCCTGCACGTGGACCGGCCCACCCCGCACGTGGACTGGGCCGACGGCGGCGTGCGGCTCCTCACCGAGCCGCGCAGCTGGCCGGACACCGGACGTCCGCGCGCCGCCGGGATCTCCGCCTTCGGGGTGAGCGGGACGAACGCCCATGTGATCCTGGCCGAAGCCGAAGCCGAGGCCGACGTCGAGCCCGAGGCCGACGTCGAGCCCGAGGAGGAGCCGGCGGGCGCCGCGAGCGACGGTCCCCGACCCGCCGCCCCGGGCGCCGAAGCGCCCCCGCTGCCGTGGGTGCTCAGCGCGCGGAGCGAGGCGGCGTTGCGGGCCCGGGCCCGGCAGCTCGCGGAGGTCCTGCGCGGCGACGACCCGCCCCCGGCGGCCGACCTCGCCTGGTCGCTGGCCTCCGGTACCCGACACCCGTCGCGGGCCGTCCTGGTGGCCCGCGACCGTGCGGAGGCCGTCACCCGGCTGGAGGCCTTCGCGAGCAATCCCGGGCCGCTCACCCCCGCCGCCCCCGGCGGCCGGACCGCCTTCCTGTTCACCGGACAGGGCAGCCAGCGCCCGGGCATGGGAGCCGGGTTGTACCGGCGCCACCCGGAGTTCGCCCGGGCCTTCGACGCCGTCACCGCCGAACTCGACCGCCATCTGCCGTTCCCGATCGCCGAGGCCGTCCTCCGACCCGCCGATCCCGTGCGCCGGCCCGCCGACGCCGAACGGCTCACCCGCACCGAGTACGCCCAGCCCGCCCTGTTCGCCCTCCAGACGGCGCTGCTGCGCCTGCTGGACGCCTGGGGCGTGCGCCCGGACCTGGTGGTCGGCCACTCGGTCGGCGCGCTCGCCGCCGCCCACGCCGCCGGGCTGCTCGAACTCCCGGACGCCGCCGCCCTGGTGGCCGCGCGCGGCCGACTGATGCAGCAGCTGCCACCCGGCGGGGCGATGGCCGCCCTGGAGGCCGAGGAGGGCGAGGTGCTCGCCGAACTCGCGCCCCACGGCGGCACGGTGGGCCTTGCCGCGGTCAACGGCCCGCGCGCGATGGTGATCTCCGGCGAGGAGCCGCAGGTCGAGGCGGTCGCCGAGGCCTTCCGGGCACGCGGACGGCGGGCCACCCGGCTCCGGGTCAGCCACGCCTTCCACTCGCACCGGATGGACCCGGTCCTGGACGAGTTCCGCACCGTGGTGAAGGGGCTGACGTTCCACCGGCCGCACACCGCGTTCGTCTCCGACCTCACCGGCCGCCTCGCCGGCACCGCCGAGCCCGCCGCCCCGGACTACTGGGCCGAGCACGCCCGGCAGCCGGTGCGCTTCCTGGACGCGGTCCGGACCCTGCGGGCCGAGGGCGCCACCCGCTTCCTGGAACTCGGCCCCGACGGCGTCCTCACCGCCCTGGCCGGGGACGCCCTCGCCGCCGAGGAGCCGCGGCAGCGCCCCCGCCCGGCCACCCTGGCCGCCACCCTGCGCCGGGACCAGCCGGAGCCGGAAAGCCTGCTGACGGCCGTCGGCCGCCTGCACGCCGCGGGCGCGCCGGTCGACTGGTCCGGCCCGTTCGGCCGACTGCCCGTCCAGCGGGTCGACCTGCCCGGCTACCCCTTCCAGCGCACCCGCTTCTGGCTCGACGGCTCCCCCACCCCTGCCCCCGCCCTCCCCGGTCCCGGCACCCGGCCCGCCGTCCCGGCCGACTGGACCGAACGCCACGCCGAACTCCCCGCCCCCGAGCTGCTCGACGCCCTCCTCGCCCTCGTCCGCACCGAAGCCGCCGCCGTCCTCGGGCACGCCACCCCGGACACCCTGACCGCCGATACGGCCTTCGTCGAGCACGGCTTCGACTCGCTCACCTCGGTGGAGCTCGGCGCCCGCCTCTCCGCCGCGACCGGGCTGCGGCTCTCCGGCGCGCTCACCATCCACCACCCCGACCCGCTCGCCCTCGCCGAGCACCTGCACCAGGAGCTCCGGGACCGTCGCACCACCCCCGCCGGCGGCCCGGCCGAGCCGCTGGCCGCCGTCTACCTGGACCTGTGCCGGGCCGGACGGATCCCGGCCGCCACCCAGCTGCTGATCTCGGCGTCCGAGCTGCGCACCCCCTTCCCCGCCGACGACCGCGCCGGGCACGCCGTCCCCCCGGTCGCGCTGGCCGAGGGCGGGGCACCGCTCGCCCTGGTCTGCTTCCCGGCGCTGACCGCGCTGTCCGGACCGCACGAGTACGCCCGGTTCGGCCAGGCCCTGGACGGACGGCGCACCGCGCACGCCGTCCCGGCCCCCGGCTACCGGCCCGGCAGCGTGCTGCCCGACTCGGTGGACGCCTTCGTCCGGCTGCAGGCCGACGCCGTCCAGGAGCTGTACGGGGAACGGGAGTTCGCAGTGTTGGGGCGCTCGCTCGGCGGGTGCGTGGCGCACGCCGTGACCGCCGAGCTGGAGCGGCGCGGGGTGCGACCGGCCGGGCTGGTGCTGGTCGACGCCTATCCGATGGACACCGCCACGCTGCCCGGCATGGAGTGGTGGATGCCCGCGATGGTCGGCGGGATGCTGGAGCGACTCGGCACCCAGGACCTCACCCTGACCGACACCGGGCTCACCGCGATGGGCGCCTACCTGCGCACCTTCGGCCCCTGGCAGCCCGAACCGATCGCCACCCGCACCCTGCTGCTGCGCGCCGAGCAGCCGCTGCCCGGCACCGGGGACCGCCCCGGCGGCCCGGACTGGCGCGCCTTCTGGCGACTGCCGCACGAGAGCGCCGACATCCCCGGCGACCACTTCTCGGTGCTGGAGGACCACTCCGCCGGCACCGCCGACGCCGTCCACCGCTGGCTCGCCGAGCTGGAGCGATGAGCGGCCACCCCACCGACCGCACCCCCGACCGATCACGAGGAGAAACCCGATGACCCGACCGTTCCGCTTCGGCCTCGGCAAGCTGGCCGTCCCCGACGACGCCGAGCAGTGGCAGAGCCTGTCCAAGGAGGTCGAGTCGCAGGGCTACGACGTCCTGCTGGTCCCCGACCACCTGGGCCGGACCGCGCCCTTCCCGCCGCTGGTCGCCACGGCCGCGGCGACCGGCCTGCGGGTCGGCACCCTGGTGCTCAACTCCGGCTTCTACCACCCGCCGCTGCTCGCCCGGGACATCGCCACCGTCGACCGGCTGACCGGCGGCCGGATCGAGGTCGGGCTCGGCACCGGCTACGTGCACGCCGAGTTCCAGGCGCTCGGCCTCGACCCGGGCACCCCCAAGGACCGGGTGGACGCGCTGGAGCGCACGGTACTGGAGCTGCGCCGGCTGCTCGGGGACCCGGAGCACGTCCCGGCGGCCGTGCAGGACCCGGTGCCGCTGCTGATCGCGGGCAACGGCAACCGGGTGCTGCGGCTGGCCGCCCGGCACGGCGACATCGTGGGCTTCATCGGGATGCGCTACGACCCGACCGCGTTCGGCGGGCTGCGGCTCATCCCGCGCGCCGAACTCGCCGAGCGGGTCGCCTACTTCGACCGGGTGGTGGGCGAGCGGGCGGCGCAGGTGGAGAAGAACCTGCTGCTCCAGGCGGTGATCGTGACCGAGGACCGGGACGCCGCGATCCGGCACGTGGCGGCCACCCAGCTGCCGGTGCCGCTGACCGAGTTGGAGCAGACACCGCTGCTGCTGATCGGTACCGTCCAGCAGATCATCGACCAGGTGAAGGAGCTGCGCGACAGCTTCGGCTTCTCCTACTTCACGGTGATGGACGCCCATCAGGAGGCGTTCGCGCCGGTGGTCGAAGCGCTGGCCGGTACCTGATGACCAGCGCGACAACCTGGGTTGTCACCCGGCCCGGCGGGCGGCCGCCCCACCCGGGCGACAACCTAGGTTGTCGCCAGCCCCTCGACGGGGGCGTCCTCGCCGCGCGGCCACCGCTTGCGGGCGGCCTGCCGGCTGATCCCCAGCAGCTGGCCGACCTCGCCGAAGGACGCCCCGGCCGCCAGCGCCTCCCGGGCCAGCCGGTCCACCTCCTCGGCCGCCGCCAGCCGGGCCGACTCGGCGGCGGCCAGCCCGGCCAGCGCCGCCGCCGGGCCGTCGCCTTCGCCGCCGCCGCGGCCGTCCGCCGGCCGCTCGCCCCCGGCACCCACCCCGACCGACCCGACCACACCCGCCCCGCCCGCCGCACCGCCGTCCAACAGCGGCCGCAGGCAAGGCCCGAGCAGCTCGACCAGCCGCTCGGCCGGCGCCCGGTCGACCTCGGGCACCCGCAGCAGGTAGCGGGTGACCAGCAGCCCGAGCACCACCGAGCCCACCAGGGTCGCCCGCAGCTCCACGTCGTCACCGGTCAGCGCGTCCGCCACCGGGCTGTTGCCCGGATCGGCGACCGCGCAGCGCACCGCCTCGGCGGCCTGCGGGTGGGTGAGCATCGAGCGCAGCACCGGCATGCTGCGGTCCGGCCGGCCGTCGATGTCGGCCAGCGCGTGCGCGAGCAGCCGCTCGCCGAGCCGGTCGGCGGGGCCGCCGAGGGCGCCGCCGAAGCTGAGGGCGATCTCCGAGACCGCGTCGAACAGCTGCTCCTTGGAGCCGAGGTGCTTCATCACCAGTGCCGGGTCCACCCCGGCCCGGTGGGCCACCGCGCGCACCGTGGTCTGCTCGTAGCCGAGTTCGGAGAACAGCTCCCGGGCCGCCGCCAGGATGGCCTGCCGGCTCCGGCTGCGCCGCTCGCCGCGCCCGGCGGGCGCCGCCTCCGCCGCACCCTCCGCCGTGCCCGCCGCCTCGGCCGCGACCCCGGCACCACCACTGCGGGACTCTGCCATGCCGCCTCCTCGCCTCGTCACGCCGCGACACATTCGTTCAACACTTGTTGACCCAATCAGGACGTCTCCCTACCATGAAGCAGTCTACAAGCGTCGACCGCGCTCGTTCCCTCGACGCTGCCCTGCCCTACGCTCAAGGAGCCGGCCATGACGACCCACGACCAGCCATCGGTGGCCGAACCGCCCACCCCGGCCGCCAGTCCGACAACACCCGCCCCCGGCCGGGCCGGCCCGCTCGCCCTCGCGGTGATCGTCACCTGCCAGCTGATGGTGGCCGTCGACGGCAACATCGTGAACATCGCGCTGCCCCGCATCCAGTCCGGGCTGCACTTCTCCCCGGACGGCCTGGCCTGGGTGTTCAGCGCCTACTCGCTGGCCTTCGGCGGGCTGCTGCTGCTCGGCGGACGGGCCAGCGACATCCTCGGCCGGCGCCGGATGTTCATCTGGGGCCTGCTGCTGGTGGTCGCCGCCTCGCTGCTCGGCGGGCTCGCCCCGAACTCCGCGCTGCTGATCGCGGCCCGCGCCGCCCAGGGCGTCGGCTTCGCCTTCGCCGCGCCCGCCGCGCTCTCCCTGATCGCCGTCACCTTCAAGGAGGGCCCGGAACGCAGCCGGGCGCTCGGGGTGTTCTCCACCGTCGCCGGGCTCGGCATCACCATCGGGCTGATCCTCGGCGGCCTGCTCACCACGCTCTCCTGGCGGCTGGTGTTCTTCGTCAACGTGCCGATCGGCCTGGCCGCCGTCGTCCTGGCCACCCGTCAGCTCGCGGAGACCGAGAAGCACCCGGCCCGCCCCGACGTGGTCGGCGCCCTCACCTCCACCGCCGGCATGACCGCCCTGGTCTACGGACTGATCAACGCCTCGTCGGCGGGCTGGAGTTCGGCCACCACGGTGGCCGCCCTGGTGCTCGGGGTGCTGCTGCTCGGCGCGTTCGTGGTCACCGAGACCAAGGTCCGCCAGCCGCTGATCTCGCTGCGCCTGCTGGCCCAGCGCGCCCGCTCCGGCGCGTACGGGATCTTCCTGCTGCTGTTCGCCGCGATGGGCGGCACCTACTTCCTGCTCTCGCTGTACGTCCAGGACGGCCTGGGCCTGTCCCCGCTGACCGCCGGGCTGGCCTTCCTGCCGATGGCCCTGGCCCAGTTCGCCACCGCCCGCAGCGCCGCCAAGCTGATCCCCAGGTACGGCGCCAAGACGCTGATCGTCACCGGCGCGGCGCTGATGCTCGCCGACAGCCTGTGGCTCGCCGCCACCGGCCCGCACAGCGACTACCTGACCGGCCTGTTCGGCCCGCTGGTGCTGCTCGGCGCCGGGCTCGGCCTGGGCTTCGTCCCGCTCAACATGACCATCCTGGCCGGTCTGGCGCCCAAGGAGACCGGCGCGGCCTCCGGGCTGCTGCAGGCCGTCCAGCAGATCGGCCTCTCGCTCGGCGTCGCCGTGCTCGCCACCCTCTACGGCGGCTCGCTGCACGGCGCCCAGCACCCCGACCGGGCCCAGCTCGCCGACGGCCTGTCCACCGCGGTGGTCGCCGCGGCGGCCTTCAGCGGCGTCGCCGTCCTGATCGCCCTGCTCGTCATCACCCGCCCCAAGGCCAAGGCCTGACGGGCCGCGGGTCCGAGAACCACACCCCCCGGAAAGGCACGTCCCCGTGAGCACACCGCACCACCTGCACCTCGCCGCCGCCCTCGACGGAGCCGGCTGGCACCCGGCCGCCCGCCACCAGCCGGAGGCCGACCCCCGGCCGTTCACCCTCGACCACTGGGCCGCCCAGGCCCGCCAGGCGGAGGCCGGGCTGCTCGACTTCGTCACCGTCGAGGACCCGCTGTCCCGCGCCCCCGGCCCCGGCGAGGAACTGGACCGCCGGCTCGGCCACACCCTGCACCGCCTGGACGCGCTCACCCTGGCCGGCGCCCTGGCCGCCCGCACCCGGCACCTCGGCATCATCCCCACCGTCGTGGTCAACTCCGGCCGACCCGCCCCGATCGCCAAGGCGGTGGCCACCCTGGACCACCTCAGCGCCGGCCGCGCCGGGCTGCGCACCCAGCTCAGCCCGACCAGGCCGATCCCGCTGGAGACGCTGTTCCTGCCCGAGGTGCAGGCGCAGATCCAGCAGAGCTTCGACCGGGCGGCCGAGCTGGTCCGGGTGGTCCGGGCGCTGTGGGACGGCACCACCGACGAGCAGGCCCTGCGCGCGCTGGCCCCCGGCCGCTTCGCCGCCGACGGCGACGGGGGCTCGGACGGCGACGGGGGTGACGCGGGCGAGTGGCCGCTGCTCCCCGACCCGTCCACCGCCCCGCGCCCGCCGCAGGGCCACCCGGTGGTGTTCACCCTCGCCCACATCAGCGTCCCCTGGCGGTACGGCGCCCAGGTCACCGACGTGGTCTCGATCACCCCGCACGGCGTCGACGACGTCCGCACCGCCGTCACCGAGATCCGCGCCGAGCAGCAGGCGGTCGGCCGGGCCGGGCGGACCGTGCACGTCTTCGCCGACGTCCTGGTCCACCTGGACGCCGAACCGGGCGCCGCCAAGGCCCGCCGGGACCGGCTGGACGCCACCCTGGGCACCGAGCACACCTCGGACGCGCCGATCTTCGCCGGCACCCCCGCCGAACTCGCCGACCTGCTCCAGGAGTGGCAGCAGGCCGGGCTCACCGGCTACCGGCTCCGCCCGGCCACCACCGCGCACGACCTCCCGGCGATCGCCACCGGCCTGGTGCCCGAACTCCAGCGGCGCGGCGCCTACCGCACCGACTACGCCGAGGAGACGCTGCGCGAGCGGCTGGCTCTGGGCACCGCGCCCTGAGCCGCGGTCGGACGGGTCACGGCACGCCGCCCCGTGCCGTGGCGCTCCGAGGACAGCCGGTCCGCAGCCGACCGCTCCACGGACAGCCGGTCCGCAGCAGGCCGGTCCGCAGCCGGCCGGCCCGCGCCCGGCGGCAGCGAACGCGCCAGCTCGGAGCGGCCCTTGACCCGCAGCTTGCGGTAGGTGTGGGTGAGGTGCTGCTCCACCGTGCTGACCGTGATGAACAGCTGCTCGGCGATCGCCCGGTTGGAGTGCCCGGCCGCCGCCAGCTCCGCGACCCGGCGTTCCGAGGCGCTCAGCCCCGAGTCGTCCTCCTCCTCGGCCGACCCCTTCAGCCGGGCAAGCAGCGGCCCGAGGCCCAGCTCCTCGGCGCCCTCCCGGGCCCGTCGCAGCGCCTCCCGACCGGCCTGGCGGCGGCCCGCCGCGAGCTGGGCCTCGGCCAACTCGGCGAGCGCCCAGGACAGTTCCAGCCGGTCCCCGGCCTCGTCCAGCGACTCGACGGCCTGCTGGAGCAGTTCGACCCGGCGGTCCGGCTCGCAGGCGGCCAGCGCCCGCAGCGACAGCCCCCGGGTACGCGGCCGCTGGGCCGCCGGGTGCGCCGCCTGGGCCAGCGCCAGCCGGCGGGCCTGTTCCGGGCGGCGCAGCGCCAGCAGGGCCCGGGCCGCGTCGGCGCGCCAGGGCACGAAGGAGGGCACGTCCAGCCCCCATTCCTCCAACAGCCGTCCGCAGCGGGTGAAGTCCTCCAGCGCCGCGTCCGCCGCGCCCGCCGCCAGCCGGTGCCGGCCGCGGGCGTGCAGGAACTGGGCCCCGTAGCGGGTGCGGGTGAGCCGCTCCGGCAGCGTGGGCAGTCCGGGCTCCGCCTCGGGGGTCGGGCCGAGTGCGGCGGAGGCGAGCAGCAGCGCCGCCAGCGGCGCGCCCAGCCAGACGCCCCAGCCGCCGGAGGGCAGCAGGGCCAGTGCCTGCCGGGCGTGCCGGGCAGCCTCGGCCACCTGGCCGAGCCGCAGGGCGATCTCCGCCATGGTGGCGGTCAGTAGCGCCTGCCAGACCGGGATCCGGCGCCCGGCGGTGTCCCGGAGCAGGTTCGCGCACCAGGGCGCCGCGAGGTCCGCCCGGTCCGCGTACAGCAGCACGTACAGCGCGGACTGCAGCGCGCCGTAGGCGGTGTCCTCCAACGGCGTGGTGCGCAGCACCAGTTCGGCGGTGCGGATGTCCTCCGAGGTGCCGCCGGTGCGCAGCACCCGGGGCAGGGCCAGCAGGGAGCGCTGCTGGGGTTCCCCGGCGGGCAGGCCGGGCGGCGGTGCGGGGTGGCCGGGCGGCACCAGGTGCGGGGCGATCGAGCGGACCTGTTCCAGCGCCCGGGTGAGCTCGTCGCGCAGCGGGCCGGCGGCCGGGTCGAGGCCGGTGAGGGTGCGGGTGATCTCGGCCTCGGTGCCGTGCCAGTTGAGCATCCGCAGCAGTCCGATCCGTTCGCCGTCCGCCAGGTCGTCCAGCCGGTCGGTGAGTGGGCGGACCAGCCGGTAGGCGGCCTGCGGGTCGGTGCGGAAGCGGACGATGCCGCGCAGCAGGGCGGTCTCGGTGTCACCGGCCGTGCCGGCCAGGGCCAGGCAGGATTCGGCGAAGGCGTCGTCGTCGCGGCGCAGCGCCGCCCGGGCGGCGTCCAGCAGCACCGGCCGGGCCCACGGTTCGGTGGCGTCGCGGGCGGCCAGCAGGTGGGCGGCGACGGACTCCGGGGTGCCGCCGCTCTCGTACACCAGGCGGGCGGCGCGCAGCTGGCGGGCCGCCCGGTCCGGTTGCGGCAGCCCGTCCAGGACGGCCCGGGCGACGGCCGGGCCGCGCAGTCGGCCGTCGACGACCAGGCCGCCCGCGGTCAGGGCGGTCAGCACGTCCCGGGCGGGGCCGCCGAGGAGCTGGGGCAGCAGGTCGGTGGAGCCGGACTCGGCCAGCACCGCGAGGGCCCGGGCCGGTTCGGCGGCCGCGGCGCCGGCCCGGTGCAGGCAGGCCCGTACGGCCAGGGCGAAGGCGGGGCCGGGCACCGGTTCGACGGCCGGGCCGGCGCCCGCGCAGTCCTCGGCGAGGGCGCGCAGCAGCAGCGGGTTGCCGCCGGTGAGCCGGTACCAGACGGCGGGTCGGGCCGGGGGTGCGCCGAGCAGTACGGTGAGCAGCTGCCCGGCGCCGTGTTCGCTGAGCCGGTCGACCCGCAGCCGGGTGAGGTGCGGCAGGCGCAGCAGGGCGGTCCACCAGTCGCGGTCGGTGCCGGAGTCGGTGGGCGGGTCGGGTTCGGTGACGACCAGCAGCACGGGGGCGGTCGGGGACCGGGTGGCCAGGTGGATCAGGGTCTGCCGGGAGGCCGGGTCGGCGTGCTGGAGGTCGTCCACGGCCAGCACCAGCGGGGTGCGGGCGGCCAGGGTGTGCAGCAGCAGCCACAGGTCCTGGTCGACCTGGGAGGGGACCTGTCCGGTGCCCGGCGGGTCCTCCCGGCAGGGTTCGGCGGTGTCCGGCCCGCCGAGCAGGGCCAGGGCGGCCGTCCGGACGGCCGGGGGCAGGTCGGGCTGGCGCAGCAGTTGCTGCAGGACGCCGAAGCGCACGGTGCGCTCCGAGCAGCGGGCGGTCGCGGTGAGCACCAGCGCGCCGCGGGCCTCGGCGGCGGCCGTGAAGGCGCGCAGCAGCTCGGTCCGGCCGCAGGCGGCCGGGCCGGAGACGGCGAGCAGGCCGCCGCTGCCGTCCAGGCAGTCGTCCAACAGCCGTGCGAAGCGGTCCAGTTGTGTGTCGCGTTCGACAGGATTCACGTCGGCTCCCCGTTGCCTGGCCGGGGCGGGTCGGCTTCCGTCGCCCACCCCGGTGCTGTTCCGTTCCGTTCTGTTCCGCCGCTGCTCCGTCCGCCGGACCGCGCTGTCCGCCGTACGCCGCCCCCGCCGCCCCCGCCGCCCGTTCCGTTCAGCCCACCCGGCTGCCGCCCGCCGCCGACGCCAGCAGTCGTCTGGTGTAGGGGTGTTCGGGGTGGTCGAAGACCTCGTCCACGGTGCCGGACTCCACCAGTTCGCCGTCCTTGAGGACGATCAGCCGGTCGCTGAGGTGGTGCACCACCCCCAGGTCGTGCGAGACGAACAGCAGGGCCAGGCCCAGCTCCCGCTGGAGTGTGGAGAGCAGGTCCAGCACCTGGGCCTGGATCGACACGTCCAGGGCCGACACCGGCTCGTCGCAGACCAGCAGCCGGGGCCCGGTGGCCAGTGCCCGGGCGATCGCCACCCGCTGCCGCTGCCCGCCGGACAGCTGGGCCGGGCGGCCGCGCAGCACCGTGCCGGGCAGGCCGACCTGGTCCAGCAGTTCCACCGCCCGGGCGTCCCGGGCCGGGCCACGCGGCACGCCGGTGGCGGCCAGCGCCTCGGCGAGGATCCGGCGTACGTCGTGCCGGGGGTCGAAGGAGCTCAGCGGGTCCTGCTGGACCAGTTGGAGCAGTCCGCGGCGCGGTCGGCGCCGCCGCTCCGGCAGGCCGCTCCACGGCTCACCGGTGAAGCGCACCGCGCCGGTGTCGGGTTCCAGCAGGCCGAGTGCGATCCGGGCCAGCGTGGTCTTGCCGGAGCCGGACTCGCCGACCAGGCCGAGGGTCTCGCCGGCCGTCACGGTGAAGGAGACGTCCCGCACCACCCGGTGCGCGGTGCCGTCCTGGCCCCGGTAGGTCTTGGAGACGCCGTCCACCTCCAGCAGCACCGCCGGTTCCGCGCTCCGCCCCGCAGCGGTGGCGGAAGCGGCGGCGGCGAGCGGGCGCGGCTCGGCCGCCGCCGGCGCCAGCGGCAGCGGGCCGCCCGGGTGCCAGCAGCGGGCGGTGTGCCCGGCCGCGGCGTCCGCGGCGGTCGGGGCGGCCGGCAGCTCCCGGCGGCAGCGGTCGTCGGCCAGGGCGCAGCGGGCCGCGTACGGGCAGCCGTCGGGCCCGGCGGCCGGGTTCGACGGGCGGGGCGCCGAGAGCGGCCGGCCCCGGCCGGTCCGCCCTGGCACGGCGGCCAGCAGTGCCCTGGTGTACGGGTGCTGCGGGTCGCCGAGGACCTGTCCGGCCGGGCCCTGTTCGACCACCACGCCCGCGTACATCACCGCGACCCGGTGCGCCAGCCGCTCGACCACCGAGAGGTCGTGGCTGATCAGCAGCAGCGCGGTGCCCCGGTCGACCAGGTCGCCGAGCAGGTCGAGCACCTGGGCCTGGACGGTGGCGTCCAGCGCGGTGGTGGGTTCGTCGGCGAGCAGCAGTTCCGGGCCGGCCGCCAGCGCCGAGGCGATCAGCGCGCGCTGGCGCAGCCCGCCGGACAGCTGGTGCGGGTACTGTCCGGCGCGGCGCTGCGGTTCCGGCACGCCGACGTCGGTGAGCAGTTCCAGGACCCGTGCGCGGGCGCGGGGGCGGTCGACCGTGCGGTGGACCCGCAGGGCCTCGGTGATCTCCGCGCCGACGGTGCGCAGCGGGTCGAGCGAGACCAGGGCGTCCTGGAGCACCAGGCCGATCCGGCGCCCGCGCAGCTGCCGCCAGCGCCGTTCGGTGAGCGCGCCGAGGTCGAGGCCGTCGAACTCCAGCCGCCGGGCCCGGACCCGGGCATGGCGTCCGGTCATGCCGACCAGGGTCCGGGCGGTGACGCTCTTGCCGGAGCCGGATTCGCCGACCAGGGCCAGGCACTCGCCGCGCCCCAGGGTGAGCGAGACCTCGCGCACCACGTCGGGGCCGGTCCCGAAGGCGACCTGGAGGCCGTCGACGGCGAGCAGGGGTGACGGGGTGACGGTCACGGGGACCTCCGGGTGAATCGCTGCTGGAGGTGGCGGCCGACCACGGTGACGGCCGCCACGGTGAGGGTCACGGCGGCGCCCGGGAACACCCCGAGCCACCAGGCGGTCGCCAGGAAGCCGCGCCCCTCGGAGAGCATCGCCCCCCACTCGGGGGAGGGCGGGCGCGGTCCCAGGCCGAGGAAGCTGAGGCCGGAGGCGGCGATCAGCGCGGTGCCGAAGCCGACGGTGGCCAGGGTCAGCAGCGGGGCCAGCGAGTTGGGCAGCACGTGGCGCAGGATCAGCGACCGGCGCGGCACCCCGAGGGTGACGGCGGCCTCGACGTAACCCGAGCGGCGCACCAGCAGGGCTTCGGAGCGCACCAGCCGTCCGTAGCCGGGCACCAGGGCGATGCCGATGGCGAGCACCAGGTTGCCGGTGCCGGTGCCCAGGACGGCGATCACCAGCAGCGCCAGCAGGGTCGCGGGGAGGGCGAGCAGCACGTCGGCGGCGCGCATCAGCAGTCGGTCGGCGACCGGGCCGCCGAGCGCGGCGGCCAGGCCGAGCGCCGCGCCGCCGACCACCGCGAGCACGGTGGAGCCGAAGCCGAGGGCGAGCGCCGGGCCGGCGCCGTGCACCAGCCGGGCGAACACGTCCCGGCCGAGCTGGTCGGTGCCCAACGGGTGGGCGGCGCCCGGGGGTTGCAGGGCGTTCACCGGGTCGGTCGCGGTCGGCGACACCCCGGTGAGCAGCCCGGCCAGCAGGATCAGCAGCAGCACGGCACCGGCGGCCAGCACGGCCGGGGGCGGCAGTCGGACGGCCCGGCGGGCCGAGGCCGCACCAGGCGAGGCCGCACGGACGGCGGAAGGAGGGGCGAGGGCCACCGGATCACCTGTTCCCGAGTCGCGGATCGAGGACGCCGGCGAGCAGGTCGACCGCCGTCGAGATCACCACGAAGACCAGCGCGGACAGCAGCACCACCCCGATCACCACCGGCACGTCCCGGCTGTTCACGGCGGCGAGCACCAGCGAGCCGACCCCGGGCCGGCCGAACACCGACTCCACCAGCACCGTCCCGCCCAGCAGCGAGCCGGTCAGCCAGCCGGTCAGGGTCATCAGCGGAACGGCCGCGTGCCGCAGCGCGTGCCGCAGCACGACCCCGGCCCTGCTCAGTCCGCGGGCCCGCGCCGTCACCGCGAAGGGCTGGCCGAGCGCCGCCTCCAGGCCTTCGCGCAGCACCTGCGCCAGGGTCCCGGCCAGCGGCAGCGCCAGGGTGACGGCGGGCAGCACCAGGGCCGCCACGCCGTCCGCCCCGGCCACCGGGAACAGCCTCAGCTGGAAGGAGAACACCGTCAGCAGCACCAGGCCCAGCCAGTAGGACGGGGTGGAGACGGCCACCAGCTCCCAGGCGCCGGTCAGCGCCTTGAGCGCGGGCCGCCGCCCGGCCGTGGCCACCGCCGAGAGCACCGCGATCAGCAGCGCCAGCAGGACGGCGGTCAGGGCGAGTTGGGCGGTCGGGCCGAGCTGCTCGGCGATCAGGTCGGACACCGGGCGCTGCAGTTGGTAGGACTGCCCGAGGTCGGCCCGCAGCAGTCCGCCCAGGTAGTGCAGGTACTGCACCACCACCGGCTGGTCGTAGCCGAGGTCGTGCCGGATCGCCTCGCGCACCTCGGGCGGGGTGGTGGTGGCCGGGCCGAGCAGGGTGGCGACCGGGTCGCCCGGGATCAGCTGGAGCGCGGCGAAGGCCAGCGTCGCGGCGCCGAACAGCACCGCCAGCGCACCGACCAGCCGCCGCAGCCCGGCCCGCAGCAGGGCCGGCAGCCGGGGCGGCCGCGCCGCGGCGGGCTCCACCGCCCCGGCCCGGTCGGCCACCGGCGGCGCCTGGTGGGTGGTCACGGGGTCCGCCAGGCGTCGTAGAAGTCCAGCCAGGTGTCGGGGTCGAAGCCGAGCCCGCCGACCTTCGCCGAGACGCCGGTCAGCGCGACCGGGGTGTACACCGGGACGACCACGGCCAGGTCGATCGCCCGCTGCTGCACCTTGGCGTAGACCTGCCCGCGTTCGGTGGCGTCGAGCGTCGCCCGGCCCCGGTCGGTGAGCTGGTCGAGCTGCTGGTCGGGCAGGAAGGTCGGGTTGATGCCGCCCTTGGCGGGCGCGCTGGCCGAGTTGAGGAACTGCCAGAGCACGTCCGGCTCGAACCGGGCCCAGGCCAGGTCGACGATGTTCGCCTTCCCGCCGTACACCAGGGTCGAGTAGGCGCCGACGTCCAGCGACGGGCGGACCACCTCCACCCCGATCTTCCGCAGGTCGGCCTGGATCGCCTGGCCGAGGATGTCCCGGCCCTGCTGGGTGGCGTTGGCCGACAGCTGCGGCCACTGCACGCTGAGCCGCCGGCCGTTCGCGGTGCGGTAGCCGTCGGAGTCCCGCCCGGTCCAACCCGCCTCGTCCAGCAGCCGGTCGGCCAGTGCCCGGTCGTACGGCCAGGCGTGCTCCAGCGACTTGTCGTAGCCCGGGGTGATCGAGGAGATCGGGCTCCAGGCCCGCGGGAACTGCCCGAACTGCACGGTCTTCACGTCCAGGTCGAGGTCGATGCCGCGCTGGATCGCCTGCCGCACCCGCTGGTCGTCCAGCGGCGCCAGCGAGCCGTTCAGCCACAGGTTGTAGTTGCCGCCCGGCTGCTCCCGGGTGACCAGCCTCAGCGCCGGGTCGGCCTTCACCGTCGCCGCGTTCTGCGGTGGCACCGCCTTGGCCACCTGCACCTGGCCGCTGGTGAGCGCGCCGACCCGCACCGCGGCGTCCGGCAGGAACCGCACCACGACCTTGTCCAGGTGCGCCGGGCCGGTGTGCGCCGCGTTCTGCGGGCCCCAGCGGTAGTCGGGGTTCTTCTCGAACACCGCCTGCTGGCCCTTGCTGTAGCCGGTGAACCGGAACGGCCCGCTGCCGACGTCCACCGGCCCGCCCTGCCCGAGCTTCGCCGCGTCCGAGGCCAGCGCCTTGGGCGAGTAGAGCCCCAGATAGCTGGTGCTCGCCGCTTGCAGGAACGGCGCCGAGGGCTGGGCGAACTCCACCCGCACGGTGTACGGGTCCAGCACCGTGGTGCCGGTGTAGGAGCCCAGCAGGCTCGCCGCGAACTGGGATTTGGTCTCCTTCGCCACGATGTGGTCGAAATTCGCCTTCACCGCCGTGCCGTCGAACGGCGTGCCGTCCTGGAACTTCACGTCCTTGCGCAGGTGGAAGGTGAAGCTGCGCAGATCCGGGGCCGACTCCCAGGAAGTCGCCAGCCAGGGGTGGAACGTCCCGTCGGCGTCCTCGGAGACCAGGGAATCCAGGACCTGCCGCTGCAACTCGGCGGTCAGGTCCTGGGTCGACACGTGCGGGTCCCAGGACACCGGTTCGGTGTCGACGGCGTAGGTCAGGGTGCCGCCCGAAACCGGCTTGTCCCCGGCCGCGGTGCCGCCGCCCTGGCCGGAGCAGCCGGCCAGCAGCAGCGACCCGGCCACGGTGGACACCAGGACCCGGGCCACCACGGGTCTGAATATGTGCATGGGTTCCTTTTTCCCGAAAGCTGTTTCTGTTTCCGCGTGTTGCGTTTTCATGTCATTACCGAGTCGGCGCCGAGTCATCGCCAGGTCGGCACGGACCCGGCGCCGAGGCGACGGTGACTCATCGCCAGGTCATCGCCGGAGAAGGCCTGTTGGGGACTTTCCCGGACCGTCTCCGGAAGGAATTCGGAGGTCGCCGGACCCCCCCTCGGCGAGTTCGCCCGCTGTTAGGCTCGAAGGGTGACGAGAACACTGGACATCGCCGCGCTGCGCAGCATGGTCGCAATAGCCGAGAACGGCGGATTCCACCGCGCCGCGGAGGCGTTGAAAATCTCCCAGTCCGCCGTCAGCCAGCACGTGCGGCGGCTGGAACGGATCATCGGCCGACCACTGGTGGAACGCCAGGGCCGCGGCATGCGCTTCACCGGCGACGGCGAGGCCGCCCTCACCGAGGCCCGCCGGGTGCTCGCCGCGCACGACGAGGCGCTCTCCCGGCTCGGCCTCGTCGAGACCGTCCGCCCCACCTATCTGATCGGCTCCACCGAGCTCGCGGCCGAGGGCCTGCTGCCGGTGATCAGCCGCTCGGTGCTCGCCGACTGCCCCGGCCACACCGTCCGCTTCCGGCTCGACCGCAGCGGTGCGCTGCACGAGGCGATCGACCGGGGCACCGTGGACGCCGCCGTGTTCCTCGGCAACCCCGGCCACCCGCGCAGCGTCCGGGCCGGCGGGGTGCCGCTGTCCTGGTTCGCGGCCCCGGACTGGCGGCTGCCCGAGCGGGGCGCGCCGGTGCCGCTGGTCGCCGTCGACGGCCCCTGCGTGCTGCGCGAGCGCGCGCTCACCGCGCTCGGCGGCGCGGGCCGGGGCGTCACGGTGGTCGCCGAGGCGGCCCAGTTCACCGGCGTGCTGAGCGCGTTGCGCGCCGGGCTGGGCATCGCCCTGCTCGCCGACCACGGCCCGCTGCCGACCGGGCTGGTCCGGATCCGCGACCTGCCGCCGGTGCCCCCGGAGGGCCTCTACCTGCGCTACCGTCCGGGCGCGCCCGGCCTGTTGACCCGGGCGCTGCGCTCGGCGCTGGACTCGCTGAGCGTGCCCGGGCCGACCGGCTGAGCCCGGCCGTCGACGGGCGGCAGCGGCACCGGGGCGGACACCGGGGCCGGGATCGGGACCGGGCCGGGAGGTCATCCCAGCTGCCGCAGGTAGTCGTTCAGGGCGGCCGTCCCGATGCCGACCAGGGCCGGGTCCTCCTGCGGGGCGTGCACCCCCGCCGCCTGGACGTCCCGGAAGATCCGCTCCAGCGGGTTGTCCTGGGACAGCGCCGAGCTGCCCAGCAACCGCACCGCCGCCTCCACCGCCCGGGTCAGGTTGCGGATCACCGCGACCTTCGCCGCCAGCGCCTCGTTCGCCGAGACCACCTCGCCCCGGTCCAGTCGGCCCGCGATGCCGAACACCAGCTGCTCGGCGGTGGACAGCAGCACCTCGATCTCCCCGGCCACCTGCCGGAACCGCTCACCGGCCGCGATCGGCCGGCCCAGGTGGGCGGGCACCTTGGTGACGCCGGTGTGGTGCACGAAGTCCTGGGCGGCCCGCGCCGCGCCCAGGTACAGCGCGGCCGAGATCAGCAGGACGGAGTTGGCGTGGTCCTGGTCCGCACCCGGGTCCGCGTCCGGCGCCGGCGCCCCCGGGTCGCCGAAGCGGATCAGGTCCTCCGCCGCGACCCGGACGTCGGTGAACACCACCTCGTGGCTGACCGTGGCCCGCATGCCCAGCTGACGCCAGGTCGGCAGGATCTCGATGCCCGGCGAGCCGCCCGGCACCACGAACACGACCGACTGCGGGACCACCTCGTCGGTGGTGGCCCAGAGCAGGAAGTAGCTCAGCCCCTCCGCACCGGTCACGAACCGCTTCCGACCGGTGATCGCCCAGCCGTCGGCGGTCCGCCGGGCCACCGTGCCGCCGCCGCGGCCGGTGTCGGGCTCCGCCCGGGCGTGGTTGAGCAGGGTGGGCCGCTCCGCCGACTCGGCGAGGATCCGCCGGTACAGCGCCTCCGGCCAGGGCCGGCCGCTCTCCAGGGCGTGCGGCACCAGCGTCATGCAGGCGATCAGCGCGACCGAGGTGTCCCCGCGGCCCAGGGCCAGCAGGATGCGCGCCAGGTCGGCGAAGCTCACGCCGGGCCCGCCCCACTTCTGCTCCACCGTCGCGGTCAACAGCCCGGCGTCGTGCAGGAGTCGGATCGCCTCGTGCGGGAACTCCCCGGTCCGGTCGTACCGGGCGGCGGTCTTCGCCAGCGCCGCGGTGATCTCGTCGAGGCGGTCGAGGTCGGGCCGGGGCAGCCGGATCCCGCGCTCGGCGGGTGCGACGTCGGGGCTGAGGTGGCTGGTCATGGCGGTTCCTTGAGGTTGTGGCAGGCCAACTCGTCAGCTGTTCTCGCACATTGACGATGAGTCAGGTGCGTTCCGCGCCGAACCGGTTCGGGTTCGGGTGCGACGGACCACCGCATCGGTGCAACGGACCACCGCATCGGTGCGCGGGCCGGCCCGCCGGAGCGCGGGCCACGGTCGTACGGCTGACGGCCGGTGACATGGGCGGAGGGTCGGACCGGGCGTTCGGACTCCGGGCCGGTTCACGGCCGGGGCTTCGCCCCCACGGGTCGGCGGGCCGGGGGAACGGGCCGGGGTCGGCCCCGAGGGCCGACCGGGGAACGCCGCGGGCGTCGGCTCAGCGACAGCTGGCCGAGCAGAGCAGGCCGAAGTCGACGATGCGACGGCTGGTCAGCAGCGGCATCGGCGCGGGGAGGAGTCGCGGGCAGGCGAGCGGCCGGGCCGAGTCCCGGCCACCCCGCTTCGCACTCCCGTTCCCCACCATGGAGTCGAGCATGCAGGCTGCGACCACGGCCCGTCCACACCCGACTTGCGATCGGTACCGAACGCGAACGCTTATCGATGGCAAGGGCTTTGCCTGATTTTGACCCGGTCCATTGAACCCCCCGGGAGCGGGCCGCTCCACCCCCCGCACACCCTTGCGATGCCATATAACCTGTGACATTGTTCTGACCCTGATTCCGGTGACAGGTCACACGTCAACTCCCCCTCCGCCTCGCGACCGACGCCCCGTCACCGCCCCCACCTCAGGACAAGGACACCGCAGTGCGTCTGCGCCAATCCCTTCCGCTCCTGGTGGCCGCCGCCCTCGCCGGCCCGGCCGCCCTGCTCCCGACCCCCGCGCTCGCCGCCACCCCGGCGCCCGCCGCGGCCCCGGCGGCGCAGGCCCCCGCGGCCCACGCCCCCGCCGCGCCACTGCCGTTCGGCGCCGAGATCGCCGCGCCCGGCACGGAGGAACTGGGCCGCACCGCCGCGCCGCTCCCGCCGGAGCTGCTCGGCCAGGCGCTCCAGCCCGCCGGGACGGCCGTCCAGACCGGCCCGCAGCAGACCCCCCGGCACCCCGCCGCCACGTCGGCCAAGCACGCGCTGACCGCCCAGGCCGCCCCCGCCGCGGCCGGCTGCCTGCCCGCCGACTTCGCCTCCCGCAGCGGCGCCGACCTGGTCTCCTTCGTCCAGGGCTCGACCACGGACTGCGTCAACACGCTGTTCAACGTCACCGGCACCGACACGGCCGGCGTCTTCAAGCAGTCGCAGATGCTCGCCGTCGCCGACGCCTTCAAGGCCCAGGCCGCGCACTACACCGGCGACAACTCCGCGAACATCCTGCAGCTGGTGCTCTTCCTGCGGGCCGGCTACTACGTCCAGTCCAACAACGCGGGCACCGTGGGCCCGTACGACGCCTCGCTCACCGGTGCCGTCCAGGCCGGCCTGGACGCCTTCTTCGCGAGCGCGCACTGGCACGACGTCAGCGACGCCAACGGCACCGTGCTCAACGAGGTGCTGGTCCTCACCGACAGCGCCAACATCCAGAGCCGGTACCTGAAGGTCTACCAGCAGGTCCTGGACGGCTACGACAACGGCTACAACGCCTTCCCGAAGATGGTCAAGGCCGTCAACGCCGTGCTCTACGCGCCGCTGTGGCGGGCCAACTGGAACCCGGACTACGTCAACACGATCGCCGCCGACCCGGCCGTGATCACCTCCCTGGCCACCTTCGCCCAGCGCCACAAGGACCTGCTCGGCACCGCCAACCAGTTCCTCGACGTCAACGCCGGCAACGACCTCGCCCGCACCGCCGGCGACGGCGGCGCCGTGGCGACCTTCACCCGCCCGCTGGTCAAGCAGGTCCTGGACGGCACCCCCATCGCCGGAAGCACCGGCCCGCTGTACGTGTACACCGCATACAACGCCAACCGGTACGACAACGCGAGCTGTTCCTACTACGGCACCTGCGACCTGCCCGGCAAGCTCACCGCCGCCGTCCTGCCCAACACCCTGGAGTGCGACAACCGCACCATCCGCACCGAGGACCTCACCCCCGCGGAGCTGGCGACCGTCTGCGCGAGCCTGCGCGGCGAGGACACCTTCTTCCACGGCATGGTCAAGGACAGCGGCCCGATCGCCGGCCAGTACGGCAAGACCATCACCCTGGCCGTCTTCGCCAACCGGGACGACTACCTGACGTACTCCTGGGCGATCTACAACAACTCCACCGACAACGGCGGCCAGACCGTCATGGACGTCACCGACCCCGCCAACAAGCCCGTGTCGGTGATGTACAAGAAGTCCTACAACGACGGCTTCCCCGCCAACGTGTGGAACCTCAACCACGAGTACACCCACTACCTCGACAACATCTACGACATGAAGGGCAACTTCACCACCGAGATCTCCGTCCCGGACATCTGGTGGATCGAGGGCGTCGCCGAGTACGAGTCCTACACCTACCGCGGCACCACCGACACCCAGGCGATGGCCGAGGCCGCGACGCACCGGTACAAGCTGAGCACCGTCTTCCAGAACACCTACGACAACTCGGACACGGTGCGCACCTACCCGTGGGGCTACCTGGCCGTCCGCTACATGCTGGAGAAGCACCCCGCCGACGTGCAGAACATGCTCGGCCACTTCCGCACCGGTGACTACCAGGGCGGGTACGCGGTCTACAACGGCCTCGGCACCTCCTACGACGCCGACTTCGACGCCTGGCTCGACGCCTGCGCCGGCGGCGCCTGCTACGCCGACGGCCCCACCGCGCTCTTCGGCCAGTCCGTCGACGGCGCCACCGTCACCCTCACCGACAAGTCGGTGGAGACCAACTCCCAGGCGAAGCTGGCCTCCTGGCACTGGACCTTCGGTGACGGCAGCAGCTCCGACCAGCAGAACCCGGTGCACACCTACGCCAACCCGGGCACCTACACCGTCGCCCTGACCGTCACCGACAGCGCGGGCAAGACCGCCAGCACCCCGACCTCGGTGGTCGTCACCACCGGCGGCGGCACCACCCCCCTGCCGACCTGCACCGACCCGCGCACCGACGCCCTCGGCCAGAACTGCGCCCGGCCGAACCAGGCCCGCGCCGCCGGCGGCCTCGACTACTTCTACGTCTACCTGCCGGCCGGCACCAGCACCCTGAAGGTCAACACCTCCGGCGGCACCGGCAACGCCTCGCTCTACTACAACGCCGACACTTGGGCCTCCCCCACCGCCTTCACCGCCTCCTCCACCAACCCCGGCACCACGCAGAGCCTGACCGTCACCAACCCGACGGCCGGCTACCGCTACATCAGCCTGTACGCCAACACCGACTTCAGCGGAGTGACCGTCAGCACCCAGTTCTGACCTTGGAGTTGACTCTCGCGGCGCGCCCCCTTCCGAGGGGGCGCGCCGTCCGCGCGTCAGTCCGCCAAGGCGGCCAGGTAGCGGTCGACCGGCCCGAGGGTGAGCAGCCCGCTGCCGGCCCCGGCCAGCTCACCGGCGGCGGGCCGCAACCGGGCCCGCACCCCGGCCCTCAGCTCCGCGTCGCCCGACTCCACCACCAGCACGGCCTCCAGGCAGCAGCGGGCCTCGTACAGCAGATCGGCGGGCGAGGGCGGCAACGCCCGCAGCGCGGCCCGGACGGCGTCCCGGTCACCGGCGGCGAGCAGCGCGAACGGCTCCACCCAGGGCCGGTACGGGCCCCAGTCCAGGCCGAGGTCCACCTCGGGACGGCGCTCCCCGTCCGCGATCCGCAGAGCCAGCAGGGCCAGCGGCAGCAGCCCGGTCTCCAGTCCCGGCATGCCCGCCCCGGCCAGGTCGGCGGCGGCCGCGCGCATCGCCGCCGTCGCCTCTGCGGTCCGGCCGCGGGCGGCCGAGCGCAGCGCCCGGTACCAGGCGGTGAACACCCCTACCAGGGGCAGTTCATGACGGTCCGACAGTTTCTCGGCGGCCGCCGCGTGCCGGTCACCGGCCGCGAAGTCCGCGCGGGCGCAGGCTGACTGGAGCCGGATCAGGCGGCCCAGCACCTCGTGCACGGCCAGGCCGTGCCGGGCCGACAGATCCACCAACTCCGCACCGACGGCGTCACGTTCGGGAGCGAGACCGGCCCGGGTGCAGGACTGCATGAACCGGCCGTTCAGCGCGAAGGCCAGCAGTGCCGGGTCGTTCAGCCGCCGGGCCACCGCCTCCGCCGCACGCGCCGCCTGCGGGGCCCGCGGCTCCCGGCTGCCGCGCGACTCCAGCGCGACGGTGGCCAGCAGCCGGCAGCGGGCGGCGGTGTCCCCGGCGGGCAGCGCGACGAGGGCCCGCTCGGCGGCCGCGACCACCCCGGCGGCGAGCTCGGGGTCGTCGCTGCGGGTCCAGATCGCGGGGACGTCGAAGGCGCCGATCACCCGGGCGGTGAGTTCCGGATCGCCGTACTCCTCCGCGGCCGCGATGACCGCCGACCGCTGCTCGCGGGCCGCGTGCAGACCGGCGCCGCCGCTGACCGCCAGGCTGCGCATCAGGCCGACGGTGCTCTCCAGCCGGGCCCGCGCGCCGAGCGCCAGCGTCCGGTCGTACGCCGTCGCCGTGCGCTGCCACAGCCGGGCCACGGCGGCATCGGTGGAGGTGCCGGCGGCGCTGTCGTCCACCGGGTCAGGCCCCAGGTCGAGCGCCGGGTCCTGGGCGAGGATGTCCGCCTCCAGCCGGCGCAACGCCGGCCCGGGGTCCAGCCCGAGGCCGTCCGCGAGCACCGTCCGGGCCTCGCGCAGCACGGCCAGCGCCTCGCCCTGCCGGCCGGTGCGGTACTGGGCGAGGGCCAGCAGCCGCCAGGCCTCCTCCCGCCAGGGGTGGTCCGCGAGGTGGGCCCGCAGGTCGGGGACGGCCTGGTCGGCGCGGCCGAACGCGAGCAGCGCCGCGGCCCGCTGTTCGACCGCGCGCAGCCGCAGTTCGGTGAGCCGGGTCCGCTCGGCCCGGGTCCAGTCCTCGTCCGCGTGGTCGGCGTAGGCGGGACCGCGCCACAGGGCCAGGGCCCCGTCCAGCCGGGTCAGGGCCCGGTCGGCGGGCAGTCCGGCCGCCTCCTGGACCGCCGTCTCGAACCGCCAGGCGTCCACCGCCTGCGGCTCCGGGCGCAGCACGTACCCGGGGCCCTCGGTGGCGAGCAGCCGGGCGGGGGCGCGCGGCGGCCGTTCGGGTTCGAGCACCCGGCGCAGGTCGGCGACGAAGGTGCGCAGGGCGCCGAGGGCGGCGGGCGGCGGGTCGGCCCACAGGTCGTCGACCAGGCGGGTGACCGGGACGACCCGGCGGCGGGCCACGATCAGCCGGGCCAGCACGGCCCGGTGCCGGGGCCCCTTGAGGGCGAGGGCGGTGCCGTCCCGCTCCGCGGTCAGTGCGCCGAGCACCCCGAACCCGACCTGCGCCATCGCACCCCTTCCCCTGCCTTGCCCGTGCGGTGTCGGGCCGTGTCGTTCCGCGTGGTTCCGCGTCGTTCCCGCAGGTCAGGCTAGAGGGTGCGGCGTACTGATCGGTTGCTGATCCGGGCCCGGCAGGCTCGAAGCGTCCGCCCCCGAGCGAGAGGTCCCCCATGACCGTCACCATCCCCGGCTTCGCGTACCACCGGGTGCCCGTCGCCGACGGCGTCGCCCTGCACACCGCGATCGGCGGCCAGGGCAGCCCGGTCGTGCTGCTGCACGGCTTTCCGCAGACCCACCTGATGTGGCGGCAGGTCGCCGCCGACCTGGCCGCCGAGCACACCGTGATCTGCCCCGACCTGCGCGGCTACGGCGCCAGCGACAAGCCCGCCGAGACCCCCGACGGCCTGGCCTACGCCAAGCGCACCATGGGCGCCGACATCGCCGCCTTGGCCGGCGCGCTCGGCCACCGGCGCTTCGCCCTGGCCGGGCACGACCGGGGCGCGCTGGTCGCCTTCCGCACCGCCCTGGACCACCCCGACCGGGTCACCCACCTGGCCTCGCTGGACGTCCTGCCGACCCTGGACATGTGGGAGGTGATGCACGGCGTGTCGGCGACCGTCGGCTTCCACCTCTACCTGATGGCCCAGCCGCCGGGCCTGCCCGAGCGGATGATCGCCGCCTCGGCGGACGAGTTCTTCGGCAACTTCCTGGACCTGTGGTCCCGCGACGCCGCCGCGATCCCGGCCGACGTCCGCGCCGCCTACCTGGCCGCCTGCCGGGCGGCCGTCCCATCCATCGTGGCCGACTACCGGGCCTCGGCCGGGATCGACGTCGAGCACGACTCCGCCGACCGGGCCGCCGGACGGCGGCTGGCGATGCCCGTCACCGTGCTCCAGCAGGACTGGGGCGCCGCCCTCGGCTTCGACGCCGCCGCGCTGTGGCGCGCCTGGGCGCCCGACCTGGTGCACCGCACCGTCGACTGCGGCCACTTCATGGCCGAGGAGGCACCCGCCCTGGTCGCCGACGAGCTCCGCGCCCTGCTGGCCCGCTGAACCCTGCCGGCCCGCTGAACCCTGCCGGCCCGCTGAGCCGGGGGCCCGCCCGCCGACCCCGTTGCGGCCTCAGGACGGCTTCGCCCCGGGGGCGAAGGCGGGCAGCCGCTCCAGGCTGCTGCGCACGGCCTCGGCGCCGTACCCGAACATCTGCCGCTCGTAGTCGTCGACCGCGTCGCGCAGTTCCCGGCGGCCGTCGGCCACCTCGACCAGTCGGCGGCGCAGCAGGTCGGCGTCGCGCAGCGCGGTGTTGGCGCCGTTGCCGCCGGTCGGGGAGGTGGCGTGGACGGCGTCGCCGAGCAGGGTGACCGGGCCGGGCGCCCAGCGCTCGCCGGGGTGGACGACCCGGATGGACAGCAGGGTGCTGTTGTCCGGGTCGGCCTGCTCGACCAGCGCGCGCAGCTCCGGGTGCCAGCCGTCCATCCGGGACAGCACGGCGTCCTGGGCGCTCCGGTCGCCCAGCGAGCCCGAGCCGCCCGGCGAGCCGTCCGGCGGGAGGATCATCGCCCAGCGCACGTAGTCGCCGAGGTCGGGCAGGGTGACCTCGGGGGCCAGCCGCTCGGCGGCCTGCTTCGGCGGGGTGCGGAAGCGCATCGCGCCGAGCAGCAGGCTGACGCCATCGCCGGTGACCTTCGAGCCGTAGGCCTTGGACAGGCCGGCGAATGCGTCGGTCAGCGGGGTGCGGCCGATGACGAACCGGACGCCGGTGTCGGTCGGGGTGGTCCCGGGCGACAGCAGCCCGCGGACCGCGGAGCCGACGCCGTCCGCGCCCACGAGCAGGTCCGCGGTCGCGAGCAGGTCGGCGGCGGCCGGGTCGCGGCGGGCGAACCGGGCCCGGACGGTGCCGTCGGCCGACCGGTCGTAGCCGGTCAGTGCGGCGTCGGTGTGCACGGTGAGGCCGGTCAGCAGCAGGTGCCGCAGTACCTGCCGGTCGACCACGATGCCGGTCCGGGCGGCGCCGAGCCGGCCGATCTCGTTCAGCTGCGGGTCCAGGACCAGCTGCTCGGCGGAGGCGGGCATCACGATCTCGTCCAGCAGCGGGTGCCAGCGCGTCGGCAGGCAGTCGCGCACCGCCTGGAAGCCGACCGGGTCCAGCACCAGCCGGTAGCCCTGGAACCGGGCGCCGAGCCCCGGGTCGCGCTCGAACACCTCGGCCTCGATCCCGGCGCCCCGCAGCCCTTGCGCGAGCGCCAGGCCTCCCAGACCGGCTCCGACCACGGAAACCCGCATCACACACCTCCGGACGTCGATACGAACGCGGATCGCCTCGACGAACTAAGTTCGTCACGACGAACAATGTTCTACTCAACGAACTTAGATCGTGTCAAGGTAGGGTGACCGCCATGTCCGTCGATCCCCGCCGACACCGCGCGGCCCGCCACGCCCAGCCCGCCGCCCGGCCCACGGCGGAGCCCGCCGCAGGGGCCGCAGCGCCCGCGCCGCGCAAGCAGCCCATCACCGTCGAGCGGATCACCGACGCCGCCCTGGAGGTGGTCGCCGCCGAGGGGTACGACGCGCTGACCATCCGCCGGGTCGCCGCCGTGCTCGGCACCGGCCCGTCGTCCCTGTACGCGCACATCGTCAACAAGGACGACCTCGACGACCTGCTGATCGGCCGGCTCCACGCCGAGGTCGTGCTCCCTGCACCGGACCCGGCCGCCTGGCGCGAGCAACTGGTCGGCGTGTACGGGCAGCTCCGCGACCTGTACCTGCGCTACCCCGGGGTCTCCCGCGCCGCGCTGGCCGCGGTGCCCACCAACCTGGAGACGCTGCGGGTCGGCGAAGGCATCCTGGCGATCCTGCTCGCCGGCGGCATCGACCCGAGGACGGCCGGCTGGGCCCGCGACGCGCTCTCCCTCTACGTCGCCGGCTACGCGCTGGAACAGTCGCTGGTCCGGCAACGGCGCCGGAACGAGGACCAGGAGTGGGTGCTCAGCCACGACGAGGTGGTGGACCGCTTCGCCGCCCTGCCGGCCGACCGCTTCCCGCACACCCGGCGCCACGCCGCCGAACTGGCCTCCGGCACCGGGCCCGACCGCTTCGCCTTCGCCCTCGGCCTGCTCCTGGACGGCCTGCGGCCCACGGCCGGCTGACCGGGGCCGTCCGCGCCCGGGTGCTCACCGCTCCGGGAAGCTGAAGGCGTAACCGTTCTCCGTCAGCCAGGGCAGCAACTCCTCCAGGGCCGCCAGGGTCTGGGCCCGGTTGCCGCCGCCGTCGTGCAGCAGGACGGTCGGACCGATCCGCAGCTGCGCCTTCGCCGTCTCGACGATCTTCTCGACCCCGGGCCGTTCGAAGTCCCGGGTGTCCACGTTCCAGCCGAGCGGACGCATCCCGTGGGCGGCGGCGATCTGCCGGCTCTCGGGGGTGAACGCCCCGCCGGGCGCCCGGTAGTACGGGACCGGTGCGCCACCGGTGGCCTCCTGGATCATCCGCTGCCCGTCGACGATCTCCTTCTCCTGGTACGCCACGTCCTTGTGGTCCATCGCGGTGTCATGGCTCACCGAGTGGTCGCACAGCCGGTGCCCGGCGGCGACCACCTTCCGGGCCAGCTCGGGGTGCGCCTGGGCGTTGGGGCCGAGCATGCAGAAGACCGCCTTGGCACCGTTGCGGGCGAGCACGTCCAGGACGCGCGGGGTCCACTGCGGGTCCGGGCCGTCGTCGATGGTGAGGTTGACGGTCCTACCCGGGTCCTCGGACCGCCGGGAGATGCTCATGTCCACCAGCGGCGATGCCAGGTTCGGGTCGGGCGCCGCGGCCGCGCCGCCGCCCGCGGTGGCTGCGGTGGCCGCGCCGGGCCGGTTCACGGCCTGGGCGACGCCCAGCAGGGTCAGCGCCGCCGCGCCGAGGGCGGCGACCCCGAGGGCCGCGCCGCGCCGGCCGGACGGGCGTCGCAGCCGGTCGGCCCGCGGGTACCAGCTGCGCGGGGCGTCGTCGGTCGGGGTCGGCTCTCGGTGCTGGCGCACGGCGGTGCTCCTCGGTTCCTCGGGGGTGTCTCGGTGCCCACCACCCTCGGCCGCCCGCTTGCGCGCCCTGTGAGCTGCGTATGAGCATTTCGCAACAACCCGGCCCGGACCCGCGCCGCAGGTACGTTTCCGCAGGTCAACACCCGATACTGGCTGACATGCCACGGGTACTGCTGATCGAGGACGACGACTCCGTACGGGAGGCGCTGGCGCTGGGCCTGCGCCGCCAGGGCCATGAGGTGCGCACCGCCGCCACCGGCGAGGAGGGCCTGGAGCGGGCCCGGCAGGAGCCGCCGGAGCTGGTCGTGCTGGACCTGATGCTGCCCGGCATCGACGGCTTCGAGGTGTGCCGACAGCTGCGGCGGTCCGGTCCCACCCCGGTGATCATGCTCACCGCGCTCGGGGACGACGTGGACACCGTGCTCGGCCTGGAGGCCGGGGCCGACGACTACGTGGTCAAACCCGCGAAGTCCCGCGTCCTGGACGCCCGGATCCGCGCCGTGCTGCGCCGCGCCACCGGCCACGGCCCGGAGCCGGAGCGCGAGGCGCACGGGGACCTGGTGCTGGACCGCTCGGCGCTGACCGTCACCAAGCGCGGCGTCCCGCTCCCGCTGCCGCCCAGCGAGCTGCGGCTGCTGCTGGAACTGGCCGCCGCCCCGGGCCGGGTCTTCAGCCGCGAGCAACTCCTGGACTCCGTCTGGGGGTTGGGCCGCCAGGAGGACATCCGCCTGGTCGACGCCGGGGTGAACCGGCTGCGCACCAGGCTTGAGGACACCCCCTCGACCCCGCGCTACATCCAGACGGTGCGCGGCTTCGGCTACCGCTTCGGACCGCTGTGAACAGCGCCGACACCCCGGCCGAGCCGCCGGACCCGCCCGACCACCCGGCCCCGTCCACGCACCCGGCCCCGCACGACCGCCCGCCCCGACTGCTGCGGCTGCGCCGCGCGGTGGCGGGCCTGCGGCCGCGGCTGCTGGTCGCCTTCGTCGCCATCGCCGCGCTGAGCGCCCTGGCCACCGCGGTGCTCACCTATCGGGCCGCCACCAACTCGACCCTCGACCTCACCCAGGACACCGCCCTGGACGAGCTGCGCCGACGCGTCGACGTCCTCGCCCCCGACCTGCCCTTCCCACCGACCCAGGGCGAACTCGACCGGCTGGCGGGGGAGTTGTCCGGCACCGGCGGCTTCCGGGACTGGCGGGTACTGGCCGCGTACGGCACCACCCACTCCGAGTGGACCCAGCCCTTCGCCGTCCCCCCGACCCTGGAACGGGTGGTCGGCGGCGGCCGCGCCGCCTTCCAGCGGTTCAGCGCCGACGACCACCTGTGGCTCGCCGTGGGCGTCCCCGTCACCTACGCCGCCTCCCTGCCGTCCGGCCCGACCGGCCCCTCCGGGCTCACCGTCTACGCCGCACTGCCGCTCGACCGCGAGCAGAGCGCCGCCGACGCCCTGCTCGCCGCGGCCGCCGGGGCCGGGGCGTTCGCCGCCGTCCTGGCCGCCGGACTGGCCCTGCTCGCCGCCCGCCAGGTGCTGCGCCCCGTCCGCGCCCTGGGCGACGCCGCCCACGCCCTCGCCCAGGGCCGGCTGGACACCCGGCTCACCGTCACCGGGCACGACGAACTCGCCCAGCTGTCCAAGACCTTCAACCACACCGCCCGCACCCTCCAGGGCACCATCGAGGAACTGCGCGCCGTCGAATCCCAGGGCCGGCGCTTCGCCGCCGACGTCTCCCACGAACTGCGCACCCCGCTGGCCGCGATGCTCGCCGTCACCGACATCCTCGACGAGGACGCCGAACAGCTCCCCGCCGACACCGCCGCCGCCCTGCGGATGATCAGCAAGGAGACCGTACGACTCACCCGACTGGTCAACGACCTGATCGAGATCTCCCGACTGGACGCCGGGGCCGCCCCGCTGCGCGCCGAGCGGATCGACGCCGCCACCGCCGTCCGCGACACCCTCGACCTGCGCGGCTGGCTCGACCGGCTCACCCTCGACCTGCCCGCCGCCCTGCCCGCGGAACTCGACCCGCGCCGCTTCGACGTCATCGTCGCCAACCTGGCCGGCAACGCCCTGCGCCACGGCCGCCCGCCCGTCCGGGTCGCGCTGCGCGGCTCCGACGACACCCTGGTGCTCACCGTCACCGACCACGGCCCGGGCATCCCGCCCGCCGCCCTCCCCCACCTCTTCGACCGCTTCTACAAGGCCGACAAGGCCCGCGCCCGCTCCGAGGGCAGCGGCCTCGGCCTCGCCATCGCCCAGGAGAACGCCCGGCTGCACGGCGGCGCCATCGAGGCCGCCAACGCCCCGGGCGGCGGCGCGGTGTTCACCCTCATCCTGCCCCGCGGCCTCGACACCGAGGAGACCGAGTGACCCCCCGCCGCCTGACCGCCGTGGCCGCCCTGCTCCTCACCGCCTGCGGCTGCTCGATCGCCACCACCGGCGCCGTGAAGAGCGGCCAGGCCGCCACCGGCATCCAGCCGGGGACCAGGCTCTACTTCCTGGACCAGCACGGCACCCGCCTGACCATCCGCCCCGGGGCCCAACGCGAGGACCTCCAGCAGACCCTGGACAGCCTGGCCGCCGGCCCCGACCGCGCCGAGGACCGCTCCGGCCTCCGCAGCGAGCTGCCCGTCGGCGGCCGCGTCCAGGCCACCACCACCCCGGGCACCGTCACCCTCCGCCTCTCCTGGCCCGCCGCCTCCCTCAGCGCCGCAGCCATCCAACAACTCGTCTGCACCGCCGAGGACGCCCCCGCCCCCGGCCCCGCCCCCAAGATCGCCATCCTCAGCAGCGACGCCCCCTCCGCCATCCACCAGGAGTGCGACCTCCACCGCGCAGGCTGACCGCCTCAGAACTCGCTGGTATCCAGGTCGAGTTCGAAGGGCTCGGGGAGTCGTACCGGCACACCGAAGGGATGTGGCCCCACGGTCCGGGTATATCCGAGCCCACTGGGTCCGGAGGAGAGCGTGCAACTCCGCTCCAGACGGTCCACCAGCAGGTGCAGTGGCGCACCGTACTGCGCGTACCGGCGACGACACTCGGTATACACCTCCGAGAGCTCGGTCACCTCCACCACCAGAGCCGTCTGACTCGGCAACAACACCTCCTCGGTCTTGGCCAGTTCGTCCGGCACGAGCGCCATGCCCGGCAGGTAGAAATTCGCCGAACCCGGCAGATCGAGACTGCCGGAACCGGCTCGCAGGCCCAGTTCACGCATGCGCGGCCCGACCTGCTCGCGGAGCACATCGATGACTCGCTCGCGCGCCCAGGACGAACGCACGGGGGTGATGACACCTTCGACGAGCTCGTAGCGTTCACGCTCCATGCGATGCATCGCGTACTTCAGTGCTTGCTCCGGGTTCGCCACGCGGCCGTAGTCGCCAGGGCCGACCTGCACTGTCCTCACGTGGTGTTCTCCTCTGTCGCGCCGATCTCCGCACAGCCTGGCACCCCACCACGCCCAACCCACTGGATCCGGACATTCTCTGGTCAGATGACTAAGCGCTTGCTTAGACTCGGACGCCTGTCCGTGTCCACCGCCGAGCGCGCCCCCAGGAGTTGCCATGACCGGAGTCAACCGCCAGATCCGCCTTGCCCGTCGACCGGTCGGGGAGGTGCGGCCCGAGGACTGGGCGCACGTGGAGGAGCCCGTGGCGGTGCCCGGGGAGGGGGAGTTCCTGGGGCGGACGCGCTACGTGTCGCTGGACCCGGCGATGCGCGGGTGGCTGGACGACCGGCCGTCGTACCTGCCGCCGGTGGGGCTGGGCGAGGTGATGCGGGCCGGGTCGGTGGTCGAGGTGGTGGCGTCCAACCACCCCCGGTTCCAGGTCGGCGACCACGTGGTGGGGTCCTTCGGGGTCCAGGAGTACGCGGTGTCCGACGGCAAGGGGGCGCTCAAGGTCGATCCCGCGCTCGCCCCGCTGTCCACCTACCTCGGGGCGCTCGGCATGCCCGGGATGACGGCCTGGTTCGGGCTGCTGGAGGTCGGCGCCCTGAAGGAGGGCGAGACCGTGGTGGTCTCCGGCGCCGCCGGGGCGGTCGGCACCATGGTCGGCCAGATCGCCAAGGTGAAGGGCTGCCGGGTGGTCGGCATCGCCGGCGGGCCGGAGAAGTGCGCGCTGCTCACCGGGGAACTCGGCTTCGACGCGGCGATCGACTACCGCTCCGAGGACGTCCGCAAGGCGCTGCGCACCCACGCCCCGGACGGCATCGACGTCTACTTCGACAACGTCGGCGGCCCGGTCCTGGACGCCGCGCTGACCCGCCTGGCGATGCACGCCCGGGTGGTGGTCTGCGGCGCGATCAGCCAGTACAACAACGAGGAGGCCGTGCAGGGCCCGTCCAACTACCTGTCCCTGCTGGTGCGTCGGGCCAGGATGGAGGGGTTCGTGGTCTTCGACTACGCCCGCCGCTACACCGAGGCGGCCGCCGAGCTCGCCGGCTGGATCGCCGAGGGCCGGATCAAGGTCAAGGAGCACCTGGTCGAGGGCACCGTCGCGGACTTCCCGGAGACCTTCGGGATGCTGTTCCGCAGTGAGAACACCGGCAAGCTGGTGCTCCGGCTGACCTGAGCACCCCCGGGGCGGCCGCCGTCAGCGCCCGCTCCGGGCCGCCACCGGGTCGGTGACGCCCCCGGGCGAGGCCTCTCCGCGGACGTTCCAGCCGGCCAGGCCGGCTGCGGCCCGGTAGACGGACTCGTAGAAGTCCAGAACCGCGCCGCGCGGGTCGTCGCCGCCACGGACGTCGTCGTAGTCCAGGACCGCCAGGTGGCTGCCGTTCCGCTCGATCCAGCGGGCGGCCCCGGGGCGGAGCGGGCGGTCGGCCAGGCCGGCGGGCTCGGGCGCCGCGTAGGAGTAGAAGGCCGGCCGGGGAAAGGTGTCGTCGCCGAACCAGAAGCCGGCGCTGATGACCTCGCGGGAGTAGGCCTCGCGGGTGACCGGGTCGACGGTCGGAGGCTGGTCGATCTCCCGGCCGGAGAAGCGGGTGACGGCGATGTCGAAGGTGTGCCAGAAGTGGTGCACCGGGCTGGTCTTCCCGCAGAAGCCGGCTGCGAACTCCTCCAGGACGAGGGAGACTTGGCCGAGCACCTGCCAGTAGCGGTTGACCCAGTACGGATCGTAGGCGGCGTGTTCGGTGTCCTCGGCGAACGGCCGGTCGGCGTCGGGCAGGTCGAACGGGTGCGGGTTCCGGAGCGACACCGGCACACCGACCGCGGCCAGGGCGTCGAGCGTCCGGCGGTGGAACGACGCCACGGACTGCCCGGTGAGCGGGAAGGAGGTCCTGCGGCCGTTCGAGGAACAGACCACCAGCCGGTGGTCGACGAAGTCGAAGTCGACGCAGAAGGTGCCGGCCCCGTCGGCCGTGGCCATCGGACGTGTGGTGATCCCCCGCCCGGTGAGGTGGTAGGGGACGTTCCACCAGTGGTTGCGGCGCACGCTGTACGCCAGCCGGACCTTGCCGACGACCTGGGCGAACCGGTGCAGCGACTCCTTGGAGTCCCGCCAGTCGGCCAGCGGAATCGGGGGGAACAGCTCCATGGGGGTCACGCTAGGGCAGCGGGGGCGGCCCCGCACCCGCACGGCGAAGGCGTTGCCGTCCGGACCCCGGAACCGGGCGATGCGACCGGTGACCCCCGACGCCCTCAACCGCCCAAGTCCTGCACGGTGATTGACGCTCCGCATGCGGCTGCCCCAAGCTGGTCCCCGTTCGAGCTGAAATGAACGAAGAATCTCCCCCCTCCAACACCAGCTCATGCGCGAGGCGTTCCGCCCTGCCCAGGGAGCACTGCCGAAAGGACGAATCGTGAGGGTGATCTCTCGACTGCTGGGCACCGCCGCGGCGGCCGGCACCATGCTGCTGATCGCCGTCGTCCCCGCGTCGGCGACCCCGGCGCAGGGCGACTACTACGGCACCGGCACCGGCGCGACCGTGCGCTACGCCACCCAGTCGGCGCTGAACCACGCCCTCGCCCAGGCCCGCGCCGCCGGCTTCACCAACAGCCAGTGCGCGCCGGCGGGCGACCCGGCCGCCCAGTTCGACGGCGAGCTCTGGACGGCGGAGTGGGGAGTCCACTGCACCGGCTGATCCCGCGGGCTTGAGGCCGAGGGCGGGTCATCGCTGGGACAGCAGCTCCCGCAGCTGCTCGTCCTCGCGGATGGGCTCGTCCCCCGTGCCGGGGCGGACGATCCGCCGATCCCCCTCGACGAGTTCGGCGACCCGCTGCCGCTGCCGGGCGTCCAGGGCACCGGCGCCCAGCGCGTGCAGGGCCTCGCAGGCGCCGCCGATGTCGAAGCCCGCGTCGACGGCGTCCAGGGCGATCCCGGCGAGCCGGCCGAGGTCGAGAGCCTCGGGGCCGACGATCCGGAGCAGGGCGAGGATCGCGGTGGGGGCCTTCTCCGGCTGGTCGAGCAGCGCTTCCAGCCGGGGGACCAACGGCCGGGCCGCCGGGCCGAGCTGGGCGGCCGCCCGGACGGCGCGCAGGACGGTCCAGCGGAACCACAGCGGATTGCCCACCCGGTCGAGGACGTCGCCCAGGATCCGGACGGCCTCCCCGGCGTCGCCGCCGATCCGCCGGAGGGCGGTGGCGATCGCGATGTCGGTGTCCAGCTGCGGTGTGGTCGGCTCGGCGTCCGTGCTGATCGCCGCGCGCAGCGCCGGGAGCAGCTCGACGGCTGCCGGGCCCAGCTCGGCTGCCCCCTGCACCGCCTCGTCCAGCTCGCGCGGGACGGTCAAGCCCTCGGTGACGGCCGCGAGCAGGACGTCGGGCTCGCCGGTGAGCCGGTGGTGGGCGCGCGCCACGATCAGCGGACCGGCTGCGGCCCGCAGCACGGCGGCGGCCTCGCGGCGTTCCGGCTGCGGGCAGTCGGCGGCCACCGCGGCGATCGCGGTGGCCGCGTAGCGGGTGTGCGGCAGGGCGGCGTACAGCTCGGGCAGCCCGGCGGCGGCCCGGCCACCCCACTGGTACAGCAGGTGGACCAGGCGGACGGCCTCCCGACCGCCGCTCCCCTCGGTGGCCAGCCGCGCGCGGACGGCGGCGAGCAGCGCCGGGTCGAAGGGGAAGGCGGGGGCCCGGTCGTGGCCGGCCGCGTCGAGGGCGCGCGGGCGCCGGTCCAGGTCGCGGGCGAGCAGCGGGGCGGCCTGTCGGGGGGCGACCCGGACGAGTACGGTCAGGGCCCGGTCGGCGGCCTTGTCGTCGGCCTGCTCGGCGAGCCGCAGCAGGACGGGCACGGCGTCGGCGGCGACCGGGCCCAGCCCGCCGAGCAGCCGTTCCGCCAGGTCGCTGTCGCCGGCGTGCGGGGCGATCGCCGGGACCAGCCGCCGGGCGGCGGCGCGGGAGCGTTCGCAGGCCTGGTCGGCCGCCAGCAGCGCCTCGAACCGTACGCCGGGGCGCTCGTCGCGCAGGGCGGCCTCCGTCAGGGCGAGCGCGGCCTCCCGGTCGGCCTCGGTGCCGCGGGCGAGCAGGTCCTCGACGGCGGCGGGCAGCAGCTCCCGGTGGTGCATGCCGGTGCGGTCGACGTCGAGTTCACGGGTGGGCAGCACGGCGAGTGCGGCGGCGTGGTGGACGCCGCGCCACGGCTCCCCGGCCCGCAGGCAGACCAGCAGCGCGGCCAGCCGGAGCGGTCGTGGGGTGGCTTCGCCGAGCAGTGCGCGGGCCTGGCCGACAGCCGAGCCGGGGTCCAACCGGCCCATCGCGAGGAGGAGTTCGGCCCGCACCTCGGCGCTCCGCTCCACCGCCCAGCGGCCGCGCAGCGCGGGCAGCACTCCCCCGGCCACCCCGATCCGCCCGAGGACGGCGGCGGCGACACCCCGGACGTCCCCCTCCTCGTTCGCCAACAGCGGTAGCAGCAAAGGGAGTTGAGAAACCACGGCGGCTCGCACCGCACCGCCCGGAATCTCCCGCTCATCATCGCTCTCGGCCATCCCGCCCAGCAGCACCAGGGTTTCGACCACCTCGCACCCGGCGGCGGCGATCCGGACCAGGAACGGCACGGCCGCCACGCTGGCCGGGTACACCGTGCCCTGGTGGAGCAGCGCCGAGTACAGCTCGTCGCGGGCCTCCTCGCCGTCCTCCCCGCCCCCGGCGAAGGCGCGCAGCAACTCCGGCAGGTCCTCGGCGGGGCCGTAGGCGTGCGAGACGGAGGCCCAGGGGTGGTCGTCGAGGTCGGCGAGGGCTTCAGCGAGATCCATGGGCGTGATCTTCGCACCCCGCTCCGACAGCGGACCCGCAGCCGCCGTCCCGGTCGAAATCGGTCCCGTCGAACGCTTTCCAGCCGGTCGCGCCCCGACCCATGGGCGCTGACCAGCCCGTTCTCCCGGTCCTCCGTAACCGGAGGTTTGACATTCCGCTTATCGTCCTACAGTCTTCTCAGCATGTCTGACCGTCACCCGATCGAGTGCGCCGCCATCGAGCTGGCGCTGATCGGCGTGGCCGCGCACTGCGTCTCCGACAATCTCTGTCGCTGAACCCGCCTGTCCCGAAGCGTTGCGGTGACCGCCGCCTCGGGGCGTCGCCCCCTCCTGCGGGCGCGGTGCCGCTCACCTTCCTCGATGCCTCACTGCCGCCCGCCTTCCTCCGTGCACCGTCCGTGCACCATCGGTAGCGAAAGGCTCACTTTCCGATGTCCCGAACCGCCCTGTCCCGCACCACCCTCACCCCTCGCCGCGTCGCCGCGGCGACCGTCACCGCCGCCCTGGTCGTCGGTCTGGCGGCGTGCGGGCCGAAGGCCGACGGCGGTGGGAGCACCGGCAAGGACGCCGCACCGCAGCAGGGCGGCACCCTCACCGTCCTCAACCAGAACCCGCAGGACCAGTTCGACCCGGCCCGGCTCTACACCTCCGGCGGCGGCAACGTCCCCTCGCTGGTCTTCCGCACCCTCACCACCCGCAACCGGGCCGACGGCGCGGCCGGCACCAAGGTCGTCCCGGACCTCGCCACCGACACCGGCACCCCCTCGGACGACGCCAAGGTGTGGACGTTCCACCTCAAGGACGGCCTGAAGTTCGAGGACGGCTCGCCGATCACCACCGCCGACATCAAGTACGGCATCGAGCGCTCCTTCGCCCCGGAACTCTCCGGCGGCGCGCCGTACCTGAGGGACTGGCTGGTCGGCGCCGCCGACTACCAGGGCCCGTACAAGGACGGCCGCACCCTGGACGCCATCGAGACGCCGGACGAGAAGACCATCGTCTTCCACCTGAACAAGCCCGAGGGCGACTTCCCGTACCTGGCCACCCAGACCCAGTTCGCGCCCGTCCCCAAGGCCAAGGACACCGGGGCGAAGTACCAGGACCACCCGGTCTCCTCCGGCCCCTACCAGGTGGTCAAGAACGAGAACGACGGCACCCACATCGTCCTCAAGCGCAACCCCAACTGGTCGACGGCGACGGACGACCAGCGCAAGGCCTACCCCGACACCATCGACGTGCAGTCCGGCCTGGACCCGGCGGTGATCAACCAGCGGCTGGCCGCCGGCACCGGCGCCGACGCGGCCGCCGTCACCACCGACACCAACCTCGGCCCCTCCGAACTCGCCCAGGTGAAGGACGACAAGGCGCTCGCCGCCCGGGTCGGCACCGGCCACTTCGGCTACGTCAACTACCTGGCGTTCAACCCCAAGGTGAAGCCCTTCGACAACCCGAAGGTCCGGCAGGCCGTCGCCTACGCGCTCAACCGCACCTCGGTCGTCAACGCGGCCGGCGGCTCCTCGCTCGCCGAGGCCGCCACCACCTTCCTGCCCAACCAGGAGACCTTCGGGTACACCCCGTACGACCCGTTCCCGGCCGGCGCGACCGGCAACCCGGAGAAGGCCAAGGAGCTGCTGAAGGAGGCCGGTTACCCGGACGGCCTGACCATCACGCTCACCCACTCCAGCGCCACCGGCAAGGGCTACGGCCCGGACCTCGCCACCGCCGTCCAGGACGGCCTGAAGGCGTCCGGGATCACCGTCCAGCTGGAGGCCCTGGACTCCACCAAGTACTCCTCGACGGTCCACACCGTCGGCACCGAGCCCGGCCTCTTCCTCTCCGGCTGGGGCGCCGACTGGCCGTCCGGCGGCCCGTTCCTGGCCCCGATCTTCGACGGCCGGCAGATCGTCACCGACGGCTACAACTTCAACTCCGGCCTGCTGAACGACCCTTCGGTGAACGACGAGATCGACCGGATCAACCGGATCACCGACCACGCCGAGGCCGCCAAGCGCTGGGGCGCCCTGGACAAGCAGATCGGCGACCAGGCCCTGACCGTCCCGCTGTTCCACCCCGTCTACAAGCGCCTGTCCGGCAAGGACGTCCGCAACATCGTGATCAGCGACTGGACCGGCGTGCTCGACATCTCCCAGGTCGCGGTCAAGTAACCAACGGGATCGTAGGGATCGGTCGGACACCACCATGGCTCCACAGAAGCCCACCACCGGGGAGGCCCGCACGGCCTCCCCGGCCGCCGGGGGACGGCAGGTGTGGCGGCGGCTGCTCGCGCGGCGCGCCGCCCGCACCGCCGGCCTCGTCATCGTCCTGCTCGCCCTGATCGCGGTGGCGGCCCCGCTGCTCAGCGCGCTCGAAGGGCAGGACCCCACCAGCTACCACAACGACCTGCTCGACTCGGCGGCCGGCGGGGTGCCCACCGGCTCCCTCGGCGGCGTCAGCGCCGAGCACTGGCTCGGCGTCGAACCGGGCACCGGACGGGACGTGTTCTCCCGGCTGGTGCACGGCGCGCAGATCTCCCTGCTCGTCGCCATCGGCGCCACCTTCGTCCAGGTCACCATCGGCGTGCTGCTCGGCCTGGCCGCGGCCCTCGGCAGCCGACTGCTCGACCAGCTGATCGGCAACACCACCGAGGTGATGCTCGCGCTGCCCTCGCTGGTCTTCGCGATCTCGCTGATGGCCGTCGTGCCCTCGGACTTCCCCCGCCCGCTGCTGCTGACCCTGGTCATCGGCCTGCTGGGCTGGGCCGGCACCTCACGGGTGGTCCGGGCGCAGACGCTCAGCCTCCGTCAACTCGACTACGTGGCGGCGGCCCGGCTGGCCGGGGCGAGCCGCTGGCGGATCGCCCGCCGGGAGCTGCTGCCCTCGCTGGCCGCACCGGTCATCACCTACGCGATGGTGCTGCTGCCGACCAACGTGATCTCCGAGGCGGGGCTCTCCTTCCTCGGCGTCGGGGTCAAGCCGCCGACCTCCTCCTGGGGGCAGATGCTCTCCGGCGCGACCACCTGGTTCCGCGCCGACCCGATGTACGTCCTGCTCCCGTCGGCGCTGCTGTTCGCCACCGTGCTCGCCTTCACCGTGCTCGGCGACGCCGTGCGCACCGAACTCGACCCGCGCGCCGCCTCCCGGCTGCGGGTCGGCACGGCAGACGACACGGCAAACGACACAGCGGCCGGCACCACCGGCCCCGCGACGGAGCGCACCGCCGAGGAGGCCTCCGCATGACCCGCTTCCTGCTCCGCAAGGCCCTCGGCATGCTCGGCGTGCTGCTCGCCCTCTCCCTGGTCATCTACGCGGTCTTCTACATCGCCCCCGGCGACCCCGCCCAACTGGCCTGCGGCGAGAAGTGCAGCCCCGCCCAAGTCCTCCAGGTGCGCGAACGCCTCGGCCTCGACGCACCGGTGTACCTGCAGTACGCCCACTTCCTCCAGGGCCTGGTCGCCGGCCGCGACTTCAGCGCCGGCACCGGCCTGCTGCACTGCCAGGCGCCCTGCCTGGGCGTCTCCTACCGCAGCGGCGAACAGGTCACCGACATGATCACCGCCCGGCTCCCGGTCACCGCCTCGCTGGCGCTCGGCGCGATGGTGCTGTGGCTGGTCCTCGGGGTGGGCACCGGACTGCTCTCCGCGCTGCGCCGGGGCCGGCTCAGCGAGCGCCTGCTGACCGGACTGACGCTGGCCGGCAGCTCCGTCCCGGTCTTCGTGATCGGCCTGGTGCTGCTCATCGTCCTGTGCGCCCAGCTCCAGTGGCTGCCCTTCCCCAGCTACGTGCCGCTCACCGAGGACCCCCAACAGTGGTTCTGGGGACTGCTGTTGCCCTGGGTGTCGCTCGCCCTGATCGAGTCCGCCAAGTACGCCCGGCTGACCCGCGCCTCGATGCTGGAGATCCTCGCCGACGACCACATCCGGACCTTCCGGGCGTACGGCGTCAGCGAGCGGCAGCTGGTGACCAGGCACGCGCTGCGCGGCGCGCTCACCCCGGTGATCGCGCTCACCGCGATCGACCTGGGGACGATGTTCGGCTCCGCCGTGCTGACCGAGACGCTCTTCGGCCTGCCGGGCCTCGGCAAGCTGCTGGTCACCTCGGTCGGCCTGATCGACCTGCCGACCGTGGTGGGCCTCGTCCTGGTCACCGGGTTCTTCGTGGTCCTCGCCAACGTCATCGCGGACGTGCTCTACGCGGTGACCGACCGAAGGGTGGTCCTCACGTGAGCGCCGAACCCCTGAACCCTGAACCCCTGGACCATGAAACCCTGGTCGACGTACGGGACCTGGTCGTCGACTTCCCCACCGGCACCGGCGCCGGCCACCTGCGCGCCGTCGACGGCGTCGGCTTCCGCCTGGCGGCCGGGCAGGCGCTCGGCATCGTCGGCGAGTCCGGCTCCGGCAAGAGCACCGTCGCCTACGCCCTGCTCGGCCTGCACCGCGGGACCGGCGCCCGGATCGGCGGCTCGGTCCGGGTCGCCGGCGTCGACGCCGTCACCGCCGAGGGCGAGGACCTCCGGCGGCTGCGCGGCTCGCTGGCCGCCATGGTGTTCCAGGACCCGCTGTCCGCGCTCGACCCGTACTACGCGGTGGGCGACCAGATCGCCGAGGTCGTCCGGGTGCACCGCCCGGTCTCCCGCCGGGCCGCCCGGGAGCGGGCCGTCCAGGTGCTCGACCGGGTCGGCATCCCCGACGCGGCCCGACGCGCGCGCTCGCGTCCGCACGAGTTCAGCGGCGGCATGCGCCAGCGGGTGCTGATCGCGATGGCGCTGGCCTGCGAACCGCGACTGCTGGTCGCCGACGAGCCGACCACCGCGCTGGACGTCACCGTCCAGGCCCAGGTCCTCGACCTGCTGCACGAGTTGCGGGCCGAGACCGGGGCCGGACTGGTGCTGGTCACCCACGACCTGGGCGTGGTCGCCGGCAGCGTCGACCGGGTGCTGGTGATGAAGGACGGCCGCGCGGTGGAGCACGGCCCGGTCACCGAGGTGCTGGGCGCACCGCGCGAGCCGTACACCCGGGCGCTGCTGTCGGCGGTGCCCCGGATCGACGCCCCGTCGATCCCGGCCGCCCCGGCCCCGTCGGCCGACTCCGAGATCCTGCTCGAAGCCACCGACCTGCGCCGGGAGTTCGGCGCGCGCGGCGGCCTGACCCGGCGCGCCGCCCCGGTGGTCGCCGTGGACGGCGTCTCGCTCACCGTCCGGGCCGGCGAGACCCTGGGCGTCGTCGGCGAGTCCGGCTCCGGCAAGACCACCCTCGGGCGGATGCTCGTCCGGCTGCTGGACCCGACCGGCGGCCGGCTGCACTACCGCGGCCAGGACATCGGCGCGCTCGGCGAGAAGGAGCTGCGCCCGCTCCGGCGCGAGCTCCAGATGGTCTTCCAGGACCCGGTCTCCTCGCTCAACCCGCGGCGCAGCGTCGGCGAGTCCGTCGCCGACCCGCTGCGCATCGCGGGCGAGCGCGACGAACGCCGGATCCGCGCCCGGGTCGGCGAACTCCTCGAACGGGTGGGGCTCGACCCCGACTGGTACCACCGCTACCCGCACGAGTTCTCCGGCGGACAGCGCCAGCGGGTCGGCATCGCCCGGGCCCTCGCGCCCGAGCCGCGGCTGATCGTCTGCGACGAACCGGTGTCGGCGCTGGACGTCACCACCCAGGCCCAGGTGGTCGACCTGCTGGGCGAGTTGCAGCGCGACCTGGGCCTCGCCCTGGTCTTCATCGCGCACGACCTGGCGGTGGTCCGCCAGGTCAGCGACCGGGTCGCGGTGATGCAGGCCGGCCGGATCGTCGAACAGGGCGACGTCGCCACGGTCTACGACTCGCCCCAGCACCTCTACACCAAGAACCTGCTGGCCGCCGTCCCGGTCCTGGACCCCATCGAGGCCGCCACCCGCCGCCACACCCGCCTCGCCACCTCCGCCCGCTGACCGTCCGCCGGGTTCTCCCCGCACCCCGCGGGGAGAACCCGGCGGCTCCCTGCCGACCGGCCCTCGGCCCGACGTGGTCACCACTACGATCACGCCTGTGGACGACTGAGGGACACGGCGATCGGAAGAGGGGCCGGCATGGCCGCGCACGGGTACTTCACGCTGGACGCTTCGCCCCGATGGCGGTTCAGGACACCTGACGGGGATCCGTTCCTGTCCATCGGCGTCGTCCACGCGGACGACACCAATCTGCGGTACCCGCACAACTCCGGTCTGTTCGCCGAGCGCTACGGGTCCTCCCGGCGGCGCTGGCTGCGGGAGGGCCTGGTGCCGGAGCTGACCGCGTGGGGGTTCAACACGCTGGGCTGGAGCGCGGAGTACGTCAGCGGCAGCGGGCTGGCGGCCACCCACGACGCGGTCGACCTCGGGCACTCGGACGGCCTGCCCGACGACGAGGCGGCCGCCGCCGGGCTGCCCTACACGCTGTCGCTGCGGGTCGCCGAGATCGAGCGCTGGAACGGTCACCCGGCGTACCGCGACCCCCGCTCCGAGGACTTCGCCCAATGGTGCGACCACCTGGCCCGCACCCGGTGCCGGCCGGAGGACTCGAACCTGATCGGCTACTTCCTCGTCGACGCCCCGGCGTGGGCGCGGCACCCGAGCGGCGCGGGCTACCCCCGGAACGAACTCGCGGAGATCGCCGAGGCCTACTACCGGGTCGCGGCCCGGGCCATCCGCCGCCACGATCCGAACCACCTGATCCTCGGCGACCGCTACGGGACCCGGGCCGGGATCCCGGAACCGGTGCTCGACGCGGCCGCGGCCCACGTGGACGTGCTGAGCCTGCAGACCTTCCCGGCCGTCGACCGGGCGGCGATCGACGCGGTCGCCGCCCGGTTCGACGCGTGGCACGAACGCACCGGGCTGCCGATCCTCGTGGCGGACACCGGCAACTGGTGCCCGACCGTCATGAGCCCGTCGCGGACCGGCTCGGCCCGCGACCAGGCCGAACGCGGCGAGGGCTACCGGATGATCGCCGACACCTTCGCGGCCCGACCGTGGTGCCTGGGCTGGCACTGGTGCAGCTGGCTGGAGAACCCGCGGCGCGGCTTCGGGCTCAAGGACCCGTGGGACGAGCCGTACGCCGACCTCGTCCGGGTCGCCGCCGCGACCAACCGGCGCTGGCGGGACGCCGTCGCCTCCACACCGCCTGCGTGACCCAAGTGGGCGTCCTCACCCCTGGGCCGTGGGCCGGACCACGATCTCGTTGACGTCCACCTCGTCCGGCTGGTCGACGGCGTAGCGGACCGCCTCGCCGATCGCGGTGGCGGGGATCGCGATGCCCATCTGCTCCCGCACCGCGTCCCTGACCCCGTGGTCGGCGATGGACCCGGTCAGCTCGCTCCTGGTCAGACCCGGACTGACCACGGTGACCCGCAGCTCCCGGCTCTCCTGGCGCAGGCCCTCCGACAGGGCGCGCACCGCGTGCTTGGTGGCGCTGTAGACGGCTGCCGTCGGGTCGACCCGCAGTCCCGAGACGGAGGAGATGTTGACGATGTGCCCGCGCCGCTGGTCCCGCATGATCGGCAGCACGGCGGCGATGCCGTGCAGGACCCCGCGCAGGTTCACGTCGATCATGCGGTTCCACTCGTCGACCCTCAGTGCGTCCAGGCGCGACAACGGCATCACCCCGGCGTTGTTGACCAGGACGTCGATCCGCCCGTACCGGTCGTGCGCGGCGCGGACGAAGGCCTGGACGTCCGCGGGGTCGGTCACGTCCAGGCCCAGCGGAAGGGCGTCGCCTCCCCGGTCCTCGATCTCCTCGGCGAGGGCGACCAGGCGCTCGGCGCGCCGGGCTCCGAGCACCACGTGGTGGCCCGCGGCGGCGAGGGTCCGGGCGGTGGCCTCGCCGATTCCGCTGCTGGCCCCGGTGATCAGGACCACCTTCGGAGCAGGCCTGGTGGGCGGGTTGGACATGGGCTTCCCTTCGCGGTGACGACGGTCGCGCGGTGCGACGACCGGTGCCGCCAGGATGGATCCGATCCCGCGCCCGCGGCAGGACGGGGCTTCCTGGGTGGGGCACTCCCAGGAACCGGCGGCATACGATCCGGGGATGAACGGCAACGAACTGGGCGAATTCCTGCTGGCGCGTCGCTCCCGGGTCAGCCCGGTCGACGTGGGTCTCCCGTCGTCCCGGGGCCGCCGGGTCAGCGGACTGCGGCGCGAGGAGGTCGCCGTGCTGGCCGGAGTCAGCGCCGACTACTACACCCGACTGGAACAGGGCCGCGAGAGGCATCCCTCCGGTCAGGTCGTCGACGCCCTCGCGCGGGCCCTTCGGCTGGAGGTCGACGCCTGGTGGCACGCCTACCGGCTGGCCGGGCTCGTCCCGGGGCACCGGGCCTGTGCACCGGAGGAGGACCGGGTCGCGGCGGAACTGCTGCGGCTGATGGACGCCTTCCCCCTGGCGGTGGCGTACGTGGTCAACCGGCGCCTGGACGTCCTCGCCTCGAACACGCTCGCCGACGCCCTGCTCTCCCCGCTCGCGGACCCTCGGGGCATGGCCCGGTCCCTGTTCTGCGACCCCGCGGCCCGCGAACTGTTCGCCGACTGGCACGCCGTCGCCCGCGACACCGTCGCCACGCTGCGGCTGGCCCACGGCCATGAGCGCCACGACCCGCGCATGCGCACCCTGGTCGAGGATCTGCTCGCGGAGAGCGCGGAGTTCGCGGCGCTCTGGAGCCGTCAGGACGTCAGCGGCCTGGGCAGCAAGACCAAGAGCTTCCGCCACCCGCGGGCCGGACGGCTGACCCTCAGCTACCAGACCTTCGAGGTGCAGCACGCTCCGGGCCAGTTCCTCCTGGTCGGCACCGCGGAGCCCGGGAGCCCCGACGCCCGACGCCTGGCCTCGCTCGGGGACTCGTCCGGGGACTTGCGCCATCAGTCGTAACTGTTATGGTGACAACAGGACAGGGAGAGGGAGGCCGGAATGAGCGCCAACAGCAGGCTGACCGTCGCGGCGCACGCCCTGACCTGGATCGGGCTGTACCAGCGGCGCGGCCACGAGGTCGCCACCTCCGAGCAGATCGCGACGAGCGTCAACACCAACCCGGTGGTGATCCGGCGCCTGCTGGCCCAACTCCGCAAGGCCGGCCTGGCCGACTCGCGGAGGGGCGCCGGCGCCGGCTGGACGCTGTCCCGGGAACTGTCGGCGATCACCCTGCTCGACGTCTACGAGGCCGTGGAGCCGGGGCCGATCTTCGCCCTGCACCCCGCCACGCCCGACCCCGGGTGCGTCGTGGGCCACGGCATCGGACCGGTACTGGGCACCGTCTACGACGGGGTCGAGACCGCCCTCCGCGCCGAGTTGGCGAGAACCACCCTGGAGGACGTCCTGCGCGACACCCTCGGAACCACCCAACCCACCTAGGCCCTGTCCGGCCGTCAGCCCCGCCGGGCCTGCACCGGGGGGCGCTCTTTTCGGCCCTAAATGTAACAATAACAGTTACATCAACGATTCGTTGAACACCATGGGACAGCTGGACGACAAGACCGCCCTCGTGACCGGGGCCTCCACCGGCATCGGACTGGCCATCGCCCGCCGGTTCGCGGCCGAGGGCGCCACCGTCTACCTCACCGGCCGCCGCGAGGCCGAACTGGCCGACGCCGTCGAGCAGATCGGCGGGCGAGCGGTCGGCATCCGCAGCGACGTGTCACAACTCGACGACCTCGACCGGCTGTTCGCCGAGATCACCGAACGCAGCGGCCGCCTCGACATCGTCGTGGCCAACGCCGGCGTCGGCGACTACGGCCCGCTCGGCACGATCACCGAGGAGGAGTACGAACGCACCACCGCCATCAACCTCAAGGGCACGGTCTTCACCGTGCAGAAGGCGCTCCCCCTGCTGCCGACCGGCGCCTCGGTGATCCTGCTCTCCTCCAGCGCGGCCCTGCGCGGCGTCCCGGGCCTGGGCGTCTACGCCGCCACCAAGGCCGCGATCCGCAGCCTCGCCCGCACCTGGGCCGCCGAACTCGCCGACCGGGGCATCCGGGTCAACGCCCTCACCCCCGGTCCCGTCACCACTCCCGGCGCCGACGAACTGCGGGCCGCACTCCCGCAGGACGGCGGGGCCGCCGCACCCGCCGCACCGACCCCGCTCGGCCGGGCCGGCCGGCCCGAGGAGGTCGCCGCCACCGCCCTCTACCTGGCCGGGGACCAGAGCTCCTTCACCACCGGTGCGGAACTCCTCGTCGACGGCGGCGCCACCCAGCTCTAGGCCCTGTCCGGCCGTACGCCCGGGCCGGCGCGGATACCGGACCGGTTCTGTCCGGTATCCGTCCTAGCCTGCGGAGTACACCCCTTCAGCACCACCGAGGAGCTCCTGTGCACTTCGTCTCGATCCGCATCATCACCGCCGACGTGGCCCGTCTCGTCGCCTTCTACGAGCGGGCCACCGGGGCCCGGGCGGAGTGGGCCACCGAGGACTTCGCCGAACTCAGGACCTCGGGTGCGACGCTCGCGATCGCGGGTACCCGCACCGTGCCGCTGTTCGCGCCGGGGTCGGCCCGGCCGGCGGACAACCACAGCGTGATCACCGAGTTCCTGGTCGACGACGTGGACCAGGTCCACCGCGACCTGGCGGAGTTCGTCACCGACGTCGTCGCCGGGCCCACCACGATGCCCTGGGGCAACCGGTCGCTGCTGGTCCGGGACCCGGACGGCAACCTGGTCAACTTCTTCACCCCGGTCACGCCGGCGGCCGTCGAGAAGTTCGCGGCGTTCACCCGGCTCGCCGGTTGACGCACCGTCCCACCGGGTGATCGGCTCCCGGCATGGACCACACCACCCCCGGTGACCGCCTCCCCGCCGAGGCGGTCACCCTCCTGGAAGCCCTGCTCGCGGACGACACCCCCGCCTTCCGCGCCCTGCGCGCCCAGATCCCCCACCTGCGGGTCACCGGCGGCTGCGGGTGCCCCTGCGCCAGCCTCGACGTCCGGCTGGACGACGCGGCGGACGTGCCCGCCGCGATCAGTGCGGGCCATCCGGCCGCCGAGGCCACCGTGCTCGACGCCGACGGCGAGCCGATCGGCGGGGTGCTGGTGTTCGCCCACGAGGGTCGGCTGTCCTACCTGGAGGTCTACAGCTGGGCCGACGAGCCGATCAGCCGCCTCCCCTCCCCCGACCGCCTCCAGCCGTAGGCCACTGCACACCCGTGGATTCCGGCAGGGCTGGAATCACGGCGCGGCGAATTTCCCGGGCCAGGCGCCGGTCCGGGAGGGTGGGGCCCGACCGTTCCCCGCCCGAACCCGATCCGAAGGACCGCCATGATCTTCATCACCGTGAAGTTCCCCGTCCGCCCCGAGCTCAGCGCGCAGTGGCTGGACATCGTCCACGACTTCACCGAGGCGACCCGGGCCGAGCCGGGCAACCTGTTCTTCGACTGGTCCCGGAGCGTGGCCGACCCCAACGAGTACGTCCTGGTGGAGGGCTTCCGGGACGGCGAGGCCGGGCGGGAGCACGTGGAGTCGGCGCACTTCCGGCAGGCGATGGAGACGCTGGCGGGCGCGGTCGCCGCCAAGCCGAGGATCATCAGCGTCGACCTCCCGGACCGTTCCGGCTGGGACGAGATGGGCGAGATCACGCCGCGCGAGGCCTGAGACGCCGGGTGACCGGGGCCCGGCCCGGGGGCCGGTGGTCGGCCGGGGGCCGGGCACCGGCAGACTGGACGGGTCACCCAGGACGACCCCGAGGAGCACCCGTCATGGCCGGTCAGACCGGGCCGCGCGCCGCCGACCGCACCCTGGAGGTGCTGGAACTCGTCGCGCGGGCGACCGGGCCGGTCTCCGCCAAGGCCCTCGCCCGCGGCCTCGGCTGCGCCCTGTCGACGGCCTACACCCTGCTCACCCCGCTCACCGAGCGCGGCTACCTGGTGCGCACCGACGGCGGCTACACCCTGGGCTACCAGGTCTCCGCCCTGCACCGCGCCTTCCAGCGGCAGATGGGCCTGAGCAGCGGCATCGACGGCGTGCTCGCCCGGATGCGGCAGACCGCCGGGGCCTCCGCGAACTACGTGGCCTACCAGGGCGACGGACTGGTGATCGCGGACGTGCGCACGGTGGCCGCCGACGGCGACGAGCGGCCCGAGCTGGCGATCGGCGTCGACCCGCGCTCGCACGCCTACGCCCACGGCAAGATCGCGCTGGCCGCCGCCGGGCCGGCCGCCCGCCGCCGCTACCTGGAGCAGCCCGGGCTGCGCCGCTTCACCCCGCAGACCATCGCCTCGGTCGAGCGGCTCGACGAGGAGTTGCGGCGGATCCGGCGGACCGGCGTCGCGCTGGACGTCGAGGAGGCCCGGCCGGGGCTGGCCTGCCTGGCGGCGCCCGTGCTCGGCACGGACGGCGCCGTGGTCGGGAGCGTCTCGCTGTCCGTCCGCCCCGAGGACCTGCGGGCCCGCCGGCGACAGCTGGTCGCCGCCGTCAAGCGGGCCGCCGAGGAGGCCGCCGAGGCCGGTCAGCAGGGCTGACGGCGGCTCGGCGGGTGGTCAGCGGCCCGGACCGTCATCAGCCGGCCCTCCTGCATCATCCGGCCCTCCTGAGGCGGGGACGACAGGCGCCGGGCCAGCTGGGGTGAATAGGGCTGCGATCCCATCCACACCAGCTTGCCCGGCTGTCGCACAGCATCTTCCTTCGCGAGGACCCTCGTCAAGTCCCGCGCGGTGCGGTGATGTTGGCCGGATTCCGGCTTGGCCTCAACGCTCGGCACCCTGCCCGACCGGGCCCGGGACGAGGGGCGCGACGACGCGCTGGCTCGGGTTGATGCCGTTGTCGTCGTTGGTGTCGTCGTCACCGGAGTTCACCGAGGCGGTGACCGAGCTGGTCACCCAGGAGATCAGGCCGAGGATCAGGAAGACCACCAGCAGGAGGCGCCCGCCGCCGCTCAGGACCAGCGGACGGGTGGCCGACACCCGCTCCGGCTCGCTGCCCGGCTCCTCGCCGAACAGCCGCTTGGGGTAGGCGGAGCTGAGCATCAGCAGGTACGAGGTGTACCGCAGCTGGTAGCGCAGGATCGCGGTGGTCGCCTCGTACAGCGACTGCGGCATCCGGCCGAGCACCAGTACCACCAGCCAGCTGATGAAGCAGACCGCCCACCACCCCGCGTGCAGCAGGCCCTGCACGATCGAGGCTGGGATCACCAGGATGATCCGGAACAGGACGGCCAGCCGGTTCAGCTCCCCCGGCCGCAGCTCCACCTGCACGGGGTACCCGGGAGCCCGGAACCGGAACGGCGGGTAGTGGTCCATGGCGAGCATCAGGTACGCGTTCACCCGGGCCTCGTACGGGACGTACGCACTGAGGTAGCGCACCGCGAAGCCGGGCAGCCGACCGAGCAGCAGCGCACCGAACCAGCCGATCACGGTGACGAAGAACGCCACCACCGACAGCACCCACACCACCACGATCTGCGGGATCGCCAGCAGCAGGCGCAGTAGCACCGACCAGCGGTCCTGCCGCCAGGGCGCCGGCATGTCGAGTACGGGAAGCCACTCACGGCTGACGGGGGCGGGGGGAGCCTGCCACATCCGGGCCTCCACGGTCTGCGGTCCCGGGCACGGCGCGGTCCCCGGAAGACGGGACCCGGCAGTCGGTCACCGCCGGGTCCCTCCGAAGATCGCAGCCCCCCGCCCGCCCCGCGCGTCACGTTGCTCCGGACGGGTCTGCCGCCCGATCGGCCGCTCAGTCCGTCAGCTCCCGGACCAGACCGGCCAGCAGGGTGTCCAGCCAGGAGCGCACCGTCTCCGGATCGAACAGGTCGGCGTCGTACTCGGCCATCCCCGCGTAGCCGTCCTCGTCCGGGATGAGGGCCAGCAGCAGGTCCGAGCGGTTCGACGGGCCCGGCACGTCCTCGATCTCCACGGTCAGGCCGGGCAGGTCGAGGGCGGCGGTCGGGGTGCTCAGCAGGGTGAGCAGGACCTGCGGGTACGACGGGGGCAGCTGGACCCCGCGCTCGCGCAGCCGGTCGACCAGCTGGCCGACGGGCACCACGGCGTGGTCGAGGGCGGTGGCGACCGCCCTCGCGGCGGCGTCCACCAGCGCCCCGAACCCGCCCGGGAGGCGGGTGGGCAGCCGGATCGGCAGGCCGAAGGTGAGCAGGCCGACGACCCGCTCGTCGATCGGCCGGGTGCGGTTGGCGTGGGAGAGCATCACCAGGGTCTCCGCCGCCCCGGTCAGCTCGCCGAGCAGCCGGGCGTAGCCGGCCAGCAGCACCGCCGAGGCGGTGGTGGAGCGCCCGGCGGCGTAGCGGTGCACCGCCTCGGCCAGAGCCGCTGGAACCCGGAAGCCGACCGTGCCGCCGTTCCCGGAGCGTTTCGCGGGCCGCGGCCGGGCGGTGGGCAGGGCCACCTCCAGCGGGGCGCCGCCCAGCACCGCGGTCCAGTGGTCGATCGCCTCGGCGACGGCGGCCGGGGTGACCACGGTCCGTTCCCAGCAGGCGTGGTCGGTCATCCGGCCCGGCTCCGGCAGCGGGTCGGTCGGGTGGTACAGCGCGCCCAGGTCGGTCAGCAGGGTGGCCAGCGACCAGCCGTCCACCACGATGTGATGGAGCGTCAGCACCAGCACCCACACCTCGTCGGCCGTCCGCAGCAGCCGGGCGCGCAGCAGCCGGTCCCCGTTCAGGTCGAACGGCTGGTCGCCCTCGGCCCGGACGGCCTCGGCGAGCGCCGCCTCCCGGGCGGCGGGGGCGAGCGCGCGCAGGTCGTCCAGCGGCAGTTCCACCGGGGTGTTCGGCAGCACCTGTTGGAGCAGGCCCAGGTCGGTGTCCCGGTAGCGGGTGCGCAGGCTCTCGTGGCGGTCGGTCAGCGCGGTCAGGGCGGCGGCCAGCCGTTCGGGATCCAGCGGCCCGCGCAGGGTGAGGCGCTGGGTGATGTTCCACACCGCCGGGTCCGCGGAGCGCCCGTGGGTGCCGTGCAGGCGGCGTTGGGCCAGTCCGGCGGGCGCGACGGCGAGCGCCGTGCCGGAGTCGGTCAGCACGGCCAGCAGCCGGTCCCGGTGGGCCCGGACCAGTCCGGCCGCCTCCTCGTCCAGCGCGCCGGGCGGGGCCAGATAGCCGAGCCGGTCGCCGGTGGTGCGCAGCACGATCCCGCGCTCGTCGAGCAGCCGGACCAGCCGCTCCCAGCCCTCCTCGGTGTCAGGTGCGGCCGTCACCAGGTTTCTCCCAGGAAACCCCGGCCTTCGGGCCGGGAAGGAAAGGGTCCCTGGCTCGGAGTCGCGAAGTGGCGGAGTCTTCTATGCATCTGCTCTTTCTTCTCTCGTTGTCGGTGGGGTCAGGTAGGTTCCGGGTTGTGACGACACGACAGGTTGTGGAGGAAGCCGGCTACTCCCGGTACACCTACCGCCTGCGCGTGTCGAAGACGGCATCCGGGCTGCTGGAAGCGGAGTGGGGCCGGTGCCGGTGGCTGTGGAACGAGTGCATCCACATGTCCCGCAAGACGCACATCGCCAACCGGTCCGGTGGGAAGCGCACCTGCGGGCCGGCCGACCTCGACAAGCTCCTGACCGAGGCCCGCGGTGCGATGGCGTGGCTGCGCGATGGCGCTTCGGTTCCACAGCAACAGACCGTCCGGGACTTCGCCAAGGCCCGGGCGAAGGCCCTCAAGGACATCAAGGCCGGTCTGCCGCAGCGTCAGCGCGCCGGGATGCCGAACCCGAAGAGGAAGCGGGACTCCCGGCCCAGCCTGAACTACACCCGGCGTGGTTTCCGGATCAGGGCCGGCCGGTTGCACCTCGCGGGCGGCATCGTGCTGTCGGTGGTGTGGTCGCGTGACCTTCCCTCCGACCCTTCGTCGGTCCGCGTGTACCAGGACGCCCTCGGGCACTGGTACTGCTCGTTCGTCGTCGCGGTCGGCGCCCAGCCGTTTCCGGAGACGGGTTCGGTGATCGGCATCGACTGGGGCGTGAAGGAGATCGCGACCACCACGTCCGATGACCACGACCTGCCCCACCCCCAGCACGGGAAAAGCGCGGCGCAGCGGCTCGCGCACTACCAGAGGCAGATGGCCCGGCGCAGGCAGCCGAAGGGAAAAGCGCAGACCAAGGGCTACCGGAAGGCCCAGCGGCAGGCCGCGAAGGTCCACCGGAAGATCGCCGACCAGCGGAGCGACACCGCCCGCAAGTGGGCCAAGCAGGTCGTCCGGGACCACGACACCCTCGCGGTCGAGGACTTCCGGCCGAAGTTCCTGGCGAAGACCACCATGGCCCGCAAGGCCGCCGACGCCGCGATAGCGGCCACGAAGACGGCCTTGGTCGAGATGGCCCGCAAGCACGGGCGGACCGTGTATCTCGTCAACCCCGCGCACACCACGATGGACTGCGCGCACTGCGGTGTGAGAGCCAAGCACCGTCTCCTCCTCTCCGAGAGGACCTATTCGTGCACCGGGTGCGGAGTGTCGTCGCCTCGCGACAAGAACTCCGCCGCCGTGATGCTCGTCCGGGCTGGTCTCAACCCGGCTGGTGTCGATCGTGCAAGCCCGCACCGTCCGACGGACGCTGCGGCAGCGTGAGCCAGGAATCCCTGCCCTGCAGGGCAGGGAGGACGTCAAAGCACGCCCTCCTCGAAGGCCGGGCGGTCCTGGGCCGACGGGGTGTGGGCGGCCATCCCGCGGATGGTGGGGCGGCGGAAGAAGTCCAGCACGCCGATCCGCAGCCCGGTCGTCTCGCGGACCCGGTTCAGCAGCCGGGTGGCGGCCAGCGAGTGGCCGCCGAGGTCGAAGAAGGAGGTCTCCACGCCTGCGGGGCGGCCGAGTTCCTCCTCCCACAGCCGTTGCACGGTGCGTTCCAGTTCGGTGGCCGGGGCGGCGGCGGCCAGGCCGGCGCCGAGCGGCAGCGGTTCGGGCAGGGCGGCTTCGTCGAGCTTGCCGTTCGTGGTGAACGGCAGCGTCCCGACCGCCGCCCACAGGCCCGGCACCATGTGCTCGGGCAGCAGGTCGGCCAGGTGGTCGCGCACCCGGGGCAGGTCGGCGGCCGCGCACTGGACGTACCCGGCGAGCGCGGTGCCCGCTGCGGTGCGTCGGCCCGTGACCGCCGCGCCGCGCACGCCCGGGACGGTCCGCAGCACGGTCTCGACCTCGCCGGGTTCGATCCGGTAGCCGCGCACCTTGACCTGGCGGTCGGCCCGGCCGAGGTACTCCAGGGTGCCGTCCGGCCGCCACCGGCCGAGGTCGCCGGTGCGGTAGCGGCGGCCCTGCGGGGTGTCGGTGAAAACGGCGGCGGCCTCCTCCTCCCGGCCGGGGTAGCCCAGGCCGACCTGGACGCCGAGCACGTGGATCTCGCCGACGGCCCCGGTCGGGACCGGGCGCCCGGCGGCGTCCAGCAGCACGATCCGGCTGCCCGGCACCGGGCGGCCGATCGCGGCGTGGTCCGGCCCGTCCGGGGGGATCACCCCGGCCGTGACCCCGTGGGTCTCGGTGGGGCCGTAGTGGTTCAGCAGCCGGCAGCCGGGGTTGCGGGCCAGGAAGGCCCGCAATGCCGGGGTCAGCAGCAACTGCTCACCGCCCTGGACCAGTTCGCGCAGGTGCGGCACCGGTTCCGCGCCGAGCGCCTCGACCAGCGCGGCCAGCGGGGTGTACGGCAGGTGCAGCCGCTCGGCCCGGGTGGCGCGGACCACGGCGGCCAGCGCGGTGATGTCGTAGCGGGTCTCCTCCTCGATCAGCAGCAGGGTGCCGCCGCCGCCCAGCGTGGTCAGCATCTCCTGGACGCTGACGTCGAACCCGCAGGAGGCGTACTGGAGGGTGCGGGCGGCCGGGTGGTCGGCGAGGTTCCAGGCGATCAGGGAGGCCAGGCCGAGGGTGTGCATCAGCACGCCCTTGGGTGTGCCGGTGGAGCCGGAGGTGTACAGCAGGTACGCGGCGGCCCGCGCCGAGGGGGCGGGCGGCGGCGGGAGTTCGAGAGCCGCTGCGTCGCCGGAGGCTTCCGCCGCCGTGCTGACGGTCGGCAGCGAGATGCCCATCAGGTCCGTGCCCGGTGCGGTGAGCAGCACGGTCGGGGCGCTGTCCGCGGCGATCAGCCGACAGCGCTCCGCGCCCTGCACCGGGTCGATCGGCACCAGGACGGCGCCCAGTCGCAGCACCGCCAGCAGCGCGGCCACCTGGTCCACCGAGCGCGGCAGCAGCACGGCGACCCGGCTGCCCTCGCGGACCCCGGCGGCGAGCAGTCGGCGGGCCAGTTCCTCGGCCCGGGCGCCGAGCGTGCGGTAGTCGGTCGCGGTGCCGTCGGCGGCGACCACCGCGACCTCGTCCGGCCGGGCCGCCGTGGTGGCGGCCACGACGGCCAGCGGGTGCGCGGGCGCCGGGTCGGCCTCGGGCCCGCATTCCAGGGCGGGGTCGGCGGGGGCGGCCGTCAGTTCGGCGAACGGGCGGGCGGGGTCGGTGACGGCGGCGGCGAGCAGCCGCTCGAAGTCGTCGAACAGCCGGTCCACCGAGGCCCGGTCGAACAGCGTCTCGGCGTACTCGACGTGGCAGCGGATGCCGTCGGGCAGGTTGGTGAGGAACAGCGACAGGTCGAAGGCCGAGCGGTCGACCACGTGGTCCAGCGGACGGGCGGTCACCCCGGGCAGGTCCAGTTCGAAGACCGCGTGGTTCTCGAACTCGACCATCACCTGGAAGAGCGGGTTGCGGCTGGTGTCCCGCTCCGGGTTGAGCTCCTGCACCAGGACCTCGAAGGGCAGTTGCTGGTGCTCGTAGCCGTCCAGCGCGCTGGAGCGGACCCGGTCCAGCGCCTCGGCGAAGTCCGGCTCCCCGGACAGGTCCAGCCGCAGCGCCAGGGTGTTGACGAAGAAGCCGACGAGGCCGTCGGTGCCGTCCGCCCGGTTGGCCAGCGGGGTGCCCAGCACCAGCTCGTCCTGGCCGCTGTGGCGGTGCAGCACCCCGGCGAAGGCGGTGAGCAGCACCATGAACAGGGTCGAGCGCCGACTGCGGGCCAACTCCCGCACACCTGCCGACAGTTCGGCGGACAGATGGCGGACGTGGGCGCGGCCACGACCGTCCGGCACGGCGGGGCGGGGGCGGTCGGTGGGCAGGGCGAGCACCGGCAGGTCGCCGCCGAGCACCTTGCGCCAGTGGTCGAGGCTCTCCTGGTACGCCCCGGCGGCCACCGCGGCCCGCTCCCGGGCGGCCTCGGCGGCCGGGGTGGTGGTGAGCACCGGCAGCCGGGCGGGCCGCCGCTCCCGGGCGGCCCGGTACAGCTCCCCCAGCTCGCGGGTGATCACCACGGTGGACAGGGTGTCGATCACGATGTGGTGCATGGACAGCACCAGGACGTGCCGCTCGGGCCCGGTCGCCAGCAGCCGGGCGCGGAACAGCGGGCCCTCGGCCAGGTCGAAGCGGTGCACGCCCTCGGCGGCGACGGCGGCGGCGACCGCCGCCTCCCCGGCCCCGTCGGCGGGGATCCGCTCCAGCACCGGGCCGCGCGGGGCGGGCAGCACCTGCTGGTGCGGTTCGCCGTCCTGCTCCCGGAAGACGGTGCGCAGCCCGACGTGCCGCTCGACCAGCGCCCGCAGCGCGGCGTCGAGCGCGTCGAGGTCGAGCGGGCCGTCCAGCGCGACGGCCTTGACCTCGTTGTACTGCGCGGCGTCCGGCCGCATCCGGTGCAGGAACCACATCCGCTGCTGCGCGTACGACAGTCGGGCCCCGCGCCCGGTGGCCCGGCGCAGCGCGTCCAGCTGCGGCAGGCCGGCGGCCACCAGGTCGGGGGCGAGCCCGAAGTCGACGAAGCAGGCGATCTCGTCCGCGCCGGCCGCCCGCAGTTCGGCGAGCACGGGGCGCACGCTCTCCGGGGTGCCGATCAGGGCGCGCGCGGCGCAGTAGCGCTCGTAGGCGCGTTCCAGCACGAACTCCAGGTCCTCCTCCCGGGTGTTCTCGAAGTCCAGGGTCAGGCCGAGGCTGTTGGCCATCTGCCCGAACAGCGACAGCGAGGAGCGCAGGTAGTGGCAGAACGGGCGGTAGGCCTGCGCGCGGGCGGTGTCGAGGTCGGCGCCCAGGTAGGTGTGGACCAGCACGACCACCCGGCCGGCCTCCGGGTCCAGGCCGTGTTCGGCCCGGGTGCGCCGGTAGAGGGCGACGTTCTCGGCGAGTTGGGCGACGTCCTGGGTCATCAGGTTGGTGATGACGCCCAGGTCGTGCCGGGCCGCCTCGCGGAAGCTGTCCGGGTTGCCGACGATCGCGGTGAACATCGGCGGCTGCTCCTGCAGCGGACGCGGGTGCAGGGTCACCTCGATCGGCTCCCCGTTGCCGTTGCGGCCGCGGTAGGGCTCGCCCCGCCACAGGGACCGCACGGTGTCGACCTGACGGTGCATCAACTCCTTGTGCCCGCCGTAGTTCTCGGGGAAGAACAGGAAGTCGTTGGGGTGCCAGCCGCTGGCACAGCCCAGGCCGACCCGGCCGCCGGACAGGTTGTCGACCACCGACCACTCCTCGGCCACCCGGACGGGGTGGTGCAGCGGGAGCACCGCGCAGCCGGCGTTCAGCCGGATCCGGCTGGTCTCCCGGGCGAGGGCCGCGGCCAGCACCGAGGGGTTGGGGAAGATCCCGCCGAAGGAGTGGAAGTGGCGCTCCGGCAGCCAGACGGCGTGGAAGTCGTGCCGGTCGGCGAAGCGGGCGCTGTCCAGGACGATCCGGTACTTCTCGTCCTCCGGGGAGTCCAGGAGGTAGTCGCCGAAGAAGTAGAGGCTGAAGTCCACCGGGCGTTCCGGGTCGCGGACCGGCTGGTAGGAGGTGGGGACGGGCTCGGTGCGGGTCTCCTTCACGGGCTCGGCGCGGGTCTCCGCCGCGAGGCCGGGCAGCGCGTCCGCCGCCGGGCGCGCAGCCGGGAGCCGCACCCCGGGCGGGGCCGGGAAGAAGCCGCCGCGCCGCAGGCCGCACAGCGACTCCCGGACCGCGTCGACCACGAACTCGACGTCGCCGTCGGTGTGGGCGGTGGAGAGGAAGAAGTTGCGCCACTCCCAGACGTAGACCCCGCGGGTCAGCAGCTCGGGGAAGAACAGCTCCACGTCGGCCCGCGGCTCGAACCGGAACAGCGAGCCGAAGTGGGCCAGCCGCAGCGGGAACTCCTCCTCCTCGAAGAACCCGTTGAGCGTGGCGGCGAGTTCGTCGGTACGGGCGTTCAGCCGCTCCTGGAGGCCGGGGCCGGCCTCCTTGAGGTGGCGCAGCACGGCGCCCGCCGCGGTCATCGCCAGCGGGTGCTGGATGTAGGTGCCGCCGAAGAAGGTGGTGTCCTTGGGCGGGTAGCTGTCGTCCCCGTAGTCCCAGTGGCCGCCGTCGATCCCGTCCAGCAGGTCGGCGCGTCCGGCGATCGCGCCGATCGGGTAGCCGCCGCCGAGCACCTTGCCGTAGGTGGAGAGGTCGGGGGTGACGCCCCAGAAGCCCTCGGCGCCGCGCAGGTGGGGGCGGAAGCCGGTGAGCATCTGGTCGAAGAGCAGCACGATGCCGCGCCGGGTGGTCAGTTCACGCAGCGCGCGGACGAACTCGACGGGCTGGCGCCCGGGGTGGCGGCTCTGCACCGGCTCGACCAGGACGGCGGCGATCCGGTCGCCGAGCTCCTCGATGACCTGGAGGCTCTGCGGATCGCCGTAGCGCAGCACCACCAGGTCGGCGACCGCGCCGGCCGGGATGCCGCTGGACACCGGGACGGTCTCCCGGTCGGCGCCGTGGCCCACGGTCCGGCCCAGGGTCTGGTCGGAGTGGCCGTGGTACGAGCCCTCGAACATGACGATCGTGTCCCGGCCGGTGTGGGCGCGGGCCAGCCGGATCGCCCCGGCGTTCGCCTCGGTGCCGGAGTTGGCGAAGGCGACCCGCTCGGTGCCGGTCAGCTCGGCCAGCAGTTCGGCGGCCTCACCGGTCTCCGGGCCGCGCGGGCCCAGCCGCAGCCCGCCGGCCAGGTGCTCGCGGACGGCCTCGGTGACGAACTCCGGGTCGTGGCCGAAGAGCAGGACGCCGAAGCCCATGGTGATGTCGACGTAGGTGTTGCCGTCGAGGTCCTCCAGCCGGGAGCCCCGGGCCCGGCGGGCGGCCAGCGGGTAGAGCATCTCCTTGGTCGCGGAGCGGAAGCCCACCACGGCGCGGCTGTCGGCGAGGGTGCGCCGGTGCCGGCGGGTGACCGCCTTGGAGGCGGCGGTGCGGGCGGTGAAGCGGGCGACCAGGCCGTCCACGTGGGCGCGCTGCTGCTCGGTCAGGCCGCCGGAGGCCATGCCGGACTCGCGGGAGAGGGTCACCCGGGGGCCGTGCACCTGCGGGCCGGCGGGGGCCTCGGGCGCGGCGACGGGCACGGGCGCGGGGGCCACGGGCGCGACGGCCACGGTGGGTGGCAGGACGGCGGGAGCCGCCGCCGGGACGGGCGCGGGCGGCACCGGCCCGGTCCCGGCCAGCAGGCCGAGCTGGTCGCGCATCAGGTCGGAGAACTGGCCGAGCAGCGCGAGTTGGCGCTCGATCAGGGCGGTGCCGTCGGTCACCGGGGCGGCGACCGGAACCGGGAGCGCCGCCGGTACGGGTACGGCGGGCACAGTGGGTACGGCGGGCACGGCGGGTGCCACGGGCACGACCGCTCGGGGCGCCGGTGCCGGCTCGGCGACGGCAGCGGCGGCGGCAGCGGCCACCGGCTCGGGCACGACGGCCGGCTCGGGCGCCGCGGCCGGGACCAGCGCGTCCCGGACGGCGGGCTCCAGCCGCCCGGCGATCAGCCCGGCCAGCCGGGCCGGGGTGTCCGCCTCCTCGAACAGCTCCCGCATCGAGATCCGCACCCGGTAGGCGCGCTCCAGGTCCCGGATCATGTTGATCATCCCGAGCGAGTCGGCGCCCAGGTCGAAGAAGGGGTCGTCGGCTCCGACCTCCCCCTCGTCGTGGCCCAGTTGTCGGGCCGTCTGCTCCAGCACCCGGCGCAGCACGGCCGCCTCGGCCGACTGCTCGGGGCTCGCGACGGACGACGGAACAACGGCTGCGGGCTGCTGGGGCGGCGGTGCCTGGTGCATGGCGGGGTCCTCGGTGGTCGGCCGGTCGGGGGCGGTGAACCAGTGGCGGCGGCGCTGGAAGACGGTGGTCGGCAGCGGCACCCGGCGGGCCGGGCCGTCCGGCCAGTCGCGGGCGGCGGCGAAGCGCGCCCAGTCGATCGGGACGCCGTGCGACCAGAGCGCGGCCGCCGCGGCGTCGAACTGCAGCTCCTGCGACGCTCCGCGCCGGGCCCCGGCCACGAAGTGGCGGTGCGGCAGCTCCCGGCGGCCCATTCCGGTGAGCGTCGGGTGCGGGCCGAGCTCCAGGAGGACGTCGTGGCCCAGCCCGTCCAGCCCGGCCAGCACCTGGTCGAAGCGCGCGGTCTCCCGGGTCTGCCGGACGAAGTAGTCGGGGGTGGGCACGTAACCGGGGGCCAACACCTCGCCGCCCAGGTTGCTCACCAGCGGGACGGTCAGGGGCCGCAGCCGCAGCCGGGCGAGCTGTTCGCGGAGCGGTTCGAGCACCGGGTCCAGCAGCCGGGAGTGGAACGCCCGGTTGGTGCCGAGCCGTTCGGTGGTCACCCCCTGGGCGGCGAGTGCGGCCTCCGCCGCCGCGATCCCTTCCGGCGGCCCGGCGAGTACGCACTGTCCCGCGCCGTTGACGACGGCCAGCTCGACCCCGGCCCCGGCCGGTCGGGCGCCGAGCTCGGCGAGCCGCTGCGGACCGGCCATCACCGCCGTCATCGCCCCGGGCGCGGTCGCCCGGTGCATCAGCCGGCCGCGCAGCGCGGTGAGGAACATCCCGTCGGCGAGGTCGAGGGCGCCCGCCGCGTGGAAGGCCGCGTACTCACCGGCGCTGTGCCCCGCGACGGCGGCCGGGCGGAGCCCGAGCTCCTGCCAGAGCCGCAGGTAGGCCGCCTGCAGTGCGAACAGCGCGGGCTGGGCCGCTTCGGTGGTCCATACGTCCTGGGCCCCGGCGGGCACGGCGTCGAGCAGCAGCGGCAGCAGCGGTTCGTCCCAGGCCTCGCGGTGCAGCCGGTCGCACTCCGTCAGGACGTCCCGGAAGACCGGGAAGGCGCGGTGGAGTTCGGCGGCCATCCCCCGGTACTGGCCGCCCTGGCCGGTGAAGAGCAGCACCGGCCGGACGTCGCCGCGCGGCGCCTCCCGGCGTACCGGTACGGCTCCGGTGGTGCGGCCCGCCAGGTGGGCCTCCAGGCCGCAGCGCAGCTCCTCGGGGTCGGCGCCGGTGACGGCGAGGCGGTGGCGCAGCGCGCGGCGCCCGCCGCCCACGGTGAGCGGCAGGTCGCCGGGGGCGGGCGCGGGCCCGGTGGCGAGACGGTCGCGGAACCGGGCGACCAGCTCGGTCAGGCCCTGCTCGGTGCGGGCGGACAGCGGCAGCACCGTCGGGGCCGACCAGGGGCCACCGCCGGGTGCGGCCGCCGGCGGGGCCTCCTCCAGCACCAGGTGGGCGTTGGTGCCGCCGACGCCCAGCGCGCTCACCCCGGCCCGGCGCGGGGTGGCACTGACCGGCCAGTCGCGGGCCTCGGCGGAGAGCCGGAACGGGCTGCCGGTCAGCTCCAGCGCGGGGTTGGGGCGCTCGAAGCCGACCAGCGGCGGGACGGTGCCGTGCCGCAGCACCAGCAGGGCCTTGATCAGCCCGGCCAGTCCGGCACAGGTGTCCAGGTGGCCGATGTTGGGCTTCACCGAGCCGAGCGAGCAGAAGTCGACCGCCCCGGTCCGGGCGCGGAACGCCTGGGCCAGCGCCCGGAACTCGATCGGGTCGCCCAGCGGGGTGCCGGTGCCGTGCGCCTCGATGTAGCCGACGCTCTCGGCCGGCACCCCGGCCAGGTCGAGGGCCCGTCCGACGACCGCCGCCTGGCCGTCCACGCTGGGCGCGGTGAAGCCGACCTTCTGTCCGCCGTCGTTGTTGACGGCCGAGGCGAGGATGACGCCGTGCACGGTGTCGCCGTCGGCCAGGGCCCGGTCCAGGCGCTTGAGCAGCACGGCCGCGACCCCGTTGCCGCCGACGGTGCCGCCGGCCGCCGCGTCGAAGGCCCGGCAGACGCCGTCGGGGGCGAGGATCGAGCCCTCCTGGTAGCGGTATCCGGCGGCCTGCGGGATGTGCAGGGCGGCGGCCCCGGCCAGGGCCAGGTCGCAGTCGCCGGCCAGCAGCGCCTGGGCCGCCAGGTGCACCGCGACCAGCGAGGTGGAGCAGGCGGTCTGCACGCCGATCGCCGGGCCGGTCAGGCCCAGCCGGTGGGCGACCCGGGTGGCGGCGAAGTCGGCCTGGTTGCCGATCGCGGTCTGCAGCGCGGGGACCGGCTCGGCCGGGTCGGCGGTGGTGGCCAGGGTGTGCTGGTAGTAGGTGCGCAGCGCGTACAGGGTCATCCCGGTGCCGGCGAAGACCCCGACCCGGCGCTGCGGGTCGGGCGCGTCGTAGCCGCCGTCCTCCAGCGCCTGGCGGCAGGTCTCCAGCAGCAGGCGCTGCTGGGGGTCCATCAGGGCGGCCTCGGCGCCGCTGATGCCGAAGGCCTCGGCGTCGAAGCGGTCGGTGTCGGGCAGCGCGCCGGTCACCGGGACGAAGTCGGGGTGACCGTACTCCTCCGGGCGCAGCCCGGCCGCCGCCAGCTCCTCCTCGGTGAACCGGGTGGTGCTGCGGACCCCGTCGACGATGTTGCGCCAGTACTGCTCGGGAGTGTCGGCGCCGGGGAAGCGCAGGGCCAGGCCGACGACGGCCACCCGGCGGTCGTCGGCGCCACCGGTCGACGGTGTGGCGGCGGGCTCGGCGGAGGACGCGGCCGGGGCCGTGGGCGCCTCGGTGAGGTGGGCGACCAGGGCGTCCACGGTGGGGTGCCGGAACAGTTCGGTGGGTGACGGGGGCGCCGGCAGGGCCGCACTCAGGGCGCCGTGCACCCGCATCAACTGCAGGGAGCCGATGCCGAGTTCGGCCAGCGGGCGGGTCGGGTCGAGCGGGGCGTCGAGGACCGCCTCGAAGGCGTCCAGGACGGTCCTGCGCAGTTCGGCGCCGACGGGCGCGGATCCCGGGAGGCCGGCCGGCTCGGCGCTGGGCCGCGGGGTCCGGGCCTCGGCCGGCCGGGCGGCGGGCGCCTCGGCGACCGGCCGCGGGGCGGTGGCCAGCAGTCGGCGGCGCGCGGCGGGCGCGCTCGGCTCGGGCCCGGCGTACCAGCGGCCCGGGGCGCCGTCCAGCAGCAGCCGCGTCAGTCGGCGGCCGTGCGCGGCGCTCAGCACCGCGATGCCCCGGTCCGCGGCGACCCGGTCGAGGTCGGTGGCGCCGTTCATGCCGACCCGGCTCCACAGGCCCCAGGAGATCGTCCAGGCCGGTCTGCCGGTCTGCCGGTGCAGTCGTTCGGCCGCGCTCTCCAGGTAGCGGTTGGCGGCGGCGTACGCGGTGGAGCCGACGGCCTCCTGGAAGCCGACCATCGAGGAGAAGCCGACGAACTGGGCGCCGGGGCGCTGCCGGACCAGCTCGATCAGGTGGTCGGTGCCGGTCGTCTTGGCGCGCACCGCCTCGCGCCAGCTCTCCGGGCCGGTGCCGGAGAGCAGGGCGATCCGGTAGGCGCCGGCCAGGTGGAGCACACCGTCCAGCGGTGCCTGCCAGTCCCGTTCGGCCTCGGCGACCACGGCCGCCAGCTGCTCCCGGTCCGTCACGTCGGCCCGGCGGTAGTCGACCCGGCCACCGTAGCCGGACAGCCGTTGCAGGGCGGCGCGGCGGTCGGCCGCCTCGGCGGTCGGCGCGTCCAGGTCGGTGCGGCCGATCAGCAGCAGCCGGGCGCCGTGGTCGCGCAGCAGACCGGGCAGCAGTTCGGCGGCGATCCCGCCGAGGCCGCCGGTGACCAGGTAGCGGGCGCCGGGCGAGAACAGCGAGCAGCCGCCGGGCCCGGCCGGGCCGGCGTCGACGGACGGCCCGGCCGTGGAGGCGCCGTTGGCGGGCTCGACCGCCGCGAGTCGGGGCACCCACGGGCGGCCCGCGCGCCAGGCGCACTCGGGTTCCGGCCGGGGATCGGCCAGCAGGGCGAGCAGCGCGGCGGCCTGCTCGGCGGGCGGCAGGCCGACCGGCAGGTCGATGTGCCGGGCGGCCGGCACCAGCTGCTCGGCTCTCGCCCCGGCGGTCAGCGCCGCCGTCAACTCGGCGGCCGGATCGGGGAGTTCTCCGGGCAGGACGGCGTACAGTCCGGCGCTGACGGTGACCAGCTCGCCGGAGGGCGGCCGGTAGCCGAGGGCGCGCAGCAGGGCGAGCAGCGCCTCGTCCGGCGGCGCGGCGTCCACCGGCCGTACCGCGTCCACCGGCTGTGCCGCGTCCGCGCGGGCCGCGTCCCACAGGTGCAGCACCCGCCCGGGGCGCTGCTCGCCGAGGGCCCGCAGCCACTGCCCGGGGTCGGCGGTCGGCGACCGGTCCACCACCACGGCGTGCGGCAGGGCCGCGCGCAGCGCCTCGACCAGGGTGCCGGGGCCGGACGGGCCGAGCAGCAGGGTCGGCCCGACCGGGTCGCCCTCCGCCGGCTCACCCTCCGCCGGGGCGGCCCCGACCGGGTCCGGGGGCACCGGGCGGGGTTCCCAGCCGATCCGGCGCACACAGTCCGGCAGGGTGCGGGAGTTGGCCTCGGCCAGGTCCAGGGCCACGATCTGCTCGTCGAGTCCGCCGTCGAGCAGGCGCTCGCGCAGCGCGGTGCGCTGGATCTTGCCGCTGGTGGTGCGCGGGAACCCGGCCGCCGGTACCGGCAGCACCAGGACGGGGGCGGGCTGCCGACGGGCGGCCAGCACCCTGCGGACCTCGGCGGCCACCGGCGGTGCGGGGGCGTCCTGGTCACTCGGCACGTAGACGATCACCAGCTGTTCGGTGCCGGTGCGTTCGTCCGGCACCCCGAAGGCGGCGACGTGCCCGGAGCGCACCTCCGACACGGAGGCGACCACGTCCTCCAGCTCGTGGCAGAAGTGGTGCACCCCGTTGACGATGATGATCTCCTTGCGCCGGCCGGTGAGCACCACCTCCCCGTCGGCCAGGAAGGCCAGGTCCCCGGTGTCGAACCAGCCGTCGCCGACGAAGGACTCCCGGTCGGCGGCCGGGTTGTTCAGGTAACCGGGCGTCACCCGGCCGGAGTTGACCTGGAGCCGGCCGACCCGGTGCTCGGGCAGGGCCCGGCCGTCCTCACCGGCCACCCGGAACCGGGCGCCGGGGGCGGGGCGGCCCATGCTGAGGAAGGCGGTGCCGCGCTCCGCGGAGTCCGGGCCGACGGGCTCCAGCCGGCCGCCCAGCGAGTCGGTGCGCACCAGGCGGCGGGCGCCGTCCTCGTGGTAGCGCTTGTAGGCGATGGCGGTACAGGTCTCGGCCATGCCCCAGCCGAGCAGCAGGTGCTCCGCCCGGACACCGAATGGCCCGGTGGCGGACAGGAATTCGTCCAGCACCGCCTCGGTGCACTGCTCTCCCGCGTTGATCAGGGACTTGACCGCGGAGAGGTCCCAGTGCCGGCCGGGACCGGCCGCCCGCACCGCCTCGGCGACCAGCCGGTAGCCGAAGTTGGGCGACCAGGAGTGCGCACCCCGGTAGCGCTCCAGGGTGTCCAGCCAGACCAGCGGGTCGGCGAGCACCAGCTCGGTGGGCACCTGCACCTGGTCGGCGGCCAGCGCCACGTCGCGCAGGTGGAACATCAGCAGCCCGGCGACGTGGTCCAGCGGCAGCCAGTTGACGGTGACGTCCTCGGGCGAGCTGCCCTGGGCCACCGCGCCGGCCACGTACTCCAGGATGCCGCGGTGGGTGATCTGCACCGCCTTGGAGCGGCCGGTGCTGCCGGAGGAGAGCTGGAGCATCGCCACGTCCCCCGGGTCCGGGGTGCACTCGACGCCGGGGCGGGCGGGCGGCGCGCCCTCGTCGGCCCCGGCAGCGGTGGGGCGGTCGACCGCGACGACCCGCAGCCCGGGCGCCGGGTAGAGCTCGCCGAGCCGGGCCAGGCCCGCGACCGCCGGACCGGAGGCGAGCACCGGCGGCTCCTCCAGGGTCTGCCAGGCGTGCCAGAGCTTCTCCAGGACGGGGTTGGGCTGGTCGTACGCCGGCGGTCGGGCCACCGTGACCGGCTGGATCCCGCCCAGCAGGCACCCCCACAGCGCGGGGAAGTAGTGCTCCGGGTCCGGGACTTGGAGGATCACCCGGTCGCCGGGCCGCAGTCCGGCGGCGGTCAGCAGGGCGAGGGTCTCCCGGGACCGCTCCAGCAGTCGGGGGTAGGTCAGCCTGGTCGCCCGGCCGTCCGCCCGGACCAGGTGCAGGCCGTGCTCGGGGTACCGTTCGGCGGCGCGCAGCAGCGCCTCGGGCAGCGTCCGGGGCGCGTCCGGCGCCGGTGCGGGCAGCGGGGCGCCGACCGCCTCGGTGCCGGTCTCCTCGATGCCGGGCTCCTGGGTTCCGCACTCCTCGGTTCCGTGCCCCTCGGTTCCGGCGCGCTCGGGGACGGCCGACCCCGGGGTGCCGAACGGCCGCCAGTGCACGGTGAGTTCGCGCAGGTGACGGAGGGCCGGTCCGGGCCCGGCGGGCGGCCGGGTCACGGCGGCGGCGAGGGCGGCACCGTCGGGCTCGCCCTCCGGGGTGCGGACGATGCCGTCCAGCAGGTGCACCTCGGCGCCCGGGTCGGCGTCCACCAGGGCGGCGGTGGCCCGGCGGCGCAGCGCGGCGGGGTCGGTGTCGACGGCGGGCACCAGGTAGGCCAGCAGGCCGGGGCGGCGGTCGGCGCGCTCGACCGGCAGCAGCGCGCAGTCGGCGACCTCCGGACGCAGCAGCAGCCGGGCCTCCAGCGCGCGCAGCCGGGCACGGTCGGGACCGGTGGGGCTCATCAGCTACGGCGCCTTTCGGATCGGTGCGGGGCATGCGCGGGTGGGCTGCCCCGGGGTGCGTCGGGTGGGCGGATCGGGGTCGCCTGCGGCCTCGTGGGCGTCGGCGGATCCGGTGGCGCGGTACCTGTGGGAGCGGTCGAGCGGGCGTACGGAGGCGCGGCGGTACGGCAGTTCGGCGGAGCGGCAGTGCGGCGGTACGGCGGTTCGGGTTCAGCGGGTGCGCGAGCGGGCGACCAGGACCAGGAAGCCGAGTGCCAGCACTATCGGGACGGCGTGCGAGACGCCGACCACGGTCAGCGGGCTGAACAGCGCCAGCAGCGAGCCGCTCAGCAGCATCCCGGTGCCCATGCCGACGTTCTCGGCGGAGGCGAGCAACCCGAAGGCCTGGCCGCGCCGTTCGTCGGTGAGGGCCTGGATCCGGGTGGTGTACGAGATCTCGGTGAAGCCGTCGCCGAGCCCCGCGCCGATCGCCACCAGCAGGAACAGCGGGGTCGGCAGCCCGGTGAAGACCAGGATGAAGCAGCCGGACATCAGGCAGGTACCCAGGGCGAAGGCGCGTTCGCCCGGCTCGATGCCCCGGCGCAGCAGGAGCCGGGAGACCAGTTGTTGGGCGGCCAGGTTGCCCACCGCCCAGGTGGCCCAGAAGGTGCCCAGCAGCGCGGCCGGGTTGCCGGGGTCGTGCTGGTTGGCGAAGACCGGCAGGCTGATGTTGTGGGCGGCCGAGCCGAAGGCGTCCAGCAGGCGGATCCCGGCCATCGCGCCGACCACGGGGGCGGCCCGCAGGACGATCAGGGCCTGCCAGCGGCTGCCGAATCGTTTCCCCTTCCCGCCGTCGGCGCCACTGCCGCTGCTGCCATCGGTACCGCTGTCGGCCCCCGCGGCTTCGGGCCGGGTGCGCAGCGGCAGCCGGAGCACCACGGCGGCGAACACCACGAAGCTGGACGCGTCGATCAGCAGCGCCGCCCGGAACCCGGCCCAGGCGACCACCACACCGGCGGAGGCGAAGCCGAGCACCATGGCGGCCGAACGGCAGCTCGCCATCAGGCTGTTGGCCCGGGCCCGGCGCTCGGAGCCGACCATCTCCGGGATGCTGGTGCGCAGCGCGACGGCGCACACCGCCGCCGCCCCGCCGAAGACCAGCGCGAGCAGGTAGAGCACCGGGATGCGGGCGGGCGCCGGGACCAGGGCCACCACGATCAGGGCCACCGCCTGGGCCAGCGCGCAGCCCGTCATCAGCCGTCGCCGGTCGGTCCGGGCCACCAGCCGCCCGGAGACCAGCCCGCCGACCAAGCCGCCGGTCAGCCGCAGGATCAGGTACCCGGCCGTGCCGAGCGCGTTCCCGGCCGCCTCGTAGGCGAACAGGCTGAGCGCCACCAGGTCGAGCTGGCTCCCGTAGGTGGACAGGGCGTCGCCCAGCGCCAGCCGGTAGAACACCCGGGGCAGCTTCTCGACGGTCCGGGGCGGTACGTGCTGTGCGGTGTCCGGCACCGGTCCCCCAGGAAGGCCGCGTCGGTCGTCTCAGTGTGACATTGCACGGCAATCTAGGAGCCACCCACGGGTAGATCAAGTGTTTGATCGTCCACTGTCCGAAAGATCGTGAGTTCGGCCGACTCGGGACCATCTTTCCGGTCAGGCTGGCGAGTTGGTGCCGGTACGTCCGATCCGCGGACCCCGCCCCCGTCGGCCTTTCGTCACCCGCAGCACGACGTCGCGTCGACCCGCGTCTACATGTCCATGACACCATGACCGACGAACCGTCATCAGCTCCCCCCGACCGGCCCCGACCGGCCCCGACCCACCCCGACCCATCCCGACGAAAAGGACCGCCGTGAAGCGCACCGCCGCCCTCTCCGCCGCCCTGGCCCTCACCCTGGCCGTCGGCGTGCTGTCCACCGCGGGCAGCTCGTCCGCCGCCGACCGCCCCGGCTCCGCCCACCGCACCCACCAGCACGGCCGGTACGGCACGAAGACCCCCTACGAGCCGCAGGGCGGGCCGGACCGCTACCAGCAGCCCCCGGCCGGCTTCCGCCCGGTCTTCACCGAGAACGTCGCCCGCCACGGCTCCAGCGCCATGTCCGGCAGCGACGACGCCGACACCGTGCTCGCCGTCCTGGACCAGGCCGGGCGGCAGCACGCCCTCACCGACCTCGGCGCCGAACTCGCCCCCCAGGTGCGGTCGCTCCGCTCCGCCGCCGCCACCCTCGGCTACGGCAACCTCTCCGCCCGCGGCGCCCTGGAGCACCGGCGGACCGCGCTGCGCCTGGAGCAGCGACTGCCGTCCCTGTTCCGGGAGATCACCACCGGCAAGGAGCCCGTGGTGGTGGAGACTTCGGGCGTTCCGCGCGCGGTGGCCAGCGCCGACGCCTTCACCGCGGGCCTGACCGCCGGCGACCCCGCGCTCGCCGACCTGATCAAGCCCCCGGTCACCGACAAGGACCTGCTGTACTTCCACAAGCAGCCGCAGAACGCCGACTACCGGGCGTACCTGGCGGACGACCCGGACCTCGCCGCCGTCCTGGACCGGACCGAGGCCGATCCGCGCACCGCCGAAGCCGCCCGGCACGCCCTCGCGCGGCTGTTCCGGGCCGACTTCCTCGCGGCGACGTCCGTCGACGACCAGGTCTCCTTCGCCCGCTCGCTCTACGAGCTCTACAGCGCGGCTCCCGACCTCAGCGTGGAGGCCCCCGGGGTCGACCTCACCCGCTACCTCACCGACCACGACACCCGGTGGCTCGCCTACCTCGACGACGCCGAGGAGTTCTACCAGAAGGGCCCCGCCTTCCGCGGACGCACCATCACCTACAAGATGGCCGGCGTCCTGCTGGACGACCTGCTCGCCCAGGCCCGCGCCAAGGCCGCGGGCACCAGCCGCGACGGCGCGGTGCTGCGCTTCACCCACGCCGAGGAGATCATCCCGCTCGCCGCCCTGCTCGGCCTGCCCGGCAGCACCGAGGCCGCCGACCCGGCGCAGCCGTACACCTACGCCAACAACCCGTGGCGCGGCGCCGACGTCGCCCCGATGGGCGCGAACATCCAGTGGGACCTCTACGAGGACTCCCCCTCCGACGGCCGGCCCGCCGAGCACCTGGTCCGGATGCTCTACAACGAGAAGGAGACCGCCTTCAAGCCCTCCTGCACGCCGGTCACCGCCGGCTCCGCCTTCTACCGGCTGGACGAACTCACCCGCTGCCTCGCCCACGGCTGACAGCCGCCGACATGACGGGACCCCCGGGCCGACGGCCCGGGGGTCCCCGCGTCGGACGGCGGGATCAGCTCGGGGAGCCGGACCACGTCACGGTCTTCATGCCGACACCGAAGTAGGTGAAGGCGACGGTGAACGGGTCGGCCGAGGCGTTCGGCAGAGCGTACGCGGAGACGCTGGTGGCCTGCTCGCCCGGCGCCACCATGCCGCGGGGGATCTTCATCCGACGGCTGCCGTCGATCAGCGCGGTGACCAGGGTCCCGTTGGAGTCCTTCACGGAAGGCAGTCCGTAGGCGTCGAGCGGGACGTCCTTGGAGCCGTTGTTGACGATGGTGATCGTCACCTGGATGAACTTGGAGTTCTTCGGTGCCGCGAACACCGTCTCGTTCGGGACGTACGGCTCCGGCGCGGCCATCGAGACCTTCAACCCGTCCGCGAAGGTGTACGACTGACCGAACCCCAGATGACGGGCCTTCTCGTCGGCAGCCCTCGCCTGCTGCTCCTCCTCGATCTTCTTCTTCGCGGCGTCGAGCCGCTCCTTCTCCTTGGCGACCCGCTCGGCTGCGGCCCGGTCCGCCTCGTCGGCGCGGACCCGCGCGGCCTCCGACTCGGCCTTGCTCTGCTCGTGCGCCCGGTACACCCCGTAGCCGACGAACACCCCGGCACCGACCGAGACGACCAGCCCGGATATGCCCAGGATCACCCCGGCGAGCGCGACCCCCCGGTTGTTCGCCACGCCCTTGCGGGCGTTGCCCAGGCCGACGATTCCGAAGATCAGGGCCAGCAGGGCGGGCAGCCAGGACACCCAGAAGAAGACGATCAGCAGGCCGAGGACGACGCCGATGATGCCCAGCACCAGGGCGGCGGTGCCCAGCCCGTTGCGGGGCTGCGGCGCGGCCACCGGGTACTGCGGCCAGTACGGGTAGCCCGGCTGCTGGCCGTAGCCGGCACCCGGAGCGGGCGCGGGGTACGGCGACGCGAACGGCGCGGGCGCCCCGACGGCGGCGAAGGCGTCAGCCGGCGCGGGCGCTTCGGCGGGCGCGGGGGCGTCAGCGGGCGCGGGGGCGTCAGCGGGCGCGGGGGCGTCAGCGGGCGCGGCAGCATCGGCGGCTGCCGGAGCGTCAGCAGACGCCGGGGCGTCGGCCTTGGTGAGCGCGACGGTGGGCGCAGGCGCCACGGCGGGCGCGGGAGCGTCAGCAGACGCGGCAGCATCGGCGGCTGCCGGCGCGTCAGCAGACGCAGGAGCCTCGGCCACGGCGGGCGCGGGCGTCGTGGCCTCGCCCTCGCCCGGGGCCTCGCTCTGCCCCGGGGTCAGCGGCGCCTCCGGGTCGGCGCCGGCGGGCACCTCCCCGGACTGCGGTCTGTCGGGCGGGACAGGAACGGTCATACGAGATCCTTCGGAGACGTCGAGACGATGAGTCGATGAGTCGATGAGCGGCTGATCCACCCCGGGCCGAGGTCCTTCCGAAGTCCCCCCGCGCCGACGGCCCGACCGCCGGGACAGGGGCGGTCCGGGCCGGACCCGCGCGTCGGCAGCCCGGAACGGGCGCGCGGCAGGGTCGGCGAGTGATCAACATACAGGTGCCCGCCGACAGCCCCGACACCCCGGGTACCGGAACAACCCGGAAACAACCGCCGTGCTTCGTCCCCGCCCGACCTCGTCGGATATTCGCTTGCCGGTCCGCTGCAGCGGTCGATTGAATGTCCCGCGTGACCACGCAGGTACCCCCACCGTCGTCCGTGCCGATCGGCGCCCTCGTCCCGCTGAGTCGACCGGGCTGGGCGGAGGCGGGCCGGCACCTGCTCGCCGGGCTGGAGACGGCCGTCCAGGAGGTCAACGACGCCGGCGGGATCGCCGGTCAGCCGCTCGACCTGCTGGTCCGGGACACCGCGGCCGATCCGCAGCGGGCCACGGCCGCGGTGGACGAGTTGGCCGGGCTGGGGGTCGCCGCCGTGGTTGGGGAGTACCACAGCGTCGTCGCCCGGGCCGTGGCCGCCCGGACGGAGGCCCTCGGGCTGCCCTACCTCTGCTCCTCGGCCGTCCTCGACGCGCTCGCCGACCGTCCGACGGACCGGGTCGCCCGGCTGTGTCCGGCGCAGTCCCACGGCTGGCGGGTCTACGCGGACTTCCTCCTCGACGCGGGCCACCGCCGGATCGTCGCGGCGACCCAGCCGAGCGTCTACTGGGCCGCCGGGGCCCGCATCCTGCGCGAGCACCTCGCCCCGCGCGGCGGCGCCATCGTCGAGCTGGACACCGGCGCGCTCTCCCCCGCTGAGCTGTGCGGGGAACTCCTCGGGCACGGTGCGACGGCCCTGCTCCTCCTGGTCGGCCACCCCGAGCCGGCCGTGCCGATCGTCCGGGCGGTCCGCGCCGACCGGCGCCTCGCCGAGGTCCTGATCGGCGCCCCGGCGGGGCAGCCGGAGTTCGCCGAATGGCGGGCGCTGCTGGGCGACCAGGGCACGGCCGTCCCCTTCCTGCGCTACCTGCCCGAGCAGCTCGGCCCCCGCGGCGAGCGGGTCGCCGCGGCCCTGCGCGCGCGGCTGGGCGAGGAACCGTCCTTCGTCGCCTTCGAGGGCCACGACACCGTCACCGTCCTGGCCGAGGCGCTGCGTTCCGCCGGGACCGACCACCAACGCATCGCCGCGGCCTGGCCGCAGCTCTCCGTCGAGGGCACCCGCGGGCCGATCCGCTTCACCCGACCGCCCGGCTCCGCCGTCTGGCAGTGGGCCTGGCCGCCGGTCCAGGTCGTCGACCGGGACCCGTCCGCCCCCGACCGCTTCCGGGTCCTGCGCACCGGCTGACCACCGACCGGACAGGGCCCAGGTCCTGTCCGGCCGATCTTGGCGGATCAGCGCGCGACTCCCCCAGCCTTCGGCCGGGAGGTACCCCCACTTCGCGCCCGGCTGGGCGTGCGCCCGAGTCGGCCTCGTACTGGACGTACTTGGACGATTCGGGCGTGCGTCCAGGCGGGATGCCCGGCGTCGCGCGCCCGGCAAGATCGGCCGGACAGGGCCTAGCCGACCGCCGGACCCGCCGCGACGCAGAACTCGTTGCCCTCCGGATCGGCCATCACCACGTGGTGCCCGTCGTGCTCCGCCAGGACCCGCCCGCCCGCCGTCACCAGCCGGGCCGCCTCCGCCCTGATCCGCGCCCAGCGCTCGGCCGGGCCGCCGTGGCCCGGCACCCGGATGTCGATGTGCAGCCGGTTCTTCGCCCGCTTCGGCTCGGGCACCCTGAGGATGGACAGCCGCGGCCCGGCCCCCGCCGGGTCGCAGAGCCAAGCGCCGTCGTCCGCGGAGTCGTCCTCGGGCAGGTCGAACTGCGCGAGCCACTCCTCGCGCGTCCGGAACGGGGGCGGCGGCGGCTCGTCCACGTACCCGAGGGCCGTCTTCCAGAACTCGGCGAGCAGTCGCGCGTCGGCGCAGTCGAGGGTCAGATCGATTCGGGCAGCCATGTCGCGACCGTACCCCGCCCCACCGACAGCCCCCCGCGACGGCGGCCCGCCGATCTGCCGCCGGCCCCGGACGGCTGAGCGGCGCCCGACAACTGAGCGGCGCTACAACCAGCCGCGCTCGTCGGCGGTCCGCAGCGCCTCGGTCCGGTTGCGGGTGCCGGTCTTGGCGATGGCGGCGGAGAAGTAGTTGCGGACGGTGCCCTCGGACAGGTAGAGCTTCCCCGCGATCTCGGCGACCCCGGCGCCGGAGCGGGAGGCGTTGAGGACGTCGCGTTCGCGGGCGGTGAGCGGGGAGGCGCCCGCCGCGATGGTGGCGGCGGCGAGCTCCGGGTCGACCACCCGCTCCCCCGCCGCCACCCGGCGGATGGCGTCGGCCAGCACCTCCGCCGGGGCGTCCTTGACCACGAAGCCGAGCGCGCCCGCCTCCATCGCCCGGCGCAGGTAGCCGGCCCGGCCGAAGGTGGTGAGGATCACCACCCGGCAGCCGGGCACCTGTTGGCCGAGCACGGCCGCGGCCGCCAGGCCGTCCAGTCCGGGCATCTCGATGTCCAGCAGGGCGACGTCCGGCCGGTGCTCGCGGGCCGCCTCGACCACCTGGTCGCCGCGTCCGACGGCGGCGACCACCTCGAAGTCCTCCTCCAGGTCGAGCAGGGCGCCGAGCGCGGTGCGGACCAGTTCCTGGTCCTCCGCGAGCAGCAGGCGGATCGTCATGTCGTCCTTCCAGGGTGGGCGTCCGACGGCCGGACGGTGACCAGCAGTCGCCAGCCGCGCGGTTCGAGCGGGCCGGCCTCGACCGTACCGCCCGCCGCCGCGACCCGTTCCCGCAGCCCGGTCAGTCCCTTTCCGCTGCCGATCAGTCCGCCGCCGGGGCCGCTGCCGGGGCCGTCGTCGCGGATCTCCACCGAGGTGGCGGTCAGCAGCACCGAGCAGCGGTCGGCCCGGGCGTGCCGGACGACGTTGGTGAGGCCCTCGCGCACCACCCAGCCGAAGAGCTCGCGGTGCTCCGGTCCGACCGCGTCGGCCGCCGACGGCAGGTCGGCCACCACCCCTGCGGCGCGCAGCAGTTCGCGGCCGCGGGCGAGTTCGCCGGCCACCGTGACCTCGCGGTAGCCGGTGACGGCGGCCCGCACGTCGGCCAGCGCCTGGCGGGACAACGACTCCACGGCCGTCATCTCGGCCACCGCCTGGTCCAGGTCCTTGGCCGCCAGCCGTTGGGCGAGGCGGGACTTGACGGTGATCGCGGTGAGCGAGTGGCCGAGCAGGTCGTGCAGGTCGCGGGCGATCCGGTTGCGCTCGGCCTCGGAGGCCAGCCGGGCGACCTCGGCCCGGGCGGCGACCAGGGCCTCGTTGGTGGCGGCGATCTCGGCGAAGGCGCCGCAGGTGAGCGTGGTGAACAGCAGGGCCAGCGCCTGGAACCCGCCGGGCCCGGTGTGCCAGGCGGGCACCGCCCAGGGCACCAGCAGGGCGGCGAGCGTCCCGGCGGCCGCCAGCTTGACCAGGTGCTCGCGCCACAGGATCCCGGCCACCGAGACGATCACGGTGGCGAGGAAGAAGGCGTCCGCGTGGGCGGCCGGCAGCGCGGCCAGGAACAGGGCGGTCATCGCCGCCAGCAGTCCCTTGATCCAGCGCGCGCGGTGGTCGCCCCCGGTGAGCCCGGAGACGATCGCGAGCAGCACGAAGCAGAGGCAGAACGCGGCGACCACGGCGTAGCCGGCCACCGCCGCCGTCCCGCCGACGTTGCCGCTCATCGCCACCGCGGTCAGGGCCGGGAAGACCAGCATCCCGGTGCCCAGCACGGTCCGCCGTACGCCCCCCGCCCAGTGCCGGGCGGGGGCCGGCGCGTTCTCGTGGTCGAGGTCGCTCACCCTCGCGTTCCTTCCTCTGGTCCCAGGACCCATCGAACGTCTCAGGGTCGGTCGAACAGCGTACGCAGCTGCCGTCCGTTGATCACCAGCGCGACGCCCAGCAGGGCGAGGCCGCAGCAGCCCTGCTCGATCTTCATCCAGAGCGGGAACATCCCCGGCACGGCGATGATCACGGCGATCGCGACCAGCATCACCCCGGAGACGATCCGCAGCCGCCGGAAGGCACCGCGCGAGCCGCGAGCCGCCCGGACGGTGAGCAGCAGGGTGACGGCGGCACCGACCAGGACGAGGGTGCCGCGCACCCACACCGCCGGGGTGATCAGGTCGGTGTGGGAGCGGAGGGCGTACGCGGCCACCAGCGTGAGCGCACTGAGGCCGAGGTAGACGAGGACGCAGTTCCGAACGGTGCGGAAGGCCCGCCGGGTGTCGGGGTGGTGCAGATCGGTGGAGGTCATGCCCTCATCGTGGCCGCCGTCCGGGGCCGGTCGGCAGTGTGCTGCCACACCCCCGCACCATGACAATTGTCAGCCCCGCGCCGCAGTGGTCGGCCCCGCCCGGCCGGCCGATGCACCGGGCGCGACGGTGGGCCCGGAGAGTCCCGCGAGCCCCGGACGACGGGGGGAGGCCCCCTCGTTCCGCTGAGAGGACCTCCCTCGTTCGGTGTTCCCGGCAGCGCCCGCACGCCGCCGCTGGTGGTGGGCCGGGCGTCCCGCATCCGGGGGTTGATGCGGGACGCCCGGCCCGGTCTCGGGGAGCGGCCGTCCGTCAAGCCGCCCGGCAGCGCAGCAGCGCCAGCGTGGGGTTGGCCCGCCAGTCCTGCCAGTAGGCCTCGCCGTGGGCCCGGACGCCCTCGTCGCTCACCTGGACGGGCTCCCAGGTGAGGTCGGTGAACCCGGCCGCCCGCAGCGCGTCCTCGTAGACGGTCCGGCGCGGCATGTGCGCGTTGATGGTGATCGGCGGATCCAGCAGCGCGGTGATCCGTACTCGGGGGCCGGACTCGGCCTCCCCGTCGTACTCGTGCAGGAACCCGTAGGCGCGGGTGCCCGGTCCGTCGAACCGGTAGCCGGGGTTCTGGGTGAGGGTCAGGAACTCACCGCCGGTGACCAGCGCGCGGCGGATGCCCACGCACATCCGCTTCATGGCGGTGGGACTCTCGGCGTAGTTGAGCAGGTAGGCTGCCGTCGCCAGCTCGAACGGGTCACCCGGCAGGGCCAGTTCGGCCACGTCTCCGACCTCGTAGTCGACGCCGAACGGCCGCTTCTCCTCCAGCAGCCTGGCCGCTTGGATCATGGCCGGGGAGATGTCGACCCCGGTCACCCGGCCGGCCCCGAGCGCCTTGATCCGCCGTGTGTAGTAACCGGTGCCGCAGGCCAGGTCGAGCACCGACCTGCCGCCGACCCCGTCCAACATGCCGAGGAAGCTCGGGACTTCGGAGTACCGGATCATCGGCAGGGACTTGAATCCCTCGTAGGCGGCACCGATCTCGTCGTACTGGTCTGCACTCACGATGGCGTCTCCTCGTCGTGTCCATCGGGCGGGTGGGTTCCGTCATGCGGTGGCTGCGCCTGCGGCTTCCTCGGCACCGGTCCGCCGCTTCCGCAGTGCCACGAGCGCGCCGAGCAGGGACAGCAGCACGATCGCCGCGCCGACGTATCCCAGCACGTTCACGGCGGTGCCGCCGTCCAGCAGCCGCGAACCGGCCCAGGAACCGGCCGCGTTGCCCAGGTTGAACGCCGAGGCGTTGGCGGCCAGCACGAGGGTCGACCCGCCGCCGGCCGCGCCCAGCGCCCATGCCTGCAGGGGCGGCACCAGCGCCCCCGAGGCCGCGCCGATCAGCAGCACCGCGAGACCGGTCGGCCAGGCGTGCCGGGCACTCGCACCGATCACCAGGAGCATCACCGCCAGGACGGCCAGCATCCCGGCGATCGTGCCGCGCAACGACCGGTCGGCCAGCCGACCGCCCAGCGCGTTGCCGACGAACCCGCCGAAGCCGAAGACGAACAGCAGGCCCGCCGCCGCGGATTCTCCGAAGCCGGTGAGGTCGCGCAGCAGCGGGGTGATGTAGCTGTACAACAGGAACCAGCCGGTCTGCGAGACGGCGGTGATACCCATCGCCCACAGCACCTGGGGCCGGCCGAGCACCCTCAACTCGGTGGCCACCGAAACCTGCTGGCCGCCGCCGAGGCCGCCGGGCACCAGCAGCACGATGGCCACCAGGCCGAGGACCGCGGCGCCGGCCACCGTCCAGAAGGTGGCCCGCCAGCCCCACTGCTCGCCGATCACGGTGCCGATCGGGCCGCCGAGCACGGTGGCCAGGCCCAGGCCGCCCGCCACCCAGGCGATGGCGGAGGCCTGCCGGTTGGGCGGCGAGAGCCGCAGTGCCAGCATGATGCAGGCCGCCGCGAAGGTGCTGTGGGTGAGCGCCGCGACGGTGCGGGCGCCCATCAGCATGGTGAAGCCGGGCGCCAGGGCACCGGCGACGTTGGCCACGGCGAAGACGCCCAGCAGCGTCAGGGCCAGCGGCCGGGGCGCGAACCGCGCTGTGAGCACGGTGACCACCGGACCGCCGACGGCCACCGCCAGCGCGTAGGCGCTCAGCAGCTGACCCGCCTTGGCGACCGTGACGTGCAGGTCAGACGACACGTCGAGCAGCAGCCCGATCAACGCGAACTCCGCCGAGCAGAGCGCGAAGACGGAGAGCCCGAGGGCCATCAGCGGGATCACCGAGAACCGTTCGGCCGGACGGGCACTGTCCGGCCCGTCTGCCACGGGTGCCGGCTCGGGCGCCTCGATCGACGCCGGTGCCGCGGACTGCGGATTCGTGGGGGCGGACAAAACGTGGCCTCCTAGCCGTTGGGCCGAGTACGTGGTGGGTGCGGACGACCGACCCCGGGGCCGGAGGGCCGTGATCGGCCGAGGTCCAGCTCCTCGTCTAGGTCGAGTTCATCCTATGTCGTTTCGACACACTGAATCGTAGAAGCATCCCGCCCGGCGATTCAAGGGGAACTGACGATCGGTCGGCCTGGCCCGATCGACTGCCATCGACTCAGGAAGGCTGCGTGGCAACCCGGTTCGGGCCGCCGGAGCCCCACCGGGGAGCCGGCGGCGTCCACTGCGCGACCACGGCGAACACCTCGTCGGCGGACCGGACGGGGATCAGCGAGCGGCTCTCCGCGTCGCTCATGAAGCCGTAGTTGGCGCTCTTCCGCACCAGCGACAGCAGCCGGTTCCAGTAGTCCTCGGTGTTGAGCAGCATGACCGGCTTGCCGTGATGCCCGAGCACCAGCGACGCCCAGACCTCGAACAGCTCCTCCAGGGTGCCGACGCTGCCGGGCAGGGCGACGAAGCAGTCGCCCAGTTCTTCCATCATCGCCTTGCGCTCCCGCATCGACTCCACCACGTGGCATTCGGTGAGCGAGCCGTGGGCGACCTCGGCGTCCGCGAGCGAGCGCGGAATGACACCGATCACCTTGCCGCCGTGCGCGAGTGCCGCGTCGGCGACCACACCCATCAGGCCCACGCTGCCACCGCCGTAGACGATGTCACAGCCCCTCTGGGCCAGCCGGGCCGCGAACCGGCCGGCCTCCTCGGCGAACACGGGCCGGTTCCCGGCCGAGGACCCGGCGTAAACGGTGACACGCATGTCTGGACCTCTCGATGAGGGCCCCGCCGGGGTTCGCACCCCGGCGGGGCGGAGCCACGGGTTCGTTACGGACTGACCCGGCCGAACTTCTCGAACGCCGCATGGGTGAGCGGCATCAGACGGGCGAACTCCGCCTCCATCCCCTCCGCGACCAGCTCGATCTCACGCTGCGGCGAGGAGGGGTAGGCGGCGTCGGCGCGCTTGGTACGCAACCCGAGGAAGTGCATCAACGCCCGTGCGTTGCAGGTGGCGTAGACGGCGGAGTAGGTGGCGACCGGCAGCACCATGCGGGCGATCTCCCGGGCGATGCCGCCGTCCAGCATCCGGGTGTACTCGCGGTACGCCGCCCCGTACACCAGCTTCGCGGAGCTCTGCACGCTCTCCAGGTCGCCCGGGGCTCCGGCCACGTAGTCGTAGTGCCCGGGCTTGCCCTCCTGGCGCAGCAGCCGGTCGGTGTCGGGCACGTAGAAGACCGGGTTCATCTCGCGGTAGCGGGCACTCTCCTCGTTGAACGACCAGATCCGGTGCCGCATCAGATGGCGCACCGTGAAGATCGGTGCGTGCACCAGGAAGGTCAGGTAGTTGTGCTCGAAGGGGCTGCCGTGCCGGCTGCGCATCAGGTAGTCGATGAGCCCGGCGGCGTAGCCGTCGCCGCGCTCCTCACGATGGGCCCGTTCACCCGCGGTGGACACCCGGGCGGCGCGCACCACCCCGATGTCGTCGGCCCGGTGGTCCACCAGCTCGACAGTGATCTTGCTGCACAGCACGATCTCGGAGTCCAGCTCAAGCTCTGCGGCGGACACCGCCGGCTCGATCATGGAGGTCATGTTCTGCCACCTCGTTCTGTTCAGGGAGCCGAAGGCTCCGTTTCAGGGTGAAGGTTCCGATCGGACGTGAACCGCGCGGTGGCGGTGGGCGCCTGGGCGGCCAGCGCGGCCGCGAGCAGCACCGTCAGCGAGGTCAGGACGGCCGCCGTTCCGTCGGACGCGCCGCCCGGCGCGAGGGCGTCGACGACCAGCGCCCCCAGGGTCTGGCCGGCCACCATGGCGAGCCCGGTGACCAGGACACCGATGCGGCGTACCAGCAGGACGGAGGCGAGGACGAAGAGCAGGCCCAGGAGTCCGCCGGAGTACAGCCCGACCCGGTCCGGCCAGTGGTGCGGCAGGCCGTGCCGGACGCCGGCGACCACGAGGGCGACGCCCAGCACGACCGCCGCCAGCAGGAAGTTGAGGGTGACGGCCGGCCAGGGCGTGCGGGCCGAGACATTGAGGCGCCCGTTGACGGCCATCTGCCAGGACAGCCCGATGCCGCCCAGCAGCGGCAGCATCGCGAGCCAGACCGAACGACTGCCGATCGAGCCCAGCAGGGGCACGGCTACGGCCGCGGCCGCCAGTACCGCGCCGAACACCCGCCGGCCGGTGATCCGGCTGACACCCGACGGCCCGAGGCCGAAGTGGTCGACCCACAGCCCGCTCAGGGTCTGACCGCCGACCAGCGCGACCGTGTAGGTGGCGGCGCCGAGCACGGAGGTGCTGACGCCTTGGGAGAGCACCACCACACCGCCGACCAGTCCACCGAGGAACTGGTGCGGGCGCAGCCGTTCCCGCCCCGCTCCGGTGCGCAACGCCCCCGCCAGCCGCACCACGCCGGCCCGGAAGGAGGGCAGGAGCGGGCACACCAGCAGCAGCACCAGCAGGCCCACGCCGTCCGACAGGGCGGCTGCCGCGACGCCGTCGTGGACCTCGGTGCCCAGCCGGCCGTTGACCCAGGCCTGGAGCGAGAGCACCGCCCCGGCGAGGAAGGCCGCGCTCAGGGCGGCGATCCGCGCGCCCCCGCGTACCAGGTCGGTCATATCCCGTAGGCGGCGCTGAGCTTGCCGACCAGGTAGGCGCCCGAGGTGGTGGGCTGGTGCCGGGGCGGGTTGTCCGGGCCGGCGCAGGTGGGAATGCACTCGATCCGCGCGGTGTAGTTGGGCTGCAGGAAGAACGGGATGGAGTACCGCTCCCGGTGGGCGGCCTCGCGCGGCGGGTTGACCACCCGGTGGACGGTGCTGACCCAGCGGTCGTTGGTCCAGACCGCCATCAGGTCGCCGATGTTGACCACGAAGGTGCCCTCGACGGCCGGCACGTCCAGCCAGCCGCCCGACTTGTCCCGTACCTGCAGTCCGCCCGGCGCACCGTCCTGGTACAGCACGGTCAGCAGACCCCAGTCGCTGTGCACCCCCTTGCGCAGTTGGCCGGGCTCCGGCGGATCATCCTGCGCCGGGTAGTAGTTGGCCGTCATGTTGGAGATGTGGTGGTCGATCTTGTCGAGGAACCAGTCCTCGTTCAGGCCGAGCGCCAGCGCCATCAGCCGGGTCAGCTCCCTGGCCAGCCCCTCCATCGCCCGGTAGTAGGCGAGGTAGGACTCTCGGAAACCGGGCAGCCCGGGCCACTTGTTGAGCTTGGCCAGGCCCACCCGGGCGCCGTCGGGGATCCCGGTGGCCCCGATGTCGCCGAGCCGGTTGTAGGTGTAGGTCTCGGAGAGGTCGGCCAGCCGACGGGCCGTCACGGCGTCGACACCCTCGTTGGCGGCGGCGAGGTTGCCCTCCACTCCGAAGCCGCGCATCAAGGGGTCGGCGGGGTCCGCCAGCAGTCGGCGCTTGGTCTCCGGGGGGAGCGCGAAGAACTCCTTCGTGGCGCGGTAGACGCCCTGGATCAGGGAGTCGGGCACGCCGTGACCGCTGACCGCCATGAAACCGCTGGTCTCGCAGACCTCTCCGACGGCCCGGGCGACGCTGAGCCTGCGCTCCCAGTCCCCGCCCCGGGCCGCGGAGAGGTCGATGATCGGCACGTAGCCGTGGGCGATCGTGACGGGCGTCTGCTGCGCTGCTCCGGAGTCGAAACCGGGTTCCTGCCGTTGGGTGAGCATGCGTCACCTTCCTCCTTCGCTTGCTTCGGTGGCCTGCACCAGCGCACAGACCCAGGTCAGACCGGCCCCGGCGCCGATGAGCATCGCCATCTCACCGGGCGCGAGCGTCTCACCCTCGTAGAGTTCGTTCAGATCTGCGGCCCAGTCGCCACAGCCCAGATGGCCGGTGAGGTCGTCGAAGCGCAGGATGTCCGCCTTCAGCACGTCCCGAAGCGCCGGCAGGTACAGCGCCGTCAGGCCGCTGGTACCGATGCGCGGCAGCACCACGTGGCGCAGCCGGCTGTCGTGGGCGTCCACTCCGGCGTCCCGCAGGGTCGCGCGGACCAGGCCGGTGATCTGCCCGTAGGAAACCTCCCGGAGCCGTTCCGAGCCGTTCCGGGCCGAGTCCAGCACACTGAACGGCAGCTCCACCTGCATCGGCATGTCGGCGAAGGGTCGGTCGCCGCGGACCAGCACCTCCAACTCCGGTGCCGCGTAGGTGTTGACGGCGAGCAGTGCGAACGGGGCGTCGGGAGACGGGCCGCGCTCCAACAGGACCGCGGTACCGGAGTCGCCGAGCGGCATGGAGGGCTGGAAGTTCCAGCGGTCGATGCCGGGCAGCACGAACCGGTCGGATGTGGAGACCAGGGCCCTGCGGGCGCCGGGGTCGGCGCGGAGCCGCAGGGCGGCGTCCTGGAGCGCCAGGCCCCCGCCGTCGCACCCCTGATGCAGGGCGAGCGGCAGGCAGTGGGGCCCGGCCCCGAGCTGCTTGGCGACGTAGTGCGGCGGCGACCACATGTCGTGGCCCTGGTGGTAGATCCAGGTGTGTACCAGGACGTCGAGGTCGCCGCCCTGCCAGCCGGCCCGGTCCATGGCGATCCGGGCCGCCCTGACCGCCATGTCCGGCGCCGAGACGTCGGTTGCGACCGGCAGGCCCGTGATGCCCATCCGCTCGGCCACCTCGGGAGCGAGACGCCCTTCGGCCACCGCCCGCTCGGTGGTGTCCAGCGTTTCGGGCAGCCACACGCCGACCGCTCGGATCCGCACGTCGTTTCCGAACCTCATACCGCTTCCCTCCGGGGACGCCATTGACAGTATGCAAGCACCAACCTCGGGGGCTGTCAATATTGTCATTGACATAAATGGAGGTCAGTCATGAAAGCATCCGGCTCACATCACGCCGACCGGATTCTCGCCGCGGTCACCGCACCGGCCGTCCCGGCGACGGCCGCTGCCGCCATCAGCCACCAGGCCCGCCCGGCCCCGAGCTCGTACAGCTGCCCGAAGCCGAACGGACCCACCGCCGCGCCCAGCGAGACACCCATCTGGGTCAGCGCGGTGGCCGCCCTCTCCCGGCCCGGATAGGCCGCCCCGGCCAGGTAGTGCAGCAAACCCGCCCAGCCCCAGCCACCGGCGTACCCCAGGAACGCACCCGCTGCCCCCAGCGGCCTGGAGCCGGCGGCCAGCAGCGCCGTGCCGACCGCCCCGATCGCGAACATGGCCGTCAGATCCCGCCAACCCCGGCCCTGGGATCGGTCGGTGACCCACCCCGCACCGATCCGGACCAGTACCGAGAGCGCGGCGGCCGCCGCCGCGAGGAGGCCCGCCCCGGTGAGGTCGAACCCGTCCCCGACCAGGGTGAGGATCAGGAATGCACCGAGACTGTTGCCGATCGCCGCGCCCAGCAGACCCACCCCCGCCAGAGCCGCCAGCCGGCGGTCCCAGCCCAGCCCTCCGGACACCGGTCCCCGCCACGGCTCCCCGGGCCCTCGCAGCGCCAGCACGGCCGCGTACCCCAGGCAGACCACCGCCCCGCCGCCGAACACCGCACGCCAGCCGAGCGGTACGGCCGCCACCGGCATCACCACACTGCACAGCAGGGTCGCCGCCGGCACCGCCGCCTGCTTCAGCCCGAACGCGCGCCCCCGCACCCCGGGGGCGCAGCGCCGCAGCAACGCCTGATTTCCGTACGGCTGGCTGAAGCCGTACGCACCGCCGCCGAGCGCTCCCCCGGCCCACAACCCGGCCGCCGGCAGCACGGCCACCGCGGCCAGGGCCACCGCCGTGACCAGCATCGCCGCGGCCAGCACCCGCTCCGCCGCGAGTGGCACCCGGATCCGTCGACTGAGCCAGGCCCCGATCAGCGAGCCCAGCCAGAAGACGGACAGCACCGCGCCGAGCCCGCCGGCGCTCCAGCCCAAGTCCCGGTCGATCAGAGGGGAGGCGGCGCCGGGCAGGAACACCGGTGTCGAGGTGAGCGTGGTGGTCGCCGCCACGTGCCAGGCGGTGGCCAGACCCCGCGGTTCGCGGCGGCCGCTCCCCTCGTCGTCGGGCGGCGCGAGCGGCTCCGCCTCCGGCGGCCCGCCCGGCCGGACCCGGTTCCTCACGCGGCCACCTCGTGCCGAGCCGGCAGCGCGGCATCGAGCAGTGCGCGGGCGACGGCGTCGGTCTCCTGCACCGTCACCGATCCCACCGCCGGGCGAATGCCGACCGCGGTCACCCAGTGCACGCCCTCCGTGGGCACACCGATCGCGAACCGTCGGGGATGCGCGTGCCCGCGCCGGTCGACCAGTCTGGAGGGCGACCCGGTGACCGCGAGCGCCCCGGTGTCGTAGCCGGGGCCGTCGGGGTCGGGCACCACGTAGGAGGCGGCCTCGCCCCTGGCCAGCAGGGCGCGCAGCAGGGGGTCGGCCGTGCGGCTGAGTCCGGGCTCGGGCAGGCGGGCCTCGATCAGCACCTCGGCCCGCACCGCTTTCCCGGCGACCGCCGGTGACCAGGCGGTGAAGCCCGGGCCCGCCGGGTCGGGCTCGATCCTGAGGTCGGGGCCGACCAGGCGCAGGATCCCCGCCTCCATCAGGGCCACCGCCTCCTCGATCCGGCCGCGCGGTGGGCCGATGGACAGGAAGGCGTTCAACGGCGTGTACCAGCCGCGCAGTTCGTCCCGGTAGGAGGCACCGGTCAGGCCCGCGTGGTCGACCAGCTCGCGGATCTGGTTGCGCAGGTCGCGCAGCACGTCCAGGGCCGCCTTCACCGGATCGGACAGGTTGCCGCGAGCGGCCCGCGCCACGTCCTCCCGCAGGTGCTCGGCGGCCCAACGGTTGTAGTGCGCCGATCCGGTGAAGGCGCGACCGGCGGCCGGCCTGGCGAGCCGCTGCCAGACCCAGCGGTCCGCCGGGCCGATGCCGGCGGCGTCCAGCACCGCCGCCTCGGCCGCACTGCCCCATGGCGCGGCCAGCAGTCGCTGCCGCAGCGCCGCGTCCGCGGTACCGCCCCGCCCGCTGCGGCCGGCCAGCAGGGTGTAGTAGACGGTCTCCACCTCCTTGGCGACGTACGGCCAGATGTCCCGGCACAGGGACAGACCGCCACCGCGCGCCCCGCGCTTGCGCAGCACCTCGACCACCTCCGGGGTCAGCACCGCCGGCTCGTGCACACCGGACGGGCCCTTCTCGTTGGCGCCCCGGGCCTGGTACGGCAATCCCCGTCGGGAGCCCGCGAACAGGACGGGCTCGCGCCCCGAGGGGAGGTAGCCGAGCCGCCCGTCCGGGCCGCGCCGGAAGGACCCTCCGCGCCCGGTGGTGAGCAGTGCCAGATGGTCGAAGAAGCACAGGCCGAGGCCGCGCAACAGCACCCGGGCGCCCGGGGCCACGCCCGACAGGTCCGTGTCGGCCGGGTTGGCGGGCGCGACGTAGCGCAGGCCGTGGCGCTCGGCGAAGACCTCGAGTCCGGCCTCCTGCGGCGTCGGCAGCCCGGGCAGGTGCCCCTGGCTGAGCACCACCGCGTCGAGTCCACCCAGCACCGTGCCGCCGGCCAGCCGCACCACCTGCCCGGCATCGTCCTCGGTCAGCCCCACCGCGCGGTCGCGGTGGATCCGCACCGTCATCCCGTCCGGGAGCTGACACAGCACCCGCTCCAGCGCCCAGCGCAGGTACCTGCCGTACCGTGCGCGGGACGGGTAGTCGTCCGGCCCGGGTGCATCGGCCCGCTCGTGCGGGTCCTGACGTGCCCACTCGTAGAGGCTCGGGCCGTACAGCAGCGGAACGGCGGGGCCGGCGGTGCGGTCGGCGAACACGGTGACCTGCGAGGCGACGGTGTTCATCAGGAGGCAGTCCGCCTGGTCCGTACGCCACACCGCGCCGGCGCCGGCGGGGTACGGATCGACCAGGTGGACCACGACCTGGACCCTCCGGACACCGCTCCTGGCGCGTGCCACCAATCTCTCCAGGCAGGACAGCCCCCTCGGTCCGACGCCGACGATGCATAAGTTCACGGTCCTGGTCACAGGTCTCCTGAGGTGTGAGTGGGCAGGACGGCAGGCCGCGCACACCGGGAGGAGCCCGGGCGCGGCGCAGCCGACGCGGGGAGTCAGGAAGTGCGGTGCGCGGGGCTCGGGAGGCTGCTACGACCGACCGGTCGAGCGCCACCCCGGGTGGCGGGAGCACCGGTGCCGACGAGCACTGAACCCGCCGCTGCCCAGCCGTGGATCGTCCACTCCATCACGCTGACCCCCGTAAGCGCGCCTTCGACCGGCGACGACGCACGGCCGCACCGGATCGGTGGGCCGGCCGCACGGCCGGTCAGAACGTATGCATCCTGCCCAACAGTCGACGCGGATAAAAATAGCTCTTGGGCTGGACCTATAGCCCCTGGGAATGAATCCGACGGCGCAGGAGCGCTCGTGCCGCGGCCAGCGGGGCCGGTCTCAGGAACGGGCGGGGCGCTCGTCGTGCGCCGCACCGGCGGGGAGCAGCCCTGCGACCTCGGAAGCTCGCCGGTAGCAGGCCAGCGCCCTCCGGACGTCACCGTCGGCCTCCAGCAGCGCGGCCAACTCCAGGTAGGCCGCCGCGCCCTGGCGCTCCGCACCCACCAGCGTCAGCAACTCCGCCGCCTCCTCGAAGTGCCCCGAGGCACTGCCCCGGTCGCCGAGACGCCACTCGGCGTCCGCCAGCACCAGCAGCGCCCGGGCCCTGGTGCGCTGCCACGCCGGACCGACCCGTTCCAGCGCCGCCAGCGCGGTCTCCCGGGCGGCCTCCGGCTGCCCGTCGGCCAGCAGCACCCGGGCTTGGGCGGTTCTGGCCGCGGCGGCGTCGGCCGGGGTGCCCCAGGCGAGCAGTTCCTCCACGTAGGGCGCGAGGGCATCAATCGAGGAACCGGCCTGGTCCGCCGTCACCATCGGTGCGGACAGCCTCAGCCGGGCGGTCGGGCACAGCGCGTCACCGCGGTCGCAGACCTGGACGGCCCGGCCTGCGAGCGCCACCGCCTGGGGTAGCCGACCGGCCTGGCCGGCGGCCTCGGCGGCCTCGGAGTACGCCAAGGCCGCCGCGGTGCGCGAGAGTTCCGCGCCCCAATCGCCGCCGAACTCGGCGACCAGCTCCTCGAGCGCCTCCTCCTGTCCCAGGTCCCAGCGGAACTCGGCGACCAGGCCGGCCAGGTCGAGGCCGACCGGAGTGGCTCCGAGTTCCAGCTCGCGGGCCGCCGCCAGGGCCTGTTCGGCCTGCCGGGCGCCGAGTCGCAGCTCGCCCACCTCGCGCAGGCAGCGCGCCAGCGAGCTCACCGTCTCCAGCCTGAGCACCGGGTCGTCGCCCAGCTCGGCGAAGGCGTCCAGCCACGACTGGTAGAGAGCCGCCGCCTCCACCAGCCGGCCGGCCAGCTCCAGCGCCCGCGCCCGGCCGCGCTGGGCGTCGGCCCGGCGGCCCGGGGCCGCCTCGCTTCCGGTGACCAGCTGGGCGAAGAGCTCCGCGGCGGCCTCCGGCCGACCGGTCGCCAGCGCGAGGCGAGCCCGGTTGAGCAGCAGCTCCGACTCCAGGGGCTGGGTGGACGCGGGGCGTGGCACAGCCGCTCCGGTGTCGCCGACCAGCTCCTCGGCCGAGATGCCGAGCCTGGCCGCCAGCTTGACCACGGCCTCCTCGGTCGGCAGGCGCCTGCCGCTCTCCAGGAGGCTGATGTAGCTCGCCGAGATCTCCCTGCCACCGAGCTCGCTCTGGCTGAGGGCCTGCTGCCGCCGCAGTGCGCGCAGCCGACGGCCGAAGGGGGTCTCGCTCAACGCCGCACCTCTTCCCGGTTGTCACAGCCCCTTCCAAGGTCTTGTCAAGATAGTCAACAACTCGGCAAGGGCGTCCGCCATGCTACCGCTTGAACACGGCCTTGACGGTGAAGATGGCTGTCATCGCAGGTCGTCCACGGAACATCCCTCGTGGGCGGACCGGCGCTCAGCGGTTCGTTCGGTAACGAAGAGTTCCGCTGCGGCCAGTAGTCGGTCGCCGAGTGCGGGCGCCCCCACCGTGCAGTCGACCCCCTCCCCCAGACAGAGTCGCAGGTCGGCGCCGACGCGGCGGGCGGCCAGCGCGAAGCGCACGCTGTCGTCACCCAGCGGCAGCCAGATCCGGTCGGCCTGACTGGGGGCGACCCGGAAGCCGCGCAGTTGGAGTTCCTCGCGCAGCCGCTCCCTCTCCCGCACCACCGCGTCGACACGGGCCCGCACCTGCTCCGGCGCGCGCAGCGAGGCGAGCGCCGCCCGTTGGGCCACACCACTGAGGTCCCCCGGCAGGATCTGGCGCTGGATCAGGTCGGCGAGCTCCGGTGCGCAGGCCGCATAGGCCAGGTCCAGGCCACCGAGTCCATGGACGGCGGACAGACTGCGGACGACCACCAGTCGCGGCCGGCTCGCGGTCAGAGCTGCCGCGGACACGAAGTCGGGGTCGCGGACGAACTCCCAGCCGCTCTCGTCCAGGACCACCACGGCCTGCGGTGGCACCCGGCTCAGGAAGCGCTGCAGCCGGTCGCCCGACAGTACGGACCCGGTGGGATCGTGCGGATTGGCCAGGGCCACGACCAGTGGGCCGCAATCGTGGTCGACGGCCAGGGCATCGAGGTCCTGGCCGCCACGGGCATCGAGCGGGACCCGCACACAGGCGACGGCGAGCCTGCGCGCCAGGTCGGCGCAGGCCTCGAAACCACCGACCGACACCCGCAGCCGGACGGCCGGACTCTCGGCGGCGAGGGCCCGCAGCAGCGCGAACGTCAGACCGAGCGCACTGGCGCCGAGCACCACACCGTCCTCGGTCACCCCGGCGACCTCGGCGATCCCCTCGACCAGGTCCGCGCCCAGCGGCCCGCTCGCACGCCGGCCCTGCAGAGCCCTTCTGGCAGCCCCCAGCGCGCTGGGCAGCGGGCCGTGGCCGATGAACTGCACCTCCTCCTCCGAAGCCTGCGACGAGGCGCACCGCTCCCCCATAACCTCATCCCTTTCGCCTGCGACGTCCTCGCCTCACGCCAGCGACGTCATGACCAGATCGAATTCTTCGGATGCTACGGAGCCGAGTTCACCCGAGGGAAATATCAGCTCTGCCGTACTCATAGCCTTCGCGCATCAATACCGTCGGGTATATCCGGCGGCACCTGTCGGCCCCATCAGCTGCACTTATGTTTCGATCAAATGAGTCGCTACATAGCGTTATTTCTCACTGCATTCCGTCATGGCTAGCGTGGTGTCGCCCTTCGATGGGCGCACCCCATGCCGGACGAACGGGAGGCGCGGAGCCCGCAGTCGACTTCCCCGGGACCGTCCAGCCACAGGAGAGAAAGTTCTGAGCGTGCCCGAGCCGGAGTTCGACGACACCGCCCGAGACATTCCGCCCTGCCGGATGCCGAAAACGCAGACTCCGGTCCTCGCCACCCTCGGTAGGATCCTCGACATGGGGATAGAGCTGCATCACCTGCGAGGCTTCCTGATACTTGCCGAGGAGTGCCATTTCACTCGCGCCGCGGACCGCTTGGGCCTGTCACAGCCGAGCCTGAGCCGCAACATCAGAAGGCTCGAGGAGCAGTTGGGGGTCCGCCTGCTGGCCCGCACCACGCGTCACGTGGAACTCGCCCCGGCGGGGCAACGCCTCTACGAACAGCTGGCCGACCTGCTGCCCCGGCTGGAGAAGGCGCTGCAGCCGGACCGGTCCGGCGAGGTACTGCGCCTCGGCTTCACCTGGGGCTTCCCGGCCACCTGGGCACACGCCGCGATGAGCGAGTTCGAGCAGGCGACCGGCGTGCGGGTCGATCCGGTCCGCCGCGACGAACGGTTGGCCGGCCTCGACCACGGCGACGCCGACGTGGCCATCGTGCGTGGGCGCGTCGACACCAGGACCGCCCGGGTGATCCCGTTGACCGAGGAGCCCCGGATCATGGCGGTGGCGGCCGACCACCCGCTGACCGTGCGGCGCAGCGTGGCCTGGTCCGACCTGCCGGAGCTGCCACTGGTGATCAACACGGTCAGCGGCACCACCCAGCTCACCGAGTGGCCGGCCGAGCGCAGGCCGGTCGCCAGCGCCATCTGCTCCAACTTCGACGAGTGGCTGGAGGCCGTCGCCGCCGGTCGCGGCGCAGGTGTGGTGCCCTCCTCGATCGCCTCCTCCCACATGCACCCCACCGTGGTGTTCATCCCGCTCACCGGCGCCCCGCCGACCACGGTCCAGCTGGTGGTACCCCGACAGGGCGCGCACCCCCTGTCGGGCAGGTTCGTCATCGCGGCCCAGCGGGCGGTGGCCGAACACGTGCGCCGCCGCCCTGCCAGGCACGCGAACTGAGACCTCCGTTCAGTTCCGCAGCTCGGGGAACTGCTCCTCCCGCCAGGTGGCCGGGGTGTCACCGGTGGCCGCCGCCTCCTCGGCGCGCAGAGCAGCGCGGCGCACCTTGCCGGACTCCGTCAAAGGCAGTGCGGAACGGAACTCCAGGCGCCTGATGCGCTTGTAGGCGGCGATCCGACGGCGGGCGTGGGCCAGCAGTTCCCGGGCGGTGTCGCCGTCCGGCTGCCGACCGGGGGCCAGTTCGACGTAGGCCTTCGGCACGGCCATCCGCACCGGATCGGGACTCGGCACCACCGCGACCCCGGCGACCGCCGGATGTTCGAGCAGGACGCTCTCCAACTCGAACGGGGAGATCCGGTAGTCGGAGGACTTGAACACGTCGTCGGCGCGGCCGACGTAGCTGAACCAGCCGTCCTCGTCCCGGAGCGCGAGGTCACCCGTGTGGTACAGCCCGTCGCCGCCGGGCAGCACGGCCCGGCCGGACGCGTCGGCGTACCCGGCCATCAGCCCGGGGGCGCCGTCCGCCGGGTCGAGGCAGATCTCCCCCTCCGCCCGGCCCGCGGGCAGCCGCACACCGGTGGCCGGATCCACCAACAGGACTCGGTAGCCCGGCAGTTGGACGCCCATCGAGCCGACACGGCCGGGATGGCCGGGCGGATGACCGAGCTGGGCGGTGGTCTCGGTCTGCCCGTAACCGTCCCGGACCGTCACCCCCCAGACGCCGCGCACCCGGTGGACGGTGTCCGGGTCCAGCGGCTCGCCGGCGCTGACCGCCTCGCGGAGCCGCACCGGAAACTTCTCCGGCTCGGCCAGCAGGATCATCCGCCAGACCGTGGGCGGTGCGCACAGCGTGGTGGCCCGCTGCTCGCACAGCACCGAGAGCAGCGTGCCGGCATCGAACCGGCGCTGGTTGACCGCGACCACGGTCGCTCCCGCGTTCCACGGGGCGAAGACCGAGCTCCAGGCGTGCTTGGCCCAACCGGGCGAGGAGACGTTGACGTGGACGTCACCCGGGCGCACGCCCAGCCAGTACATGGTCGACAGATGGCCGACCGGGTAGCTGGCGTGGGTGTGCTGCACGATCTTCGGCAGCGAGGTGGTGCCCGAGGTGAAATAGAGCAGCAGCGGGGTCTCGGGGGTCACCGCCGGCCGGGCGGCGGGGGGCGCCGGCCGGGCCGCGAGCTCGGCGAAGCCGGTCCAGCCGGGCACGGCGCCGTCCAGTGCGAAACGGTTCTGCACGGCGGCCGACTCCGGGAACCGCCCGGCGTACACGGATTCGGCGACCACGTGCCGGACACCGGCGCGCTCCATCCGGTCCCGCAGGTCCTCGCGGCCCAGGTGGGTACTGACCGGGACCACGACCGCGCCGATCTTGAACGCCGCGAGCATGGTCTCCCACAGCTCCAACCGGTTGCCGGTCATCAGCAGCAGCCGGTCGCCCTGGGCGACACCACGGTCGGCCAGCGCGGCGGCCAGCCGGCCGGAGCGCCGGGAGAGCTGGTCGTAGGTCAGCTGGGTATGCGTCCGTGCGCCCTTCGCGGCATCGACGACGCGGACGGCCACCGTGTGGTTCTCGCGCGCGATCACGTCGAACCAGTCCAACGCCCAGTTGAAGTCGGGCATCCGGCCCAGCGCGGACAGGTCGACGATCGGCGGCAGGCCACCGACCGGGTGCTCGAGGATCGCGTCCCGGGCCGCGCGGAAGGCCTGGAACCGCGCCTCACCGCCGTCCGATGGCAGCGGGCACGGCGGTTGGGCGGGAACCCCCGCCTGGGGACTGGTCTGCATCGACACCTCCGTCAGTGACCGGCCCCCGCGCCTGTGCCGGGAGCCCAGAACAGCCTTGACACGCGCTGGCTATCGTCAACGAATCGGCGATCAGCTGTCAATGACAATATTGACAAGCCGTTCGGGATGTAGTTTTCTCGGGCCCAGCCGACCTCGAGGCGAAGGGCTGAACCGCCATGGACAAGCCGCAATCGATCGGAATCCTCAGTCTGGGCTCCTACATCCCGCCGCATGTGGTCGACAACGACCAGGTCGCGGCCTGGAGCGGAGCCGACCCGGCCTGGGTCCTGGAACGCACCGGGATCCGCGAGCGGCGCTACGCGGCCCCCGGGACCCGGACCTCCCAACTCGCCCACCGCGCGGCGGAGCAGGCACTGCACGGACAGGAGGCGGCCACGGCCGACCTCGGAGTCCTGGTGGTCGCCACCTCCACCCCCGACCAGCCCCAGCCGTCCACCGCCGTCTTCGTGCAGCACGCGCTCGGACTGACCACCGTCCCCGCCTTCGACGTCAACGCGGTGTGCAGCGGGTTCCTGTACGGACTGGCCGTCACCGAGTCGCTGCTCGGCCACCGCATGCCCGGCCGCCACGGCCTGGTGGTCGGCGCCGACCTCTACTCCACACTCATGGACCGCACCGACCGACGCACCGTCAGCCTGTTCGGCGACGGGGCGGGCGCCGTCCTGCTGGGCCCGGTGCCGGACGGCTACGGGCTGCGCGGGATCGAACTGCAGGCCCACAGCGAGTACCGCGACCTGGTCGAGGTCGTCGCGGGCGGCACCCGCAAGCCCGCCGACACCGCGGCCCGGGAAGCCCGCGAGCACCTGTTCCGGATGCAGGGCCGACCGGTGCGCGACTACGCCCTGCGCACGCTGCCCAAGCTGGTCTCCCTCGCCCTGGACCAGGCCGGCCTCGGCCTGCACGACGTGGGCCGCTTCATCCTGCACCAGGCCAACACCCGCCTCGTCGAGGCCTGCACGGCCGAACTGGGAGTCGACCCGGCGCGGGTACCGCTGGTCGCACCCGTCCTGGGAAACACCGCGGCCGCCTCGATTCCGCTCACCCTGCACCACGAGCACAAGCGCCGCCCGTTCCGGCGCGGCGAGCACCTGGTGCTCGCGGGCGTGGGCGGCGGAATGACCGCGGGCGCGGCCGTCCTCACCTGGTACTAGGGCCGGACAGGGCCTAGCTCCGACCACTTCCGCAGAAGCCGAACAGGAAGCCCACACGATGCCAGCACCGATCACCGATCAGGGCGCGCCGCGACGCTCCTACGAACTGAACGACCCGATGCCGAGCGAGGTCCGCGCGGGCGCCCGCCGGTTCGCCTCCGTCCAGGCGCTCAACGAACTCGTCGGCGTGCTGCCGTTCGCCGCCTGGCTCAACCGGGCCCCCAGTCTGTCGCGCAAGCAGATGCTGATGGCCAAGATCCAGGACGAGGTCGGCCACGGTCATGTGGCGGCCCGGGTCGCCCAGGACCTGGGCGCCGGCTGGGAGTCGATCCTCCGCGACTACGTGGAAGGACGTGCCAAGGTGCACAACATCTTCCACTACGACTTCGAGAGCTGGGAGGAGTTCGGGCCGGGGCTGCTGTTGATGAACTCGGCCGCGATCGTACAGTTCCAGTCGCTCGGACGGGGCGTCTACCTGCCGTACGCCCGGGCCCTGCGCAAGATCGAGCGCGAGGAGTCCTTCCACTACCAGCACGCGCTCGACATGACCCACGAGGTACTGCACTCCGGTGACACCGCACAGCGCCGCCGCGCCCAGGACGCCTTCGAGGTCTGGATGCGGCGGGTGCTGGCGTACTTCGGGCCGCCCGACACCGACACCCTGGCCACCAACCCCATGCACGTCGCCGGCCTCAAGCCGCACGGCAACGACGAGTTGCGCCAACAGTGGCTGGGGCGGATCGTCCCGGTCTGCCGCGGGCTGGGGATGCACGTCGACCCGGACCTCGTCCGCGAAGCCTCCCCCGGCCACTGGGAGTTCGACATGCCCGACTGGACGGACGTGAAACGGGTGATCGCCGGCGGCGGACCGGCCTCCGAGCAGCGGCTGGCCTGGATCCGCGGCGTGCTCGAGCGCAACGCGGCGGACCGGATCAGCAGGGTGGTGGCGGCCTGATGACGCAGCCCGACACCACCGACGAACAGGCCGGTGCCCCGGAGCGCGAGGTCTTCGAGGTGTTCCTCCAGACCGGCAGTACGACCCCGCTCTCGCACGTCGGTTCACTGCTGGCCACGGACCGCGCGCAGGCCTGGCGGCTGGCCCGTGAGGCCTACGGCAGGCGCGACGACGCCGTCCGGCTGTGGGTGGTTCGGCGCGACCACGTCCACACCGAGGCGGACGGCCGCCGACTGCTGGACGCCAAGTCCCGGATGCCGTACCGCCTGCCGGCCTTCCCGCAGGAGCGGCGACGACGACGCTCCGGCCTGCGCACCACCGAGCTCCACCGGGCGACCGCGTCCGTCCTGGCCGGTGCGACGACGCCGACGGATGACCGCACCGCGGCGACCGCACGGTGGGCGTCGATTGCCGACGACCTGTTCCTGCACTCCCATCACCTTGCCGAACTCACGGTTGACTACACGGAGTTGGAGGAGGCCTTGGCGGTCGGCTCGATCGCTCAGGAGGACCTGGCACACGCCCGGACCATCATGGGCCTGCTCGGCTGCGACGACGCAGCGGCCGACGCGCACTTCTTCGACCGGTCGCTCGAACGCTGGCAGCCCACCGCACTCACCGCCTGCCCACGCGACGACCGCCCCTGGTCGGTGGCCCGCGGACTGCTGATGGCCGCTGGGACCAGCGCGCTCCTGCTGTCCGCCCTGGGCGCCCCGGGCGGCGCCGCACCCGGCTCGTCCGACGCGGCCCTGCGTTCTGCGCTGCGGGCCATGGCCGACGAGCAGCGGCTCCACCTGAAGCACTGGGCGGCCCGGGTCCGCCACTACCGACACACCTCGCACCACCGGGCGATGGCCGAGGCCATGTCGGCGGCGACCGCGGCGGCCCAGGACCTCTTCGGGCCTGCGCTGCCGGTCCGGCTGCCCGACCCCGCCGCCGCGATGCTGCCCGAGGTGTCCGCGGCGGCCTGCACCGACCGCTTCGACCGCCTGTGGCAGGAGGTCGTGGCCGAGCCCGGCCCGGCGCCCGTGCTGCCCCGCCCCGCACCGGCCCGTCGTCCGGGCGACCGGCTCCCGGCGGCCGAACAGGTCGGCCTGCGCACGGCACTGGAACAGCTCCGTGCCGTGCGGGCCGGTTACCCGGACGGGGCGTTCCGGTGACCGGCAGGACGGCGGTTCGGCAGGACGGCCTCCAGGACCGGGTCCGGGCCGCCGTATTCGAGGTCCGCGACCCCGAAATCGACGTGACCCTGGTCGACCTGGGCGTGCTGCAGGAGATCGAGGTGACCGAGGAGGCGGTCCGGGTGGTACTGGCGCCCACCCGGACGGCCTGCCCGGGCCGCACCGCGATGGCGGACGGCATACGCCGGGCGGTGGCCGCGGTGCTGCCGGATGCCGAGGTCGTCATCGACTGGCGCCCTGGTGGCTGGCGGGCCGACCTGGTGTCGGAGCAGGGCCTGGACACCCTCCGCGGCTGCGGCTACGGCGTCACCGGGCACGGGGTCGTACTGGGGATCAGGCGCTGCCCGTACTGCGGATCCGGGCGGGTCGAGAGCACCGGCCGCTTCGGCGGCAGTGTCTGCAAGACGCCTTTCCACTGCCGGGCCTGCGGCTCGGCCTTCGACGAACTGGGGACAGCCGATGACATCGGGTGACGGAGGATCGATGAGGCTCCGGGGACTGACTGCGGTCGTCACCGGGGGCACCAGGGGCCTCGGGCGGGTGATCGCGGAGCGCTTCGTCGACGAAGGCGCCTCGGTGGTCTGCGCCGCGCGCAATCCGTACGACATCGACGAGCTGGTCGAGCGTGCCGACGGCCGAGCCCGGTACTGCTACGTGGACGTCACCGACCCCGACTCCGTGGACAAGCTGATGCACGACGCGGTCGACGCCTTCGACCGGATCGACGTCCTGGTCGCCAACGCGGGCGTGAGCAGGGACGGCAAGGTGGGACGGCTGTCGCCCGAGGCGTGGCACGAGATGGTCGCCACCAACCTCAACGGCGTCTACCTGTGCACCCACGCGGTGCTCCCGCACATGGAGCACCGCGGCAGCGGCCGGATCATCAACGTCTCGTCCAGCATGGCCAGCCGGGTGGCGATCGGCGCGGCGGGCTACTGCTCCACCAAGGCCGCGGTGGAGATGTTCACCCGGGTCTCGGCGATGGAGCTGGCCGCCAAGGGCATCCTGGTCAACGCGCTGGCGCCGGGCATCATCGACGAGGGCATGGGCCGCGACCTCACCTCCAACACCCGGGTCTGGGAGGCCTACCGGCGCCGCTTCGCACTGGGCCGGCCCGGGCGGCCCGATGAGGTCGCCGATGCCGCGGTCTTCCTCGCCTCCGAGGAGGCGTCGTACGTGAACGGACACATCCTTGAGGTCAACGGAGGCCTGCTGTGGGCGTAGTAGCGGACACAACCGTGGAGCCCGCCGGCTCCTCGCCCGTTCCCGCCGGGCAGCGGCGGGGGGCGGTGCGCCTGGAGGTCTCGGACGGGATCGGCTGGATCCGCCTGGACCGGCCTCCGGTGAACGCCCTGGACCGGCTCGCACAGGCGGAATTGGAGAGCGTGGCGCACCAGGCCGCCGCGTGCCAGGACGTCCGGGTGGTGGTGCTGGTCGGCAGTGAGCGGATCTTCTCGGCGGGCGGCGACATCAAGGAGATGTCCGCCATGGACCACAGCGACATGATGTACCACGCAGCCCGGCTGCAGGCCGCCTTCAACGCGGTGGCCGACATCCCACAGCCGGTGGTGGCGGCCATCAACGGCTCGGCGCTGGGCGGCGGCTGCGAGCTGGCACTGACGGCCGACATCCGCATCTGCGACGAGAACACCCGGATCGGGCTGCCCGAGATCGCGCTCGGGGTCATCCCCGGAGCGGGCGGCACCCAGCGGCTTCCCCGCCTGATCGGGCTGGCCCGGGCCAAGGAGCTGATCCTCACCGGGCGGGCGGTCGACGCCCAGGAGGCGCTGCGGATCGGCCTGGTCGACCGGGTGGTGGCGCCCGGCCGGGTGCTGTCCGAGGCCATGGCGGTCGCCCGGTCCTTCGCACAGGGCCCCCGACATGCCCTGCGTGCCGCCAAGTCGGCGGTGGAGCGCGGCGCGCGGACCGATCTGGCGGCCGGCCTGGAGATCGAACAGGCGCTGTTCGCCGGACTGTTCGCGACGGCGGACCGGCAGGCCGGGATGGGTTCCTTCGTCATGAACGGTCCGGGCCTGGCCCGGTTCGGCGAGCGGAGCTGACGGCCTCTTCCCACCCCCGTGCGACGGCCTGCCGTCGTTCTCTTCGGGTCGTTCCCGCCGGGGACCGGTACCGGATCCGGTCAGTCCGCGATGCCGTGGTAGGCCGTCACCCGGTCGACCACGGCGCGGACCAGGTACTCGCCCGGCACGGAGTTGCGCTCGCCGTACTCCGCGGCCCGCTCGGCGCCCATGTACCGGGCACCGATGCGGGTGGCCCAGGTGCGCAACTCCTGGGCGTCGTCCGTGAAGGCGGCCGTGCATTCCAGCATCACGTAGGCGTAGGGCGGCTGCTGGACGTCGACGCACAGGGCGAAGTGCGGATCACGGCGCAGCGCACGGTACTTGAGCGAGTCGTGCCAGGTGGTGAAGACCACCTCGACCCCGCCCGGGGCGTCGTCCAGCAGGAACCACACCGGCGTGACGTGCGGCCGGCCGTTCTTGCGGTGAGTGGCCAGCTTGCCGGTCCGGGTGCCGGTCAGCGCGAACGCGCGCCATTCGCCGTCAGTCATGGATCGCATGGGTGAGCTCCTCTCCGCGGTCGGCCTCGGCGGCCGCCGTCAGTTCGTCGAGCGTGGTCCCGAGCCACTCGAGTTCGGCCCGTGAGGTGGCCCGGGCGATCAGCAGGACCCCTTTGCGGAAGGGGTCGTCGACATCGTCGGCCCTGAGCGGGCTGTCACCGTCGTAGAAGTAGCTGCTGGGTTCGCCGAGGAACGCGAGGCGCCGGCGCAGTACCGCCGCCTGGGCTTCGGGGTCGGGCAGGTGGCGCAGGAAGGCGAGGAGGACGAACCAGCGGTTCTCGTCGGTGATGAACGGCTCGGCGGGCTCCCGCAGGTTGCGCTGCAGTTCGGCCCGGCCGGCCTCGGTGAGGCTGAGCACGTGTTTGGGGGCGGCGGCCGCCCCGGGCTGCGCCTCGCGGGTCAGCAGTGCGGCCGTCTCCAGCCGTTTGATGGCCGGGTACAGCGTGCCGTGGCTGACCGCCTTGACGTGGCCCGAAAGCCGGGCGATCCGGACCCGCAGGTCGTAGCCGTGCATCGGCTCCTCGTGCAGGAACCCGAGGATGGCAAGGTCCAGCATGCTCGACATGGTCGAAGTATAGACCAGATCCGCCATATGACGGTCCGACGCACCCCCTGGAGGACGACGTGCCCGGTGGCCGCGCGAGCCAGGACGACGGACGGCGACGGGCGGCGACGGGCGGCGCCCGGTTCAGCCGAGGCGGACCCGGGTGCACCTGGTCAGGTAGGGCATGGCGATCCCGTCCCGGCCGGCCAACGCCGGGTGGGTGGTGAGCAGTTGCTCGACCTCGGCCAGCAGCCGGGCGCGTTCGGCCTCGGGCAGCGCGATGACGTAGCTGCGCGAGGCGACCAGGTCGACGATGCCGGCCGGGGTGGTGGGGTGTTCCCAGCGGATCTCCAGCCGCTCGGGCGGGCCGAAGGGGGCGGGCGGCACCGGGGCGGTGTCGATCCGCTGCCGGGCCGACCGGTGCATCAGGGCGCCGAGTTCGGCGGCCCAGGGCTCGGTCTCGTCCCGGACGTTCCACACCAGCGCGAGGGTCCCGCCGGGGGCGAGCACCCGGGCGATCTCCGGGACGGCCGCGGCCTGGTCGAACCAGTGCCAGGCCTGCGCCACCACCACGGCGTCCACGCTCTCGTCGGGCAGCGGGATGCGTTCGGCCGTGCCGGCCCGGACCGCGGCCTTCGGCACCGCGGCGGCGAGCCGGTCGCGCATGCCCGGGTCGGGTTCGACCGCGACCACGTCCAGCCCGGCGTCGACCAGCATCCGGGTCAACTTGCCCGTCCCCGCGCCCAGTTCGAGCACCCGGCGGGCCTCGCGCGGGACCGCCGAGCCGATCAGCGCCTGTGGGTAGCCGGGACGGCCGTGCTGGTAGGAGTCGACGGCCAGGCCGAAGGAGCGGGCCCGCAGCCGGTCGGCCCAGCGCCGGGTCGCGCCCTGCCGGGTCAGCCCGCAGGCCCGGCCGATCTCCTCCCAGGTCGCCTGTCGGCCGCGCCGCAGCTCCTCCACCAGCTCGGTGCGCCGTTCCTCCAGCGCCTCGATCGCCGCCGAGAGCCGCTGCAGGCCGTCCAGCCCGCCCGTTCCGGCCACGTCCCGCGCCACCCGTCGACCGGGTTCGTTGTCGTCCATGGCCCCGCACTGTAGGGAGCGGACGCCCGGGTCGTCAACAGCCATTGCCCAGGAGAGCAACAGATGTTGCGCCACGCCGCGATGCCCCCCACACGAGTGAAGCGGACCGCACTTAGCACGAACTCGCCACCGTTCGCGGCGACTTGGGCCGGAAACCCTTCACATGGGCGAATCCTGCCCGGGTTGCCGGTGCGCGGGCGAGCGGGCGAGAAGCCTGGTGCCCGGGCGGCGGCCGACCGTGCTGCGACAGGTGTACGAGATGTCTGGAATATCCGGTACATCGCCACAAGTCGGTTGACGGACAGTATTTTTGAGTTTCGGTCAGGATTGTCCTGAACTTGGCTATGCTGCAGCACCACGCCTCCGGAGCCGGCCGTCGCCCGTCCCCGTTCTGTTCCGATCGTTTGAGGATTGCCGAATGCTTCGAGCTGGATCGTCATCCGCCAGACGGCGCCCCGCGCCCCTGCTCGGCTGGCTGCTGCCCACCGCCGTGACGGCGGCGGCGGTGGCGGTCGCCGCGGCGGTGGTGTCCGCCGGAGCCCGGACCCAGGTGCTGTGGTGCGGGGCGACGGCCACCGTGCTGGTCGCCGTGGTGGCCGCCGAATCCGCCCGGCGCGGCCGGGCCCTCGCCGAACTGCGCGACGAACACACCCGCCAGGTCGACGTGTTGAACCGCAAGCTCGCCGGGCAGGAGGACGAGATCGAGCGGATGGCCGCCGGTGAGCTGCGCCGGCTGGTCGGCGGCGCCCGGTACGGCTCGTCCATCGACGTGCTGCTCCAGCCCTTCCAGCGCCCGAACCCGCTGCTGTCCCGGAAGTTCCGCGGCTCGCTGGAGAAGGTGGTCTGCGGCATCGCCCAGGCCGTCGACGACGAGGTCAGCCGGCGCGACTCCGCCGAGCGCGCCTTCGTCAACCTCGCCCGCCGGGTGCAGGCGATCATCCACCGCCAGGCCAAGGACCTGCGGGAGATGGAGGACCGGCACGGCAACGACCCGGCGGTCTTCGACGACCTGCTCCGCCTCGACCACGGCAACGCCCTGGTCGGCCGCCTCGCCGACTCCATCGCCGTGCTCTCGGGTTCCCGGCCGGGCCGCCAGTGGACCCGGCCGATCGCGCTCTACAGCGTGCTGCGCGGCGGGATGTCCCGGATCCTGGAGTACCAGCGGGTCGACCTCCACCCGGTCGCCCAGATCTCGGTCACCGGCCCGGCCGTCGAACCGCTGATCCACGCCGTCGCCGAGCTCCTCGACAACGCCACCCGCTACTCCCCGCCGCACACCCACGTCCACCTCAGCGCCTCCGAGGTGCAGAGCGGGATAGCGATCGAGGTCGAGGACGGCGGCCTCGGCCTCACCGACGAGGCCCGCATCCGGGCCGAGCGCTCTATGCGCGAGGCCATGGTCTCCAAGGACTTCGACGACCTCACCGAGTCCCCCCGACTGGGCTTCGCCATCCTCGGCCGGCTCTGCCAGGCGTACGGCTTCCAGGTGTCGCTGCGCCGCTCCGCGTACGGCGGGGTGCGCGCGGTGCTGGTGGTCCCCCAGGAGCTGCTGACCACCGCGCCGCCGACCGGGCGGGCGCACGGCATCGGCGCCTTCTCCGGCCCGCGCCCGCTCCCGGCCAACAGCGCCCGGCACGCGGCCCCCGCCCGGCCCTGGGGCTCCCGCACCGCCCCGGCCGGCGGCCCGCTCGGCACCGGCTCGACGGCCGGGCTCGGGCAGTCCGCCGGGGTCGGACCGTCCTACGGCTCCACCAACCCGTGGGGGCCGACCGCCGCCGCGCCCGTCCCCGGCCCCGCGAACGGGTACGGGCCCGGGGACGACGAGGTGGTCGTCACCGAGCGCACCGCGAACGGCCTCCCGCAGCGCCGCCGCAGCCGCCCCACCGGCCGGGCCGCCTTCGCCACGCCCCCGCGCGGCACCGCCCAACCCGGCGGCCCCGACCGGCCCAGCGGCCCCACGGCCGGGCCGGCGGCGGGCCCGGCCGCCCAGGCCTCCCGCCCCAAGACGCAGCCCGGCCTGTGGCTGGAGGCCTTCATGGAGGGCTACAAGGGCACCGGCAAGGCCGGGACCACCGGTGGCGACGGCACCGGAACGACCAGCACCGGAACAGCCGGCACAGGCACGAGCAACACAGGCACGACCAGCACAGGCACGAGCAACACCGCTATCAGCAGCACCGGAACGAGCAGCACCGCACCGAACAGCGCCGGACAGACCAGTAGTGAAGAGACGGCAGGGAAAGGCGAGCAGTGATTCCGCACCGCAGCAACATGGACTGGATCCTCAACGACCTCGCACACAGCGTCCCGTACGTGCGCCACGTCATCGTGCTCTCCGCCGACGGCCTGCGGATCGCCCAGTACGGCGCCGACCCGGACACCGCGGACCGGCTGGCCGCCGCCTGCGCCGGACTGCAGAGCCTGGCCGCCGCCGTCGGGCACGAGTTCCCGCACGGCAACGGCGCGATGAAGCTGGTCGTGATCGAGGTCGACGGCGGCTACTTCTACCTGATGTCGGCCGGCGACCGCGCCTACCTCGCGGTGCTCGCCGACGAGGGGGTGGACGCCGGACTGGTCAGCCACCAGATGCGCGACCTGGTGGACCGGATCGGCGAGCACCTCTCCACCCCGCCGCGCAACCCGGAGACGGTCGCGTGAACCGGCCCGAGAGCACACCCGGTGCCCGGGCGGGCACATGAACGAGCACAGTGAGGCGATGACATGACCGCCGAGCAGGGCGGCTGGGACGGACCCGAGCCCGATCGCCTGTACGTGATCACCCGCGGCCGCAGCGGCCCCTCCGGGCCGGGCGTCTTCGACCTGGTCACGCTGATCGTCTCCCTCGCCGAACCGACCCCCGCCATGCAGCCCGAGCACGCGGCGATCCTGCGGCTGTGCCGCTCGCCGCTCTCGGTGGCGGAGGTCTCCGCCTACCTCGAACTGCCCACGAGCGTGGTCACCGTCCTGCTGGCGGACCTGCTCGACGACGGGCGGATCGAGGCCCGCGCCGCGATCCCGGCGGCCGAACTCCCCGACCGTGCCCTGTTGGAGGCGGTGATCCATGGACTTCAGCGGCTCTGACACGGTCGTCGGCCCGGCGAGCGCGGACCTGCTGCCCGACTCCGTCACCACGGCGGTCAAGGTGGTCATCGTCGGCGGCTTCGGGGTCGGCAAGACCACCCTGGTCGGCGCGGTCAGCGAGATCCGCCCGCTGACCACCGAGGAGACCATGACCCAGGCCGGGGTCGGCGTGGACGACCCGACGGGCGTCGAACGCAAGACCTCGACCACCGTGGCCATGGACTTCGGCCGGATCAGCATCAGCGACAAGCTGGTGCTGTACGTCTTCGGCACCCCCGGCCAGGAGCGGTTCTGGTTCCTCTGGAACGGCCTGTTCGAGGGCGCGCTCGGCGCCGTGGTCCTGGTGGACACCCGTCGGCTGGAGGTCAGCTTCGAGGTGATCGGCCGGCTGGAGGACCGCGGCGTCCCCTTCGTGGTGGCCGTCAACGGCTTCCCCGAGGCGCCCAGTTTCCCGCTGGACGAGCTGCGCCAGGCCCTGGACCTGCCGCCCGAGGTGCCGATCGTCGCCTGCGACGCCCGCAGCCGGGAGTCCAGCCGGGACACCCTGATGACCCTGATGCGCTACCTGTACGAGCTGGCCGCGCCCTCGGCCGGCTGACCCCGCACCGCCCCTTGCCGTCCCGCCCCGTCCCCGTCGCCCCGACTCCCTCGACTCCCCCGACTCTCGTGACCGGAGATCCTGTGACCACCCCGTTCCCCGACGACGCCGCGCCCGTCCCGCCGCCCGGCTGCCCCGCGCACGGGCGCGTGATCGAGCCGACCGGCCCCGGCGGGCTGCGCCGGCTGTACGGCCCGGAGGCCGAGGCCGACCCGGCGGGCCTGTACGAGAAGCTGCGCGCCGAACACGGCGACGTCGCCCCGGTGCTGCTGCACGGCGACCAGCGGGCCTGGCTGATCCTCGGCCACGCCGCCAACATCACCGCGATGCGCACCCCCTCGCTGTTCTCCCGCGACTCCCGGCTGTGGAGCGCCTTCCGCAACGACGAGGTGCCGGCCGACTCCCCGCTGCTGCCGGTGGTCGCCTGGCAGCCGATCTGCGTGTTCGCCGACGGCGAGGAGCACCGCCGGCTGCGCAACGCCGTACTGGACGGCCTCAACGGCTTCGACCGGCGCGGCATCCGCCGGCACGTCCGCCGCTTCACCACCGACCTGGTCCAGGTGGTCGGGCCGACCGGCAAGGCCGAGCTGATCACCCAGTTCGCCGAGCACCTGCCGATGCTGGTGATGACCAAGCTGATCGGCATGCCGGACGAGTACGGACCCCAACTCGTCGACGCCGCACGGGACCTGATGAAGGGCACCGAGACGGCGATCGCCAGCAACGAGTACGTGGTGACCAGCCTGCGCCGGACCATCGCGATCAAGCACGACGTCCCCGGCGACGACCTGACCAGCCGGCTGCTCGCCCACCCGGCCAAGCTCACCGACGACGAGGTGATGGAGCACCTGCGGGTGGTGCTGCTGGCCGCCAACGAGTCGACCGTCAACCTGATCGCCGACTCGCTGAAGATGGTGCTCACCGACCCGCGCTTCCGCGCCCACCTGTCCGGCGGCCAGATGACCCTGGGCGAGGCGCTGGACCAGGTGCTCTGGGACTCCCCGCCGATGTCCCTGGTGGCCGGGCGCTGGGCGACCACCGACACCGAACTGGGCGGCCAGCAGATCCGGGCCGGGGACCTCCTGCTGCTCGGCCTCGCCGCCGGCAACGTCGACCCGGTGGTCCGGCCCGACCTGGCCACCCCGCTGTACGGCAACCGCTCCCACCTGTCCTTCGGGGCCGGGCCGCACGAGTGCCCCGGGCAGGACATCGGCCGACACGTCGCCGAGGCCGGCATCGACATCCTGCTCACCCTGCTGCCGGACGTCCGACTGGCCGTCCCGGAGGAGGAGTTGACCTGGAGCTCGGCCTGGATCTCGCGCCATCTGACCGCGCTGCCGGTGGAGTTCACCCCGCAGGAGATCGAGCCGGACCCGGAGTCGGTCGCGGAGGCGGAGCGGGCGAAGGAGGAACGCGAGCTCGCCGTCCGGGCCCTGGAGGCCGCCCAGCGCGCGGCGGCGACCCCCGAACCGGCCCCGACGGCCGCCGTCCCGGCGCAGCGGCGCAGCTGGTGGGACGCCCTGACCGGGCTGTTCCGGCGCTGAAGTCCCGCTCGGGGTCGGCGCGTTGACCGATCGTCTGCTCGCGGCCGGTCTACTGCGGGCACCGATCCAACCGAGCTCTCCGGAGGACCATCGTGATCAAGCGTGTCATCGTCGGCGCGGCCGCGGCCGCCCTGTTCGGCCTCGGCACCGGTGCGGCGTTCGCCGCCGACGGGCCGTCCGTCCCGTCGGCCCCTCCGGGTACGGGGGCTTCCGCGGACGGCTGGAAGGGCGACGCCAACGACGCCGCCGTCCGGCCGGCGCCGAGCGGCGGGGCGACCCGGGCGCAGGCCGCCGCGTTCCCGTGGGAGGGGGACGTCCACGGGGCGTGATGACGCCCGGCCGCCCCGCCGGGTCCCCGGACCGGGCGGGGCGGCGCCCGCCCGCCGGCCGCTACCAGGGGACGGTCCGCCCGAAGCGGTCCAGGTACGCCAGGCCGGGTGTGCCCAGCCGGGAGAGCAGCACGTCCACCAACAGCGGGACGGTCTCCTCGATGGTGAACGGTGCGTCCGGGCCGCCCAGCGCGGTGCGGATCCAGCCGGGCGCCAGCAGCACGAAGGCGCGCCGCGTCCCGCTCTGCCGGGCCGCGAAGCTCCGCAGGAACATGTTCAGCGCCGCCTTGCTCCCCCGGTAGACCTCGCGGCCGCCGGTCGTGTTGTCGGTGAGGCTGCCCTGCCCGGAGGACATCGCCCCGATCAGCCCCGCCGGGGACACCAGGTCCTCCAGGGCTTCGATGACGCGCATCGGGCCGAGCGCGTTGGTGACCATCACTTCGATGAAGTCGGCCGTCGGGATCGCGCCGATCGGCGTCCGCTCGTGGCTGGTGGTGCCCGCGTTGACGAAGAGCAGGTCGAGCCGGCGGTGCGCCAGCCGTTGGTGCAGGGACGGCAGGCGGTCGGGCTCGTTCAGGTCGAGCTGTTCGATGGTCACCCGCCCGTCGGCCCGCTCGGCGAGCTCGTGCAGCGGTGTCCGGGCGGTGGTGTCGCGGACCGTGCCGACGACGTTCCAGCCCCGGCCGAGGAACTCCGCGGCCAGGGCGTGGCCGAGGCCGCGCGAGGCCCCGACGATCAGTGCGGTGGGTGGGTGCGGTGCGGTGCCGGTGGGGTCCATCGGGTGTCGTTCTCCGTTCCTCGGGCGTCGTGCCCCGGGTGATGCCCCGAGTGTTGCCCCGGGTCGCGCCGTGGGCCAGCGGTCGGCCCCGTTCTGTAGGATCGCCGCCGTGGGAAGGGTCCTGATGACGGAATCCGCTGCCTTGCACCCCGACGACGTGCGAATCATCCGCGCCCTGCAGATCGCGCCGAGGGCTTCGTTCGCCGCGATCGCGACCGCCCTGGGCCTGGCCGAGGGGGCCGTCAACCGCCGCTACCGCCGGCTGCGCGCCGAGGGTGTGATCCGGGTGGTCGGCATGGTCGAGCCCGGCGCCCTGGGGCAGAGCCGGTGGCTGGTGCGGCTGCGCTGCCGCCCGGGCAGCGTCGCGGCGATCGCCGACGCGCTCGCCGAGCGGGAGGACGTCAACTGGGTGGCCCTGGGCGCGGCGGGCTGCGAGATCACCTGCGCGACCCAGTCCCGGAGCCGGGAGCAGCGCGAGGACCTGCTGGAGCGCCGGCTTCCCCGGACGGCCGCGGTGATCGACATCAACGCCTTCGCCGTCCTGCGCCAGTTCCTCGGGGGCCGCGGCCACTACTGGGCCGCGCTGCGCGGCACGCTGACCGAGGCGGAGGAAGCCGCGCTGGGGAGCGACGGGCCCCCCTTCATCGAGTCCCCGGTGGTCAGCCGCGAGCCGCTGCACCTCACGCCTGAGGACGAGAAGCTGTTCGCCGCGCTCGGCCGGGACGGTCGCGCCGGTCTGGTCGATCTCGCCGCGGCCGCCGGGCTCACTCCGGGCCGGGTCTCGCGCCGCCTCGACGCCCTGCTCCGGCAGCGCGCCCTTCGCCTCGACGTGGAGATCGCCGCGGCGGCCCTGGGCTATCACGCCCGCGCGAACCTCTGGCTGCGGGTGCACCCGTCGGCAGTGAAGAGCGTGGGCCGCGCCCTCGCGGAGGAACCGGGGATCGCCTTCGTCGCGGCGGTCTCCGGACCCTGGAACCTGCACGCCGTCGCCCACTGCCGGGACCTCGACGAACTGTTCGAGTTCACCTCGGAGCGCGTCGGCTCGCTGGCCGGGCTGCAGGGCCTGGAGGTGTCCCCCGTGCTCCGGCACGTCAAGCAGGCCGGCACCCGGCTGGTCGACGACCGCCTCGTCGACGACCGCCTCGTCGCCCCTGCCCGCGCCCGCGCCCGGCGCTGAAGCGGGCCCGTCCCGGCCCCGGCGGCCGGGGCTCCGCCGGGGCCGGGACGGGCCCTGTCCGTGCGGGGGTCAGGGGCACTGCTTCCAGGCGAGGTGGTAGGTGGTGTTGATGCTCCCGTCGGTGGAGTCCATCGTCATGAAGCTGGTGGTGTGGGCCTGGTCCGAGCTGCCGCCGCTGACCCGCAGTTCGGTGTTGATGTTGAAGTTGCGCTCCTCCCCGCAGGGGGCGAAGACCAGGGCGGCGACGTCGACGGTGTCGGTCGCCTGCCAGTTGTCGTCGGTCGGGCCGTCGTAGTGGTGGCTCTGGTAGACGGTCCCCGGGTCGCCCTGGAAGTAGTAGTTGGCGCGCTCGGTGCCGCTGGCGCCGTTCTCCAGGTGGGCGAAGCCGCGGTAGTCGGCGGAGGCGATCGCGTAGGTGAAGCCCTGGGGGACGTGCACCCGCAGGTCGAGCTGACAGTTCTTCCGGAAGTCGGTCGGCTTCGAGCCCACGCCGACCTGGGCGAGGTAGCTGCTGTACGTGACGGTGAAGGCGGTGTTGTCGGGCGAGACGGCCACGGCGGCGGTCCCGGCCGGACAACCGGAGCCGTTGACGGTCGCGACGTCGATGACGATCCGGTCCGGCGGGGTCGGCAGCGAGTCGCCGCCGAGGGTGGACGAGCCGACCAGTGCGGTGGTGACGGCGGCCGCGACGGCCACGGTGCGAACCAGCATGGGCTTGCCCTTCTGCAGGAGCGCGAGTTGACGTGGATATGTCAGCACACCGAGCGGACCGTGTACAAGAGGTGACTCATGGTCACTTTCTCCGGGATGAATGCCCGCCGACAGCGCTGCGCCCACGGCTCCGGCAAGGGGCTACGGCTTGCGCGCCAGCCCGCCGTACACCGACACCTGCGCCTCGGCCTGGACCGTCGGCTCGCCGAGCTCCGGGTGCCACCGGTTGATCAGCACCACCCCCGGGTCGTCCAACTCCAGCCCGGCGAAGAACCGTTCGACCTCGGCGAGCGAGCGCGTGTGCACCTCGATCCCGGCCTCCTGGTAGCGCTGCGCACCGATCCTGGCCGCCTCGGGCGCGTTGTCCGCGGTGCCCGCGGTCAGCGCCAGAAAGCTGCCCGGAGGCAGGGCGTCCAGCAGCTCGCGGACCGGCGGGTGCGCGGCCTCGTCGGAGAGGAAGTGCACGATGTTGATCAGCGTCAGCGCGACCGGCCGGGACAGGTCCAGGGTGGCGGCCAGCGCCGGGTCGGCGAGGAACTTCCCCGGGTCGCGCAGATCGCCCTCGACGTAGGCGGTGCGCCCCTCGGGGGTGCTGCTGAGCAGCGCGCGCGAATGGGCCAGCACGATCGGGTCGTTGTCGACGTAGACCACCCGGCAGGCCGGGTCGACCTCCTGGACGATCTCGTGCAGGTTCGGGGCGGTGGGGATGCCGGTGCCGACGTCCAGGAACTGGCGGATGCCGTGCCGGCCCGCCAGCCGGCGGACCATCCGGTGCATCACGGCCCGGGCGGCCGCGGCGCCGTCGCGGGCGGCGGGCAGGTCGGCGAGCACCCGGTCGCCGACCTCGCGGTCGGCCGGGAAGTTGGTCTTGCCGCCGAGCAGGTAGTCGTAGACCCGCGCGGAGTGCGCGCGGTCGGTCCGCAGGTCGACCTGCGGCGGCTCCTCGAAGTCCGCCTCGAACAGCCAACTGTCCGGTCCGGTGCCGTCCACGTGTCGCTCCTCCCCGTACGGCCTTTGGTCCGGACCACTCAAGCACACCATATGACTGTTCGTCAGGCGGATCCCGGTGTCCGCTGAATCCCGGGTTCCGCCTGCCGGACGGCGGCCACGAAGGAGGGCACCCGCATCGCCGTCAGCAGGCCCACCGCCGGCCCCGCCGTGCAGAGCGTGACGTAGAACGGGATCAGCCCCAGGCCGTTGTGGTCGCCCAGCCATTCGGCCAGCAGCGGGAAGGTGCCGCCGAACGCCGCGATGGTGGCCGCGTTGACCACCCCGAGGCCCACCGCCCGCACCTCGGTCGGGAACAGCAGCCCGGTGAAGACGTTGAGCGTGCCCAGCACCGTCGCCACCATCATCCCCAGCAGCACGGCCACCAGCTGGAACGGCAGCCAGCCCCCGCGCAGCCCGACCAGCAGGAACCCGACCAGCGGGATCGGCAGCCCGAAGCCGATCCGGGCCACCGGCAGCAGGCCGAAGCGGTCCGCGGCCGCGCCGGTGAGCAGCATGGTGACCAGCACCACGGCGAGCACGATCGTCATGAAGGAGGACGCCCGCTCCTTGTCGATGACGTGGTAGGCGGCGGCGTACTGCGGCAGGTAGGTCAGCGCGAAGTAGTAACCGACCGTGCCGCCCAGGGTGTTGAGGAAGACGGTGAGCACCGCCCAGCGGTGCTCGCGCAGCGTGCGCAGGAACGGCGGGCGCCCGCCCGGCCGCATCCCGGCCCGGGCCCGGTGGAACTCCTCGCTCTCCGGCGCGGCCCGCCGCACCCAGACCGCGCCCAGCCCGAGCAGCGCCGCCACCAGGAAGCCCCAGCGCCAACCGCCGTTCTCCAGGCCGGACTTGCCGAGGGTGTGGATCAGCGTGGTGAGCACCCCGAAGGAGAGCAGCGAGCCGAGGATGATCCCGCCGTAGGAGACCGAGCTGAACGCGAAGCGGTGCCGCGGCGGCGCCGTCTCGGTCACGTACGCGGCCACGCTCGGCGCCTCCCCGCCGAAGGCCAGCCCCTGCACCACCCGCACCAGCACGGCCAGCACCGCCGCCCAGACGCCGATCGAGCGCTGCCCCGGCAGCGCGGCGAGGCCCAGGCTCGCGACGGCGATCACGGCCATCCCGAGGCTGAGCGCGAAGCGGCGTCCCCGGGTGTCGCTGAGCCGGCCGATCAGGTAGGAGCCGACCGGGCGGGCCACGAAGCCGACCGCGAAGGTGGCGTAGGCGGCGAGCACGCCGCTGACCCCGCCCTTGCCGTGGCCGAACAGGTCGGCGGCGAAGTAGGGCGCGAGCACGGCGTAGATGTTCCAGTCGAAGGACTCGACCACCGACCCCACCGTCGCCGCCGCCAACTCCCGTCGCCGGCCCCCCTCGTACGGCCCGGAGCGAGCCCCGGTACGGGCGGGGGCGGGCTCGATGTGATCTGTCATGGCCTCAGCATGACACCGTTCGACCAGCGGCGGAATCGGTTTCGCCACCCCGGGACACCCACCCGGCAGGCGGCCCCGGACGGGCCCCGCCGGGCCGGGGCGGACGAGCCGCGGCACCCCCGTAGCCGCGCCTCGCCGCCGGTCCGTCGGTCGTTCATCCTCCTGGCGCCACGGTGATGATGACCATGACGTTGACCCGACGTTGACCTGACACTTGGGCCGCGTGGCGCTACGCTCATCCGCGATCCGGGTCGGACGGGCGGGGCGACGGCACGGTTCCCAGGGATCCGGGGAGAACGGGTGGGACCTGCTGCTTTCGCCGCGCTGCTGCGGGAGTGCCGACTGGCCGCGGGGTGGAGCCAGGACGAACTGGCCGACCGCTCGGGGGTGTCGGCCCGATCGATCAGCGCATTGGAGAAGGGCGGGCGCCGACCGCGGATGTCCTCCGTACTCCGGCTCGCCGAGGCGCTCGGCGTCGATCCGGACACCCGCGCCCGCTGGCTGACCGCCGCCCGGGAACCGGAGTTCCAGCCCGGCGAGGCGCCGGACGGCCCGACCGCGGCCCCCGGCGGCGCCCCCGACCGCCCGGCCGGCCCGCCCCGGACCTCCACCCCGCCCAAGCAACTCCCCCTGGCCATCCGGCACTTCACCGGGCGCACCCGGGAGCTGCGGGCCCTGGCGGAGCTACTGCCCGGCGGCGCCCCCGGCTGCGGCGCCGTGGTCATCTCGGCGATCGCCGGGACCGCGGGCGTCGGCAAGACCACCCTGGCCGTGCACTTCGCCCACCGGGTCGCCGAGCACTTCCCCGACGGACAGCTCTTCGCCGACCTGCGCGGCTTCGACCCGGCCCGGGCCCCGGTGGCCGCCGCCGACGTGGCCCGCGCCTTCCTGGACGCGCTGGGCGTCCCCGCGCTGCGGGTGCCCGCCGACCCGGACGGTCAACTGGCGCTGCTACGCAGCCGGTTGGCGGGGACCCGGACACTGATCGTGCTCGACAACGTCCGGGAGGCGGAGCAGGTCCGGCCGCTGCTGCCGGGTTCGGACAGCTGCCTCGTCCTGGTCACCAGTCGCAACCGGCTGCCCGCGCTGATCGCCCTGGACGGCGCCGTCCCGCTGCCGCTGGACGTGCTCTCCCCGGCCGAGGCGCGCGAACTGTTCGCCCGGCGCCTCGGCGCCGACCTGGTCGCCGCCCAGCAGGACGCGGCCGACGAGTTGATCGACCTCTGCGCCCGGCTGCCGCTCGCCCTGAACATCGCCGCCGCCCGGGCCGCCGACCGGCCCTGCACCCCGCTCGCCGTCTGGGCGGCCGAACTGCGCGACTCCCGGGTCCGGTTGGACCTGCTGTCGGCCGGGGACAGCCACGCCGACGTCCGGGTCGTCCTCTCCTGGTCCTACCGCGCGCTGGCCCCGCGGGCCGCCCGGCTGTTCCGGCTGCTCGGCCTGCACCCGGGCCCGCACCTCAGCGCGGCGGCGGCCGCGAGCCTCGCCGGGCTGCCGCTCGCCGAGACCCGCGCCCTGCTGGAGGACCTGCACCGCGCCCACCTGATCACCTCGCCGGAGCACGGCCGCTACACCTTCCACGACCTGCTGCGTGCCTACGCCGCCGAGCAGGCGGCCGCCCTCGAACCCCGGCCGGAGCAGGACGCGGCCACGCTGCGGATGCTCGACCACTACCTGCACACCGCGCACCGGGCGGCCTGCCTGGCCTACGCCGACGACGTCTCCTGGCAGTCCTTCGACCTGGCGCCGCCCACCGCCGGGGCTGCGCCCGAGGAGCTCGCCGACCGGCAGCAGGCGCTCGCCTGGTACCGGGAGGAGCAGCCGGTGCTGGAGCGGGTCGTCGACGCCGCGCTCCGGGCGGAGGCCGATGTGCACGCCTGGCAGCTGGTCGGCGCGCAGGTGCCGTACCTGCTCAAGTCCGGGCTGTGGCAGCAGTGGGAGCGGGCGAGCGGGACGGCGCTGGCCGCCGCCGAGCGCCTCGGGGACCTCGGCCGGCAGGCGCACGCGCACCGCTGGCTCGGCCAGGTGCACCGCTCCCAGGACCGCCAGCCGCCGGCCCAGCGCGAACTGCGGCTGGCCCTGGAGCTGTTCGAGGCGCTCGGCGACCGGCCGCGGGAGGGCCGGACCCGGCTCGACCTGGCCATCGCGCACGGCGAGGTGCGCGCCGACGCCGAGGCGGTGGCCGAGTCCCGTCGGGCGCTGGAGCTGTTCCGGGCCCTCGGCGACCCCTCCGGGCAGGCGCTCGCGCTCAACAGCATCGGCTGGTACCTGGCGCAGCAGGGCGAGTTGCGGGAGGCGCTGCCGCAGTGCCGGCTCGCCCTCGACCTGGCCCGGGAGGCCGGAAACCTGCCCGGCCAGTCGTCGATCTGGGACAGCATCGGGTTCATCCACCACCACCTCGGCGAGTACCGGGAGGCGCTCCCCGCGTACCGGGAGTCGCTGCGGCTGCGGCGGGCGATCGGCGACTACTTCCTCCAGGCCGACATCCACACCCACCTCGGTGACACCCACCTCGCCCTCGGCGACCCGGAGGCCGCCCGGGCCGACTGGGTGCGCGGCCTCGCCATCCTGGAGGACCTCCAGCACCGGGACGCCGACGCCGTCCGGGCGCGCCTCGCGCGGCTGGAGGACTGATCGACCGCGGGTCGAAGGGCGCTCGAACAATGATCGACAAGTGCTCGGCACGTGGTCGCCGGGTGGTCGACAGGTGATCGACGCCCGGTCAGACGTTCGGCCGCGGGTCGAGTGATCGGATGCCGGTCGTCGCAGGTCGCCCCAGGGGCGTTGCGGCTCCTCGCAGGTCGTCGAAGCGGAATTACCAAGCATCTTTCAACTTAAGCCGATCTTCAGCAAGGCCCTGCCATTCTGACCTTGCCGCCCGGGGACCACCCGGGCCCCGCCGAGGATCGGAACCAGTGCCGTGACCGAGCTCATCGATCCCGCACCACGGAGCACGGCACCGCCGTGCCCGCCCGGACCCGCCGCCGGGCGGGTCGTCATCGTCTCCGCGAGCGTGGGCGCCGGACACGACGGAGCCGCGGCCCAACTCGCGCTGCGCCTCGCCGGTTTGGGATTCGAGGTGGACCGCCACGACTTCCTGGACCTGGTCCCCGCCGGGCTCGGGCAGCTGGTCTCGCGCAGCTACCGGCTGCTGCTGACCGTCGCCCCCGCCGCCTACCAGCGGATCTACTCCAGCACCGAGCACGCCGGGCGTCCCGGCGTCTTCATCCGACTGCTCCAACGCAGCAGCCACCGGCGGCTGTTGCGTGCGCTCCCGGCGGACACCCGGGCGGTGGTGGCCACCTATCCGCTCGCCGGACAGGTCCTCGGCCGGCTGCGCCGACTGGGGCGTCTCGCCACGCCCGCCGCGGTCTACCTGACCGACTTCTCCGTCCACCCGCTCTGGGTGGCCCCCGGCGCCGACCTGCACCTGGCCGCCCATCCGGTCCCGGCCGAACAGGCCCGCGGACTCGGCGCCGAGCGGGTGGAGGTGACCGGCCCGGTGGTCGACCCGCGGTGCACCCCGGTCACCGCGGACCGGCGCCGGGCGGCCCGGGCCCGGTTCGGCCTGCCGCCGGACGTGCCGCTGGCACTGCTGGTGGCGGGCTCCTGGGGAGTCGGCGAGGTGGCGACGGTGGCCGCCGAGGTGCGGGACACCGGGGCGGCCGTGCCGGTCGTGGTGTGCGGGCGGAACCGGGCGCTGGCGGAGCGGTTGCGGGCGGAGGGCGTCGAGCACGCCTTCGGCTGGGTCGACGACATGCCCGGACTGATGCACGCCTGCGACGTCCTGGTGCAGAACGCCGGCGGGCTGACCTCGCTGGAGGCCTTCGCCTGCGGCCTGCCCGCCGTCAGCTACCGCTGCATACCCGGGCACGGCCTGACCAACGCCGCCGCCCTCGACGAGGCCGGGCTCGCCCCCTGGATCCGGGACCCGGCCGAACTCGGGACCGTGCTCGCCGCCATGGTCGACGGCCCCGCCGGACGCCGTCACCGCGCGGCCGGACTGGCGCTGCACCGCGACGCGGCCGGCCCGGCGAACGCCATCGCGGCCGTCGCCACCCGGACCGCCGACGCCCCGCGGCCGCTCATCCCGACCCAACGACGCCACCCCGCCGAGGAGGACCGGACACCGGCCGCCCCGGCGCCGCACCACCCGGTCGGCCACCCCGCCCGTCGCCCGGTCCGTCGCCCGGTCCGCCGCCCGGTCCGCCGCCCGGTCCGTCGCCCGGTCCGCCGCCCGGTCCGAAGACTCGGCATCGCCGCCGCGGCGCTGACCGCGACCGCCTGGCTGACCACCGGCGGCACCCAACTCGCCGTCGCCTACGGCGGACTGGACGCCGTCGACGCCAGCCGCACCGACCGGACGTACCTCGTGGTGCACCCGCCGAGCGGCGAACGCCTGGACGACGCCACCCTGCGCATCCTGCGGGCCGCCAAGGCCGCCGTCTCGATCGACGCGGCCCAGGCCAGCGCCGACCCGGGCGAGGTCCGCCGCCTCGCGGCCGCCGGACTCACCCTGGTCAACGCCGGTTACGGCCCGCCGTACGGGACCGGGCTGGTCACCCGCCGGGGCTCCCTGGACGCCGGGGCCGCCGCCCTGCGCACGGCCACCGGCTCGACCCCCGGGTACTACCTCTCCAGCCGCGACGTGGACGCCCTCGATCTCGGCCTGGCCGCCTACCACCACGAGCACCTGGTGGTCCCCGACGCCCGGATCAACTGCGCCGCCGGCACCGCTCCGCAGGTCAAGCCCGGCCAGGTCGTCCTGGTCGAGTGCGGCAGCGCCCGCGCCGCCGACCTCACCGCCGCCCTGCGCGGCCTGCTCGCCCCCCGCCCGCTGCCGCGCCTCGGCGCGCTCACCACCCTGTCCTGAGGCCACCTGCCATGAAGCCCCGCACCCTGCTGAACGTCGGCGCCGCCGCCGCGGCCGCCGTCACCGCCGCCCACGCCGCCCCCGTGCTGTCCACCTACGGGCCGCTGCGCAACCGCCTGCTGCCCCGCCTCGCCGGGACCGGCCGCCCGGACCACGTCGCCCTCACCTTCGACGACGGCCCGGACCCGTTCTCCACGCCGAACTTCCTCGCCCTGCTGGACGCGCACGACGTGCGCGCCACCTTCTTCCTGCTCGGCTCGATGGCCGCCAGGTCCCCCGCCCTGGTCCGGGAGATCGCCGACGCCGGGCACGAGATCGCCGTCCACGGCTGGGCGCACCGCCCGCTGCTGCTGCGCGGCCCCCGCGCCACCCACCAGGACCTGCGCCGCGCCCGCGACACCGTCGGCGACCTGACCGGCACCGCACCCCGCTGGTTCCGGCCCCCGTACGGCGTGATGAGCACCGCCGCCCACCTGTCCGCCCGCCGGCTCGGCCTCACCCCGGTGCTGTGGACCAGCTGGGGCGAGGACTGGACCAGCCGCGCCACCCCCGACTCGGTCCACCGCACCGTCACCGCCGACCTGTACGGCGGCGGCACCGTGCTGCTGCACGACTCCGACTGCACGTCCTTCCCCGCCGCCTGGCGGTCCGCCCTCGGCGCCCTCCCCCACCTCCTCGACCACTGCGCCGCCCACGGCTGGCAGGTCGGGCCGCTCCGCGACCACGGCGTGGCAGAACGCTCCTGAGCGTTCCGGTCGCGAACAGGCGACTGCACGTGAGCGGGACGGGGCATCCGGTGCGATCCGGCTGCCCCGCCCCGGGTGCCCGTCCGCGCGCACCGGGCAGGGGCGTGGCGCGGGGTCGGGCGGCTCCCCCGTGGCCGCCCGTGGCACCGCCAAGTGTGGCGGCGGTGCGGCGGGTGGGACTATCCGGTTCCGGTGCTTCCGGCGGCGCTTTGTGGACGGCCGCGGTCCAGGACCTCGGACGGCAGCCGCCCGTAGGCCTCCCGGTACTCCTGGGAGAAGCGGCCGAGGTGGCCGAAGCCCCAGCGCAGTGCCACCTGGGTGACGGTCGTGGCGTGCCCGCTGCCGGCGGCGGCGAGCAGGTCGTGGTGGGCGAGGTCCAGCCGGACCCGGCGCAGGTGGGCGAGGGGCGTGGTGCCCAGGTGGGTGCGGAAGCCCCGGCGCAGGCTGGGCAGGCTGACCCGGGCGGCCCGGGCGAGGTCCGCGACCGAGATCGGCTCGTGGGCGTGCTCGGCGCAGAAGGTGACCGCACGGCGTACCGCGGCCGGGGCGGCGACCAGGGCCGGGACGCGGCCCAGGCTGTGCTGCTGGATGTCCAACAGGCCGTGCAGCAGCAGCTGTTCGTGGTGCTGCCGGGCGAGCGGCGAGCGAGCGAACAGCTCACCGCCGGCGGTGCGCGCGTAGCAGCGGGCGAGCTCCAGCCACTCGGCCACGGCGGCGCGGTCCCCGTCCAGGGCCGGGTCGAAGCGGACGGCCTCGCGGCCGGGTTCGCCCCGGCGGACGGTCACCGCCCGGTCCACCGCCTGGCGGGTGATCAGCAGGACCTGGTTCACGCTGGCCCGGTCCCAGGACATCGCGAGGCGCTGGCCGGGCCCGGCGATGCTGAACGGCGTGGCCAGCGGACGGCCGTCCACCGTGACCACGCCCGATCCGGTGAGCGGGATCTGCACGCTGTAGAAGTCGGCCAGTTCGCCGGGGACGACGTCGACGTCCGCGCCGTAGCCCAGCTCGTACACCGACACCTCACCGCGCCAGCGCCGCACGAACCGGCCGCCGTCGCCGGGTCCGGGGGCCTCACGCACCCGCAGCCTGTGCGGGGCGAACTCGGCGGACACCGCGTCGTGCAGGTCCCGTACCTCGCCGCCGCTGAACAGCACCGTCGACAACGCTCTCCCTCCCGGGCCGCTGCGGGGGGCAGCGGCCCGGGATCAAGTATCGGCGGTCGGGTGTACCGGGTGCGCTCAGGTGTCGGCGCACCGACGTGAGGGTTGGGAGGTCGGACGGGCCGACTTCCCACACCTCACGGGGTCACGATCGGCCCCGCCGGCCCCGCCGTTCGCAATCCGTAAGGACGCCGCAGCACCTCCCGACGCCCCCCGGGCGCTTCGATGGACGGGTGGATTCCAAGCCCCCCGGCGCGCCGCGCCGCCTCGACCGCCGCCTCGACCGCCCGCTCCCCGCCCCACCCGCGTTCCTGCGGCGCGGCCCGTTCCGCGAGCGCGCATTCACCTCCGCCCTGCACGAACCGCGCACCGCCGTCGTGCTCGGACGGTGGCTCGGCGCCGCGCTGGTGCTCTGCTTCGTCACCGGCCTGACCAGCCATCTGCTCCAGGACCCGCCGCACTGGCTGACCGAGTGGCTACCCTCCCGCCCGGTGAACGGCTACCGGGTCACCCAGGGTCTCCACGTGATCAGCGGGATCGCCGCGATCCCGCTGGCCGGGGCGAAGTTGTGGACGGTCTACCCCCGGCTGTTCGAATGGCCGCCCGCCCGCAGCGTCCTGCACGCCCTCGAACGCCTCGGCATCGCCGTCCTGGTGGCCGCCGTCGTGCTGGAACTGACCACCGGCCTCCTCAACACCCTCCAGTGGTACCCCTGGCCCTTCCCCTTCCGCCAGACCCACTTCTGGCTGGCCTGGCTGGCGGTCGGCGGCCTGCTGATCCATCTGGCCGTCAAGGCCCCGCTGATCGCCCGGCACTGGCGCGGCCGACGACAGGCCCAACTGGCGGGCCGGCGGGGCTTCCTGCTCTCGGTGGGCGCGGCCGTCGGCGTGGTCACCCTCGCCACCGCCGGGCAGAGCGTGCCGTGGTTGCAGCCGCTGAACCTCCTCGCTCCGCGCCGCCCCGGCGACGGTCCGGACGGACTTCCGGTCAACCGCACGGCCGCCCAGGCCGGAACGGTCACCGTCCCCCCGGACTGGCAGCTGCTGGTCGACGGCCCCCGGCCGTACCGCCTGAGCCTCGCCGAGCTACGCCGACTCCCGCAGCACGAGGCGGAGTTGCCGATCTCCTGCGTGGAGGGCTGGAGCGTGAGCGCCCGGTGGGCCGGGGTGCGGATGGTCGACCTGCTGGCCCGGGCCGGCGCCCCCGCCGGCTCCGCCGTACGGGTCACCTCGCTCGAAGCCGCGGGCCCGTACCGGGTGATGGAGATGCCCGCCCCGTACGCGGAGGACCCGCTCACCCTGCTGGCCCTGCGGGTGGACGGCAGGGAGCTCACGGCGGACCACGGCTTCCCGGCGCGGATCATCGCGCCGAACCGGCCCGGGGTGCTGCAGACCAAATGGGTCACCCGGATCGAGGTGCTCTGATGGCACGCGTTCTCCGCGCCGCCGCGCTGACCGCCGGACTGGCAACGACCGGTTTCGGCCTGTACGGCCTGCTCTCCGACGCGTTCATCACCGAGCCCGCCGGAGTGCTCCGGTGGGCGGTCGGCGCACTCGTGCTGCACGACGGCCTCTGGCTGCCCGCGGTGTGCCTGACCGGTGCGCTGCTCGCCGCCGCCGGTCCGGCCCGACGACCGGTGCTGCGCGGCTGGCTGATCGTCGCGGCCACGCTGACCGCCGTCGGCCTGCCCGCCGTCGCCCTGTCCGGCCGGGACACCGGCAACCCGACCCTGCTGCCCTCGCCGTACCTGCGCAACTGGCTGCTGCTGCTCGCCGCCACGGCCGCCATCGCCCTACTGCTCGCGCTCGCCCGCCGTCGTCGGCCCGACCCCGACCCCGACCCCGACCCCGACCGCTGAGCTCCGCCCCTCGGCGCAGCGCGGCCGTCAGTCCCCCGACGAGCCGAAGATCCCGAGGTGGCTGACCTCACCGTCCGTGTGGAGGAGGACATGGAGGCCGTTCCAGCGTCGGCGTGGTTCGTCGAACAGCGTGTCCGGCTCCCGCTCCCCGAACCGCCGGGTGCTGAGCGACTCCCGGTACCTGGCCTCCTCCGCCCGGAACTGTTCGACCGTCGGGCGGGCGGTGCCCAGGTGGTTCACCACCCGCTCGGGGCGCACCGGCCGCAGGGTGAAGTAGTCGCCGTCCGTCACGGGCGGCTCGGCACTGCTCACGACGTACCGGATGTCCAGGATCGAGTGGGTGCCCTCCTCCCCCATGAACTCCTCGTCCGCGTAGAGCTCCGCCGGGGAGGCGAACAACCGGCCGTCGCCGTACCGTTCCTGGAACACCTCCTGGTGCAGCGCCGCCAGCGTCGCCTCCACGCTCCCCCGGTACGGCGTGACGTACGTCCACCCGCTCGCTCCCATGACCCCTCTCCCTCCGTCACCAGCCTTGCGGAACACGCTAGTCCGGGGCACTGACACACTCGGGGAGACCGACACGCTCAGCGGTGGCCGCGGCGCATCAGCTCGACGACCTCTCCGGCGGCCCGGCGCAGCGGCCTTCTGCGCAGCCATGTCAGGTGCACGGGCAGGGGGACGCCGTTGCGGATGTTGTCGAACTCCAGCACCCGCAGTCCGCCTGCGGCGACCGCCGCCCGGATCGCGCTCTCGGGCAGGTTGGCCCAGCCCGCGCCGCGGCGCACCAGGTCGAGTGCGGCGTCCACCGTGTCCACGTGCCACCAGTCGTCGGAGATGAGCAGCCGGGTCTCGACGACGGGGTCGTCGGGGCCGGCCAGCACGATCTGGCGGCAGGTGCTCAGGTCCTCCAGCCGTCGCAGGCCGGCGGGCAGGCCTGGCGTGTCGACGGTGGCCGACGCCACCGCGACGAAGGTCTCCTCGCCGACGGCGGCCCGGGACTCCTCGCGGTCCGCGCGGGAGGGGGCGGCCATCAGCGCCAGGTCGATGCGCTCCTGGTGCAGCAGCGTGTGCACCTGGTCCTGGGGGACGTGGAGCAGGTTGACGCGCAGCAGGGGGTAGCGGGCACCGACGCGGGTCAGCGCGTCCAGCAGTTCCCGGTCCCGGATGCCGGTGGCCACGGCGACGGTGAGCGTGCTCTCCAGGTCCTGGGACAGCTGCGCGGCGTGGACCTGGAGCAGCCGCAGGCTGCTGGCGATGGTGCGGGCCTGGGGCACCAGGGCCAGGGCCTGGGCGGTGGGCACCGCCTCGCGGTGGGACCGGTCGAACAGCGGATATCCCAGCTCGGCCTCGATGTTGGCGACGCCCATGCTGACCGCGGACGGGACCCGGCGCAGTGCGCGGGCCGCGCCGGAGAAGGAGCCGTGGTCCACCACGGCCAGGATCAGCGTGAGGTCGTCGCTGGAGAGCGCCATGCGCACCTGCCCCACATCTATCAGTTTTCCTGAAAGAATCTTGCTTTTTCCGCCAGACTACCTGAACTAGCGTCCTCTTCCGCAGGCAGACGAAAGCAACGGAAAGAGGAGAAATCACCGTGCAAGGCATACGGCGGAAGCTGGTCTACGTCGGGGGCTACGAGGCCCTCGGGCTGGCGGTGGGCACGTCGGTGATGACGCTGCTGACCGGCGACTCGCTCTCCTCCACCGGGCCGCTGGCGATCATGATCAGCGTCGGGGCGACTCTCTGGAACCTGGCGTACAACCACCTCTTCGAGGCGTGGGAGGCCCGCCGGCACGACCGCACTCGCACGGTGCGGCGCCGGATCCTGCACGCGGTGGGATTCCAGGCGACCCTGGTCTGCTTCCTCGTCCCGCTGATCGCGTGGTGGCTGGAGGTCACCCTGGTCCGGGCGTTCCTGCTCGACCTGACGTTCATCATCTACGTCCCCTTCTACACCTACGCCTACAACTGGGCCTTCGACCGGGTCTTCGGGGTCCCGGCATCGGCGGTGAACGACCCCGAGCGGCAGGAGGTCACCGTGTAGCCGAGTCACCGTGCCGCCGGGCCACCGTGCAGCCGGGCCGTTCAGTAGCCGTAGCGGGACCAGTTCGCCAGCACGTGCCGCTGGAGCTCCTCCGGGTAGGAGCCGCGGAAGGACGCGGTCGTGCCCCGGAACCCCTCCGGGAGGAGGCAGTTGGTGATCGACTTGCCGCCGGTGCCGGTCCGGGCCTCCTCCGGGGTGAGGTAGGGGACCATCGGGATGCCGGGCGCGTCCGGGAAGACGTGCTCGCCGGTGCCGGGGCGGCAGCGGGTGGCGAGGGCCCAGACCACCTGGCGGATGTCGGTGATGTCGATGTCGTCGTCGACCAGGATCACCTTGGGCACCAGCCAGCCGACGTGGGAGGGGAACAGCACCTCGGCGACGGCGTCGACCAGTCGGCGGTCCGTCCAGCCGGGCACGCCGCGCCGGGACCGGTCGATCGCCAGGACCATCCAGCAGGTGGCCGCCTCGTAGGAGCACCACGCGAGGTCGACCGGCAGGCCGGCGGTGCGCAGCAGGTCGAGGGCCGAGGCGGAGATCATCGTGCCCCAGACGGTGTGGTTCTCCTCCGGGGGCAGCCCGGCCACACAGACCGGCAGGACCGGGTCGTCGCGCCAGCTGACCGCCTCGACGTGGAAGACCGGCTGCGGCCTGCCCTCGGGGAACGCGTAGCCGTGGTACTCCCCCATCGGGCCCTCGGGGGCGGTCTCGTCGCGGCTGAGGTACCCCTCCAGCACGATCTCGGCGTGCGCGGGCACGTGCAGACCGTTGGCCAGGGCGCGGACCACCTCGACCGGCCGGCCGGTGAGGGCGCCGACGTAGCCGTCCTCGCTCACCCCGTCCGGCAGCGGCATCGCCGCCGCGGCCAGCGCGGCGGGCGGAGCACCGAGGACCATGGCCCAGGGGGTGTGCTCGCCGCGCTCCCGCCACATTCGGTGGATCATGCCGATGTGCTGCTGCGGCATCGCCGGTCCGACCAGGGTGGTGCGGTCCCGCAGCATGGTCCGGGCCACCGACCAGCTGGTCCACTCCCCGTCCGGGCTCCGGACGACGTGGAAGCCGTACGTGCCCAGGTAGCGTCCGCCGTCCTCCTGGTGCAGCAGGGGGACGGGGAGGCGCTCCAGGTCGACGGCCTCGCCGGTCGCGACGTTCTGCCGGCACGGGCCGGTCGGCACCACCACCGGGGGGACGGGCTCCGCGTGCATGGCGCGGATCAGGTGCTCCAGGAGGTCCCGCGGGCTCGCGGTGCGCGGCAGGCCGAAGTGGGCGGCGATCCGGCCGTACCGCTGCCCGGGCAGGGCGCTGAGTCCGGCGGGGGCACCGAGGATCCGGAAGCCGGGGGCGGCGCCGGTCAGCGAGCCGAACAGCGGTGCGGGGGCGTGGGTTTCGTACACCCGGCGGGTGACCGCGCCGACTTCGAGGTGCGGGTCGACGGTGCGCTCTATCGCCACCGCGTCGCCTGCGGCGAGGAGTTCGCCGAGGAAGGCGCGGAAGTCGAGGGCGGGGGCGGTGGTCGGGTACTCGTACCGGGGCATGGCGTCGCGTCCTTGCTGCCGTCGGGAAGGAGGGATCGAGGGATCGAGGGGACCAGGGATCGAGGGGACGAAGGGTCGGAGCGCTCACGCTAGGGGCGGAACTCGGCCGCACCATGGATAAAATCGGTCGCCCTCTGTACAGAAACGGACAAGCTGTGGACGTGGCCGATCTCCCCTTCCCGACCACCCCGGGCGGGCCGCCGGGCGTGGAGGTCACGGACCTCCCGGGGTGGGCCGACCGCCTCCGCGCCCTCGGCATCGCCCGCGACGCGTCGGTCCGACCGGCCTTCCACCTGCTGGTCACGGTGGTCGAGGGGCGACTGCCGTGCGCCGTGGACCTGACGGAGTGCACGGTCGACGCCGGGCAGTGGCTCTGGGTCCGCCCCGGCCAGATCCTCCAGCTCCGCGAACCCCACGAAACGGGAGCGCGCGGCACCGCCATCCTGTTCCAACCCGGCTTCCTGGACCGGGACACCGTCACCGCCGCGCACCTGGACCGCCGGGCCTGGCGGCTGCCGCTCGCCCCCGGCCCGGAGACCGAGCCGCCGATCACCCGGACCCTGGCCCTGCTGGCGGACGAGTACCACCGGCTGCGCGGACTGCCGCTGGAGGTGCACGTCGAGGTGGTGCGCCACCTCCTCGCCGTCCTGGTGCTGCGCCTGTCCCACCTCCCCGGCGGGGACCGGCGCAGCACCGCCGGCGACGAGACCTTCCACCGCTTCCGGCACGCGGTGGAACGGGACTTCGGCCACACCCACCGGGTCGAGCAGTACGCGGCCCGGCTCGGCTACAGCGTGCGCACCCTGACCCGGGCCGCCAACGCGGCCGTCGGGCGCAGCGCCAAGGCCGTCATCGACGACCGGCTGGTCACCGAGGCCAAGCGGCTGCTGCTGCACACCGACCTGACCGCGCACGCGGTCGGCGACCGCCTCGGCTTCGGCTCCGCGCCGGTGTTCACCCGCTTCTTCCGGCACCGCACCGGCGAGACCCCGACGGGCTTCCGCACCCGCGCCCGCGGCGACGACGCCATCCAGCCCGGCGACCGACTCGGCACCCGCACCGCGCGGACCACCTCCTGAGCCGCCGACCCGACCCAGCACCGCCCGGGGCCTGAGCCTGGCAGAGTGGAGGGGCGATCCACTCCCCCGATCGACCACCGAACGAGGAGCACGGCGGACACCATGGCCTACTACGCGGTCGAGTACGTCTTCACCCCCGACAAGCGCCACCTGCCCGTGCGGGCGGCGCACCGCGCGTTCCTGACGGAGCTCCAGCTGGCGGGCAGCCTGGTCCTCTCCGGGCCGTTCACCAGCGACACCGGAGGACTGCTGGTCTTCCGGGCGGACGACGAGGCCGAGTTGCGGCGGCTCCTCGACCGCGATCCGTACCACGAGGCCAGGGTGCTCGGCGGGGTCCGGATCGAGGAGTGGTCCCCGGTGCTCGGGTACCTCGCGGAGCACCTCAAGGACTGACGGGGTCACGGACCGGGCGGCCGCCAGCGCCCGCCGGAGAGCTGCTCCAGCGCCTCCACGAGGTCCGGGGGCAGAGCGCGGAAGACGGTCATCGGCTGCACCAGGTACCACCCGTCCCGCCCCCGGAAGCGCTCCGGCGGGACGGGTGCCCCCGGCCGCAACCGGACGTGGATGCCGTGGGCCCGGGTGTCCCGACCGCGCAGGTGCACCGGACGGAGGGCCGCCTCGGCCACGTCGGCCCACTCGTAGCGGCAGCGGAACCGGCCCTGCCCGGCGGCGATGAAGGTGTCGGTGATGTGCAGTTCGAGGCGCCGCCGGCGCAGCAGGCTGATCAGCATCACCAGCAGGCCGAGGGCGGGCAGCCCGAGCAGCGGTTTCCAGGAGTCCGCCTGGTCCCAGGCGCCGCTCACCGTGATCCGGACCAGGTGCAGGCCGAGCAGGGCGCCGATCGGGGCCCAGTGCGCGAGCATGACCGTCCGGATCCGGCCGCTGAGCAGGTACGAGCCCGGCTCCCGACGCACGGTGATTCCGCGCCAGGCCGAGGCCGGGCGCAGGGAGACGCCGACGAGCGGACCGGTCGCGACCGCCGCCGGACCGGGCACGACCGCCGGACCGTTCGGTGTCGCCCGAGGAGCGGGGACCACCGGGGCCCCCGGGACCCCCGGAACCACCGGGCCCCCTGGGGCGACGACACCGCCCGGACCGGCGGCGGCCCGGCCGGCCAGGTGCTGCTGCAGCCGCAGGTTGCGGAAGCGGTACGTCCCGGCCGTCCGCTGCAGCAGCCCGGCCCGGTGGGCGTCCCGCAGGAAGGTCATCAGCGGCCAGGGCAGCCGGCCGGCCAGCGCCAGCGAGCACCGCGCCAGCAGCCACCGGCTCCACGGGCTGAGCAGCAGGAAGGTCGCGGCGGCCCCGCACCAGGTCGCCGCCGCGTGGATCCAGTCCACCTGGTGGGAGCCGTAGCGCTGGGCCACCGACCAGTCGACCAGCCCGACGCCCACGGCGAGCAGCGGCGCGAGGACGAGCAGCGTGACCAGGACCGAGGTCCGCTCCGAGCGCAGCAGCGCGTCGGGGGTGGCGGCGTCCACGGTGTCCGAGGGGGCCGCCAGCACGATCGTCAGATAGCCGGACAGCAGCACCGCCGCCATCAGGGCGATGCCCTCCGTCCCCGGTTCCAGCAGCTGCCACAGTCCCAGGGCGAGGACCACCGGCGGCCCGCCGATCACCACGGTGAGTCGCCAGGCCCGGCCCAGCCGCCCGTTGCGGCCGGCCGAGCGGAGCGCCCCGGCGAAGCGCAGCGGATCGACCCGCCGCCGGGGCGTCGCCGTGGCGTCGTCCCCGAACCACACCTGCCCGGCCGTCCGGGACACCCCGGCGAGGGCCACGCCGAGGCCCAGGGAGCTGCCGTAGCCGAACGGGTTCCTGGAGCCCTCGACGGCTCCCAGCACCTGGTCGAACAGCACCGACAGGACGATCCCCACCGCGATCAGCGCGGGCCCCGTCAGCGCCCGCGGCAGCGGCGCGCCGAACAGCCGCCACCAGGCCAGCTCGGCGGTCTGCTGGCGGTTCATCAGCCGGGCGACGAAGGACAGCCAGACCCGTGCCCGCCGCGGTTCCCACTGCCGGGGCGGGTGCAGCCGGTCGGGCGAGGGTGGCAGCGGCGGGAAGGAGGCGGGCACGATCCGGTCGAGCAGGTGCTGTTCCACCTGCCAGGCGTTCGCGAAGCGCCCGCGGTCCAGCAGTTCCCCCGGCTCCGCCGGCGCCCGCTCGTACCCGCGCCGCAGCAGCCACACCATCAGCGGTGTCGACAGCGCCCGGCTCACCGGGCTGTCCGGCGCGGAGCGGAGTTCCTCCAGCAACGGCGCCCACTGCGCGGCGCGCGAGGGCTGCCGGGCGCGGCGCAGGTAGGAGGCGACGTCGGTGGGGTCGAGCGGCAGCGCCTCGATCGCCGAGTCCACCCGGAGCACGTCCTGCTGGGTGGTCACCAGTGCGCGGTAGGGCTCGGTCCGGCAGATCAGCACCACCCCGCCCTCGCCGCCCAGCTGGTGGCCGAGCGCGCGGAGCACGGCGATCCGGCGGTGTTCGGGCAGTTCGTCGAGGCTGTCCAGGACGGGCAGCAGCCGGCGCTCGCTCACCAGTCGGCGGGCCGGGTGGAGCCCGTCCACCCGTGGCAGACCGGGGTGCTCCTCGGTGACCCGGCCGATCAGCCAGTCATGGAAGTTGACCCGCTCGGCGTCCCAGGACTCCAGCGACAGCAGCACGGGCACCGGGACGTCCTCGCCCCGGGTGAGTCGACGGGCGAGCAGCTCCAGGGTGAGCAGCACGGCGAGGGTCGTCTTGCCCGCGCCGGCCCCGCCGAGGATCAGCAGTCGGCGGTGGTCGAGCCCCAGCAGGGCCCCGGCCATCGTGTCGACCCGGTCGCCGCGCCCGCGCAGCTCGGTCCCCGGCGCGAGCGCGGTGCGGCTGTGCACCCAGCGGACGGCCAGCGGTTCGGGGTCGGCCATCTCCCAGGCGTCGGCCTCGGCCCGCCACTGGTGCAGCAGGCTGCGGGCGAGCCGCTCCTCGGCGCGGCCGAGCGGCGTGTCCGTCGCCTCCGTCCGGGGCGGCACGGTGAGGTGCAGGTCGCCGTTGAGCACACCGATCTGCACCAGGTAGTGGACCGTGCTGTCGGTGACCACGTTACGGATGTGGGTGGCCCCGTGGCCGGGCTCGTGCTCCGTCAACTCCCCGGCTCCGCCCCTGTGTCGACCGCTTGCCGCGAGGCCTCCTTTCTATCAGTACCGGCGCGACCCTTCTGACGAACCATCAGTTTCCGACCGGGTTCCTCGCCCCGAGGACGCGCCCCGGACGCGGCGCGGAGGTGCGCGCCGCGGAGGTGCGCGGCTCGGAGGTGCGCGGCGCGGAGGTGCGTGCCGCGGTGGCGAGCAGCCGGTGCCCGAGCGGGGTACAACTGTGCCGCACCGCCCGGCCGGCCCGCACGGTGCTGACCAGCCCGGCCCGCCGCAGCGCCCGGGCGTGCTCGGAGGCGCTGGCCGCCGAGATGCCGAGCTCCCGGGCGAGTTGGCTGGTGGTCGGTTCGCGCAGGGTCAGCCGCAGGACCGCCGAGCGGGTCCGCCCGAGCAGGGCGGCCACCGGCTCGTCCGGGTCCGCCCCCGGCGCGGGCGCCTCCTCGAAGAGGTGGGGCAGCGGGGTGAGCGCCGGGTAGACCAGCAGCAGCGATCCGTCCGGCAACGGGGCGCACAGCGGCTCCCCGGTCCACTGCGCGGAGGGCAGCAGCAGGACGCCGCCGCCCTCCAGCCGGAAGTCCAACTCCCGTTCCACCGCGATCTCCAGGGTGCTGCCGCGCCATCGGCTGCCCGGGTGGAGGCCGGCCAGCATCCCGCGCAGCCCCTGCTCGCGCTGCACCTGTCCGCGCCAGGCGAGGTCGGTGTCGAAGCCGGTGCGCAGCCGCGGCCAGACCGCGTCGATCAGCGCCGCGTGGGAGGCGCGCAGGCTGGCCTCCAGGTACTGCCAGGCCTGCCGGTCCTGATTGGCCAGGCCGCGCATCAACGGGGTGACGGGCAGCCCGTTGCGGCAGATCCGACCGAGCTCGCTGCGTACCAGGGTGTCCGCCGACGAGCGCACCAGCTCCAGCCCGTGCTCCAGGTCGGCGCTGAGCGGATCGAGGAAGAACGGGCCCGCGCCGGTCGCCGGGACCAGCTCGGTCAGCGGCGCGACGGACCGCGCGGCCATCGCCCCGAGCAGCCGCTGCCGCCGGGCGAACGCCGGGTCCGCGCCGGGCCGTTGCAGCATGGCGACGGCCAGTTCGACCTCCAGCAGCGGCGCCGGACCGTCCGCGAACCGGGTGCCGAGCAGGTCCTCGGCCGTGAAGTGGATCCGCAGCACCACGCTCCGCACCTCCCGGCGCTCCCGGGCTTTCGGCCCAGACCGAAAACGTCGCGCCGGTGCCGCCGCGGTCCGACGATAACCGGTGCGCGGCCGCGGCGGCAGTGGGCCACCGGTCGGCCGTCCGGTCCCGCCCCGACGCCCAGGAGGCCTCCATGCGCATGCCGTCGCCCCTCGTCCGTTCCACCGTCCTCGCCCGTTCCGCCGCCCTCGTCGCGGTCCTGGCCGCGGCCGTCCTGCTGCCGGCCGCCCCTGCCGCACACGCCGACGACGACGGCTGGCAGCCGTACCACGGCCAGGACTACGACGCACCCGCCGGCACGGTCTGCCCGTTCCACCTGTACATCACCGACCTGCTCGACCAGGAGGAGACCAAGACGGTCGCCCGGCACCCCGACGGCTCGCCCGCGACCGTCCTCTGGCGCGGGCCGCTGACCCTGCGCTACACCAATCTGGACACCGGTGCCCAGGTCGACCGCGACCAGAGCGGCCGGGCCACCGAGTACCGGCTGACGGACGGCAGCACGCTGTGGGACGTCCCGAAGTCCTCGCACATCTCCGCGAAGATCCACCCCGGCAACCCCTACCACCCGGTCGGGGACTACGTGTTCAGCGGCGGCGCGGTCCTGCTGGTGCACCCGGACCAGCAGGTCGAGGTGCTGGCCCAGCACCGGGTGGAGAACATGTGCCGGACCCTCGCCTGACCGACCGGCCGCTGACCGACCGGCCGCCGGGGTCCGCCCGCCACAGGGGTGCGGGCGGCCCCCGGCGGCCGGTCGGCCAGGGGGACGGAGGGACGGGGGACGAAGGAACGATCACCCCCCGTTCAGCGAGCCGGCGGCCGCCTGGGCCACCGACTGCACCAGGGCGATGCCGTCGGACTCGTCGGCGTTGCCGTCCGAGACCACCGCGATCAGCAGCTGGTGCCCGTCGTGCTCGACCGTCCCGATGCTGTTGATCACCCACAGGCCGTCCGCGTCGCGCGGCAGCCAGCCGTCCTTGACCGCGGACGTGCCGCCGGTCGCCGCCGCGCTCACCCCCCAGCGCTGGTCGCTCTCCACCTGGTCCAGCAACTGCTGGAGGTAGCCGCGCGAGGCCGGGGAGAGGATCGAGTCGCCGGTGAACACCTGGCGCAGCAGCTGCGCCTGGTCGGCGGCGGTCGTGGTGGTCAGGCCCCAGTAGCCGTCCGTGCCGCCCGTGGTGGCGGTCAGTCCGAAGCGCCGGTCCGCGGCGTTCAGACCGCCGTCCTGGCCGATCGCGTTCCACAGGGCCGTCGCCGAGTCGTTGTCGCTGTTCTCGATCATGGCGGTGGCGAGGTCCTGCTGCGCGGCGGTCAGCGCGCTGCCGCTGTCCTGGGACTGGAGCAGCAGGGTGGCCAGGATGTCGACCTTGACGATGCTGGCGGTGGCGAACGCGTGGCCGGGCGCGCCGTAGTCGAGCGACTGCCCGGTCGTCAGGTCGGTGACCGACACCGAGAGGGCGCCGCCCGCCCGGGCGGCCGCCGTGCGCAGCGCCTCGTCGGCGACGGGGGCGGGGGCGGGCGTGGGAGTCGGCGTGGGCGTAGGAGTCGGCGTGGGCGTGGGAGTCGGTGTCGGCACAGGAGCCGCGGTGGACGCCGTCGGTGTCGGCACGGCGGGCCCCGGCGCCGGGACGGCGGCGGCCACGACGGCCATCCGCGGCCGGCTCGGAGCCGCGCCGGAATGCCCGTGCAGCACCCCGGTGATGATCCCCGCGGCCGCGAGGACGCCGACGGGTGCCAGCAGCCCCGTCCGGAGGACGCTTCGCTTCGTCATGTCCACCGACGCTAGGGAACGCGGCTTTGAACGGGCTGAGAACAGGATGGGGGTTTCCTCACACCCGCTCCGCCCCTTCGGCCCCGTCCGAGGTCAGGAGCCTTCAGCCGCCTCAAGATCCGTTCCTTGAAAAAAACTTGACGAACCGTGAGCGACCGTACTCTTCTCTCCGCCCGAGAAATCGGTGTAACTGTTAGCACCCGACGGGGCCCGGCCGGCAACGCGCGGCCGAGGCCCGGACACACCGGCGCCTTCCCACGTCGGGAGAGCCACCCCATGCCCGAACGCGGCACCACCGTGCCCGCTTTCGGTGAACCGTCGGATCGCGCAAGGAACGTACTCACTGGTACTCGCGTGAGGTGAGAGGGGCATGCCCAGGATGACGAAGCCCGTAAGAGCACGCAGACTCGCCCGGCCCGTGGCACTGGTCACGCTGCTGGCGGCCGCCACGGCCTGCAGCGGCGGAAGCAGCGGGGGCGGCACGAACGGCAGCAGCCCCGGCCCGACCGGAGCGCCGGTCCAGGGCGGGGTGGTGCGGGTCGCGGAGCCGCCCTCCACCTTCCCGGACGCCATCTGGCCGTTCGACACCGCGGCCCAGGTCACCACGGTGAACACCAGCCAGTTCCAGGACCTGTTCTACCGCCCGCTGTACTACTGGGGCCTGAACGACAAGGTCGCCCTGGACCAGGACGTCTCCGTCGGGGAGATGCCCACCTGGAGCCCGGACGGGACGACCGTCACCATCCAGGTCAAGCCGTGGAAGTGGTCCAACGGCGAGGACGTCACCGCCCAGGACGTGCTGTTCTGGATCAACATGGCCAAGGCCGAGACCTCCAACAGCGGCTACTACACCCCGCCGAACCCGGCGATCGGCGCCAAGTACTTCCCGGACAACGTGGCGTCGGCCACCGCCTCCGGCCAGACCCTGACGCTGACCCTCAACACCCCGGTCAACCAGAACTGGTTCACCGACGACGAGCTCAGCCAGATCACCCCGATGCCGCTCGCCTGGGACGTCACCGGCGCGGGCCAGAAGGGCAGTTGCGCGAGCGACGCGTTCGGCTCGGACGCCGCCGCGAAGGACTGCGCGGCCGACTACACCTACCTCAACGCCCAGTCGACCAAGGGCGGTGACTTCGCGGGCAGCCCGCTGTGGGCGGTGGTCGACGGCCCGTGGAAGCTCAAGAGCTACAACGGCACCTCCGGCGCGTACTCGATCGTGCCGAACGCCACCTACTCGGGACCGCAGAAGCCCCACCTCGACGAGGTGGACTTCGTCCCCTACACCTCGGACACCACCGAGTACGCGGACCTGAAGGCCGGCAGCGGGGGCACCAACGCCATCGACGTCGGCTACCTGCCGGCCGAGGACTCCCCGGTCTTCAACGCCAAGAACCCGGACGCCGGCAACCCGCTGAGCTCCGCGGGCTACTACATCCCGGCCCCGACCTACCTGGACGAGATCTCGTACTACCAGATCAACTTCGCCAACCCGGACGTGGGCCCGCTGTTCAAGCAGCCGTACTTCACCAAGGCGGTCCAGGAGACCGTGGACCAGCAGGGCATCATCAACGGCGTCTGGAAGGGCTGGGCCTACCCGAGCACCGGCGCCGTGCCCACCCAACCGGCCGGCAACCCGCTCTCCCCCAAGAGCCAGTCCGATCGCGCCGTCTACGACCCCGCGGCCGCCAAACAGCTGCTGAAGAGCCACGGTTGGAACACCGACAGCACCCCGGCCACCTGCAGCAACCCGGGCACCGGCCCGGACCAGTGCGGGGCCGGCATCGCGGCGGGCACCAAGGCCGCGTTCACCATGGACTACCCCTCCGGCCAGGCCGCGCTGGACACCATGGCGGCGGACATGCGCTCGGACGCGGCCAAGGCCGGCATCGGCATCACCGCGGTCAGCAAGACCCAGAACACCATCGGCAACGAGGGCGTGGCCTGCACCGCCGCCCAGCCGGCCGGCTGCCAGTGGCAGGCGCTGCTCTACGGCGGCTGGGTCTTCGCGCCCGACTACTACCCGACCGGTGACGCGCTGTTCGCGACCGGGGCCGGGCCGAACGTCTGGAGCTTCTCCGACCCGAAGCTGGACCAGCTGATCGTGAAGACCACCACCGGCAGCGACGTCAAGGACATGTACGCCTACGAGGACTACATCGCGGGCGTGCAGCCGGTGATCTACACCCCCAACACCCTCACGGTCAGCGAGGTCACCAAGAAGCTGCACGTCGACCCCGGTGACCCGTTCCAGGGCTACGAGCCGGAGTACTGGTACCTGACGAAATGACGGCCACTCCCGAGCGCACCGCGGCCCCCTCCGGGGGGCGGCGGTGACCGCCTACCTCATCCGCCGGCTGTTCCAGGCCCTCGTGACGGTGCTGCTGGTCACGGTCATCTCCTTCGGCCTGATGCAGCTGATGCCGGGCGGCCCGGTCCGGGCGATCCTCGGCTCCCACGCCACCCCGGCCAACATCGCCCACCTCACCCACCAGATGGGCCTGGACCGCCCCGTCTACGTGCAGTACTGGACCTGGCTGGACGGCCTGCTCCACGGCGACCTAGGCTTCGACTACATCCAGCAGCGCCCGATCTCCGACCTGCTGTTCAACGCCCTCGGCGCCTCCGCCTACATCGTCGGCGCCTCGCTGCTGCTGGCGCTGCTGATCTCGGTGCCGGCGGGCCTGCTCCAGGCCACCCGGCGCAACAGCGGGCTGGACCACGCCTTCACGGTGTTCTCCTTCGTCGCCTACGGCGTGCCGACCTTCTTCCTCGGCTTCCTGATCCAGCAGTGGTTCGAGGACGACCTGCGGTGGGTGTCGGTGCAGAACCAGGTGGCCACCTTCGGCGAGGCGCTGACCCACCCGCAGGCCGTCTGCCTGCCGATCCTCACCCTGACCATCACCACCGTGGCCGGCTACAGCCGCTACATGCGCTCCGGGGTGCTGGACCAGATCACCCAGGACTATGTGCGGTCCGCCCAGGCCAAGGGCGCCTCCCGGCGTCGCACCCTGTACGGCCACGTGCTGCGCAACGCCCTGATCCCGATGGTCACCCTGGTCGGCCTCTCGATGCCCGCGCTGGTCGGCGGCGCGCTGATCGTCGAGTACGTCTTCAACATCCAGGGCATCGGCCTGCTGACCACCCGGGCCGCCCTGCAGAGCGACTACGGCATCACGCTGGCCGCCACCCTGCTCACCGCGGTGACCACCGTGGTCGGTTCACTGCTGGCCGACCTCGGCTACGCCGTGCTGGACCCACGAGTGAGGTTCACCTGATGGCCACCGCACCCGACACCACGCCCGGCCCGCCCTCCGACGCCTCGGCCGGCCCGCCCCCGGGCCGCCCCGCCGCCCCGGGCGGGGAACCGGCCGGGCGGCCGCGCTCGATGTTCCGCCGCGGCGCGGAGGTCTTCGCCGAGAACCGGCTCGCCCTGGTCTCCGTCGGCGTCCTGGTCGCGATCATCGCGTTCTGCTTCCTGGGCCCGCTGTTCTACCACTCCGACACCTCGGTGGTGGACCTCTCCGCCGTCACCCTGCCCCCGGGCGCCGGGCATCCGCTCGGCACGGACAACGACGGGCTCGACGAGCTCGGCAAGGTGATGGCCGGCGGCCAGACCAGTCTGGAGATCGGCCTCGCCGCCGGGCTGATCGCCGCCGTCATCGGCGCGCTGTACGGCGCGGTCGCGGGCTATCTGGGCGGCTGGCTCGACGCGTTGATGATGCGGGTGATCGACTCCTTCATGTCCTTCCCGCTGATCTTCCTGCTGATCTACCTCAGCAGCGTCTACGGCAAGAGCAAGACCATGCTGATCCTGGAGGTCGGTCTGACCTCCTGGTTCGGCATCACCCGCCTGGTCCGCGGCGAGGCGCTGGCGATCAAGGTCCGGGACTACGTCGCCGCGTCCCGGATGATGGGCGCGGGCGGGCGACGGATCGTGCTGAAGCACATCCTGCCCAACACCATCGGGACCACGATCGTCAACACCACGTTCTCGATCGCCGACGCGGTCTTCGCCCTGTCCACGCTCAGCTACATCGGCCTGGGCCTCCAGGCGCCCGACAACGACCTGGGCGGCATGCTCGACGTCGGCACCAACTACGCGGGCCAGGGCTTCTGGTGGATGATCTATCCGCCCGCCGCCGTGATCATCCTGATCATCCTGTGCTTCAACGTGATCGGCGACGCCCTGCGCGACGCCTTCGAGACCCGGCTCCAGAAGCGGTGACCAAGTGACGGAGGTTCGGCAGTGGCACTCCTCGAAGTGACCGGCCTGCGCACCGAGATCCGGCTGAAGCGCTCGGTGGTGCACGCCCTGGACGGCGTCGACCTCGCGGTGGACGCGGGTGAGACCCTCGGCATCGTCGGCGAGTCGGGCTGCGGCAAGACCATGACCGCCATGTCGATCATGCAACTGCTGCCGAACGGCGGCAGCGTGGTCGGCGGCAGCGTCCGGCTCGACGGCCGGGACCTGCTCGCGCTCGGGCCGGACGGGATGGACCGGGTGCGCGGCAACGACATCGGGATGATCTTCCAGGACCCGACCACCTCGCTCAACCCGACGATGACCATCGGCCGGCAGATCTCCGAGTCCGTCCGCATCCACCGCCGGGCCTCCCGGAAGGAGGCGCACGAGCGCGCCGTCGAGGTGCTCTCGCTGGTGGGGATGCCCAGCCCGGCCCGGCGGGCGCTGGTCTACCCGCACGAACTGTCCGGCGGCATGCGCCAACGGGCCATGATCGCGATGGCCCTGGCCAACGAGCCCAAGCTGCTCATCGCCGACGAACCGACCACCGCCCTCGACGTGACCGTCCAGAAGCAGATCCTCGAACTCATCGACCACCTCAAGGAACAGCTCGGCATGGCCGTCATCCTGGTCACCCACGACCTGGGCGTGATCGCCGGACGGGCCGACCGGATCGCCGTCATGTACGCCGGGAAGGTCGTCGAGACCACCGGCACCGAGGAGCTCTACGGCAGCCCCCGGCACCCGTACACCGAGGCGCTGTTCGACTCCCTGCCGGAACGTTTCGCCCAGTCCGGCGAACGGCTCTACTCGATCCCCGGCCTGCCGCCGGACCTCACCGCTCCCCCGCCCGGCTGCCGGTTCGCCTCCCGCTGCCGCTACGCCACGGAGCTGTGCCACGCCCAGGAGCCGCCGCTCGCCGGGGAGAGCCCGGACCACCGCTACGCCTGCCACTTCCCGGTCGACGGGGCGGGGAGCGGGACCGCCGGGCACCCGGTCGCCGTGGCGCTGCTGAAGGACGCGGCGGAGCCGGCGGTGGCCGACGCGGCGCCCGCCGAGCCGCTGTTGCGCGTGGACGACCTGGTCAAGGAGTACACGGTGACCAGCGGCCTGGTCCTGCGCCGGACGGTGGGCGCGGTCAGCGCCGTGGCCGGCCTCTCGCTGACCGTCCGCCGGGGGGAGACTCTCGGTCTGGTCGGCGAGTCCGGCTGCGGCAAGACCACCGTCGGCAAACTCATCGTCGGCCTGGAGCGGCCCACCAGCGGCAGCCTGGTGTTCGACGGCCGGGACCTCACCCTGGTGCCCCGGGCCGAGCGGCGCCGACTGCGCCGCGACGTCCAGTTGATGTTCCAGGACTCCTACGCGGCCATGAACCCCCGGATGCCGGTCCAGTCGATCATGCGCGAACCCCTGGACATCCACCGGGTCGACGGCCAGGCCGACCGGGACCGGCGGATCCGGGAGATCTTCGACCTGGTCGGCCTGCCGCTCAGCGCGCTGGAGCGCTACCCGCACGAGTTCTCCGGCGGCCAGCGCCAACGCATCGGCCTGGCCCGCGCGTTGACGCTGAGCCCGCGACTGATCGTCGCCGACGAACCCGTCTCGGCACTGGACGTGTCGATCCAGTCGCAGGTGCTCAACCTGATGCGCGACCTCCAGGGCGAGCTCGGGCTGTCCTACCTGTTCATCTCGCACGACCTGTCGGTGGTCCGCTACCTCTCCGACCGGATCGGCGTGATGTACCTGGGCAAGCTGGTGGAGATCGGGCCGGCGCCGTCGGTGTACGCCCGGCCGGTGCACCACTACACCCGCGGCCTGCTGGACACCGTCCCGGTGGCCGACCCGGTGGTGGAGCGGGCCAAGAGCAGCCGGGGCGTCGCCGGGGAGCTGCCCTCGGCGATCGACCCGCCGTCCGGCTGCCGCTTCCGCACCCGCTGCCCGGCGGCGCAGCAGATCTGCGCGGAGGCCGAGCCGCCGCTCACCGCCTTCGGGCCGGACGACCACCTGGCCGCCTGCCACTTCCCGCTGCGGCCCGCGCCGGGAAGCTGACCCCGGGCCACCGGCCACCGGTCGCCGACCGTCGAGGCGGCGGCCGGCGGCCGGTGGCGCGGGCCGGGCTCAGCGCCGGAACAGGCCGCGCCGCTTCGGCTTCGCCGGCGGCGCGGGCGGCGGGTCGAGCAGGGCCACCACGGCCTGGAGGAAGGGACGGGCCTCCGCGGTCATGCCCATCCGGTGCATCCGGCGCCGGCCGGCCGTCTCCCACTCGCCCAGCACCGCCCCGCGCTCGCCGGTGATCGGGTCCACCGCGTACTCCAGGGTGAAGGCCCGCTGCGCGGAGCCGTCGCCCGGCCAGGCCAGCACGACCGCGAAGGCCTCCGGGACCGCCCGGGGCGCCGGGAGCGCGACCATGAGCAGCCGGTGCCCCCGGGCCTGGACGAAGTCGGCCTGGACGAACCCGCCCTGGAGGCCGTCCGGCGCCAACCGCTGGTCCGCGGGCAGCGTCGCGCCGAACTCCTCCCAGAGCCGCACCAGTTCGGCGCCGATCCGCTCCCCCGGCACCGACCCCAGGTGGGTGAGCGAGGGCAGCACCCGGTGCGCGAAGCCGTAGTGGTGCGGGCGCTTCCCGGACACCTCCCCGCCCCCGTCGGCCAGCCGGGTGACCGCGGCGATCACCGCGTCCGCGTCCACCAGCTCCAGCAGTCCGCCCTCCGCCACCGCGGTGAGCGGGGTCAACTCGCCGCCCCGCCACCAGTAGCTGTGCGGGGACAGTGGCGCGCCGGAGGCCTCGTACTCCCGGACCGCCGTCTCGATCAGGTCCTGGAACACCTCCGGCACCCGGACGTCGAAGGGCGCGAACAGCAGGCAGAACGGCGTGGGGAAGGCCACCACCGCGCCGTCCGGCGGCAGTTCCCGCCCGGTCAGCTCCCGGTGGACGGCGTCCAGGGCGAGCACCCGGCTCCCGGTCAGCGCCGAATTCCCGGTGACCACATGGAGGTTGCCGCCCTGCCCGGCCGGCCGGACCTGGTGCTGCTCGACCGACAGCCGGGCGAGCCGGGCCCGCGCGTCCCGGCGCAGCGACGGCACGTCCCCGAGTTCGGCGACGGCGGCGGCGGTCAGCACCTGCCAGCCGAGCGGCGACTCCAGCGCGAGGAACTCCAGGATCCCGGGCGCGACTTCGCGCGCGTGCGGGTGCTGCGCGGGGTCGGCCAGGTCGGCGGCGGCCAGCAGCAGCGGATGGAGCCGGGCGGCCTCCTCCTCCGGCGAGCCGGGGTCGTCGGCGGCCCGGCCCTGGACGGCGGCCACCAGGTCCAGGACATGGCTGCGGACCAGCAGCCCCAGCGGGACGTCCGACCGCCGCGCCACCAGTTCCAGCAGACCGCCGAGCCCGTAGTCGCGCCCGTGGGCGTCCCGGGCGACGTCCCCGTGCAGGGTCACCTCGGTCCCCGCCTCCGCGAACGCCGTCCGTACCAGCACGGCCAGCTCCGGCTCCAGCTCGTGACGTCCCATCGTCCCCTCCCGGTTCACGGTTCGCCCCCGTCCTCACGGGACGTCACCGGCTCCCGCCCGGTCGCCCCGCGCGGGACACTACCCGCCCCGGGGCCCCGGCGCGCGGGGGTTCCCGGCGGTCGGGGTCTGCCGGCGGGCGGCCTCGCGCGTCTCGTCGGGGCCGCGATCGAACGGACCCGCGAGTCCGCCAACCAGCCCGGCTGAGGCGGTGGTTGGCTTGACTGTGCGGAACATCACGGGTGCCGGGCCGTTCGGACCGGGCAGGGTCACGTTCGTGCACCACCGGCACCCGCGCCTCCCGGACACCGCGAGCATCACGGACTTCACAAACATCACGGACTTCACGGACTTCACGGATGGACCGCCCCGATGACGACGACGGACAAGGCACCGCCACAGACCTCCCCGCCACAGGCCTACCCGCCGGAACTGGCCCGGCTGACCGACAGCCCGCCGGGATCCTTCAAGATCGTCCGGTACGGCCCCGCGCCGGAGCAGTACGGCGAGTACTGGCCCGGCGGCGACGGCGCGGCAGCGGTGCTGCTGCACGGCGGCTACTGGCGGGCCCGCTACCGCCTCGACCTGATGCACCTGCTCGCGGCCGACCTCCAGGCCCGCGGCTACGCGGTCTGGAACGTCGAGTACCGGCGCACCGGCCTGCCCGGCGGCGGCTGGCCGGGCACCTTCGAGGACGTCGCCACCGCACTGGACGCCCTCCCCGACCTCGACGGCGGGGCGGTCGACCCCGCCCGGGTCGCCCTGATCGGCCACTCGGCCGGGGGCCAACTCGCCCTCTGGGCCGCCGCACTGTCCGGGGCCGTCCGGCCGGCGGCGGTGGTGTCGCTGGCCGGCGTCTGCGATCTCGGCCTGGCCGCACGACTGGGCCTGAGCGACGGGGCGGTGGCCGAACTGCTCGGCGGCGGGCCGACCGAACGCCCGGAGGTGTACCGGCGGGCCGACCCGATGACCCTGCTCCCGCTCGGCGTACCGCAGTTGATCGTGCACGGCAGCGCCGACCCGCACGTGCCCCCGGAACTGAGCCGCCGCTACGCCGAAGCCGCCGGAGCGGAGGCCCTCCTGCTGGAGCTCCCCGGCGCCGACCACTTCGACGTCATCGACCCCGCCACCCCCGCCTGGGCCCGGACGGCCCGGGAGTTGGCACGCCTGCTGCCCCCCGACACCACCCCGGCGTGAGGCGTCGGCAAGACGACAGGCGACAGCCAGGCGACAGGCGCCTCAACGGAGTTCGGCGGCCCCTGCCGCGGTGCGCAGCGAAGCGGCGAAGGCGGCGAAGGCGGCGGCGTCGGTCTCGGCCCCGAAGTGGTGGATCACGTGCTCGCGGACGTACTCCTGCTGGCCCCGGGTGAAGGCCGCGCAGGCGTCGTGGACGACGTGGGCGGTGTAGCCGCGGTCATGGGCCTCGCGCAGGGTGGATTCGACGCACACGTGGGTGGCGAAGCCGGCCAGGTAGAGGTCGGTGACGCCGAGCCGGCGCAGGATCAGGTCGAAGTCGGAGGAGCCGGCGAAGGCGCTCGCCCCGGCCCGGCCGCGTACGACCGGTTCGCCGGGGGCGGGCCGGAACGCCTCGGCGAACTCGACGCCGGCGCTGCCCTCGATCCAGGTGCCGGCCTTCGGGATCGCCGCGCGCAGGCCGAGCCGCGCCGGGGTCCAGCTCGCCAGCTCGGGCGCACCGGGGGTGAGCACCAGCGGCACGTGCACGACGGGCACGCCGTGCGCACGGGCGGCGGCCAGCGCCGCGGCCGCGCCGCGGACGGCGGTGTCGAGCAGGCCGCGGTCCTCGACGAGGTGGTTGAGGCGGCCGTGCTCGGGGTCGAGCCACTCGCGCTGGAACTCGATCAGGACGAGGGCGGCGTCGGAGCGTGCGGCATCGGGGCGTGCGGCATCGGGGCGTGCGGACATGACCGGCATGGTCGGCTCCCTGCGGTTCACGGAAGGATTTCCAACTGACGAGTTGGACACTAGCCGGAAGCGACCCCATTTCCAACTCACCAGTTGGAAATGGGGCCCGAGTCGATTCAGGAAGGTCGATTCAGGAAGCGAGCCTGCGCACCATCTCCACCACAGCCGCACGCCGGGCCGCCGGATCCGCCACCGCCGCCCCACCGAGGATCATCCGGGCCAGCTGCGGCGCGGCGAACTGCCAGCCCGCCAACGCCACCACGGCGTACAGCAGGTCCTCCGGCCGCATCGCGCCCGCCCCCTCCCCCCGCGCACGGGCGACCGCCTCGACCTTCCCCGCGTAGTACGCCGTTCGCTGTTCCTCACCCGCAGCCGGAGCAGCGGCGTCGCCGCACAGCGCCTCCCACTGCAGCAGGCGCAGCAGGTGCGGATGGGCGAGGTGGTAGTCGAACACCCGCCCGGCGTACTCCGGGAGCTCCACCGCCCGCCCGTCCGCCTCCGCCATCGGCACCGCGGCGGCCAGCTGCTCCAGCTCCCGCTGGACCACCGCCTCGAACAACCGGGTCTTGCCCCCGAAGTAGGGGTAGATCCGCTCCTTGTTGACCCCGGCCGCGGCCGCGATGCGGTCGATCCTCGCCCCCTCGGGCCCGTGCGCGGCGAACTCGTCCACGGCCGCGTCCAGCAGCAGCCTCTTGGTCTTCGCGGTGTCCCATGCCATACGACCAGCATAGGAAGTCCCAACCCGCCGGTTGGATCCCGGTCCGCCGGGCGGCCCCGGAGCCCGCCCGGTCGGGATCGTGACCGGCTGCCGCAGTGCTCAGGCCTCGTGGGCGGTGCGCAGCAGGTGGTCGCGCACCAGCGTGACATGGGGGTTCGTGGACGATCCCGGGCGCTGGACCAGGAAGCCGGTGTTGATCGGCGGGTCCTCCGGCTCGTCGAGCAGGACCAGGGTGCCCGCGGCCAGTTCGGCGGCGCAGAGGTAGCGCGGCAGCACGCTGTACCCGGCACCGCCGACGACCGCCTCCTTGACCGCGCCGAGGTCGGGGACGGTGACGGCCGGACGGCAGGTCAGCCGCCGACCGAAGACGTGGCGCCAGTAGCGCCGGACGATCGGCAGGTCCTCGGCGTACGAGACGAGCGGCACCGCGTGCAGGACCGTGGGCCCCTCGGTCGCGAGGCGGGATCCGATCCGTTCGGCCCATGCGGGCGCGGCGACCAGGACGAACTCCTCGTCGGCCAGCGGCACGGACGCGAGCGCGCGCCCCCGCGGGCGCAACGTGGCCACCACCAGGTCGTGCCGGCCCGCCCGCAGTCCGTCGAGCAGGTCGTCGGTGAGGCCGAAGGCGATGCGCAGGCGCACCCCCTTGTCGACGAGCGGGGCGAGCGTCGGCATGACGCAGTGCCTGAGGTACTCGGCGGGCCCGGCCAGGTGCACCGGCTCCGCGTCGCCCTCGTCGAGGAGGGCGCCGCCGACCGGGCCGAGGGCGTCCAACGGCTCCATGACCCGCGCGGCCAGCTCGTCGGCGAACGGTGTCGGCGCGACGCCGCGCGACAGCCGCTCGAACAGCTCCCGGCCCAGCTGGGCCTCCAGGGAGCGGATCTGCGTCGTCACCGTCGGTTGCGACAGGCCCAGCACCCGGGCGCCCGCGGTGAAGGCGCCGGCCCGGTACACCGCGAGGAAGGTGCGCAGCAGGTTCAGATCGAGCAGGCCGTTCCCCTGCGGCGACGACGGTCCGGCCCGGCCATCAGGATCCCTATCTCTCACATGCGGGAGCCTATTGGATTCCGATGGGGCAGGCGTCTACCTTCGGCGACGTACCGTCCGCGATCCCGTACGGGATCCGCACGCTCGGGAGTACCCCCATGTCGAAGATCCTCTTCGTCGTCACCGGCGCCGACCACTGGACGCTGGCCGACGGCACCAAGCACCCCACCGGCTTCTGGGCCGAGGAGGCCGTCGCCCCGTACCAGGCCTTCAAGGCGGCCGGTCACCAGATCGTGGTCGCCACACCCGGCGGTGTCGTTCCCGTCGTCGACCGGGGCAGCCTCGCCCCCGAGGCCAACGGCGGGCAGGAGAACGCCGACCGCATCGCCGACGCGCTGGCCGGCTTCGGCGAGCTGCGGTCGCCCGTCCGGCTCGACGACGTGGACCTCGGCGACTACGCCGCCGTCTTCTACCCCGGTGGCCACGGCCCGATGGAGGACCTCGCGGTCGACGCCGACTCCGGCCGCCTCCTCACCCTCGCCCTGGCGTCCGGCAAGCCGCTCGGCGTGGTCTGCCACGCCCCGGCCGCGCTGCTGGCCGCCACCGGCGCCGACGGGACCAACGCCTTCGCCGGCTACGACGTCGCCGCCTTCACCAACGCCGAGGAGACCCAGGCCGGCTTCGCCGACCGGGCGAAGTGGCTGCTCCAGGACCGCCTCACCGAGGCCGGCGTGAACGTCCGGGTCGGCGAGCCGTGGGCGCCGAACGTGGTCGTCGACCGCAACCTGGTCACCGGCCAGAACCCGGCCTCCTCCGCCCCGGTCGCCGTCGAGCTGCTCAAGCAGCTGGCCTGACCCGAGGGCTCAGGGGCCCCCCGGCCCACGGCCGGTGGGCTGCTCCAGGTACCGGGCCGTCAGCAGGTGGGAGAAGCCCATGATGGTCTCCTGCGGGCTGACCCCGGTGGCGCCCGGCAGGACGCTCGCATCGCACAGCCGAAGGTTGCCGAAGCCGTGCGGGCGCCCCTGGGCGTCGCACACCCCGCCCAGGTCGGGCGGGCCCATCCGACAGGACGCCATGGCGTGGACGGAGATCAGGTCCCAGCTCTCGGGCCGCCCGTGCCGCGCGAAGTCGGCCGCCTGCGCGGCGCCGGTCAGGCCGACGGGTGCGGGCGGCAGCAGCTCGACCGCGCCGGCCGCCAGCAGGAGGTCGGCGGTGTGCCGGAAGGCGGAGCGGAGCAGGTCCCGGTCGCCGTCGGTCAGCCGGTGCCGCAGGACCGCGCCGAGGCCGGGGACCGTCAGCAGCCGGGCGGTGCCCCGCACGCTCACCTGGGTCGTGTAGACCGCGATCCGGTCCAGCTGGGCCAGCATCCGGTCGACGGTCCCGGCGGGGTGGGCGGCCAGCGCCGCGGCGAGCGAACCCGGGGTGAGGTTGCCGGGCATCACCCGCACGCCCCGGTCGGCGAACTCCTGCAGCTGCGCGGTGAAGATGGTGCCCTCGGTGGCCCGGACGGACTCGTCGAACCGCGCCACCGTACGGAAGTTGACGTGGAACGCGATGGCCCGGCCCGGTCCGCGCCCGCCGATGGCGCTGCGCCGCAGCAGCAGCGGGCTGCCGATCGGACCGGCGGCCAGGAACACCGTCTGCGGGAGATAGCGCAGTGGTCGGCCGTCGCGCAGCGCGTGCACGGCCGTGACCCGGGTGCCGTCGTGTTCGAGCCGGACGACCCGGGTGTCGGGCTCGACGACCGCCGCGAGCCGCTCGGCGGCGGGCAGGTAGCTCACCAGCATGCTCTGCTTGGCCCCGGTGGGGCAGCCGGTGACGCACCGGTTGGCGTGCCGGCAGCCCCGGACCACCCGGCGGGCCGGTGCCCAGCGCCAGCCGAGCCGGTCGGCCGCCTCGGCGAGCAGCACCGAGTCGCGGTTCCCCGGCCCGGGCGGCTGGTCGACGACCCCGAGGCGCCGCTCCGCCTCGGCCAGGTGCGGGGCGAGGTGGTGGGCCGCGAAGCCGTCGACGCCGGCGGCCGCCCAGCCCGCCAGCAGGCGTTCGGGCGGACGCCAGAACAGCCCCCCGTTGACCACGGTGGTCCCCCCGACGCAACGCCCCTCCCCGAAGGGGATGGTGGGCGCGCCGTGGATGGGCAGCAGACCGCCCTGGCGGTAGAGCAGGCGCAGGTTCTCGGCCGGGGACGCCCGGGTGATCCGCTCCTGGGGGACGAACGGGCCCTCCTCCAGGACGCGCACCTCCCGGCCCGCGGCGGCGAGTTCCAGGGCCGCGGTGCTGCCGCCGGCCCCCGAGCCGATCACCAGGGCGTCGCAGCGGACGGTGGGCACGGTCCTGATCATCGGAGCTCCTGCCGCGGCGTGGTGGAGGGCCCGTCCAAGGCACCGTCCAGAGCGCCGTGCAGGGCCAGCGCGAGGCTCACCCTGAGCAGTTCGGCGAAGCCGGGCACCGTCGACAGCCGGTCGGCGACCCGTTGTGGACGGGCCCGGCCCGCACTCCCCCGGAGCCGGCCCGCCGGGGCCGCGAGGACGGCGGCGATCGGCAGCGCCCGCATGAGCAGGGCGAACACCAGGCGGTACGGCTTCGGGAGGGCGGCCAGGGTGGCGGCCGTGTGGCGGACCGCGGCGGCCTGGCGGGCCGGTTCGGCGAGCGCCGTGCAGCGGCCCGCCCAGAGCGGTGGGAGCCCGGCGGAGCGTACCCGCCGTTCCCAGACCCGCAGGCGGCGGTGCTCCCGCGAGGTACGGGCCGCCGGGGCGCTCATGCGGTGACCTTCTCCCGGACCAGGCCCGCCAGCAGCCGGGGCATCCCCTTGGCCAGGACCGCGTCCAGGGCCTTCAGGAAGACGTCGAGGTCGGCGTCCTCGGCCACCAGCGGAGGCGCCGCGATCAGCGGGAGGTCCCGGTTGGAGCCGTAGTAGGTGAGCACACCGTGGTCGCGGTAGAGGGCGGCGACCACGGCGGCGGTGGCCAGCTTGGCCCCGGCCTGCGGGTCGCGCGCGAAGGAGGACGGCAGCAGCCGCAGCGCGTGGTCGAGGGCCGCCGGACCGTGCCGCAGGACGACGCCCTGGAGGGCACCGGTGCCCCGCACCTCCGCGATCAGCTGCGGGTGGTCGGCGGCGAGGGCGGTGAGGCCGCGGTGCAACCGCTCGCCGAGGTGGCGGGCCCGGGCGGGGTAGTCGTCCTCGACCGCGATCGCCACGGCCTCCAGCGCGGTGACCGTCTCCTCGCCGAAGCCGTAGTAGGTGGTGCTGTGCAGGGTGGCGTCGGGGAGCGAGTCGTAGGCCCGGCGGAAGACCGGCTCCCTGGCCACGTAGCCGGAGATGGACGCCTTGCCGCCGCCGAAGGACTTGGAGGTGGTCACCACGTCCGGGACCAGACCGGGGTGGCGCATGAAGTGGAAGAGCGAACCGGTCTTGCCCCAGGAGGTGTAGACCTCGTCGAAGATCAGGACGATGTCGTGCTCGGTGCACAGCCGGCGCGCCTCGCGCAGGAACTCCTCCGAGCACTCGCGCAGGCTGGAGGCGCTGAAGGGTTCCAGGACCAGCGCGTAGACGTCGCTGCCGCCCTCGGGCGTGGTGTGCCGTTCCAGGGCCAGTTCGAGGGAGGCCAGGTCGTCGAAGGCGAAGGCGTCCGTGCCGGGGATCCGTGGGAAGGTGAAGTGCACCTCCGGCGAGGCGGTCAGGCTCCCGGCGCCGAGCAGCTTGCCGTGGAAGGCGATGTCGGAGTGCAGGACGGTGCCGCGGTGGCCCCGGTGGTACTTGTAGGCCATCTTGAGGGCGCCCTCGACGGCCTCCGCGCCCGAGTTGGGGAAGTAGCTGACATCGAGGTCCGCGGGCAGCAGCTGGGCCAGGTTGTGCCCGAGCGCGGCGACGTACGGCGAGAAGTAGTTCTTGTGCACCTCCATGCGGTGCAGCTCCTGGAAGCGTCGGCGGGCGGCCAGGATGCGCGGGTGGTTGTGGCCGTGGTTCAGCACGCCGATCCCGCCGGTGAAGTCCAGGACCCGCCGCCCGTCGCGCAGGGTGATCCAGCAACCCGAGGCGCTCTCCACGACGTCGCGGCCGAACCCGAACGCGGAGAGCAGCGTCACCTGCCCCCGACTGACGTGCCGACGGTAGAGCTCGTGCACCCGCTCGATGGGCATCCGCTCGCAATCCTCGGTGCTGATCAGGGAGTTCATGGCGTCGCCTCCTCAGGGACGGTGCGGTGGGCGGTGCGGATCCGGTCGGCGATCAGCCGGCCGACCTGCCGCCCCTGCCGCACGGCGTAGTTGGTGCCCCGGTCCTGGGGGTAGACCTGGGCCATGCTGGCCAGGTAGAGCCCCGGCACGTCGGTCTCCACCGCGGGAATGCGGTCGGAGTAGTGCGGGGTGATGACCGGCTGGGCGTGGTCGGCCCGCCAGACGTGGTGGCGGCGGACCCAGTCCCGCCGGAACTGCGGGAACATCCGGCTCAGGTGCGGAAGGCTGGCGTCGAACACCGCCTCGTCGTCCATCCGGTACAGCTCGGCGCTGGTCGGGAGGTAGGCGGACAGGTAGACCAGGTGCCGCCCGGCGTAGGCGTCGGACGCCTCCAGGTTGGTGTGCTCGATGACGCCGACGTAGGGGAAGGACGGGTCGGTGACGTTGAGCCAGTAGGTGTCCGACAGGGAGCGGTCGGTCTGCAGCACCAGGCACAGATTGGCGAGGTACGGGATGTCGGACAGCCGACGCCGGACCGCGGGCACGTCCGGGTGAGGTGAAGGTCCGGCGGGGGCGTCGGCGAGGAAGCGGGCCAGCAGGTCCGGCGCCGTGGTGGCCAGCACCCGCCGCGCGGGCAGCACTCCGCCGTCGGTGCGGACCCCGCACACCCCGCGGGCGTCGGTCAGCACCTGCCGTACCGGGGTGCCCGTGCAGATCCGGACGCCCAGGTCGGAGAGGCGCGCGACCCACGCGTCCAGCAGGGCGGCGCAGCCACCCCGCAGGTAGTACAGGACCTCGCGGCCGCTGTGCGACCGGCTGCCACCGCGCAGATGGAGCTTGGTCCACATCCAGGTGGCGCCGACCTCGGCCGCGTACTCGCCGAACTTGCCCTCCAGTAGCGGACGCCAGACCGTCTCGTAGACCTGCGGCCCGCTCAGCTCCAACAGCCACTCCCGGGCCGTGAGGTCCTCCAGATCCCGCCAGTTCCTCACCTGGTGGGCCCGGACCGCGGACCAGCCCAGCCGGACCCGGTCGGGCAGCGGGAGCGGGGCGAAGCGCAGCACGTCCCACGGGCTCGACAACCGGTACACCGAGTTCGCGTAGTAGACGCCGGTCCGGGTCCGGTGCGGCTGGAGGAGGTCGGAGCAGCCGAGTTCCGCGCACAGCCCCTGGACCTCCAGATCGGAGGAGAACCAGTGGTGGTAGAAACGTTCCAGCCGCGCTCCCCCGACCTCGAAGGACCCCGCCAGGCCGCCGACGTACGGCTCTCGCTCCAGCACCCGGCAGGGCACCCCGGCCAGGGCGAGCTCATGGGCGGCGGCCAGGCCGGTGAACCCGCCGCCGATCACCAGGACCTCCTCGCAGGGCCCCGGGGCCGCGCTGTTCTCGGACATCGCTGCTCCCTTCGAATCCTCCGGCGCCGTTGCGTCCGGAGGCGATGAGTGCGGAGGTACGGGCGGCGCGGGCCGGGCCCGCCGGCATCGGAGACGACCTTCGGCCCGCCGCGGCGGCCGGGGGATCCCGGTCGATCACCGAGGTCGGGGAGGGTGGCGTGCGGTCCGGCCGAAGGGGGCGCCGCCACGCGGGGAGGGCATCGGAACCGCCGTCGGCGATCCGGGCTCCCAGTGGACCGTAGCACCGCGTCCGGCTCCCGGCCTGCGGAGCGGCGTCCGCCCGCCCGGCTCCGGTTGCCCCGGCCGCCGCGCAGCGCACATCATCGAGGCTGGAACCGGGCGCGTCGGCGCCCGCCGGGTCCGGTGCAGGACGGCGATGTGTCCGGTGCAGGACGGCGACCAGGAAGGCGGCAACCGATGGACGCCACCCCACCGCAGCCGCTGCGCTACGCCGTCGGACTGCCCAACCGGCGCGAGTACGCGGATCCCCGCCTGCTCCGCGAACTGGGGGTCCTGGCGGAGCGGTCCGGCTGGGACGGCTTCTTCCTCTGGGACGGCCAGGTCGCGGAACACCCGGGCGAGCACCTCACCGACTCGTGGACCACCCTCGCCGCGATCGCCGCCGACACCGAGCGCCTGCGACTCGGCGTCATGGTGAACGTACTCGCCCTCAAGAACCCCGCCGAAGTCGCCCGCGCCACCGTCGCCTTGGACCTCCTCAGCGGCGGCCGGCTGGTCTTCGGCGCCGGCCTGGGGTCCTCCGCCGCCGAGTTCGAGGCGCTGGGCCAGGACCCGGACCCACGGGTGCGCGCGGAGAAACTGGACGAGGCGCTCCAGGTCCTCGACGGGCTGTGGACGGGCCGGCCGTTCACCTTCCACGGCCGCTGGTTCACGGTCACCGACCTCACCTTCCAGCCGGTGAGCCCGCAACGTCCCCGCATCCCGGTGTGGATCGCCGGTACGTGGCCCGCGCGACGGCCCATGCGCCGGGCCGCGCAGTGGGACGGCGTGTTCCCCACCCGGGCCGGGGTGGGCCACACCCAGATGATGCCCCCTGCCGACCTGGACGCCGTGGTCTCCTACGTCCGGGCCCGACAGACCGACCGGACAAGGCCGTTCGACGTCGTCATGGAGGGCCGGACGTCCGGGCTCCGACAGGACGCCGACGCGATGGTCATCGCCCCGTACCGGGCGGCCGGCCTCACCTGGTGGGTGGAGAAACTGGGCTGGTTCCGCGGCCCGGTCGACCTCGTCCGCGCCCGGATCGCGGCCGGACCCCCTGCGCCCGCCGATGGCGGTCGTCCGTGACGCACCCCGCCGGGCCCGGGTGTCGTGTCGAGGCCCCGGCCCGGCGCACGCACCCGGTTACTTGTACATGGCCTTGACCCCGGCGATGTCGCCGGCGGACAGCTCGGTGGCCTCGCCCAGGACGACCCCGGCGGGCAGCGGCTTCTTCGGGGTCATGGTGTCCTTGCCGTTCTTGGAGTAGGACTTCGTCCCGTAGTGCATGATCGACGCGTAGTCGTAGGCCGTACCGAAGGTGCTCTCGTTCTTCTGCATCTGGAAGTTGTGCTTGTCCTTCGGCTCGATGTTGTCGAAGGAGACCTTGATGTAGGTGTCCCGGTCGGGACGTGCCTGCTCGTGGAAGAGGCCGACGGTGTGCCCGATCTCGTGGACCAGTTCGACCGCGTCGCAGGAGGCGTCGTCGACGATGTCGATGGTCTGCCGTCCGCCGACGCGGCCGACCTCGGAGCTGCAGGTGCCGTCCGGGCTGGGCTGGAACTCCACGTAGTCCGGGTAGGACTTGGCGTTCTTGGCGGTGCGGGCGACGAACCTGATCGGGGTCTTCTGCTGCCAGTGGTCGATCGCGGCCTTGACGTCGGCCTGCTGGTCCTTGCTGAGCTTGGAGTTGACCACGTAGGGGATGGTCGCCTTCTTCCAGCGGTACTTCTTGTCCGCCCGGCCCAGAGCCCGGCCCTGCGCACGGGGGCGGCCGGACGCGTCGACGGCGAACGCGTCCTCGACGACCGGCTCGTCGTCCCCGGTCAGGGTGATGACGACCTGGCCGGTGAGGGGCTCCTCGAAGTCCGGACCGCCGTCGCTGGTCGGGATGTCGACCTCCACGGTCTGGACGGTGTCGTCGCAGATGAGGTCCTGGACGGTGGCGCTGCCGGCGGCCTCGTCCCCGGTGTCCAAGTCCTCCTCGTAGCCGATGACCAGGGACGTGGCGGTGTCGGGCAGACAGCTGTAGGAGACGGCCGCCGTGACGGTGTCGGGCGCCTGGTAGGTCAGACTCTCCAGCGTGACGGTGCCCTCCGGTGCGTCCGGGTCGGAGTCGTCGGCGGCCGCCGTCGGACCGAGCGGTCCGGCGAGGGCGGCCAGCAGCAGGGCGGAGACGGCGGAGAGGGTGACGGATCGGCGGATGGCCATGGGCTGTTCGGTGTCCCTCGTTCTCGGGCGGCGGGTGCCGGTCCCGGTGAGTCCGACGTCCTCACCGGGACCGCGCACGCAATGGATCGCCTACATACTGGATGCGGCGAGGAACCGCGCCGTACCGCGACACGGGGCCGACCGGGTGCCGCCGAGATCGACCGGACCGGACCTAACGCGTCCGGAAGCGGCGGTGGAGGTTCCGGGCCACGTACACCCCCGGGCCGCCGAAGCCGACGAGGTCGACGCGCCCATCGCCGGTGATGTCGGCGACGAAGCGGGGGTGCCGATCGACCCGCCAGGCGCCCGAGTCGTCGCCGTACCCGAAGCCGCGGCAGACCAACTGGGCCTGCTCGAAGCGGCCTTCACCGAGGCCGTGCGACACCCAGACGCCCTCGTCGCCGAAGCCGACGATGTCCGGGACGCCGTTGCCGGTGACGTCGGCGAGGAAGCGGAGGTGCTTCCTGGGCGTCCAGCCCTGTGCCGTCCCGAAGTCGTTCAGGACGAGCTTCGCGGGCTCGAACGTGCCGTCGCCGCGCCCGCGGGCCACCGCGACGCCCTGCGGGCCGAAGCCGACGAGGTCCATCTGACCGCCGACGGTGGTCCTGACCAGGAACCGGGGGTGCTTGGCGACCGACTTCCAGCCCTGGGCGGTCCCGAAGTCGCCGAGGACGAGCTCCGGTTCACCGAACGAGCCGGGCGTGCCGGACGCGCCCTCCCCGTCCTGGCGGGAGACCCAGACGCCCTCGTCGTGGCAGCCGACGAGGTCGAGCCGGCCGTCACCGGTGGTGTCGACCAGGAAGCGGGGATGCTTGTCGAGGAGCCAGCCGCCGGCCTCCTCGCCGCGGCCGAAGGCCTTGAGCACCGGTGCGTCGGGGAGTTCGGCGAACTTCCCGTCCTCGTCCTGGCGGGAGACCCAGACCCCGCCGTCGTGGCAGCCGACCAGGTCGAGCCGGCCGTCACCGGTGGTGTCGACCAGGAAGCGGGGGTGCCGGTCGGCGAGCCAGCCGCCGGCCTTCGGGTCGCTCCCGAAGGCCTTGAGGACCAGCTTGCCGGCGGCCGGGGCGAATGTGCCGTCCTCGCCCCGGCGGGACACCCGGACGCCGTCGGCGGCCAGCACCACGATGTCGGGCTTGCCGCCGCCCGTGGTGTCCGCGAGGGTCCACAGGTCGGCGGGTGCCAGGGCGGCGGCGGTCTTGAGCAGGGGTTGCTCGGCGTCGAAGGTTCCGTCGCCCCGGCCGGGCGCGGTCACGGCTCCCTTGGCGGGCTTGAGCCCCACGATGTCGTGCCGCCCCGCCCCCGTGAGGTCGGCCAGGAACCGCGCCCCCGTCCCGGCCCACCAACCCGGCTGCCCGGGAACGCGGTTGGGCCCCTCGCCGGTCCACTCACCGGCGGCCTTGTCGCTGCCGAACTGCTCCAGGACCAGCAGCATGTCGCTGAAGGAGGGCGTCGCGCCGGGTGCCATCCGCAGTGCGGTGGAGCGGACCAGCGGCCAGGACCGGCGGCCGTTCCAGTGGTCCCGCTGCGCGAAGCGCAGCACGAGGTCGCTGGTGCGCTCGGGTTCGGCGGTGACGAACCGCCAGCGCTGGGTCTTCGAGGCGTCGTCGTACGCGCGCAGGACGACCCGGGTCTCGGCCGGCGGCTCGTCGTCCTCGTCGCGGTCGGGCAGGTCGAGGACGACGCCGTCGCTCGCGCTCTCGATGAAGTAGAGACCCGCCTCGCCCTCGACGGGGACGACGTGCCACTGCTGGTTCTTCTTGCCCGCGGCGGCGGCCGCCTGGCGCAGGCCACGGTCCTTGCCGCCGGGGTCGTCGAGCACCTTTCCCCCGGCCGCGTTGCGGATCACATAGCCCTGGTCGTCCTGTTCGAACCCGCCCTGCGCGGTCTTCACAGGGGTGAGCTGCCACTGCTCCGGGCGCGGGCCGTCGGCGGCGGCGAAGTCGCGGACGACCAGCGCCCCGTCCGCGGTCGGGACCAGGGGGGCGCCGAGGGTCTTCCCCGTGGCGGCGTTGACGATCTCCAGTTTCAGTTCTTGCGTGGGCACGGGCATCGTGGTGCCTCTTCCAACTCTTCCGGACGGTGCGGGCGTTGGCCCGGGACGGGGGCTGCGCGGCGGTGGCCGCGGCTCACGTGAAGACGTGGTGGTAGGGCACGTTCCACTCGTTGGGCAGCCTCGGGTAGAAGGTGTTGATGATCGTCCCGGTGAAGTCCCCACCCCAGTTGTAGGTGAGGCGCGCCTCGTTCTCGGGCGTCACCGCGTAGTCCTTGAAGCCGAGGATGGCGTCGGGGTGGGTGATCGGTACGAAGGTGATCCCGCCCCACGGCGTCACCGTGACGACCCAGAGCTGGGTGTCCTCGGGCGCGCCGTTGCGGCCGCGCCACTTCTCGCCGACCTTGTCGGGCAGGCCCACCTGCACGGTGTCGGCGGTCGCGGCCTTCGGGGCGTCCTGGTGGACGCTGATGCGCCGGCGCTGGGGCTTCGGAGTGCCGTCGTCGCCGCGCCCGGCGGCGGTACCGGCCGGGTCCACGGGCTTGGGGACCACCTGGCCCGCGGCGCTCTCCAGGAAGTAGAGCGGCCGCTGCCCGAAGAAGCCGCCGGGGGTGATGTACCAGAGGTGGCCCTTGGCCTCCTTGGTGTCGGGGTCGAGCGTGGTCGCCAGCTTGACCCCCTTGTCGTGGACCGAGTCCTTGAGGTCGACGGGCCGCAGGTAGCCGCCGTTGAAGGCGTGCACCAGCATGACCGGCCGGTTCTCGACCAGCGCCGCCACGATCGCGTTGTCGTAGCTGTTCACCGCCACCGGGCCGCCGACCACCAAATTCGCCATAGCGGTGCGTTCTTGGGTGTACATAGCGGAAACCTCACCTGTTCTCAGGACGGGAGTGTTCTGTGCTGCGGGAGAGCAATGCGTCGGGTGCCAAGTTCGTGGACGTGTCCCGGAATTGCCGAGTTGCCAGGGTTCCACACTCCCGAATTCACCGACAGGGCCCGGTCCTTGGTTCACCCGATCGAGTGTCATGCCCGCAACGGCCACGCCGCGGCATAGGGGCCGTGATAGCTTCCATCGCCGGAACGTGCACAGAATTCCGTTCCCGACCCACTCCCAACCCACCGAATTCACCGAATTCATCCGCGCGCGGTTCGGCCGGATCGATTCGAGGACATCATTCGAGGACACCATCCGAGGACGGGGAATGCCTTCCAACGCGTACAACCTGGATCGGGCCAAGCGCCGGCCACTGACCAAGAAGAACCTGCGGGAACTGGGCATCGAGCAGACCTGGCAGGCCATCCTGGACCACCCCAGCCTGGTCTACGTCGACGACTACGGTGTGCAGCACAAGCCGGTCGGCTTCTCCATGAACAAGTCCAGCTTCGGCGCCTTCCCCGGCACAGCGCACCAACTCGGCTGGCTCGCCTACCTCAACCTCGGCGAGCCGCTGGTCGAGGAACGGCGCAACATCCACCAGCCGCCGCCCGATATGTTCTCCTCGCGCAGTTATGTCAACCGCAGCCGGACGGCCGATATGGACTTCACCGACACCGTCGAGTTCACCGTCTCCAACGCGATCACCTGGACCCTCCAGGGGGAATCCCAGCTCACCTTCGGCGGCAGCGTCAGCGCCGAACTCCAGCTGCAGTTGCAGAACCAGCTCCAGATCGAACTCCAGGGCCAGCTCCAGGGGCAACTCCAGGGGCAGCTCGGAACACAGCTGCAGAACGCCATGGACAACAAGTGCACCAACACGGTGACCAATGAGAACAGCAAGGACGACATCGGGGTGGACGTCGCGAACGCCACCGAGAACGGCGTGAACAACTCGGTGGCGAATTCGGCGTCGGCCTCCGCCACGGCCACCGCGACGAGCACGGTGACGGACTCGGTGGCGTTCACGACCACCGGCACCGCCACCGGCAACGCGCAGCTCAACGCCAGTCTGATGGCAGGCATCACGGGCTCCGTCAGCGGCACCCTGACCACCAGTTGGATGTCCAACTCGCAGATCTCCGGCAAGGTCCCGGCGGGCTCCCGGGTGGAGACCCTGGTCAGCCAGCGGCGCACCCGCAAGCAGTACTCCTACGAGATCCCGGTGACCTTCTCCGGGCTGCTGGCGGTGCGGTACGACGTGCCGGTGGCGGTGCTGTCGCCGCCGCAGCCCGGGGACTACCCCGGCCTCGACCGACTGGTGGCCCGCGACATCGCCGACCTCGACCTGGCGGGCGGCGGCTTCCGGATGAAGGGGCTGGCCGAGGTGGTCTCCGCCCTGGAGGTCCAGCACACGATGTTCGACGGCGAGAGCCTGACCGACAGCGAACGAGAGCTGTTCAAGCAGCCCTGACCGGGCGGGCGGTGACCACCACGACGACCAGAGACGACCAGAGGTGACAACCATGGTGTTCGGCAACATCTTCGACTCCGCGGGCAAGGGCGCGGGGCTGTTCTCGGTGATCACCGGCGACGGAAAGCCGGAGCCGGGGGCGGACGTCGACTTCGAGGACTCCGACGACGCCACGTACGACGACACGACCACGAGCCTGTTCACCAGCGGGATCCACGGGGCCAACAACCGCGCGAAGATCGTGCAGGAGCAGTCGCCCGAGGCACGGGCGGTCCTCGGTTTCCTCGGCTCCTTCGTACGGACCACCCAGGCGTCGGCCGGGGTGCAGGCGCAGTACAACCAGGACCCCGGCTCGGTGTCCACGGCGGCGGCCGGCGGCATGCGGGCCTCCAGCCCGACGGTGGCGGACCACGGCGGCCTCCAGAAGGACCCGGACCTGGAGAGCAGGCCGAGGAAGAGCGACTACACCAAGCCGCCCAAGCCGGCCAAGCCGACCGTCGAGGCCCCCGACGCCCCGGCGGCACCGGAGGCCGCCAAGCCGAGTGCCGACAAGCCGAGCGCCGACACGCCTCCGCGCGCCGACTCACCGCCGCGCTCGTAGCGGCGGACGCCCGATGAGGGGGGTCAGGGACGCTGCCGTCCCTGACCCCCTTTCGCGTGGGTCGGACCTGGTCAGACGGTGCCGGACGGTGTCACACGGGGAGCAGCTGCCACTGCCGGTTGCGCTGGTCGCCGTCCGACTCGTGCTGCTTCACCGCCGCGGGCGCGGTGGCGTCGACCCGCAGGAGCAGGCCGCTGCGCCGGTTGGCGATCTCGTACGTCCGCGGGCCGTCGGTCGCGGTGCCGACCGGGATCAGCCGCCACTGCTGGTGGTGCGCGTCGACGCCCTGGTAGGCGCGCTGCGCAGCCACCGCCCCGGCCGCCTCCTCCCCGTCGACGATCTCCAGGACCTTGCCGCTGCGCAGGTTCTCGAACGTGTAGAGCACCTCGCCTCCCCCGCTCCGGCCCGCCACGACCAGCCGCCACCGCTGGTGCTCCCGGGGGACGGCGAGGGACTGGTGGACCTCCGCCCCGTCCTTGGTGGACTCGCGGAGCACGCCCATCCGCAACCCGCTGCGGACGTTGGACCAGGAGACCACCGTGCCGGACTCCGGCAGGCCGGCCATCAGCGGTGAGGCGATCCTCCGGATCCGGTTGTTGACGTGGTCGGCGATGTAGAGGGTGTCCACACAGTCCACGGCGAGCGCGGCCGGGTTGTTCAACTGGGCCTTCACGGGCGGGCCGTTGTCGCCCCCGAAGCCCGCGGTGCCGGTACCGGCGACGGTGCTGATCCGCCCGTCCGGGCCGATCCTACGGACCCGGTGGTTGTTGTAGTCGGCGACGTAGACGGCCCCGGTGCTGTCCACCGCCATCCCCATGGGGAGGTTCAGTTGGGCCTTGTCCGCCGGCCCGCCGTCCCCGCTGAAGCCCGCGGTGCCGGTGCCGGCGACGGTGCTGATCCGGCCGTCCGCCGTGACCTTCCGGATCCGGTGGTTGCCGCCGTCGGCGAAGTAGAGGGTGCCCGCGGCGTCCACCGCGAGTCCGCGTGGGTAGTTCAGCTGGGCCTTGTCCGCCGGGCCGCCGTCACCCCCGGAGCCGACCGCACCGGTGCCTGCGACGGTGCTGATCCGGCCGTCCGCGGCGATCTTCCGGATCCGGTTGTTGTTGTAGTCGGAGACGTAGACCGCCCCGGTGCTGTCCACCGCCACCGCCAACGGGTAGTTCAGCTGTGCCGACGCCGCCGCGGCGCCGTTGCCGCTGAAACCCGCGGCGCCCGTGCCGGCGAAGGTGGTGATCCGGCCGTCCTTGGTGATCCTGCGGATCCGGTGGTTGGCGGCGTCGGCGATGTAGAGGGTGCCCGCGCTGTCCACCGCCAGCCCGCGCGCCTGGTTCACCTGGGCCGACGCGGCAGGGCCGTTGTCACCGCTGAATCCCGCGGTGGCGGTGCCGGCGAGGGTGCCGATCCGGCCGTCGGTGGTGATCCTCCGGATCCGCTGGTTGTTGTAGTCGGCGATGTGGAGCATCCCGGCGCTGTCCGCCGCCAGCCCGAGCGGGCGGTTGAGCTGTGCCGCGACGGCCGGTCCGTTGTCCCCGGCGAACGCCGCCGGCCCGGTCCCGGCGACCGTGGTGATCGGAGGGGCGGTCTGCTGGCCCGGAGTCGTCGCCTTGTCGGGAGTGGTCATCGTCGTTCCTTCACTCGTGGTGCCCGGATGTCGAGGGTGGGTGGCTGCTGCTCGTACGTCACACGGGGAGCAGCTGCCATTGCCGGTTGCGGTGGTCGCCGTCCGCCCCTTGCTGCGTGACGGCCACGGGCGTGGTCGCGTCGACGCGCAGGAGCAGGCCGCTGTGCCGGTTGGCGATCTCGTACGCCCGGGGGCTGTCGGTCGCCGGGCCCATGGGGATCAGCCGCCACTGCTGGTGGTGCGCGTCGGCACCCGCGTAGGCGCGCTGCGCGACCACCGTCCCGTGCACCTTGAGCGCTTCGGGGACTTCCAGCACCTTGCCGCTGCGCACGTTCTCGAACGTGTAGAGCACCTCGCCGCCGTCCTGGCCCGCCACCACCAGGCGCCAGCGCTGGTGCTCCCTGGGCGCGGCGAGGACCTGATGGATCTCGGCACCGTCCTTGGTGGACTCGCGCAGGGCCCCCATCCGCAGCCTGCTGCGGACGTTGACCCAGGAGACCACCGTGCCCGACTCGGGCAGCCCGGCCACGGCCGGCGCGGCGATCCTGCGGATCCGCTGTCCGCCGTACTCGCTGATGTGGAGGGTGTCGACGCAGTCCACGGCGAGCCCCAGGGGGTTGCTCAGTTGGGCCTCGGCGGCCGGGCCGCCGTCGCCGGTGGATCCCGCGGTGCCGGTACCGGCAATCGTGCCGATCGTCCCGTCCGCGGCGACCCTGCGGACCCGGTGGCTGCTGTACTCGGCGATGTGGAGGACGCCGGCGCCGTCCACCACGACCCCGGTCGGGACGTTCAGTTGGGCCTGGGCCGCCGGGCCGCCGTCACCGCTGAAGCCCGCGGTGCCGACCCCCGCGACGGTGCTGATCGTCCCGTCCACCGCGACCTTCCGGACCCGGTGGTTGAGGCTGTCGGCGATGTAGAGGGTGCCCGCGCCGTCCAGTGCCAGCCCGTGCGGGCGGTTCAGTCGGGCCTCGACCGCCGGGCCACCGTCACCTCCGAAGTCCGCGGTGCCGGTGCCGGCGGCCGTGCTGATCGTCCCGTCCGCCGCCACCCTGCGGACCCGGTGGTTGTTGTAGTCGGCGATGTGGAGGACGCCCGCGCCGTCCGCCACCACCCAGAACGGACCGTCCAGTTGGGCCTTCGCCGCCGGGCCGCCGTCACCGCTGAAGCCCGCGGTGCCGGTGCCGGCGACGGTGCTGATCGTCCCGTCCGCCGCGACCTTCCGGATCCGGTGGTTGTCGCCGTCGGCGATGTAGAGGGTGCCCGCGCCGTCCACGAACACCCCGCGCGGGTAGTTCAGTTGGGCCTTGACCGCCGGGCCGCCGTCACCGCCGAAGCCGCCCGTACCCGTGCCCGCGACCGTGCTGATCCTCCCGTCGGTCGTGACCTTCCGGACCCGGTGGTTGTCACGGTCGGCGAAGTAGAGGGTGCCGGTGCGGTCCACCGCGATCCCGAACGGACGGTTCAACTCGGCGGCGACGGCAGGGCCGTTGTCCCCCTTGGGGCCCGCGACCCCGGTCCCGGCGACCGTGCTGATCGGAGGGGCGGGGTTCTCGCTGCCTGTCGTTGCCTGCGGGGCGGTGCTCATCGTGATCCCTTCGCCGTTCACTGGCCGCCTGTTGCTCATTTCAGGTGACTGTCGGTTGATTCCAGCAACTCGGAAGGGCAGGAACACGGCAATTTCTCGAACGAGTGCATTCCGCTGCAACAGCTTGACGTGACGGGTCGTTGCCGCTCTGCGCACGTCACCGACCGGCCGACAAAACGCCCGGGCGGGGCCGCCGGCGATCCCGACGGCCCCGCCCGGGCACCCGACAGCGGGGACGAACAGGGCGACAGCGGGCGCTGTCGCCCGACCGTCACATGTTCCAGAGGGCGGCCGCCGGCCGGGGAACGGGCTGGAAGGCCGCGGGCGGGGCCCACTCACCGGTTTCGAAGAACGTCTCGATGGTGGGGACCCAGGGCTTGTAGTCGATCTTCTTCTCCTTGAGCCACGCGTCGTCGTAGTACTCGTTGGTGTAGCGGGAGGCCGGGTCGCACATCACGGTGGCCACACCGCCGCTCTCCCCGGCCTTGAGCATGCCGAGCAGCACCCGGATCGCACCGAACACCCCCGTCCCGGTGGAGGGTCCCGCCTGGATGTTCCAGTCCCCCTTCGCGAGGACGCGCATCGTCGCCACCGATGCCGCGTCATGGGCCCGGATCATCCGGTTGACCGTGGCCGGCACGAACGAGGCCTCGACCCGGGGGCGGCCGATGCCCTCGATGAGCGAGCCCTGGTCGGTCACCGTGGGGTCCCGCCAGTACCAGCCGTCGAAGAACGCCGAGTGGTCCGGGTCCGGCACGCACACCCTCAACCGACTGCCGCTGTAGCGGGCGTGGCGGGCGACCGAGGTGGCCGTGCCGCCCGTCCCCGCGCCCATCACGAACCACTTCAAGTCCTTGAGATCGTCCAGGAGTTCCTGGGCGAGACCCTCGGTGCCGCGCCAGTCGTAGGCGCGTTCGGCGTAGGTGAACTGGTCCATGAAGTGTCCGTCGTACCGGGCGGCCACCCGGCGCGCGTGCTGGACGATGTCCCCCGTCGTGGGGATCACGGCACCGTCGAGGTCCCTGATCGCCTGCAGCTTCTCCTTGGCCGTGCCGGCCGGCACCACCGCGTAGAAGGGGATCTTGAGCTTCTGGCAGTACCAGGCCTCGGAGATGGCCGTCGACCCGCTGGACGCCTCCACCACCGGCTGGTTCCGGCTCAGCCAGCCGCTGGAGACGGCGTGGGTGAGCAGTGCCGCGGCCAGGCGGTGCTTGTGACTGCCGGAGGGCTGCTCCGCCTCCCGTTTGACGTGCAGCGTCAGCCCGTTCTGCTCGAAGGCGTCCGGCAGCGGGATCCTGGTCAGCTTCGTCCGCTCGGGCCTCAGCTCGTCCCGGATGGCCGCGATGGTGTCGATCGCCCACGTCCGGTCGTCCCGGTAGACGTCCGACTCGTCCTCCGTCTCGGCCGGGGGTGGGTTTCCCGGGATGTCGTCCAGCGTGGTCATCAGCTCTCTCCGTCCTGCTCGATCGGGGTGCCGACGGCCTGCCGGCGCCCGTTCATGATGGACATCCGGGCATCCGCCGACCCGGTGGCCGACCGGTGCCCGGCCGTGTTCACCGGAGCAGCGCAATGGGAGTCGACCCATTGAGCCCGGCTCCGGTGTTCACGCGGGGAGATCCCGTACGCGGCCTTGAACGCGCGGCTGAACTCGGACGCCCGCGGTAGACCGCAGGCGGCGGCGACGAGGTGGATCGCGACCCCACGCAGCGCGGGGTCGGCGAGGTCCCGGTGGGCGCGTTGCAGGCGCTGCCGGCGGATCGAGGCGGCCAGGGTCTCACCACCGCTGTGCCGGGCGAACAGGTGGTGGAGATGGCTGAGGGAGAGGTGGTGCGCGGCGGCCACCGTGGCCGGGGTCAGGTCGGGGTCGTGGAGGTTGTGCCGGATGAACCCGCGGACGCTCTCCATCAGGGCCCGCCACTGGGTCTCCTGCGGCAGGGCGGGCACGGCGTCGAGTTCCCTGGCGATCCAGGCCGCCACCAGGTCGATCACGACCGTGCCGAGCCGGGCCGCCTCCGCCGGCCCCAGTGTGTGGGCCTGACGGTCCAGCCCGAGCAGGAACTCCGCGAGCAACGCACCTGAGCCCGCACTCGCGGGCAGCCTGCGGCCGAGCAGGTCACCCACCAGGCGGCCGGGCACCGGCAGCAGCGCCTGGGGAATGTCCACTGCCACCCCGGCGGCGCGGGCGTCCCCCGGGCCGGTGCCGAAGACCCGCACGTCGTACGGGGTCGTGTTGTCCATCAGCCACAGTTCCCCGGGCCCGGACTTGTCCCGCTGGTCCCTCCCTCGCGTCAGCGCCTGGCCACCGGAGGTCAGCAGGGTCAGGTGGTACAGCTCCTGACGGTCCGAGCGCCGCACCAGCCGCTCGTTCCGCACGAAGCGCGCCGACCGGAACGACGTCCAGAACATCGCCACCGGCCCCAGCTCCGAGTACCGCAGCTCCGCCTCGAAACTGTCCGCGTGAGCGCTGGTCGCCTCGCACTCCCGGGTCCTGCCCAGCGTGTCCCGCCAGACCTCGAAACGGTCCTTCGCCGACAAACCCTCGTCCCACCGGGCCCCCGGGACACCAGCCGCCATCTCCACCCCTCCGGACAGCACTCCCCCGCCGAGCCGGCAGGGCTCCCCCGCCGACATCATCGGCCACCCGCCATGCACCCGCCAAGTCCGCACCCGAAGGAACCCGCCCCCGCACCCCTCTCCGGCGCAACCCGACCGCGTCGCCGCACGACGGGCCGTCGGGTCGACTCGCACCGGCACCAGCCGGTCAGGCGTGCGGGCGGTGACCCCTGGGCGACCAGCCCGGCGCGTCGCGGTCGTCCAGTTGTTCGCGCAGTCCCGCCAGCACGGTGCTGAGCAGCCGGGAGACGTGCATCTGGGACACGCCGATCCGGGCGGCGATCTCGGACTGGGTCAGGCCGTCCCAGAAGCGCAGCTTGAGCACCGTCTGCTCCCGCTCCGGAAGGTGGGCCAGCAGCGGACGCACCGCGGTGCGGAAGTCGGCGAGTTCGATACCCGGGTCGCAGGAACCGAGGCGGTCCACCAGTGCACTGCCGGCCTCGTCGGAGTCCTGCTCGCGCAGCGCGTCCAGGGAGTTGGGGTGGTGGACCCGGCCCGCGACCAGGCCTTCGGTGGCCTCCTCCACGGTGAGGTCCAGGTCCTTCGCGATCTCCTCGGGGCTCGGGACGCGGCCGAGTTCCTGCTCCAGCCGGTCGGAACCGCGGGCAACCGTCAGGTACAGCTCCTGCATGCTGCGCGGCACCCGCACCGGCCAGGAGGTGTCACGGAAGAACCGCTTGATCTCGCCGGCGATGGTGGGGATGGCGTAGGTGACGAACTCGACGCCGCGGTGCGGGTCGTAGCCGTCGACGGCCTTGATCAGTCCGACCGTGCCGACCTGGAGGATGTCCTCCATGTCCTCCGAGCGGTGGCGGAAGCGCGCCGCGATGAAGCGCACCAGCGGCATGTTCAGCTCGATGACCGTGCCGCGGACGTAGCTGTACTCCCCACTCTCGCGGGCCAGTTCGGCCAGCCGCTCGAACAGCCCGTCGCTCAGCTCGCGCGCCTCGCACTTGCCCATGGCCCGCAGCTCGGCTTCGGTGAACCGGGGCGGACGGTCCGGTCGGGGCGGCACGGACGGGGGGCCGACGGCCTCGGGTCCGGCAGGGTGAAGGGTTTCCGTGAGGGTGGACACTTGCTTCTCCTGGGCATCGGGGTGAACGCCCTGCTCCGCGAGCGGAGTCCCGCTCGCGTGCGGTGGACTTCTTTCCCCCAGGACCTGTGCCCGGCTTCTTCAAGCGAAGGTCCCGGCGACACCCGACGGGTGTCGGCGCGGCCACCGGATCGGCTACGGCCGCTGCTACAGGTGTTCTACCCCGATACACGACACCGAATTCATGTTTCGGATGACTTATTACCGTTCGCGAGGAATGCGCGATGGTCCCGGTCACCCGAACGCCGGGCGCGAACGGTTCCTCCGCGCTTCCGACGCAACGTTCACCCCGGTGACCCACGGGTAGACAAGCGAGCACGAAGAGTTACCGCAGGGGGTGGTGCGAGGAGCGGCGATGCCGGAGCACGAGCAGCTCGGTGCGGGAGCCGAGCCAGACCGCGGGCCCGGCCCGCAGGTGCCGGCACAGGGCGGCCCTCCGGGGGACCGGGCGGCCGTCACCGCACCCGTCCACCCGGGTGTCGCACCGGCACCCGCCGTCGGCGACCCGGCCGACGCGCAGGACGGCGGCAGCGAGGTCGACGGCGCGGTGGCGTGGCCGGACCGGATACTGCCGCTGCTGCGCCTCCCGACCGCCGCCCGCCCGCTCGACGACGGCGTGCGCGAGAACCACCCGAAGCCCGAGGAGCTGGCCGCCGCCGTCAGCCTCGCCCTGCGGGTGGGAGAGCTGATGCTGGCCTGCGGCGAGAGTGCCGAGGACGTCGAGGCGGCCGTGTTCGCCGTCACCTCGACCTACCGTGCCCCGTTCTGCGACCCGCAGGTCACGTTCACGCGGGTCGCGATCTCCTACCAGCCGGGCCCCGGCGAGCCGCCGGTGACAGCCGAACGCTCGGTGCGCCGCCCCACCGGGGACTACGCACGGCTGGCGGCGCTCTTCCGACTGGTCACCGAGATCACCGCCGGCGGTCTGCCGGCGGAAGCCGCCCACCGCCGACTGACGGCCGTGCACCGGGAACACCACCGCTACCCCTGCTGGCTCACCGTTCCGTCCACCGGCCTGCTGGCAGGTTCTGCGACGCTGCTGGTCAGCGGGCGCGCCGACGCCCGCGCCTGGCTGGTGTTCGTGTGCGCCGTCGTGGCGGCCGTCGCGGGAGACCGGCTGTCGACCCTGGTCGCACGACGCGCCCTGCCGGAGTTCTACCGGATCTCCGCGGCCGCGGCACCGGCGGCGGCCGTCGGCATCCTGATGTCCTTCAACCAGCTGCACCTGCGCGGGTCCGTGGTGATCGCCGGAGGACTGTACGCGTTCATGCCGGGCTGGCCCATGGTCGCCGCCGTCCAGGACGGTCTCACGGGCTTCTACCTGACCGCCGCCGCCCGGCTGCTGGAAGCGCTGTACCTGATGGCCGGCGTCGTCGTCGGGGTGACCACCGTCCTCTACGTCGGCGTCAACAACGGCGCGGACCTGATGGCCCAGGGCGTGCCCGCCCCGTCGAACCCCGCGCTCCAACTGACAGCGGCGGTCCTGCTCACCCTGTTCTTCGCCGTTCTGCTCAACACCGAGCCCGCCGCGCTTCCGGCCGTCCTCGTCAACAGCGCGGCGGGCTGGTCGACGTACGGCGCACTGGTGCAGGCGGGCACCGAACCCATCATGGCCACCGGCTTCGCCGCCATGCTGGTCGGCCTGTCCGGACAGCTCACGGCCCGGTTCGGCGGCAGCCCCGCCCTGCCGTTCGTGACCGCGGCCCTCGGACCGCTGCTCCCCGGGTCGGAGCTCTACTTCGGACTGATCGCCTTCGTCCAGGGCGAACCCGAGGCCGGGCTCAGCGGCGTCGGGCGCGCGACGGCCACCGCGATGGCCCTCGCGATCGGCGTCAGCCTGGGCCACGAGGTGGCCCGCCTCTTCCTCCCCGCGCCCGGAGTGGTCCTCGCCGGCCGGCGACCCGGCGGACGCCACCGCCGTTGAGCGGCACGACCGACTGCGCGAACGCCTCGTGAAGGTTTACCGGACACGCAGTGCGGTAGGCGCGACCCATGGGCACGGCCGGAGGTGCGACGGCTCCGCTGCCCAGGGCCGTTCGGGCGCGACAGACGCAGAGCAGGCCTTCCGACAACCGTCCTGTCATCGACCAAGGAGGAACCATGATCGTCCTCGGCGTCATCCTGCTCATCGTCGGATTCGTGATCGGGTTTCCGATCCTGTGGACCATCGGCATGATCCTCGTCGTCATCGGGCTCGTGCTCTGGGTCGCCGGAGCCGTCGGGCACACCGTCGGCGGGCGTCGTCACTACTTCTGACCCGACTGCTACTTCTGACCCGACTGCTTCCGCCCCTGCCCGAGCCACCGCGTCGACCCCCACAGGCCGGCGCGGGCGGCCGACGGGCACGCCAGGCGTCAGCGGATGAGGGCTGCGAGGAGTTCGGCGACGGTGGGGCCGGCGTCCGCGGGGTGGCGCAGCTGTTTGGCGGCGATGACGCTGTAGTGGTTGGTGCGGCCGCGGCGTTCGTGGGTGAGGTATCCGGCCTGTTCGAGGTCGCTGATCATGCGCTGGACGGCGCGTTCGGTCAGCAGGCAGCGGGTGGCGATGTCGCGGACGCGAATACCGGGGTCGCGGGCGATCTGGACCAGGACGCGGGCGTGGTTGGTCAGGAACGTCCACTGCCGTTCGGTGGTCGTGTCGTCGTCCATGTCTCCACGATAGGACACCTGTTTCACGCCTGGCGAAACGCGATAGACGTTTCATGTATTGGTTGACAGGTCTCGGAGGAGGGCGAACAGTGGAAGTACCGCACATCGCGCCGCCGTCGCAGCGGGTCGGCGCCTCCTGTGAGTGCGGCAAGGACGCGGGGCGTGTGGAGCCCGCACCCCGGCTGTGAGGAGGCGGCTGTGCTGCCCGGCCTGAAGTCGGAGACCGTACGGGTCGGCCCGGCGCTGGTGTGCTCCTTCACCGGGGACCTGATCCTCGACAGCGAACCACAGGCCGAGCAGGCGCTGAACGCCGCCCTGGACCAGCACCCCGGCCTGCTCGTCGTCGACCTGGCCGGGGTGGAGCTGTTCACCTCCACCGGCCTCAACCTGCTCCTGACCACCCGACGGCGCGCCGCCGCCGAGGGTGTCCCGCTGGTGCTGCTCGCGCCCCCGCAGCAGACACTGCGGGTCCTGGAGATCACCGACACCGCCAGGCTGTTCACGCTGTACGCCGACGTCGGGGATGTGCTTCGGGACCACACGCCGACCACGCCGCGCGGCTGAGCCCATGACCTCGCCGGCGTCGGCACGCCGCACCGGCACCTGCCGACGCCGCGCACCGAGGCCGGACCGGTCCCAGACTCGGAGGAGGAGCCGACACGGCGAGAGGGGCCGGTGCGCGATGGAGGAGGAAACGGGGGCCGCGTTGGCCCTGTTCCTGGAGCGGTCCCACACCGTGGCCCCTCGACAGTTGCCGCAGCTGGTCGACGAGACGGCCCGCCGACTGGGAATGCTGTCGGCCACCGTCTACCTGGCGGACGTGCAGGAGGAGCAGTTGGTGCCCCTGTCCCGCCCCGGTGACGACGGTGAGGTGCGGGCACTGGCGATCGAGGGGACGGTGGCCGGGTGGGCGTACCGGACGATGTCGCTACGGCGGTCGCATCGCCGGCCGCCGACGGTGTGGCTACCCCTGGTCGACGGCATCGCGCGGATCGGCGTGCTGCAGGTCGTCGCCGACCGGGTCACGCCCGCGGTGCTGGACGGTGCCGTGCAGCTGGCCGCGGTGACCGCGCTGACCGTCGTGTCCAAGAGCGGGTTCAGCGACCTGTTCAGCCGCACGGCCCGTCAACGTCCGATGACCACGGCGGCGGAGATGGTGTGGGCGTTCCTGCCGCCGCGCACTCTCGGCACCGACCAGGTCACCTCCACGGCCGTGCTGGAGCCCGCCTACGAGGTGGGCGGCGACGCCTTCGACCACGGGCTCGACGACGGGCACCTGCACCTGACCGTGGTCGACGCCATGGGGCACGACCTTGCGGCGGGTCTGGCCTCCGCCGTCGCGCTGGCGGGCTTCCGGTCCGCCCGCCGCGCGGGCGGATCCCTCACCGACATCGCCGACCGGATCGACGAGGACCTGAACCGCTGGCAGCCCGGCGGCCTGCTCACCGGTGTCTTCGCGCACCTGGACCTGGCGACCGGGCAGCTGGCCTGGCTCAATGCGGGTCACCCGCCGCCGCTGCTCATCCGCGGCCACCGCGTCGTGCCGCGGGCCCTGGAATCCCCGGGTGAGCTGCCGCTCGGCCTCGGCCCGGGCTACGAGTACTCCCGCACGGTGCACGAGACCCAGCTCGAACCCGGCGACCGCGTCCTGATCCACACCGACGGCGTCACCGAAGCCCGCTCGGCCACCGGCCTGCAGTTCGGCGAAGAGCGGCTCGTCGACTTCGTCACCCGTGCCCTCGCCGCCGGTGAGCCCGCCCCCGAAGCCCTGCGCCGCCTGATCCACGACATCCTCGACCACCACCACGGCCGACTGCAGGACGACGCCACGATCGTGCTGGCCGAATGGCACCCCGAGGGCCTCAGCACGGCCACGGGCCGACCGGAAGGACGCCCGTCCACCGCGCCTTGACGATCACGTCAGTAGCGACCGGTCAACGGCGAGGGCACTTCCAGCCACACCTGTTTCCCACCGTCCTCGGGCGTGCTCCCCCACGCCCCGGCCAGCGTGTGCACCACCCGCAGGCCATGCCCGCCCGGCCGCCCCGACCCCGCCGGACGAAGGGTCGGCAGCTCGGGACTCCCGTCCGAGACCTCCACCCGCAATCGGAGCCCGTCCCAGCGCAACCGCAGCTCACGCGGACCTCCCGGAGCGTGCAGACAGGCATTGGTCACCAGCTCCGACACCATCAGCAGAACGTCCTCGGCGACCGCCCGCTCCTCGTCGCCGGCAGCGGGCAACCAGCCCCACGACCGCAACACGTCCTCGCTGAAGTCCCGGCCACGGCGCACCGCGCCACCGCACCCGACGAACAGCATCCGACGGACGCGCTCGCCGCCTGGCCAGGACTCCTGCCGGGAACGCCGTTCCACAGCTGCTCACCCCTGATCCGATCGAGGAGCCGCGCGGTGCTGCTCCGGGGGCCGCAACGCCTTCGACGCCGCTTCGCCGGCCTCCTCGGCTGGCCCTGTCATGGTGCGCTCCCTGGCCGATGGGACGGCGGTGTGCCTTTCCCGTCATCATGCCGCGCACGGTGGGCACCCGCGTGAACAGCGCGCTGGACGGTCCTGGTCCTGGGGGTGGCCGGGACCTGCTCCTGTTCCTTGCTCGGCTGTTCCTAACTCGGCGCCTGCCCAGGCTTCGTTCGGCTACACGGGGCGGCGGGTCGGGACATGGCGCCGGATCCCTGCACTCCCCACGCGCAGGCCGTCGACCAGCGGGATCGGTGATCCAGGCGGCGACGGCGTCGTACGCGCCGTGGCCGGTGTCGTCCACGCTCGCGGCGCGGACGCTGCGCGTACAGGTGCCGCTCGGCCGCCCGTAGGTGTGCCCCCACCGATGCCGTTGCCGATGCTGCCACCGCCGATGGGCGGGCCGGTGCCCGGGAGCACGGTCCCGGTCCGGGGTGGGTGCGGGAGTGCGGTCCCCGTTCCGATGGGTGACGCCTGGTGACGGTGCGCTCCGTAGTGTCGTGGGTGTGACCTGGTGGTTCGTCCGCCGTCACCTTCGACGCCCGTTTCCCGTGCCGCCCCCGGTGGCGCCGCTGTCCAAGGAGCCTGCCCATGGCCGATCGTCATTTCCGCCACCGCCTCGATCTCTCCGCTTCCACCGGCGACGCCGGGCCGGGGTTCGGGCCCGCCCGGTGGAGCGGGCCGGAGGCCGCGCTGGCGGACCTCGCACCCGCGGGCCTGTCCCGGCGGCGGTTGCTGACGGCGGGCGCGATGGCCGGGGCGACGCTGCTGGGCACCGGCCTGATGGGGGGCAAGGCCTCGGCCGCCTCCAAGCCGGCGATCTTCTACTCGCCGCACCAGGACGACGAGGCGCTGGGCCTGGCCGGGTCGATCCTGGAGCACAAGGCGGCCGGACGGCCCGTGTATCTGGTGCTGGTGACTCGGGGTGAGAACACCCAGCTGGCGGAGATCATGAACGAGTGGAAGTGGAAGGACGATACCAAGACGACCAAGATGGACTGGTCGTGCAGGCTGCGCCCCTCGGGCCGGTGCGCGGCGCACGGACGCCACGGGGTGGACTGGCCGACCGACGGTGACGCCATGGTCGTGCCCGGCCGGACCACCGAGTTCATGGCCTCGGCGAAGGCCCTCGGCGTCGACAAGGTGATCAACTGGAAGATCTCCGACACCGTGTACAACCCCGGCAACGCCTACGACAAGTTCACCAAGACGGTCAAGTCGAAGATCGCGTCCCTCGCGGACCAGTACCCGGGAGCCTCACACAAGTTCACCGCGGGCTGGCTGGAGGTCACCCGGACCCACAAGGCGATCACCGACGCGGCCGTGGAGCTGGCGTGGGACGGCGTGCTCACCGACGTGCGCTTCAACTTCGTCTACGCCTACGACTTCGCGGAGAGCGACCGCCGCAGGGGCGCCGCCTACGTGCTGGACATCCCCGACGAGCACCTGCAGAAGAAGCAGAACGCCATCCACTGCTACAACAAGTGGAGCCCGTCCGAGAACTTCTACGCGCTCGGCTACCACAGCGTCCCGGAGAAGATGGAGGCGGCTGCGGCCGACCGGCACGAGTACGTCTTCGCCCTCCCCAAGAAGGGCAAGTACCAGACCGGCAACATCGACGCGGACAGCGAGGACTACGACGGCAAGCCGCAGTGGGGCTGGTCCTGACGGACCGCCGGCGGGTCATTGAACGCTGCACCATGTTCTCGACGCAAAGCCCCCGGCGCCTGTTCGCCCCCGGTACGCCGCCACCACCAGCGTGGCGCCGGCCGGGGGCACTCGGACCAACGCGGCATGGGGTGTTCGCATTCCTTGCAGAACGTCCCCCATGCCGCGGCTGAAGTTGACGGTGGTTCCGCAGGTCAGACCCCGTCTACGGGACCACGTCGATGAAGCCCATCATGCCGTGGTCCTCATGGGCGGCGATGTGGCAGTGGAACTTCATCGTCCGATCCGGTGAAGGGATCGTACAGGCACAGAATAACTGGGAGATAGGGCCACGATCTGCGAAGGTGCGCGACCACAACGACGTCAGCCTGAACACCCCGAAGCTCCCCCGCATCTCATTGGAGGTGCGAAAGCATGCGCTCTGACCTGCTAAAACACCCATCCATGCATACGCGCCTTCTCTGGTGCCCACCAGGCTGGGGCACGCCTACCGCCCCAGCTGCGCAGAGCGCCCGGGAGGCGTGGCCAGATTCGCGACCGACCCAACCTGGAGATCGGCGGTGCCTCACGTCCGGAGATGTGTGACAGTGTTTGATCAGATCAATGCTGACTATTTGCTGACTTTTCTGATGCAGCATCAGGCCAATGGTCTTGACCAACTCAGTCATTCATGTCCTACTCTGGACCCCCACCCTTCCGTGCCGGAGACTGCAAGAGCCCCCTCGCACCGGGGCCTGTCCGGCACATCAGGCGAGAGCATGATCCGCCGGACGCCAGAGTGCCTCAAGCGATCGAGAACTGGGCGGACTACATCGACCGATCCGATAGGCAGATCGTACAGACGAGCGAGAGGCAGGGGAAGCAGGTGAGGTCCGGGCGAGGTGCGCGATTGGGCGGATGACCAGGTGTACGTCAGTCGCACGGTAGGTACAGCTAACGCCTCGGACATGAGTGCGCTGACCTGCTGAGATGCTTCCCTGATCGACAGTCGGGGCCGCCCTGCGACGAATCTGAAACCATCCCACTCAAGTCGCACGCGAGGGCCCAGAGCAAACCTCCGGACGTCCCGTCGCAACACCGCGCGGATGATGAGCGTTCTCATGTTTTCGCATGTGCAGCAGCGAGTACCTATCCCGACGCTGACCCCTTGCTGACTCATCTGACGGAGCATCGGCTCACGGCCGCCCCCCTCCAGCGACCGCGCCGTCTGACCGGACAGCGCCCACCCATCCTCGACTGCGGGCCGGTACTGGCCGCCACACGCCTGTGAAACCGATGGCTTCGCCGAAGGAGGACCCGAGGCCCTCCAGAAGCCCCAGCCGATCGTCATACGGTGGAACTTCATCGGGCGGTCTCACGAAGGCATTACCCGAGCGCGCGACGAGTGGATGAGCTCCGCGAACCCTGCCCGCTTCGGCGCCGTCGAGGGCTACCCGGGCGACCGCCTGCCCGCCCCGGAGCTCCCGGGAATTCCCCTCAAGGCACGTGGGCGCACCCGCTGACCTGCGCGTTTCGCAATCGGGGGTGCGGCGGCCAGGCCCGCTTGGTGAAGCTGACCTTGTAGACGCCGCCCTTCTTCCTTTCTACGGTGAACCCCGCCCCCTGGAGAATATCTCCATTGGCATTCACCGTTCCTCCGAGAGTTTTCTGAATGGCATTGCCGTCGCTCATTTCTGGCTTCCTTTCCGCTTGCCCTGTGGGCGCGCAAGAGAGATCGCCGGCATATATCGACCGAAAACCGTTCGTGTACCGATTGTTAATCGGTAGGCCCTCTTGACTCTTGATGGCGCCACGGCGCCCCGGACAGTCGCTCCGCTCGCTGGAATTACTCCCAATGGAGTTGGCAGGGGCATCGTCGTCATCCTGGATGAAAATCGGCACGTCTGGCGCCATTGGGCCCAGGTCCTCGCAGATCCGCGAGACCTCGCTCCTGGAGATCCCCGTGTCCGCGCCCAGGGCCTTGACCAGGTCGTCGACCGACCGCGACACGCCGTGGACGTAGGCCTCCATGATGACCGCGTAGGGCCGGCGCCACTGCGCCCGCGGCGGGACACGGCGGCGTGCGGCGCGAGCCGGCGCCAAACACCGCCTGGTCTTTGCCGACCGGGTGGTCGCCACGCTCATCCATCTGCGCCACGACCTGCCACACGCCGTCCTGGCCCTGCTGTTCGGCGTCGACCGTTCCACGGTCAGCCGGGCGATCGGCGAGGTCAGGGGCCTGCTTGCCACCCGGGGCTTCGCGGTGCCCGGCCGTCCGGGAGTACGGCTGCGAACCCTGGCCGACGTCTTCGCCTACGCGCAGGCCGAGGGTGTCGTGCTTCGGCTGGACGCCACCGAGGTCCAGGTCCACCGCCCGACCCCGCACCGCGGTGGGCGGCGAGCCTTCGTGTCCGGCAAGAAGAAGCAGAACACCATGAAGACCACCGTCGTCGCCGATGCGAAGGGTCGCACCCTGTGGGCCGGCAACCTGCGTCCTGGCCGCATACACGACACGACGGCGATACGGGGCGAGGGCATCGACGATCTCTTCCGCCAGTTCCCGGAGGTCGAAGTGCTTTTGGATGACGGCTATTGGGGACTTCGCCGTGATCATCCTGGCAAGGCAGTCACCCCGCCGAGAAAGCCCAACAAAATCGCCGCGCCGGAAGTCCACGAAGCCCGGGAGCAGGCGCGCCACGAGCATTCGTCCCAGCGCATTGTCGTCGAGCACGCCCTCGCCGACCACAAGCGATGGAAGGGACTGACCCACTGGACCCACCGCCGCGACGGCCTTGCCGCCACCTACCTCGCCGTCGCCGGCATCGTCTCCGACCGCACCGCCACCATCTGTGCAAACGGCGACCCCCGGCCAGCCACATCGCCGCCGCAATCACGCACCAGCTCGTACTGATCGTTTCAGAATGAGTTGAGCCGAGGGGCTTGTGCTCGGCAATCTTGGTCGGCAGGGTGTCCAGATCTGTGCTGATCTTGTTCCGGACGGCCTGTGGGAGCGGGTGGCTCCGCTGCTGCCGCCCGCTCCCGAACGACGCCATCGCCATCCCGGGCGACTTCGCGTTCCGGACAGGGCGGCCCCGGCCGGCATCGTCTACGTGCTACGTGCTACGTGCTACGGAAGTGGATGTTGCCGAGGAGCTCGTCTCGTTCGACGGTGACGCGGTCGAGCTCGACGTACAGCTCGCTGATGACGTGCGCGCAGAACTCTGTCAGTTCCCGCCGATGTTCTCGCCCTCCGAGAGGTGGGAGCGCTCGGCCGGACCACGTCCGGCTCGCAGCCCCGAGGACGGATCGACGGCGCTGGCGGGTGATGCCTGTCACCGAACCCAGACGTTCCCTCGGCCGGTCCGGGGAGTCACCGCATCCAGCGGTCCCACTACGCAGAGCCCTCAGTCCCCGCAGCGGAGAGCAGCTGGGTCAGTGTCAGGGCATCGCTGGTGGCCTCGGCGGAGGCGTTCAGTTCCCATGCCCCCACACTCGTCTTCTCGACTCCGCCCCGGAACCACAGCCGGGCGGGTTCGTCTCCATGGCCGATGGTCACTCCGGCGTCGGCGGAGACGGAGAACACCGGGGCTCCGCCGCCGGACGGCGTCCTGCGCCGCAAGAAGAACAGCAGGTCCATCACCGCGCCGGAGAAACGAGCTTCCGTGGCGGCGGTGAACTCCCATTCCTCCAATCCACCCGGCCCCGTCAGCACATCGACTGTCAGGTACTGCAGGGTGAGGTCCCGCAGCCCTTTCGGAATCCCATCACTCACCCCCCACTTACTGGCGATCCAGTTGAGGAGCGCGCCCATCTGAATACCTGCGGAATGCGCCCGTCGGCGCACATAGCCGTTCTGGTCGAACTGGACAGCCAACTGCAGCGATACACCATCGATGGTGATGCCCGCGTCGACATTCGGCGCACTCCCCGAAAGGGTCGGGACGGATGGCGACGCCGACCCTCGTGGGAGATCTCGACGGGGCCTCGTATCCGACTCCATCAGCACCGCATGCTCCGCGAGTGGCTTGATCCGGAATCGCAGCTTGTCGCCCTGCTTCTCTCGCTTCCAGTCCGCCTCCCTCACGGGTCGCAGCCCATTCTTGTCGAGCGCCTGGGCGAGGTCGCGAATCCCACGCATGGCATCCACTTTCATGCCGGGGCTGTTCGGATTCATGAGATACCGGTCCAAGCGGTCGTATACTTGCCGGCGCTGGGCCAGGGACTCCGCCCCCACGATCCCGGCGCTCCCGGCCTCGAAGCCGTCTGCTGGCTCGTCCGCCCTCCTGGCCCCCTCCGGACCGACAAAGAGGTTTCCCGGCAGCCAAGCGAAGATACTCAGGAAATCATCCCACCCCTCCAGGCGCTCCTGCTTACTGGGGTCATGCCTGGTACTCGACTTGCTGAATTCTTCAGCGAAATTCCTGATCCTCGGAATGTTTCTCGCGAACCGTGCCTCGAGCCGCAGGTCTCCGAGCTTGCCGGCCACTGCCTTGGCGAACTTCCGCAGCTCGCCCGCGAGGGCGGATTTCTTGTTGTTGTACTCGTTCTCAACGACACTGTTCCATGCGTCCATGAGTGTGTTGTAGGGGATCACATGATGCCTTGACAGCCCGATCCCTTCAGGCCGGTTCAGCTTGTCCAGGTTATACAGATCGCGCCTGACCAGCTCGTCATCGAAGGGGTAGGAAGGACGGGCGTTGGGCTCCGGGCGCCAGACCAGGTTGACATTCGACGGCATACTTCCAATCTCCTCTGCACCTTGCGACCACTTCGGTCCTCACACGAGCTCGCCACAACCGGGACCCGGATGAATGCCACCCGGCACCTTCAGTGCGACAGCCGGTTCGATCCCGTTCTGCGGACGAGTCGGCATCCCCAAGGAACCAGCTCGCCCGGCCGACAATGGGTCTCCCATCGACGCCCAGGTGGCAGACCACAGGCAACAAGGGCCAGCGGCTTCAGGGCGAGAACCACTCACCCGGTATACAGTGACCATCAGTAGTCAGTCGTAAACCATGCGTCACGAGCGAGCGGAGTCCGCGCTGCCGGACACGTCACGCCCCCGCAGGTAGCAAGCCGAGCTCGGCACGATGGAGGTGGTAGCGCGTGGGGAGTGACGTTTGGGGCGACCTGCCGGTGAACCTGGTGCCGACCCTGACCTCCGGACACCTGCGACTGGAAATTCCTTCCAGTGGCAAGAAGTTCAAGCTCGGGATGGACTTGTCCGGGACCGATCTGGGTCGAGAGTGGCATGTCGGACTCGCCTCGGCGTGCGAGGCCACCGGCGACCGGGTCACCGTGGTGGCGGCCGGCGTTGCGCCGTCGATGTCGCTGGCGGACCTGCCGGTCGTCGGACCGCAGATTCCCCGTGACCTGGCCAAGATGTCCCAGCTGTGCCTGGTCGTACGGACGGCGAAGAAGCCGAGCAGTGGCTTGGCCTCAGAGCTGACCACCCTGCTTCAGGGGCCAGGCAGCGGCGGACCGCTGCAGTTGGACGCGAAGGCGTTCGACGCCCGCGCCGCGCTGGGAGCAGGAGTCGTGATCGACGGGCGGCCCTCAACAGTGTGGCTGGAGTTCGGTGCCACGCCGCCGACCGAGCTGCCCGGGTTCGCAGTCGTCCCGCAGGAGTCGGACGACGTGGGGTCCCATACCGCGCCGACCGGCGAGTTGGCCGCGATTATGCCTCCCGGGGGCGGCAGCCCGGGCGGGACGGGGGTGGCGGCCTGGCTGAGTGTCGACAAGGCCCTGGGACCGCTGCATATCCACCGCCTGGGGCTGCGCTACGACGCCACGGCCACCCCGAAACGCCTGTGTGTCCTCATCGACGCGTCCCTGGGAGCAGTCGGACTGGTCTTCGACGCCGTCGGGCTGGGCCTCGGCGTGGCACTGGACGGGTCGTACACGGTGACGGGGCTGCTGGACGGGCTAGGCCTGTCGTTCGAGGCGGGCCCGGCACGCGTGGCAGGCGCTCTGGTCCGCAGGGATCCGCCGCCGCCCCCGCTCAAGCTGATGATCGAAGGCATGCTGACCGTCTCCACGCCGCGCATCGGTTTCCTGGCCGTGGGCATGTACGGGCAGCTCTCCGACGGACGGACCACGGTGTTCGTCATCGGCCAGGTCACCGGCCTGCACCTGCCATTGGGACCGGTGGACGTCACCGGACTGCTCGGCGGCTTCGGATACAACTCGGATCTGACGTTCCCCGTCGGCCCGCGGGACGTCGAGGCCTATCCGCTGGTGGCGGGCCTCGCGAACCCCAAGGCGATGCCGGTCGACCAGGGCGCGGCCGCGGCGCTGGTCAAGCTCGACGCCGTGCTCAAACCGGCGGGCGATCACCTGTGGGTCGCCGTCGGCGTGGCGTTCACCGTGTTCGAGATCATCGAAGCCGTGGCGGTCATCGCCGTCCAGGTCTCCCCCGGAGACCTGACCATCGCGGTCCTTGGGACCGCGCGGGTCCGGTTCCCGCAGAACGACAACCCGTACGTCAGCCTCACGTTGGGGCTGCGCGCCGTCTACCGCATGTCGACGGGCGAACTGTCCGTGGCCGGCGCGCTGGATCCGTCCCAATCCTTTCTGATCAGCCGGGACTGCCACGTCCAGGGCGGGTTCGCAGTGTGCACCTGGGTACCGCCCTCGACGCACGTCGGTGACTTCGTCATCACGTTCGGCGGCTACAACCCCGCGTACACACCGCCGAAGCACTACCCGCAGAGCGTGGACCGGATCGGTGTGGTCTGGCAGCCCTGCGACGCGGTGGTGGTACGCGGCGAGGCGTACGCGGCCGTGACGCCCTCGATGCTGCAGGTCGGGGGCATGCTGCGGGTCGAGTACAGCTCCGGGTCCGTGTCGGCGTGGCTGCGCGCCGAGATGAACGCCGTGGTGCAGTGGGATCCCTTCCGGTTCGAGGTCGACATCACGGTGCAGGTGGGCGCGGACGTCCACTTCCTGGGCACTCACCACTTCGAGTTGACAGTCGGACTGACCCTGTGGGGGCCGCCGACCGGGGGTATCGCGACCCTGGAACTGCCGGTGGTGCCGAACGTCCACATCCGCTTCGGTGCCGGACGGCCGGCCGTAGCAGCGGAACTCTCCTGGGACCAGGTCCGCGGCCGGGTGCTCGCCAAGCAGCAGTTGCAGGCGGTGGTGGCCTCGGGTCTGGTCCACGAACAGGGTGAGAAGAAGGACCAGAAGCCCCTGCCCGCGAAGGTGTCCTTGGGGTCGTTGGCCTTGTCCGTGCAAACGCCGGTGCCGTGCACGCGTCTCGGGTTGCGCAAGGACGGGAATGTGACGGTGCCCGTCCCACCGGACCCCGCGAACGGGTCCGGCGACGACACCGCCCTCCTCCCGGTTCGGCCCATACACCGGAAGATCAGCGCCGACTGCCTGCTCTCCCTGGCCGCGAGCAAGACGCCAACCACGCCGGTGGACCTGTCGAGTTGGACCGTCAAACGCGTCATCGGCGGCGTACCGTCCGCAGTGTGGGGCCCACTGCTGAACGGTCCCGGCGACGCCCCGGCGATCCAGCCGAAGAAGTCCGAAAGCACAGGTGACACCGAGGTCATCAGCGGGCAGACACTCGGTGCCCGGCTGGTTCCACCACCGACGAAACCCGTCGACCGCCTGGGGCCCATGCCGAAGGAGCACCTGGAGTACGAGCACGGCGAGGCCGGCCGCCTTGCCGTCGACGTCGTTCCCGTCGGCAGCCAGGCATCCGACGGCACTCGCGAGAAGGTCGCCGCGAGCATCGGCACACTCAAGGCGGTACAAGCGCGGCATGCCCTGGTCGAATGCTGGCGGGCCCTGGGCCTCTCCCCCGGCGCCGCGTCCGAGCCGCCGCCCCTCGACCCGCTCGACGCGCACGACGGCTATGCGAAGCGGCTGTGGTCGCTCCTGGAAACCGACCCCATGCTCGTTCCCGCCACCACTCTCGACAAGGCCTGATGCCGCATGACCGACCGCGTTGCGCTGCGTTCCGCCACGACCCGCCTCGAGGTCTCCTTCATCGGCCGCGACGAACCACCTCTGGGCGCGGATACTTACACCCTCACTGCCGACCAGCCGATCGTCGTCGAGGGCGACTCGCACCCGGCGGAATCCCTGCACGCCTCCGTCGAGTTCACGGTGGACGCGCCCCGGTTCACGCTGCCGCCCGACGCCGCGGCGGCCGTCCACCCGCCGCCCACCGCCGTGGGCCGCTTCGACACGGCCCTGCCGCACGTCGTGCTCAGCAGCCACACGCTGCCCTGGGCACGTCGCGACGACGCGCACCCGGAACGCCCCTGGCTCGCCTTGCTGTTGGTCACCGATGACGATGTCGCGACCGACCCAGGCACCGGCGAGGCAGTCCGCTCCGGAACCGTCAAGGACATCCTCAAGCCCCCGGAACACGTCCTCGGTCCCAAACTGGCCCATACGGCCGCCGAGGTGCCCGAGTCGACGCCGTGCCGCATCGTCGACCTGCACCTCGCCGGGCTCATCGACCTCCTGCCCGATCTCGCGGACCTGCCCTGGCTGGTGCACGTCCGTGATGTCACCGCGGTGTCCGCCGGGACAGCAGCCGACGACTTCACCCCCGGACGCCGCAGCGTGGTCGTCGCCAACCGCTTCCCCCGGCTGTCGTCCCGCCGCTACACCGCCGTGCTGGTCTCACTGGAAGGACACTTCGGCTATACCTACCTGGGCGGCACCGAGCCACCCCTGGCCGGGACGACGACGGTCCGGATGGCCGCGCTGTGGTCGTGGTCCTTCAGTACCGCCGCAACGAACACAGACCCCGCCAACAGCGACTTCAAGTCCCTCGCCGCCAAGATGGCCGCCGCCTCCAGGACGGCGAACGCGCTGTGCCTGCCGAACCAGTCCGGTGCGTCTGCCGCCGGCGTGGAGCAGCATGTCACGGACCGGTTGGCGGCCGGGTACGTTCCGGTCGTCCACCGGCTGCCCACCGGCGAGCGCACCCCTGCTTGGTACCGCGGGCCGTGGACCGCATACCACGCCCTACCGCTCCCGGACGGACGCCTACCGCTCGCGGACGCCCAGGCCGGCCTGGTCTACCTGGAGGACTTCGGAGTCTGGGACGTCAGCTACGCGTGCGCCTACACCCTCGGCCAGGTACTGGCCGCCGCCGACCCCGCGCTCCTCCAGGCCCTGGCGGAGTTCCGTGCTCAAGGCCTGGCGCTGCTCCAGGAGTTCGTACCATCCCGTGGCTCAGCAGACTTCTCGGACGGCACCGCCCGCACCCGCTTCGAAAGGCTGCTGGGGGACGCGAAGTTGACGCCCTCGATCGAGAAGGGCCTCAAGGCCAAGCCGACGCACACCCGACGGTCGCTCCGCCGCCCCGCGGCGCCACGCCCGCACGCCGGCGGCCATGCCGTCACGGTTGACGCCCTGTGCGCCGGAGCCGACGAAGCCGCCCCACTGGCCGAAGCCCTGGACGCGGTGGTGAGCGACCACGCTGAACGTGTCTCCGAGGCCCTCGGCCCCGGCGTCCAATGGCTGATGCGGGTACCGTTCGACAACGTGGTGCCGCACGCGGGCATGCTTCCGGAGCACAGCGCCCGCTTCTTCCAGATCGACCGGCAGTGGATGAGCGCCATGTTCTCCGGGATGCGCGGCCTCGGCGCCGCGACCAGGTTCGACCGGCACCTCAACCACCTGCTGGACACGCACACCCTGGCCAGGGATCCGGCCTTGCCGGTGTTCGGGGCACTCCTGCGGTCCCCGCTGGTGCGCTACTGGCCCGAACTCGTCGTGGAGGCGACAGCCGATGGCCGCCAGCTGTCCACCTGGGTCGGCAGACCGCTGCCGGACACGATGCTGCTGCTCTGGGACGCCCGCCCCGAGCGCGTCATCGTGCGCGAACCACCCCACGGCCTGAGCTTCGGCATCGACACCCTGGCCCCGGAGACCCTGAACCTCCGCAATCCCGTCCCGGGCAAGGACATGGGCAAATCGCTGAACCACCCGGCCGACCGCATCGAGACCTGTCGGCGCGGCACCGCCGGAGTCCGCGGCGAAGTCCTGTGCATCGCTCAACCGCGCGGCAACGCCACCGCCACCCTCACGGACGTCGTGCAGAAGGCCCTGCGGGCCAACGGCCACCCCTCCTATACCCTCACCGCGGCCGGCCTGGCCCTGCAACTGCTGAACTCTGCTGGGAAGTTGGTCTTCGACGCGGATACGTCTTCGTCCCCACCCGCCCCCGACATGCACGGCAACTTCCCTGCCGGGTCCGACCGTTCGAAGGGCGACTCCGCATGAACGACAATCCGACCACCGGGGCTCCCGCCGTGGTAGCCGTCCCGATGGTCATCGACGCCCTCTCGGTGACCGCGCCCGTAGCCGACGACCCCTTCTGGCGGGCATCCCCTACGTTCGCCGGCCGCTTCCGGGACCCGGAGCCGCGCCCGCTCGACTTCGGACTGCACTTCGGCACCAAGCCCGAGCACCAAGGCGTTTACCTGCACTGGCACATGCCAGCGGCTCTGGGCAAGGGGCGCCTCGACCTGATGCGGGGACGGAACGCCGACCTGTGGTACCCGACGGTCCCCAACCGGTGGCTGATCCTGCGCTACCACCATCGCCGCGGCGTCCCGCAGGACCAGCACCCCGACGCCGCCGGCTGGCTCGTGTACAGCGACGTGACCGACACCAAGCCCCCGTCCACCAAGCAACCGGACAAGGGCGGCCTCGGAACGTCGCGGGTGGGCCCGGCGCTCTGGATGGGCCACACCGTGCCGCTGACCAACCCCTGGACCGAGCCCGCGGGCGGCCGGATGGCGCCGCTGACCGTCCTCGGGCCGGGCATGCCCGCGTTCGCCGCGTTCCAGCCCTACTGCCAGGACGTCTTCTCCTTCCACGACCCGCTCACCGACGACACCTACAACCCCGCGGCGCTCCCGGCCGGCGACCTGAGCTACCTGGTCGTCGGCTGGCACGCCGCCGCCGCCGACGATCCACTGGCCGCCCAGCAGATCGACGACCTGCTCGCCTTCTTCTGCCCGACCGCCCCTGCGGCCCGCACCGCCGACGCGCTGCACCAGCTCGGGTGGACCATGACCCCGACGTCCGAACTCACCGGCCAGGAGCGCTCGGTGTACGCCGGCACCGTCCTCGGCCTCGCCTGGGACGCCGGGGCGAAGACCGCGCCACCGTCGAAGAAGCCCGACGGCCACCAGGGCATCAAGATCGCGGTCGGCCACGACATGGCTGACGCCTCGGCCGCCCTGATCCACGACAGCCTCGACCTGTCCGCCTACCACGCCCCGGGACCAGCCACCCACCTACTGCGCGCCTTCCACACCGGCAATCTCGCGGTCCTGGACCGGGCCGCCGACTCGGGCGCCGAGGCGGAACTCCTGGACACGGCCGCCCACCACGACTGGTTCTCCCCGGCGCCCCGCGGCACCTGGTGGAAGCTCACGCCTCCGGACCAACCGTCCTCGGCCCTCCCCAGCAGCGTAGCGGCCGGCCACGAGTCACCCTATCCTCGGGCCGCGCTGGCCAGGCTGAACGCCGCACAGGTCGCCCTTGACCGGCAGCGCCTCACAGTCGCGCAGGCCGCCCGCATGGTGGCCGACCTGTGGTTCCTCCAAGGCCTGTACAGCGAAACGCACGGCACGAAGCCCGAGTTCGACATCGAACGGTGCAAGCATGGGCTCGACCCGACGCAGAACGCGGGCCCCCGGCACGACTTCGAGACGGCCGCCGCCAGCCTGAAGACGCGAACCACGACACGCGACCAGGCCCGCGCCGACGCAGCCAAGGACCTCCCCAAGGGTTGGAGCCTCACCGAGGTGGCGCTGCCGTCGTTCCACGCCCCCGCCGACCCGACCATCCTGGTCAGCGGCGCCGGGACCCCGCTCAGCGACTCCTTGGCAACCGGCAAGGCGCTGAACTGCCGCCGGGCGGGTCAAGTGGTCACGATCGTCACCGTGGCGGGCAAAGGCGGCTCCGCGGACCTTCCGGTCACCGCCCCCGCGGTCGCCGACCTTCGGCTGCCGGCACAGTGGGCCAAGGCCGTTGACAGTGCTCCCGAACCGGTACGCCCGCTGCTCGGCGCCCTCGCCCGTGAACTGCACACCCTGCACACGGTGGCCCACTACCTGCGCGAGGCGGGAGACCTCGGGGACGACCGGCTCGGCACGCCGCTCAACAAGCATCCTCGCGTCCGTGCCCTCACCGGCGACGCACAGTGGCCGAACGTCGCCGACGTCTGGGAGCAGCCGTGGCGCCCCCTGACCCTCGCCTGGAAGGCGACCTGCCGGACCGTGTCGTACGAGGACAGCGCCGGCGCAGCCCAGTGGACGTTCAACGGCAGCCACCGCCAGCTCGCCAAGGCGGTCCCTGCGCGGGAGACGTTCAGCCTCCAGGGCCGCAGCTTGCTCAGCGAGACCCCCGTCACCACCCTGCGGCGGCGCATCGACGCCCATCTGGACACCTACCCGGACGCGCCCCCGAAAGCCCTCGCCGACTTCCGTGCCCTGGCCGGGAGGTGGAACCTCGCTTCTCAGCGGCTCGCCGGGCTGCGCGGGGCCCTCGGGCGACGCACCCCCGCGTTCCACCTCGACTCACCACCCGTCCCCCGCACCGACGCAGCGGCGCCCGCGCCCGCGATCGGCACCTACGAGCCGGTGCAGGCGATGCAGTTCACCCTGGACGAACTCAACATCGTCGACACCTTCGGCCGGGGCGTGATCGTCATCGACCCGAAGGAGCGTGCCCAGCACCGCGTCGTCCGCTCACCGTCGGTGACCCCGGCCGTGCCAGCCTTGGGGTTCACCGCCGACGACGTCAACCGGCTGGTGCAACTGGCTCCGCGCCTCCCGCAGCCCGCCCGCCTGTGCCTGACACCCCTCGCGCACACGGCCTCCCCCTCGGCTGGCCTCGACAAGGTCGTCGACGCCGACAGCGATCCGCTGCTGACCGCTGACACACCGGTCGCGGGGTGGCTGGTCGTCCGGCGCTCCCGGACGGATCCGAAGAACGCGGCGGCGCACTGGCACCTCGCCGTCTACGCGCCCGATGGCCAGGGCCTCGGCGAGATCCGCTACCTCCGCGCGCCGAAGCCCGCGCAGGACGCGGTCACCTGGCTTCCGCTGCCCGACTCTCCCTTGCCCACGGCGCGGGCCGTGCACACTCCGGCGTTCGCCACTCGGAACCCGGCGCTCGCGGGCTTCCTGCGCGCACTCGTCGACCAGGAACCCGACGCGATCGCGGCCGGACAGCAGGCCGCCACCCAACGTCCGAACCGCCTCATGGATCTGGCGCGGAGCATCGACCAGACCCTCATGTCCACGGCTCACAGCCCCGGGAACACCAGGGTCGGGGCGGGCATGGTCGCGGGCCGTGCCCTGGCGCTGGTGCGGACGCGCGTCCACCTCGAACTGGACGGCGAGCCGCGCGCGAACCCCTCGTGGAACAAAGTGTTCGACCCGCCCGCGAAGACCGACCCTCACCTCGACCGGCGCTGGCCGGTACGTCTCGGCGCCGGCGGCGACCTCGCGGACGGCCTGGTCGGCTACTTCACCGGACCTCTAGACCACCCCGGTGCCACCGACTACGAACTCCTGCACGCCGTCCACCCGCCGCACGACCCGGTCAGCACCTACACGAAGGCCATCGTGCGGACGGACGGCACGACCGGCGCCGACGTCAGCGTCCCGGCGCGGCCGCTGGCGGAGACCGTGAAACCCGTGGACGCCGCCTACCTCACCCTCCTGATGGATCCCCACACCACAGTCGCCGCCTGCACCGACGTGCTGCCCGTCGTCACCTACCGGCTCCCTCCCCCGGCCGTCGCGGCACACCTCGAACACCTCACCCTGGCGGTCCCGCTCGGCCCCGTCCTCACCCGGGTCCTGCCCTCCCCGGCCGGGCAGCCACCCGCGCCCGCACGCCTCAGCCTGCCCACGCCCGACGCGGGCGGCGACTGGCACTTCGCGGTCCCCCCACGGCCACCGGCAACGTCGTGGACCACCTACGGGCTGTCGGCCGCCGTCAGCGAACCCCGCCTGACCCCCACCGCGCCGGACACCCTCACCGGCCACCTCACCCTCGCCCCGAAGAAGAAGTAACGCCACCCCGACGGGAGTTCGGCCGCCGACCCCCGGCATCCCCACCACGGAGACGCACCTGTGGACACCCCTTCCCTCGCCGGGAGCGAGTTCGCCATCACCAACCTCGCTCCACAATCCCAGCCGCCCTACGGCGGCTCGGTCACCCTCACCTGGCACGGTCCGGCGCCCGGCACCACCGCGCACAGCTACTTCCTGCAACGCTCCGACCATGTCCAGAACTTGACACCGATCACCCCCACCGAAGACGCCCAGGGCGTGTGCAGCCATATCGAGCCCGACATCACCCAGACCGTCACCGCGTTCCTGGTGATCGTCAAAGGCCCCAACCACCAGGAGGCGCGCGCAATCACCACGGTGGTCCTGGAGCGCGGCGACGTCCATGCCGGGGCGCTCTCCGCGACCGGCGTCACCCGGCTTCTCAACCCCAAGCCGCCAACCTTCTTCGAGAAAGACACCCAGACGAACGAAACCTACTCCGCCCCCACCGACGGATTCCTCGCCGCCACCGTCACCACGGTCGCCCAGAAGACCGTCGCCAAACTCCACGTCACGATCACCGACACCGGGCACGATCCCCGGCCCCCCTTGCGAAGCACCCTGATCGCGGACCGCGCGCAAATCCCCATCAACACCCTACTGCCGGTGCACGCCGACGCCCTCGTGACGCTCCAGGTGGAAGGAAGCAGTCCCAAGGCGAGCGCCACCTGGTTCCCCCTCGGCCGCGGCGAACTCACACCGCACATCACCTGAAGGCCCACCATGTCCACCGAGCCAGCCACCCTGCTGACCTACGTCCTCGACCCCCGGTTCCTGAGCGCCGCCACCCAGGGCGGCACCGTCACCCTCATCGGCAGGAACTGCACGGGAGGTGATGTCACATGCAACGCGGTCACGCTCTCCCTCCCGTGCGGCACCGCACCCACCGATCTGACCGCCCAGGACGCCCAGGCGCTGAGCCTCGCCACCGGCGACGGCTGGGACGTGGATCCCAAGAAGGTCGGCAAGAACCTCGAACTGACGGTGTCCGCCGCAGGTGGCAAGGTGCTGGAAAACGGCGACACCGTCGAGCTGCGCATCGCAAACCTCGACATCAACGGCATCGCGAAGCCCGTCCAGCTCACCGTCATGGAAGAGGTCAAGGGCCTCCATACCGCGACCCGCACCCTCGATTTCGACAAGACTCCGGCGGGCTTCGTCCTGACGGACTTCCGCCCCGACCCGTACATCATCGACCCTGAGCACACCACCACCGACCTGACGTGGCGGACCACGCTCCCGGCCGGCACCACTGCGTCCTACGCACTCAGATGCACCGGATACGCCCATCCCTGGGACGTCACCGGGAGGACCACGCAGCGTGTCGCCCCGCCCAGCGACGCCACCTGCGTCCTGACCGCGACTGTGAAGCCCGTGTCGGGGGCGACGACCCGCGCGGATTTGAGCACCTTCCTCCTGGTCGCGGGCCCGGCCGTCGCCGCGCGCACGCTGACCGCGGACACCACGGTCAAGCTGTTGGGACGAACCGACCCCGGCAACACCGGGATCCCCGGCTACACGTCCATCGACGTGCGGCAAGCACTCGTCACGGGAGACACCTTCGTCGCACATACCGATGGACTGCTGCTTGCCGACGTCCGCTCAATCCCTGCCGGACGCGAAGTGCACCTGCATCTCGCCCTGGCGGACGCGCCGGGCCATGAGCCGCTCTACCGGATGACAACCGTGGCCGACACCCGGCGCCGCACCGCGACCCTGCCGGTCCCGGCCGGGTCGGCCGTCACGATCAGCACGACGTCACCGGGAAGCCCCGCCGACGAACCCTGGTACGTGGTCGCGCTCGACTGGCGGCCGTTCGGAGGTGGTCGCCTCACGGCTGCCTCCTGAACGACCACCCGGTTCATCTCTCCGAACTCCAGCCGAACGTCGGTTACTTCGACTCCGCGGCGGCAAGGAACCTCGGCGCCGACGGAAGCGGGGTGAAGACGCACGACGATTGCGCCACCTCCACCGTGTACGCCGACTCCTCCTTGCCGTCGGCGCCCGCGTACAGACGTGTCACGTGCTGGCTGCCGGATTTGTCGTAGCCGAGGAACGCGGCCGTCACCGCCGTCTCCAGCGGGCCCTTGCGAACCGCGCCGACGACATCGCCCTGAAGCACGCAGTACGCGGAGGCGGGCTCGGTCGTCCTCAGTCCCCACAGCACGACATCGCCTCCGGAGATCTCGCAGGCGGCCGTGACGGCGAAGCCTGCGGGAACCGAGAAGGGCACGCTACCCACATGCTGTTTCCCGAACACAGTGTGGTTCCAGGAGATCCTCTGGTACTTGCCCTCCCCCGCCGCCACCAGCGCGTGGAACGTGTAGGTGTTGTCGGGGACTTCCTCGTCGCGACGGAACACCGCCACCGGCACCGCCGTCAACACCCCGGTCAGACTGGTCCACAGTTTCCGGTAGTGGAGCCCCTGATCCCGGAACGGATAAGGGTGGTCGACGCCTCCCGCACTCCACGTCTCCATGGGCCCTCCGCCGACGCCCTGGAGGATCCGGCGAACCATACCATTGGAGTAGAACACGTAGACCAACGGCTCACCGTCAGGTCCCTTACCGGCGACCATCGCGGTCGGTGCGTGCTTCATGTTGTCCCCTTGCCTCTCGTCGACGGGTTCCCGCGACCCGTGATGCCGTCCGCGACGCGCGCAGCGCCCGCCGGGGGCAGCCCGTGGCACCGCAAGCCCAATGATTGCACAAAGGAGCTATTCACATACACTCCGTGATATCGTATACGCATCAACCTGGCTCGGCCCATATCGTGGCAGCGCCATTCGACGAGACAACAAGGACTCCACATGTCTGTCTCACCTGACGCCCTCGAAGCCCAACGCACCGAACTGGGGCGGATCCTCGGCCTGGACACCCCGGCCTCGGAAGACGTGCTCCGCGCCGCCGTCACCGACGACGGATACGCCCGGAACCTCCTCGCCTGCCGCCGCGACCCCGAACTCCTGAACCTTGTGCTCGCCCGTCCGCCCGTTCCCGCCGAACCCCTCCCGTCCTCGACCCTGATTGCCCGCGGAGCGTCGGCGCTGAGCCGGTGGGCCCGCACCGGCTTCACCGTCGTCTCCGACGACGTCTTCGACGCCCGGACGCGGGCGTGTGCCGCATGCCCGCACCTGTCGATGCAGCAGGGCAACCTGCTCCAGCAGATCGCCGCCAAGGGCCTCACCGACAAGTCCACCTGCACGCTGTGCGGTTGCGTCGCCGCCCGCAAGGCGCGACTGCCCTCCGAGCGGTGCCCCGGAGCCGATCCGGAACGGCCGGGTCACAGCCGATGGGGTGATCCGGACAACGTCGCCCGGAGCGACGCCGCAGCTTTGAACGCCGGGGTGAAGTGATGGGCGCGACCGAAGTCGACGGCCTGGGCTTCGTCGGGGTCACGATCCAACGCGGCCACGTCCGGGTGCTCTGCAGTACGACCAAGTCGGAGGAGAAGGTGTACGAGCGCGGGTCGCCGCCAGGCCCGGAGACCCTGCCTACTCGAGCCCACTCCGGCCTGGCCCTCGACACCTCATGGGGCCTCGCGTACTACTCCCAGACCAGTGTGGTCACGGAACTCAACTGGACCCCCGGCGAGGTCAGCGGAACGTTCTGGCCGAAAAACCGACTCTACAGCGCGTTCTACTGGTCGGCCGCTGACAAAGCCCTACTGGCCGCGCGAACGGACTCGGCCACTATCGACAAGTACGGCCCCCCGGTCCAGGAAACCAGGCTCCTGGCGAAACCGGTCCAGCATTCCATCGGAGCCACGGACAAGGCCGCCTTCTCGGACCTCCTCTTCGACACGGGGGCAGCCCTCCTGTTCGGGCTGCAGAAGTCCACGTCCAACATTCTTGTGTGGGGGAAACTCCAGGCTGGCTCCGGGGGCAGCTCGTCAAGTATCAACTTCGGCGCAGCACGGTGGCTCGCCATCGCGCCGACATCCGAGAACACCTACGTCCTGGGAACCCCTGAAGGATCTTTCGGAACGATCCAGCGGTTCAATGCCGACAAGAAGCAGTTGACCCCCGAGATCAGCATCCCGACCGGGTGGCAGTGCTGCGGGCGCCCAGTCATCGCCACTGCGGAGAACCGGCAATACTGCTGCATCGTCGCACGCAAGGGCACGGGCACGGATCTGGTGTGGGGGATCGTGGTGGCGGACGTCCAAGAGTTCACGAAGAACACAGCGGCCGTCATCCCCTTGAGCGATGCATATGGCGTGGCCCCACTGGCCGTCAACCCGGATACCGGCACGCTCTACGCGATCAAGATCTTCTCTACCAGTCCCAAGCAGACCGGGCTTCAAGTGGTTTCCGCGAACCCTGCTAAGCCGACGGATACACTCGCGTCCATCACGACGTGGCATTCCTCGCTGGACTTGCACTCAGACACCCCCGAGCACCTCTGGTGCTACACCTGGGGACAAACCGACTGACTCCATCGGAGACTAGGGGCCAACATGGCTTACGACAAAGAAGTATGTCAATCAAATATCAGCAAAACCCATATGCCGGCTTGCGCGGATATCCCAGGCTACCTGCCGAGCCACTGCCAGGCGATCCAGGACGCCTTCCACGACCTCTGCATGAATACCAACAACTCCAACCTTCCTGTCAGCGCATTCACTTGCACACACAACGGGACCGTCGAAATCTCTACGGACCCGAAGGTGCAGGAGAGGATGGACAAGGAGAACAAGGACTTCGAGACCCTATGCGCTGAGTGGTCCGGGAAGCTGCTGGCATGCTACTGCTGCTGCGCCTGCATGGCGTACGGGACAAAGATCGCGCTTTCTCTAGACCGGCAGGAGAGGATCGAGACGATCGCCAAGGGCGAGCACATCCTCACCGGCACCCTCGCCCCTGATGGCAAGGTGACCTGGGCACCCAGCCTGGTCACCTTCAGCGACGGTGCGATTGGCGGGAACAGCCCCAGCATCATGCACATGTCGTTCGGTCGGCCGGATGAGCGTCTCGGCGAGTTGATCTGCACCACCGACCAGCCAATCCTTCTCGCGGGCAGCACTTTGGTCCAGGCATCCCAGGTACACGTCCGCGACCAACTCATGGGCGCCGACGGCCAACCCGTCCCGGTGCGCTCAGTCGGCATCGGGGACTACACCGGCGGCCTACACCACCTCGGCACCGGCCGCTCCGCCGACCCAGCGGGCGGCCACCTGCTGCAGGCCGCCGGCATCGTCGTCGGCGACTACTACCTCCAACTGCAACCGAACCTGCTCGCGGACTCCTGGGCCGACGACAGCGCCAAACGTCCCCACATCTGGGAGGAGCAATACGCGCAGGACAACAGCGCGGAAAGGCAGGGAGTCTCGTTCCTCTTCGGAACACCCGGGTGCGGCAACGAAACAGTCCTCGCCGAAGGGAAGTTCACCATCTTCACCGGACCCGCCGACTACACCGGCCCCGACGTCGCAGCGCTCTTCACTCCCGCCCAAGCCGATGACATCCGCGCCGCCGGGAATCAGCTCAGCCCTGGCAACACGGTTCCCCAGTTCATGGTCGAAAAAGTCTTCTCGCACTGGCGGGGCTTCTACCCGGACATCCACTTCTTCCTGGACTGGGACCAGCCCGAACCCAACGTGTACGCACTGCGCCGACACGGCAAGGAGACCGTCGTCGTCACCGGAGGACTCGCCCGGACGCAGAGCAAGGATGGCGAGGCCATGGCGCTCGAGTTCCCGGGTATGGTGCTGGCCGTGGGCCACGGCATCGCCCGACTCTCTGGGAAGGCACCACGCAACACCAATGGCTTCAGTACCACCGGCTGGGCGGACTACCAAGCCTTCCAATTCCTGAGCCGGGCCTTCTGGTGGGACAAGGATATCCTGCCCAACGGGCTCCTGGCGAAAGCCCAGTTCAACTCCCTGTTCGATCTCATCTCCGAAAAGAACGCCCAGGGCAACCCTGAACCCGGCACCGACGAGCCGTCCATTGCCTGCCGCCGCAAATGCATCTCCTTCACCTCGCCGCGCTTCCCTGAATGCGCCGGCGGCCCCCCACCCCTCCCCATCGCCCTCGAAGACGCCGCAGCGACAGCCAACGACTACGCCCTCACCCTCGCCGTCAACATCGCACCCAAACCCGAAACGGTGTCCCCCGCCGGCAACTACACCATCACCCCACCGATCGAGATCACCCAGGCAGCGGTGGCCCCCGACTCGCCGTACCACATCATCGTGAAGACCAAGACGGCGTTCCAGCCAGACGTGGAATACCAAGCCACCATCCACGGCCTCAAGTCCTACCTGGGCGGCGGCGTCGACGCGAAACACGACACCCTCCGCTTCACCCCCAAGGCGGAACCCGTCACCACCTGACATCGAACGGCGGCAGCTGACACCACACCACGGGCCCTGCGTCGGGCGACCTGCGCCGGGCCCACCGTCATTCGGGGCCACCTACCCCGAAAGGCTCCCCTTTCGCAGCCCTGCATCCGCTGTGCTCTCATGAGGAGAACGTGCTGCCAGCACCGCCGAAGCGACAGGACCCCGCTAGCCGCTACCGCTGCCCTCACACCAACATCTCGGTCAGGTGGTCGCCATGCCTGCATCGCTACGCCGTCGTTCTCATCGACTGTCCGTGGTCTGCTCCGTGGCCGCGATGTCCGTCCTATGGCCCGCGACAACGGCTGCTCCAATGACGGGGCAGTACGTGACGATCCAACCGGAGAACGCCAAGTTCTTCGTCTCCATCCTTCGGACAACAAACGACCCGCAAGATCCAAATGCCGCCTGCAGCGGCGTGCTCACCACACCGCGAACGGTGGCAACCGCGGCTCACTGCCTTCGCGAAGGCGCCACCTACACCGTCTACCGAGGTCCGATTGGCAGCCCGGAAAACCAGCAAACAAAGGAATCAGCAATCGTCTCCCGCGTCGACGACCTCGGGCGCCTCTTCTTGTCGAAAGCATTCAGCAGCGGGTCGGCCATCGCCCTGGAGCACGGCAGCAGCCCCAAGCCGCTCCTCGGAAAGAAGGCGTTCCTCTACGGAGCCGGGCGGATCCCTGGAGCCGAAAACGGAAACGGAGTACGATCTACGACCATCAACATCCTGACGGTCAGAACGGAACCCTACAAGCCAGTGAAATCCAAAGAGTCGATAAGTGAGAATAAATTCCAGGTCGTCAACGACCTGAACAAGGAGAGGGCACGCGGCTGCAGTGGCGATTCGGGAGGACCGTTGGTGTATATCCGGAAGAACCCGAAGACCGGCAGTGACGAGGTCGCCCTACTGGGAATCACCATCCAGGTGGTCATCGACGACCTGGAGAAAGAACATGGTCGCTGTACGAGCGCACCCGTGATGGGTATCACGGTGATCAGCTGGGCCGGGAGCCACCCGCAGCTCTACGTGTACCCCGGCTGAGGCTGGGCCGTCAGCCCGACGCGCCGTCCTGAGCTCTCAGGAAACGGTGAAGCAGTCCGCCAGATCCGTCAGCAGCACTCCGTCTTCGGCGGACCATCCTGCAAACACCGCCCACTGACCTCCGCTTTTTTCCAAAGCCCCACGCATGCTCATCTCCTCCTGCCCCCTCCGGGTCATCACGGAAAGTTCCACCGCCACCCGGAATCCTCGAGCATCACTGACGAAGTCAACGACGTCAAACCGGATCGGCAAGCCGTCCAAAGCAAACCGAACGGATGCCTCGAAGTGGTACTCCGGAGTCTTGACCGAGCCCTTCTGGGTGATAGTCAGGGCAAGCCGGTCGATCGTGATCCCGTCCAGGAAATGCGGAGGGTCAGCAACCTGCAGCGTACCGGCGATCCAATCCGTGAGGGCCTTCATCGACACCGACACGATTTCGCCAGTCCTGTACGTCGTGTCTCCTTGAGTATCCGTTTCGAAGGGGAATTTCCTCCCATCGATGACAATGTCGCCGTCAGAGGGTCGCACGGGGCTCCTTCCATGGTGTGCTGTAAAGGAACGCGAAATACAGGGAGCGGTACGGCTGGGCTACGTTGGCCGTTGGCAACAGCATGCCCTGAACCGGCGAGACTGCGGCCTACCTGGTCGGTGTGTCCCATCGCGGCGTGGCAAGCTGCCCGACCTGCGGGGAGTGGGGTTCGGCAGGCTCGATGATGCGGTCGGCCGTCTGGAGGAGCTGTCGGATGTCGCGGATGCGGCGGTTGTTGGTCTCAGGGGTGACGCCGAAGAGTCGGGCTACGGCAGCCTCCGGGAGGCCGAGCCGCTGGTGGAGTAGGAACGGCCAGGAGGCGGTCGGCGGAAGTGAGATCGGGGCGGCGGCCGGTAGTGCCGTCGCCCTTGATGCAGGGCCGGTGACCGCGCCGCTTGTCGAGTTGGCCCTCGTGCTGGGTCCCGTGGAGTGCCAGGAGTTGGGTGGTCAGGGCGTCCCACTCGGCTGCGGCGAGTCCGGTGAACGTGGGATGCCGCCTCCACGCTCTGCTGCTTCAGCCGGGGGTTGTGGGTTTCGATGTCAGCAGGAGCGCCTACGCCTAGCTAGTGCTGCGCGAGCGCCTGATCGCCCAGCACCCCGCCCTCACCGTCGCCGACCTGCTGGATGCCTCGCCGCAATCCCGAGCCCGCACCAGACGGCTGGCGGCGCGCCGTCCACCTCGCGCCCAGGGGGTTCGGCGCCGCCGCCGTCATCACCGCGTCGATCACCCGGTCTAGCGACCACCGAACAGTTTGCCACCGGCTTTGTTACCGAGCCAGCTCTCGTCGTCCACGTTCTCCACAAACTGGGCCGAACTCCGCAGTGGCTTCTCCGGGCTGGGGCTGGCCGTCTCGGAATCGACCCTCTCCTCGGTGTCCTCGTCGGTCGATCCGCTGTCGATTCTCTACACGGAACTCGCCGTTGCCGTCGCTGCCCATGATCAGTCGTCCTTCCTACAGCGGAGAGTATGGGGATCTCAACTACCAGTGTCCTTCCGCACCATGGCCCGCGCACGGCGGCGCGCGTGGAGCTGACCTGGGGGTCTGCGCCGGCTGCCCCGCTACCACTCGCCCACGGTGCTCACTCGGCCACCCCCGGACGGACCGCTCGGCCGGCGGCCAGGGTGGCCGGCGGGAAGGCGTCCATTGCCGTCCATGGCCGTCGTGGCGCGGTCGCAGCTGTGGGCGCACGCCGAAGCCGAAGAGGCCGCCGCGGGCCTGGCTGACGACGACCAGCCCCGGCGCCCTGTGCCCGAACGGCTCCACCGGCCCGTTGATCCGCTCGGCGCCGAGGACCTGAAGCTGCACGAGTGCCTGGGTCCAGCATGAGGACGACCTGCGCCCATCTGTGGCCACGGTCTGGAACCGAAGCTGTCCGCCGGTCTTCGTCGCCACCTGCGATGCCAACTCCCCATCTCCTCAGCTGTTTCACCAGCCACCGCAGTCGCGGGGGCTTCGAGCGGCTAACGTGCGGAGCCGCCTTCCAGCGCCCCGAGCTGTCACGCTTCGGCCGGGCGGCACCTTTGACGCATCAGATCCGGAATATGGGAGTGCTGTTTTCGATTGGCTCCTTCGTACGATCGTGCGAAGGGGGCTGGGTGAGCGATCTCAAGGTGTTCCGGCTCGGGACGGACGGCCAGGACGTGGAGCTGCGCAGCTCGACGGTGGCGCTGGAGGTGCAGTTGCAGCGCCGGGTGGAAGCGGGCATGGAGGCGATGCTCGGTATCCGGTTCCTGGCGTCGGAGTACCCAACCGGTCCGTGGCATCGGGGACGGGTGGACTCGCTCGGCCTGGACGAGAACGGCGTGCCGGTCGTGATCGAGTTCAAGAAGGGCAACGACAGCGGCGTCGTCTCGCAGGCCGTCTCCTACCTGACTTGGTTGAAAAGCAGTCGCCACGAGTTCGAGGCCCTCGTCAGGGAGAAGCTGGGGTCCGAGACGGCCGAGTCCATCGACTGGCGCGCTCCCCGGGCGCTGTGCATCGCGGCCGGGTTCTCGCACCACGACCGGGTTGCCGTTGGTGACCTGGGTCGGCAGTGGCCGATCGAGCTGGTTCGCTACCGGATCTTCGACGGCGGGCTGTTGAGCCTCCAGCTGGTCGAGCCGGTCTCCGCCGTCGTCAGCCAGGCAGCCGTGCGCAGATCGGCCACGCCTTCGGTGCCGGCGGCTGCCGCCGAGGCGGCTGAGCGGCCGGTCATCGGCGACGTACCGAAGTGCCTCCGGGATCTGTACGGTGAGCTGGACGAGGTGCTCACCGCATCGGGCGAGGTGGAGACCGTCGTCCTCAAGCACTACATCGCTTACCGGCGGCTGCAGAACGTGGCCAACGTGATCTTCCGACCTTCGGTTTCGCACCGGGTGATCCTGGTGTACCTACGCCTGGACCCGGACACGGTGGAGCTGGAGGAGGGCTTCACACGCGACATGCGCCGGATCGGGCACCTGGGCACCGGGGATCTGGAGGTGCGGATCGCCTCGGCGGCGGACCTCAAGAAGGCGGGACCGCTGATCGAGCGGGCGGTCCAGGCGGCCTGATGGAACGGCGAGGGCGGCTGGAAAATCATGCTCCAGCCGCCCTTCTGTGTCTGCGGGCAAGTAGATGCCGGCGGTTCGGGGTTCTCACGCTCACGCCTCCGGTCCGGCGAGGACGAAGTCGTTCTGGGTCAGCTCGGCGCGCAGGCGCTGTTCGGCGACATCGGCGTAGTGGGGCGAGAGTTCGGCGCCGATGAATCGCCGGCCTTCGCGTAGGGCGGCGACACCGGTGGAGCCGCTGCCGGTGAAGGGGTCGAGGACGACGCCGTTCTCAGGGCAGATCTGGACGAGCTGCTGCATGATCTCCAGCGGCTTCTGGGTGATATGGACCCGGTCCTTGCGGGGCTGGCTGGCGATGAAGTGGCCGGGCAGGTAGATCGCGCGGCTGTTGTCGAGGGTGCCCTTGACGCCCCAGGTGATGAACTCCGCGGACTGCTTGAAGCCGCCCTTGCGCGGACGGCTGGTGGGCTTGATCCAGGGGATGGTGCCCTGCCATGTCCAGCCCGCCATCTGCAGTGCGTCGCTCGTCGTCGGTTCCTGCCGCCAGTCGCTGAAGACCATGGCGACTGAGTGCTCGGTGCTCGCCCGGTACGCCTCGGTGAGCAGTTCGGTGAGCCAGGCCCGGTAGGAGCGCTGGTCGCGATTCTCGCCGGGGAAGGTCTTGAGGTCGTGGATGCTGCCGCTGGTGACGTACTTGGCGCGGGCGTCGCGGCTGGTGCGCTCCGAGCTGGTCCGGCCGCCGCTGTTGTACGGCGGGTCGGTGATGACGGCGTTGACGGACTCGTCGGGGAGGGTCTTGAGCACGGTGAGGGCGTCGCCTCGGTGCAGCGTGTAGGTCACGGGTCTTCCTTCCGAGCGTGGTTGGGCCCGCTCCGGGCGGCTCCCCGCAGCAGCAGCCGGGAGTGGGGATACCGAGGAAGGTAGCGGCGATCGGCGGCCGTACCTAACGGGCGTTGGCGGGGTTCCACGCCTGGTCCGGGGCCGTTTGGTGCGGCCGTCTTTCGCATCTACTGTCTGGTCGTGCCGACCGGGCAGCAGGCCAAACAGCCCTGACCGAGCGCGTGTTGATCCGTGCCGCCCTGCGCTCGCGGAACCACGCGGGCAGCATCTCCCCTCCCCCGATACCGAGGAGCCCCGTCGTGTTCCGGCTGAGATTACGAGCGCGGCTGCTTGCCGCGCGTGACCCGAGACCGGCGTCCTGGAGCCACCAACTCCCCTGACCCGGGCCCTCCCTGCACGAGGGCGGTTTCACCACCGGCGCGGTGCCGGCGACTTCTTCGCACGAGAGGCCGGCACCGCGTTCTCCTACGAAGCCCCGAGGAGCCGCTGCAATGCAGCATGCCCTGGCATACCCGTGCCCTTATCCACTCCCCTTCCCGGGTCGGCCACTACCCGGTGACCGGGGGCCGTCGTGAAGACGGCAGTCGGCGCGCTCGTCGGCGTCGTCGCCTGCGGTCCGCTGGCGCTGGCCCTGCCGGTCGCGATCGCCAGCGCGGGAATGGCCAAGGCCGCCGCGTCCAAGTCCTGTCCCCCTGACGGAAGCCCGCAGGGTGTGGACTCCTCGGCAGTGGCGGCACAGGTCGAGGCGATCCTCAAGGGCTCCAGTCCGCTGTCGGCGCCGGCCGTGGCCGGGCTGAGCAAGCCGTCCGAGCAGATCCCCAACGCGAAGACGATCCAGGCCACCGGCGTCGCGATGCACATCCCCGTCCGCGGGCAGGTCGTCGCCCTGGCAACGGCGCTGCAGGAAAGCGAACTTCGCAACGTCAACGACGGCGACCGGGACTCACTGGGCCTGTTCCAGCAACGCCCGAGCCAAGACTGGGGAACCCCGCAGCAGATCATGCAGCCGGTGTACGCCTCGACGAAGTTCTACGAAGCGCTACAGAAGGTCAGCGGCTGGGAGTCGATGACCGTCACCCAGGCCGCCCAGGCGGTGCAACGCTCCGGCTTCCCCGACGCCTACGCCAAGTGGCAGCCGTTGGCGGAAGCACTACAGAAGGCCCTCGCGCCGCTGCTGGCCCCCGCCGCCGGTACCTCGCCGACGCCGAACCCGTCGCCGGCACCGGCACCGGCAACGACGGCCGGCGCGAGCGCCGGCCCGACTGCGGGCGGTGGTTGCGGGACGCCCCCGGCGGGCGGTGACGGCAGTAACTTCGGCACGATCCCGGCCGGGTCACTGCCGGGCGGGTACACGATCCCGGCCGATGCGCCGCAGCCGGTGCAGACGGCGATCCGGTGGGCGCTCGGCCAGCTCGGCACCGCCTATCAGTGGGGCGGCACCTGCGCGAACTCGCACGGTGCGGACCCGTTGGGCAGGTGTGACTGCTCCTCGCTGATGCAGATGGCCTATCGGTCGGCGGGCTTCTCGCTGGAGCGGACCACGTACGACCAGGTCAAGCAGGGCGCCGTCGCTTCGGCGGACTCGCTCAAGCCGGGCGACCTGCTGTTCACGCGGGGCACCGCCGCCGTGCCGGAGCACGTCGGGATGTTCATCGGTTCGGGGCTGATCGTGCACGCGCCGAAGACCGGTGACGTGGTCAAGATCTCGACCCTGGCCGCGTGGCGGCCGGAGATCCTCGCGGTCCGCCGGGTCGTCTGACCCGCGCCCCCGCCTCCCCTCTCTCCTCTCCCCCTGTCTTTGGGCTGCCTTCGCGCGCCCTGAATTGCTCTGGAGCTTCCCTTGTATCTCGCGGACGCAGTCGCCCAGCTCGCCTACGACCCCGGCATCACCCCCAACGAGGGTGGCCTGCCTGGCCTTTCGGTCCTCAAGCAGGTGATGGGCAGCCTGAATCTCTTCGGGATCATCGCGGTCGTCGGCGCCCTGGCCGTGAGCGCCGGGGTGTGGGCCTGGGGTCACCACTCGGGCGGGCACCAGGCGGAGGCCAACGGGAAGAAGGGCGTCCTCGTCAGCGTCGGCGCGGCGCTGCTGCTCGGCGCGGCCAACGGGGTCGTCTCCTTCTTCTCGACCCTCGGAAGCCAGGTCAAGTAATGCAGAAACGTTCCTTCAACCCCAGTCCTCGCGCAGGGGGCTCCGGCGGCACGCTGGTGCGCCGCCGGGCGCTGCTGGGCTCGCTGGTCCTGGTGGTGCTCGTCGCCTTCGCCGGCGTGCTGGCCTACGTCACCCGGGACGGACGCGAGGCCGCCAACCCGACTGCGGCAGCCGCGGGTTCGGCGGCGCCCTCCGCTCCGGTGGCCTCGCCGACGCCGGGCGGGCATCCGAAGGGGCTGTCGGGTCCGCCCTCGACGCACGATCCGATCGCGTTCGCGAAGGCGGCTGCGGTGGCGCTGTGGTCGTACGACACCCGCTCCTTCTCGCAGCCCGAGCTGGTGGCCTCCCTCCACCAGTGGCTGACCAGCGAGGGGCAGTACGTCGACGCCGACTCGGTCGACCGCTTGGTGCCCTCACCAGTGTTGTGGGGGCGGATGGCCGACTCCGGTCAGTTCGCCACCGCGACTGCGGACGAGGCGCACTTCCCGGACCGGTTCACCAGGGCGCTGCAGGCAGATCCGGGGGCGATCACGCAGGCGTACGTCTACGCCGTGACCGTCTCCGGCAAGCAGTCGATCGCCTGGACCGGTGCCCCGAAGGCCGGGGCCGAGGACCGTTCGGCCACTCTCGCCGTGCAGTGCCGTCCTGACCGTCCATGTGCCCTGGCCGGCGTGCTGCCGGCCGTGGCGCCCTGACCCGGGGAGTTCCTTGTGGATATCTGCAATCTCCCGATGGTCGCCCAGCTGTGCAACGTCGTCGACGGCATCAATTTCGCCAGCGACCCGGGCAAGAGCGTCACCGACGGCATCGGCGCGTGGATCGCCAAGAGCATGGGCGAGCTGGCGGCCAGCGCCGTCGACCTGTGCGCGAAGGCGGTCGACGAGACCACGGCCATCGACCTGTCGGCGCCGTGGTTCAGGGACAACTACCAGCTGATCCTGCCGATCGGGCTGATTCTGACCGTGGGCACGTTCTGCGCGCAGCTGATCCTGGCGGCCTGGCGGCGGGACGAACGGGCGCTGGCCAAGGCCGGTTGGGGCACGATGACCGGTGTCCTGTTCACCTTCGGTGCGATCAGCTTCACCGCGGTCGCGGTGACCGTGGTCGACGCCTTGTCGGCCGGGCTGTTGCAGGCCGCGCACACCAGCGTCGCCGACGCGGTCAGGCGCATGATCAAGATCAGCCAGTTCGGCCCCATGTTCGCCCTCGGCTGGGCCATCCCCGCCCTCGTCGCGGTCGGCAGTGCGATCGGGGCGTTCCTCTACTGGGGCGTGATGGTCGCCCGCAAGGTCGGCGTGCTGATCCTGGTGGTGCTCGCCGCGTTCGCCGGGGCCGGTGGCGGCTGGGAGGTCGCCCAGCGGTGGCGGCGCGGCTGGATCGAGGCCACCGCCACCCTGATCGTGTCCAAGCTGCTGATGACGGTGGTCTTCCTCGTCGGTGTCTCCGCGCTCGGCAAGACGGACGCCAAGGACGGTATGGCCGCCCTGTCCGACGCTATGGCGGGTGTCGTGATCATGGTGATGGTGCTGCTGTGCCCGTATGCCGTCTACAAGTTCGTCCACTGGGCGACGGACGGCAGCGGCCACGACGACACGCACCGTACCGGCATGGCTGGCATGGCGGTCGCGGCCGGGGCGGCGAAGACCGCCGGTTCGCTGGCCATGCAGATGGGCATCGGCGTCCCGGCGCCGCAGGGCCCAGCCAAGGTCCCGGGCATGGGCGGTGGCGGTGGCGCCTCCGGCATCGATCCGACCGGGCGGATCAGCCAGGAGGGGATCGACGCCGGCCCCGCGCGGCAGCAGACGAAGTTCCGCTCCGGCGAGGACCCGAGCGCAGGCGGCGACCGCGGACGTGCCCTGGTCACCCGGCCCGGCCTGCCGGCCCTGATCACCCGGGCCTCGCCCGGGGAAGGTGGCGGGCAGCCGCAGTCCGGCGGCGGCCAGGAGGCCCCGGCCGCACCGCCCCTCCAGGACGCCGTCGCGGCGGGCATGCTCTCGCCGTCCGGGACTGCCGTGCCCCCAGCCGCGAGCGCGCCCACGCCCGGGGCCTCCGCACCGGCACCTGGAGGACCGGCCGCCCCGGCACCGCCCCCGGCGGCCCCCCCCGCGCGGTACCGGGCCGGTTGGTTCTCCCCAACCCGCCCCACACCCCCGGTTCCCTGCCGGGCCCCCCCCCCCGGGGGGGGGGGGGCCGCCCCCCCCCCCCCCCGGGCCCCGCCCCCGAGCCCCTGGAAGGAGCGTCCGCGATGACGTCCAGAAGAGTGCCGCGCCCTCGCTCGCCGCCCGCACGCTCATCCCTCTGGAATCCCGATGTCCTCCTCGACGCCCGACGCCACCCCTGCGTCCGTCAAGTTCCCCCACCGCAGCCGCCGAGGTGTGCTGCTCGGCCTGAGCGCCCCGCAGCTGATCACCTGCGCCGTTACCGGCCTGCTGCTGCTCGCCGTGCTCATCACCCGGGGCGTCACCGGCGCCCTGCAGCTCATACCTCTGTGGGCGGGAGTCGCCGCCCTGGTGTTCATCCGCTACCGGGGCCGCACCCTCGCCGACTGGGCGCCCGTCGCCGCCCGTTACGGCCTGCGGCGCCTGCGCGGACAGCTCATCTGGCTCACCCGCCCCTCCTCCCGCCCGGTGCGCGAGGGCCTGCTCCACCTGCCGGGCAGCGCGGCCAGCCTGCGTGTCGTCACCGCCCCCGATGGCCGCTACGGCGCCGTCCACGACCCGCACGCCGGCAACCTCACCGCGATCGTCAAGGTCTCCTCCCGCGCCTACGCCCTTCTGGACCCCGGCACCCAGAACGCCAACGTCAGCGGGTGGGGACGCGCGCTCGCGGCGCTCGCCCGCACCGGCCAGGTCGCCCGCATCCAGGTCATCGAGCGCACCGTCCCGGACACCGGCGACGCGCTTCGCCGCTACTGGGAGGAACACGGCCGCCCTGACGCCCCGCTCGCCGGTGAGCTGTACGGGGAGCTGATCCGCGGCGCCGGTCCGGCCGCAGCCCCGCACGAGGCGTACGTCGCCATAGCCCTGGACTTCAAGGGCGCACGACGGCTGATCAACCAGGCCGGCGGCGGCCTGACCGGCGCCTTCGCGGTTCTGGCCCAGCTCACCTCCGCGTTCGAGCAGTCCGCCCGCACCGCCGGCCTCACCCCGGCCGGCTGGCTGTCCGCCGGCGAGATCGCCGCCGTCGCCCGCACCGCCTACGACCCCAAGTCCCGTGCCGCACTGGACCGCTGGTCCGAGGACGGGCGTCCGTCCGCCGACCCGGGCGCCGCCGGCCCGGTGGTCGTAGTGGAGAAGGCCGACCACATCTCGACCGACTCCGCCCACCACAGCACCTACTGGGTGGAGAACTGGCCCAGGACGCAGGTCAACCCCGGCTTCCTCCACCAGCTCATGTTCGCCTCCGGCGTGCGGCGCACCGTCTCCCTGGCCTACGAGCCGCAGGACCTCGACTCGGCGCTGCGCGACGTGCGCCGCAAGAAGGCCAGCGTGATCGCCGACTCCACCGAGCGCGCCCGCAAGGGCCAGGTCTCCAGCGAAGCCGACTCCGTGGAGTACCAGGACATCCAGGACCGCGAGCGACAGCTGATCGCCGGCCACGCCGACGTCGCCCTCACCGGCCTGCTGACCGTCAGCGCGGACACCGAGGGCGAACTTCGCTCCGCCTGCGCCGTGGTGGAGACCGCCGCCGTGGGCGCCCAGCTCGACCTGCGCCCACTCACCTGGCAGCAGGCCGAGGCGTTCACCGCCTCCGCCCTGCCGTTCGCCCTCGCCGCCTGACGCCGGCCCTCCCGCCTCCCGAAAGAGCACCCCTGATGCCGGCCCCCGCCCCCGTCGCGCAGGACTTCGTCCCGTACGCGACCGCCGCAATCGACTTCCACCGCGCGCTCAACATCCCCACCGGCCCGCTGGTCGCCTCCCGCTCCGAACTCGACTCGCTCCACGAGCACCTGGTCGCGCTGCACGGCCTCCTCGACGCCCACGCCCAGCGCACCGCCCCGCTGCTGCCAGCCGAGGGAGAGCACCTCAAGGCCGCCCGCACCCGCCTGTGGCAGACCGCCGACCACCTCCACTCCGCCTACCACGCCTCGCCCCGGCCCGGCAGCGGCGAGGTCCCCGGCCCCGACGCCTGCCGCGCCCGCCTGCCCGAGGGCGCGCCGGAGCTGACCATCTGCCGCCGTCACCAGGAGACCGCGCAACTGGTGCGCCGCCGCGCCACCCCCGCCGACCTGCACGCCCCGTTCACCGGCCTCGTCCGCCGCTGACCCCCATCCCCGAAATCCGTGATCATGCCCAGGAACCGCGCCACCGCCAGCCCCCTGTTCGTCCCGCGCAAGAGCACCCGCGCCCAACAGCGCGCCGCCCGGGCTGAGTTCGCCCAGGCCCGCACCAAGGCCCGTTACGCGCAGCCCACCGCCGAACGCCCCAGGAACAGCGGCCCCGACGCGGACGTCCAGCCCGCCTACCCGGCCGCTGGCCGACCTGGTCCCGCCTCCGCTCGCGGCGGCAAGCTCCGTCTGCCCAAGCACCGCCTGACCACCGCCGTCGCCGGCGGGGCCTACCCCTTCCTTGCGGAAGCCGGTCTCGGCGCCGAGGGGATCTTCATCGGCCGCGACCTCCACGCCGAGGGCAGCTTCTGCTACGACCCCTTCGCCCTCTACAACTCCGGCCGAATAGAGGGGTTTACGAACCCGAACGCGATCCTGTGTGGCGTCATCGGTATGGGCAAGAGCGCCCTGGCCAAGTCGATCGCCACCCGGGCCATCGCCCACGGGTACAAGATCTACGTGCCGAGCGATCCCAAGGGCGAATGGTCCACTCTCGCCCAGGAGTTGGGCGGGCAGACGATCGCCTTGGGTCCGGGTTTGCCGGGTAGGATAAACCCCTTGGACGCACCGCAGCGTCCGGCCGGAGTGAGCGAAGACGACTGGAACAGCGAGGTCCGCAAGCGCCGCCTCCTCCTGCTGGCCAGCCTCGCGGCCACCGTACTCAAGCGCGACCTGCTGCCGATGGAGCACACCGGCCTCGACGTCGCGCTCGACCTGGTCGTCGCTGACGCCGACACTGCCGGCACCGTGCCGCTGCTCGGCGACATTGCCCACGTCCTCGGCCGCCCCGACCGCCTCGACGCCGCCCTCGGCGGCCAGGCCGGAAGCCTCGGCCATGCCGCCGACGACCTCGCCCACGCCCTGCGCCGCCTGGTCCACGGCGACCTCAGCGGGATGTTCGACGCCCCGTCCACCGTCGTGTTCGACGCGAACGCGCCGATGCTCTCCATCGACCTGTCCCGCCTCGGTAGCAGCGGCGACGACACCGCCCTCGTCCTCGCGATGACCTGCGCCTCCGCGTGGATGGAGGCCGCACTCGCGGACCCCGCCGCCGGCAGGCGATGGGTCATCTACGACGAGGCGTGGCGGATCATGCGCCACGTCGGCCTGCTGGAGCGGATGCAGCAGCAGTGGAAGCTCTCGCGGGGCCTGGGCATCGCCAACCTGCTGATCCTGCACCGGCTCTCCGACCTGCTCTCCGCAGGCGACGCCGGATCACGCGGACGTGTCCTGGCCGAAGGCCTCCTGGCCGACTGCAGCACGCGGATCATCTACCGCCAGGAACCCGACCAGATCCCCGCCGCCATGGCCCTGCTCGGCCTCACCGGCGTCGAAGCCCAGGCCATCGCCTCCCTCACCCGCGGCCGGGGCCTGTGGAAGGTCGCCTCGCTCTCCTTCATCGTCCAGCACCTCCTCCACGCACGCGAACGAGCGCTCTACGACACCGACTTCCGCATGGCCGCCTGACCACCCGGCCTTTCGGGAATCCTGAACTCACGTGCCTGACAACGACGTTGAATCCTGCCGAGGCGACCAGAGAACGCGCCGAGGGCCTGCGCAACCCAGGAGGCGTGGGAGCACCGTGCGGATCCCGGACGGCCCGCTCTCCACGCTCGCCGCGCACGTCGCACCGAGGATCGGTCTGCTCGTGCCGGACCGCGAGTAGCAGGTCAAGCCCGCGCTCGCCCGCAGGGGCCAGTTCCACGGCGCCAGTGCTGCGGTGCCGGTGCCCGCCGCGTCGGCACCCGGCGCGTCGGCACCCGGCGCACCGCGCCGCACGCGGTGCGCGCCTATCACCGTTTCGCGGCCGGTCCAAGTTCCCTCTCCCCGGCATCATCAGCGCCTGCCCACCACGCCACCGGGCGCACACCTCGCAGGAGCATCCCCATGCAACCCGACCAGCTGACCGTCCTGTTCGCCGACAACGGCTTCGGTGTCACCGCCCACATCCACGGCCCGGATACCCTGTCCGACCGTGCCGCCAAGGGTCCGGGTCGGCGCTACGCCCACGTCACCCGTCCCCTAGCCCAGCGGGGCCTTGAGATCCGGGTCGACTTCGGGGCGGACGACTACGTCGTCGTCGCCCGGCTGAACGACGGGACCTGCCTGAGGATCTCGCCCCCGCCGGAGTACGAATTCGGGAGCCACGAGGTCCCCGGCTTCCCGCAGGCGTGGCTCGTGACGCGGGACCACCCGGACAACCCCGAGCTGTTCGAAGTCGTCTACGACAGCGGGCCCAAGGGGGCCGACGCCAGCCACGGGGGCGACGTGCCCGCGCTGCTGGCCGCCGTCGACGAGCACCTCGACGGCCTCGCAGTAGCGTCCCGCCAGCAGGTCCAGGCCGTTCGCGCAGGAGCGGAGTCCGCCCTCCACCGGGCCGGGTTCGTCCCCGTCGTGCGCCTTCACGAGACCCATCACCGGCTTCCCGCCGCCATGGTCGACCCCGGCGAGCGCAAGGCCACTGTGACGCGGGCTGTCGACTACCTGCGCGCCATCGGCTACGGGTTCACCTGCCCGGCGGACCTGATCGACCACCGCCTCCCGCCGACGCTGCCCCCGTCCCGGTCGCTGGTCCAGGTCGGAGAGGCCATCGCCGGGGCCGGGCACACCCGGGAGGTGGCCGACGCGCTGAGCGAGTTGACCGCGCCCGGGGACGGCGTCCTCGACCAGGTCGTCGGCGTGCTCCACCAGAGCGCCTGCTGGTGGGAGGGCCTGGGCGGTGCCTCCGATCCGCACTACGCCGCGCGCCTGCGCTACATCGCGGACATGGCGGACGGCTACGTGCGGGAGATTCGGGCGATGCGCGGCGACCTCGCCGACCGGCACACCGTCCACGCCGGCCGTACCCGGCCCGCTGCCCAAGCCACGGGCGGCCCCGACGTCCGGGTGCTGGCCGCGCTCGCTACTTCCCCCACCGCCGTGCGCACCCTCACCGGCCACCCGGCCGAGGCCGTCCTGGCCGCTCCGGCCGCCGCGCGCGCTGCCGGGCCGCGCCGCTGAACTCCCTTGTCCAGGAAGGACGACCGCTGTGCCCCGCCGGAACAGAACTCGCCCCGCCCACCGGTCCACCGTCCGAACCAGCGAAGCGGAGCCCCACGGTGCCTGCCGCCGAACCCACCCAGCTTCCCGACGTCGCCATCGGCCGCCACCCGAGCCACGGCATCGTCGCCTCCCTGCCCGCACAGAACCCGGCCGCCCAGTGGATGCTGGAACGCCTCGACTTCGAGCGTCTGCCCGGCAACCCGCGCCTGTACACGCTCACCGAGCAGCACCGCGAGGCCCCTGAGCGTGCCGCTTGGGCCGCCAAGCTCCTCGCCGGCGCCGGCTACCGCGTCGACACCGACATGTCCCTGGCTCCCGCGAAGACCAAGGGGCAGGAACGGGTCCAAGGTCGACAGGAGCGCGCCACGCCGGAGGTCCCCGGGCCGCAGCGTGCACCCGCGCAGGACGCCGGTCCGGACGTCGCCATCGCCGAGCACCCGAGCCTGGGCATCGTCGCTGCTGTCAACGACGATCTGCCCTTCAACCCGGGCATCTTCCTGGTCACCGATAGTTGGCGTCACCACCGTGATCTGGACGTCTACCTCCCCCCGGCCGGTACCCGGGAGGAGTCGCTCGACGTGGTGGCCCACACCGTCTCGGGACTGCGGCGCGGTCACTTCCAGGTCGCCATGCAGCCCCAGCTCGCCGACGACGTCGCCGCCCACCGCGCGGCGGTCCGCCAGGCGTTCACCACGCACAAGTTCCGCGTCGACGAGGCCGCGCTCAAGGCACCCGCCAGCGTGGTGCCCGCTGTCGTCGCGAGCCCGCCGGCCGCGGCGGGTGACCCGCGCATCGCCTTCGCCCGCGCCCGCTGACCGACCCGTGCCGCACCGTCCGGCCGTCACCCAGGAGCACAGCATGCACTCGATCCACATTCAGCCTGTCCGGTTCTCCGAGGACAACCGCGGCGTCACCGCCCTCACCCGTCCACCGCTACCGACCGACCGGTTCGCGGCCGTCTCCGTTCCGCTGGTGAAGCGAGGAGTCGGCTTCACCATCGACTTCGAAACCGGCGAACACATCGAGGCACGGCTCCCGGACAGCAGCTTCCTGCTCGCCGGCCCCACGTTCGACGACATCGACGAGGACCTCGAGACGACGGGACCGCAGAACGGCTGGGTCATGGGCTGGCTCGATCCCCTCTCCGGCAAGGTCGACGTCGAGGTCTTGTACGACAGCCGGCCCGGGGGACTCGACCAGCAGCACCGAACCGATGTCGCGCCGATGCACGCCGCCCTCGACGGGCACCTCGACCGTCGTGGTGTTCCGGCCGAGCAGGACGTCCAGGACCGACGGAACCGAGCCGAGTCACTGCTTCACCGAGCCGGGTTCGTCGCGGTCACCACCGACCAGCAGACCCACCACCGGCTTGCCTCCTCCATGACCGACCCGGCAGAGCGCCGGGCGGCAGTGACCCGGGCGATCGACTACCTGCAGGCCGAGGGCTTCGCGTATGACTGTCAGGCTGGCCTGGTCAGCCAGACCGCCGCTTCCGCCGCCCACACCCCGGACCGGCCCTGGCCGAACCGGCGGTGCGGGCCTCCGGCGTCACGGCCGCCACCGACGCCCGCGTCAGCGCCGCCCTGGCCACCTCTCCTACCGCCGTGCCCACCCGCGCCGGGCAGCAGGCGCAGCCACCGCTTGCGCCCGGGCCGCCGAGCGCCGGTCGTCCCGGCCTGCGCCACTGACGTCAACCGACGCAACCCTGCCGACGCCGACGCCCCGGCCCGCCGTCAGCGGCCACCCGGCCAGTGCGCGTGCCTGATGACCACTCCCCCGATCACCAAGGAACAGAATTCAGATGGCTGTGAAGAAGGTCTGGCAGATCGCCCACCAGTGCGGACACGAATCGGCAAGGGATCTTGGTGACCGTCCGGCCGACCGCCGGGCCGGCTTCGCCGAGTGGCTGGCCAAGCAGGACTGCACCGACTGCTGGCGCGCCGCCCAGAGCGAGGACGAAGCGGGCAAGGCTCAGTGGCTGGCAGCCAAGCGCGCCACCGAACAGGCCGAATCCGACGCCTGGTCCGAGCAGTTCCGGATGCCGCCGCTGGAAGGCACCGCCAAGGGCGTCGCCTGGGGGGCCCGCTGCCGCCACCAGGTCCTCGCCGCCGCCTACACCGCCCTCGTCCTCGACAGCGGCATGTCGGAGCTGCAGTGGGAGCGGATCGAGGACCAGGCCCGAACGATCACCCGCGCCGGCTGGTGGATCGACCAGCGCGCCTGCGAGCCGCGCGACCTGCCCGAGCTGCTGGAGGCGGCCGTCGACGCCGACCGGCCGACCGAGAACCCCTTCGTCTGACCGCCAGCGTCCTGCCCGGCGCACGTCGCCGTCCCCAACTCACTCTCACCGCAATCTGATTCGGAACGCAGAACCATGGCCACCTCCCCTCTGTACTGCACCGTCAAGCGCACCGAGAGCACCCCCGACCTGCTCGCCGCGCTGTACAACGACGATCCCGGCTTCGAGTCCTACCTGCTGGCGTCGTGGTCGCCCGGCCCGCCCGCCGAGGAGGACATCGTCCTGCCGGACCTGGCCGCGCTGCTGGACGAGCCGGTGGCGCTGCGCAAGCCCCGAACCGGCCACACCCCCTCTCGGCGTCTGACCTGGCACTGCTCGATACGCAGCACCGGCGCGCTCAGCGACGACCTGTGGTTCGAGCTGATGTGGCAGGTACTCGACGCCACCGGCATCGAGTCGAACGGCGACCCTGACGCCTGCCGGTGGGTGGCCCTGCGCAATACCGGCGACCGGCTCGACCTCGTCGCCACCGTCATCCGCAAGGACGGCCGCTGGGCCCGGCTGCACAACGACCAGCGCCTCGCCCGGTGGGCCTGCGAGGACTTCACCCGCGACCACCAGCTCACCGCGCGGCGCTGACACCCCCACAGCACACCGCCTGGTCCCGGCCGACGACCGATTACCACCGATCTCCGGCCGGGCCAAACCGGCGGATCTGCGGATCCTGTCCCCGTCAGCCCGTCCGCCGGGCCCCACCGTCCGCCGTCCGAGAATGGGAGGCTCGTGATCGCTCACCTGCAGCGCGCCACCACCACGGCCGAGCTGATCCCCGCCCTGTACGATCTGGACGACCCACGTGGCCGCCGGCGCCCCCGGCTGATCGGCGCCGACTACCGCGGCGACAAGCAGCTGCCGCTGTTCGGCGACCTGCAGGAGGTCCTCGGCGGAGGCGTGCTCGACGCCCCGGCGCTGCGGATCGGCTCCCGGGCGCCCGAGCAGCCGGTGTGGATGTGCTCGGTGCGCTCCGACCCCCACCACCCGGACCTGAGCGACGCCCAGTGGGCCGACGTCGCCCGGCGCCTGGTCACCGCGGCCGGACTCGCCCCCGCCGGGGACCCGCACGGCTGCCGGTGGGCCGCGATTCGCAACGGCGACCGGTCGGTGCACGTCGTCGCCACCGTCGTCCGCGAGGACGGCTACCTCCACGGCACCTACCGGGACCCCTTCCACGTGCAGGCCGAGTGCACCCGTATCGCCGCCGAACTCGGCCATCTCACCCGCACCGTCACCACCGCCAAGGACCACCGGATGCCCGTCATCACCATCAACGCCGAGCCCAGCGGCAGCATCGTCGCCACCGGCACCGGCGACGACCTCTCCGCCACCCTGCTCCGGCACGCCGGGTTCCAACAGATCGACGACTGGCACGGCCGCCGACACCGCCTGCCCACCACCACACCCCGCCCCGAAGCAGCCTCCATCGCCACCCACGCCACCCAGATGCTGCGCGCCGCCCGCTACAACGTCGACCTCGACCCCAAGCTCCACGTCGAGCCGCTCGACACGCCGGGTCGGCAGATCCTCCATCTCACCGACACGATTCGCGGCGCCGCCGACTTCGCCGAACTCGCCGGGGTCCTTGACGAACTGCTCGACCCGGACGACGGGATACTCGTCCGTCTCCAGGAGGCCCTGGAGAGCGCCTCCGAGCAGATCACCGATCTCGACCCCGACCAGTACGAACTCTCCGACCGGTTCGGCGCCGCGTCCGACCAGCTCGTCACCGCCCAGGCCGAACTCGCCGGGGTCCTCGACGAGGTGCAGCTCGCCAGGTCCGACACCGCTGGCACCGCTGACGTCCTTGCCGCCGAGGACCTGCGCACCCGCGCGGCCCTCGCCCGCAGCATCACCACCCCCGCCACCCTGCGGACTGGGCCCTCCGCCGCTGCCAACGCCGCCCCCACACAGGCCGGCACGCCCGCGGCAGCGCCTGTCCGGCCTGCCGCCCGCATACGCTGAAACGTTCCGCCACCCCCAACTCCGAAAGAGGGCAGTCCCGTGGTGATCCGTACGAGAGCCGAGCGCGCCCCGCCCGCCGCCGCCCGCTCGCACCCTCCTGGATCTCCTCTTGCCTGCCCCGCGCACCGGCGCGCCGTCGACCAGCACCGGTACGGACGCGCTCCTCTACTCCCTGTTCGCCGTCGTCGGCGCAGCCCTCGCCTTCGGCTCGCTCGCCTGGCTGACCGGCAACCTCACCAATGCCCTTGTTGGGTCCGGCCCTTGGGCGCCGTTCCATGCCACCGAGGCCCTCCTCCACCCCGACCGGCTGTGGCCCCACCTGGAGCCAGTCGCCGCCCTGGCCGGTGCCCGCATCGTTCCCGGTGCGCTCACCCTCGCCCTCGCAGTCACCGCGCTCATCCTGTGGCTGCGCCACCGCTCCGGGACGAGGAGCGGCATGGCCCGGCGGGCGGACATCGCGCCGCTGCTGGACAAGGAGATCACCGCCAAGGCCCGCAGCCTGCGCCCGAGCCTGAGGGATGTCAAGGACATCGCCCCGGCCGACCGCGGCATCCCCATCGGCACGCTCTCCCCGGGCAAGGCCGAGGTCCGGGCCTCGTGGGAGGACGTGATGGTCGCCATCATGGCGCCCCGCTCCGGCAAGACGAGCGGCATCGCGATCCCCGCAATCTTGGCAGCCCCTGGCCCCGTTCTGTTGACGTCGAACAAGGCCGCCAACGACGCCTTTACGGCGTGTGTCGACGCCCGTGCGAAGGTCGGCACGGTCTGGACGCTCGACCCCCAGCAGATCGCGCACCACCCGCGCGAGATGTGGTGGGACATCCTCGCCGACGCCCGCGACCTGGCCGGCGCCAAGCGTCTGGCCGGGCACTTCGTCACTGCGAGCGTGGACGAGTCCAGTGGCTCCGACTTCTGGTCGACCGCGGCGAGCAACACGCTCGGGTCGCTCTTCCTGGCTGCGGCGAGCCATCGCCGCCCGATCACCGACGTGCTGGCCTGGCTCGCCTCCCCCTCCGACCGCACCCCCATCGACCTGCTCACCGACGCCAGCCACCACGCGGTCGCCGCCCAGCTGCAGGGCACCGTCACCGGCGCCACCGAGACCAGGGACGGCATCTACGAGACGGCGCGCCAGTACGCCAGTTGCCTGCTCGACCCGGAGATCGCCGCCTGGGTCACCCCCGCGCCCGACCTTGCGGAGTTCAAGCCGTTCGACTTCGCCTCCTCCCGCGACACGCTGTTCCTGCTCAGCAAGGACGGCGGTGGCAGCGCATCGGCGATCATCGCCGCTGCGGCCGACGCGGTGATGCGCGCGGCCGTCATCGTCGCCGAACGCTCCGGCGGACGACTCGACCCGCCCGCGCTGTGCGTCCTCGACGAGGCCGCGAACGTGTGCCGGATCTCCGATCTCCCTGACCTGTACAGCCACTTGGGCAGCCGGGGCGTCATCCCGATCACCATCCTGCAGTCCTACCGGCAGGGCCAGCGCTGCTGGGGAGAAGCCGGAATGGACGCCCTCTGGTCCGCGGCGACCGTCAAGGTGATCGGCAGCGGCATCGACGACGCCGACTTCGCGGACAAGCTGTCACGGCAGATCGGCGAGCACGACGTGCAGACCGTCTCCGTGTCCAACTCCGACAGCGGCAAGTCGACGTCGGTGTCGATGCGCACCGCGCGCATCCTGCCGCCCGACGAGATCCGCGCCCTGCCCAAGGGCAAGATCCTGCTCTTCGCGACCGGCATGCGCGTGGCGATGCTCAACATCAAGCCCTGGTACAAGGAGCGCTCCGCCAAGGAGATCGGCCCGGCCTCCGCCCGCGCCACCAAGGCCATCACCGAACGCGCCATCGCCAAGAGCATTGCCGGCCGCGACGACTTCACTCTCTCCGCCTGACCACACCACCCGGCAGCTGGCCCGGTAACCGCCCACCGCAGCAGCTGAACCACCGATCAATTCCCGGAAGGTCTTCATGTCCGACATCAACTCGCCCGCCGCCCGGCACCGTTCGGTTCCGTTGGCCGGAGCGCCGGTCGTCCGACGGGGCGGCCAGTGGTGGCTGATCACCGGCACCGGTTCGATCCTGGCCACCGACCCGGTCTTCACTGGTGAGCTGGACCGCTTCGCCGTCGCGATGGCCGCCGCCGACCGCGAGGTCGCCCGGTTGCGGGACGACCAGGCTGCCGCCCGGAAGAAGCAGACGGGGAAGCGGTGATGGACGCGCTGTTCAAGGGCGAGCAAGCCCTACTCGGCGCGGTCCTGCTCGACCCGGCCCAGCTCGACACGCTGGCCTGGCTGACGCCCGCCGACTTCTACCGCCCGGCCCACCGCGCCCTGTTCACCGCGATACGGAACCTGGCCGCCGGCCAGCAGCCCGTCCGGGAAGCTGACGGCGCGGTGCCGCTGTCGTGGGTGACCGACGCCCTCACCGAGGCCGGCCGCGAGGTGCGCGGACTGAGCGCCTCGTACGCGCACACACTGATCGCCGCATGTCCGCGCCCGCAGAACGCCCCGATATACGGCCGGATGGTCCTCGAAGGCTCCATCCACCGCACGGTGCTGGAACACGCCGTCCGCCTGGAGCACGTCGCCCGGATCGACGCCGAAGCACACGAGGTCGAGGGCGTCCTGCACCACGCCGACATCCTCACCGGTGTTCTCGGCGACCTCGCCCGGCGCTGGGGCGCCGAGCCCCGGCCCATCCCTCCGCCCGCAACGGGCCCGACCGCTCCTCCCTCACCGGTCGGGCCCGAGGGGACCGAGGACGAGCGGTTCCTCCTGGCCGTCCTCGTCAGCCAGCCTGCGGCGATGACCGAGGTCTATGACTGGCTGCGGCCCGGCGACTTCGCCGATGCCGGCCACGGCCAGGTCTACCGCTGCCTCGGCGCCCTCCACCATCGGGGTGAGCCGATCGACGGGGTGACCGCCCTGTGGGAGGTCCAGCGGCGCGGCCTGCTGGCCGATGGCACGATCTCGCGCGAACAGCTCGACAGCCTCTTCGGCGGACCAGGGGCGGGTTCGGCCGAGTGGCTGGGCGACCAGGTCATCCGCTCCTCCGTCGTCCGCACCGCCGCCGGAGCCGCCGCCACGATCAAAGCATTCGCCGAGGGCTCGGCCATGGCGCCCGGTCGGCTCATCGGCCAGGCCCTGCACGCCCTCGGCCCGCTCGACGAGGTACGTGCCCGCTGGCACACGGCCAACCAAGTCCCCTCACCCGCAGCAGAGAAGGCCGACCCGGCAGGGCGCTCGGACCCTGAGGCCCGGGTACGCGCGGCACTGTCCCGAAGCCCCCAGTCGCCCTACGTCCCGAGGAGCGCCCCGCCCGGCGCCGCAGCGATCCAGCGAACCCCCGCCCGCTCGCGCTGAACCGATCCCTCCGTCCCCTCCACCATCACCAACCACTCATCCAGGAACCACCTGTGAACACTCCCTTCGACGAATCGCTCGCCCTGCGCACCCAGGCGAACGCCCTGCAGCAGCAGGAAGCGCTGCTTCCCGCCACCGGACCGGCCCAGATTCCCGATGCCGTGCAGGTCGGCGGGCAGATATCCGAACTTGGCACCCTCATCCGGGAACTGGGAGAGGAGTTCTCCGACCGCGCCGCCGATCAGCCGGCGCCCGGCCACGCGATCCGCGCCGCCATGGCGTACGCCGAAGCCATCGGCAGTCTCGGCGAAGCCTCCGCCGCTCTCGGGACGGTCGCTCACCAGCTCGGCTTCCTCGGCCAGACCACCGAAAACCGTCACCTCCCCTGGGCCCGGGAGGGCCGCAAAGACGCGGTCCGGGTGATCGAGTACGCCGTCGAGACGGCCCGCGACGAACTCCGCCACGGCACTCGGACCCTGAACCAGGCCGCCCAGCACCTCTCGCCACCGACCGAGGACCTTCGCCGGCAAGCCGCGCTGAGCCGATCGGCCACCACCGCCACGCCTGTTCCAGCGGACCTGGGCGGCCCCGCACCAGCCCCCGCCGCAGCCGCCGCTCACGCCGACCGGCGCCTGCGATGACGCAGACGCCCTTGTCCGCCGGTCCCGGCCCGCTGGTCGGGAGTCTGTGCAGCGGGTACGGCGGTCTCGACCTGGGGGTGCTGGCCGTGTTCGGCGGCTCCGTCGCCTGGCATGCCGAGACCGAGCCCGGACCGTCCGCGATGCTGTCCCGCCACTGGCCCGGTGTGCCGAACCTGGGCGACATCACGACGGTCAACTGGGCCAACGTTCCGCGGGTGTGTGTCCTGACGGCAGGTTTTCCCTGTCAAAGACGTCTCGGTCGCCGGCCGCCGCGCCGGGCTCAACCCCGAAACCCGATCCGGCCTTTGGCTGCACGTGGCCCGCGCTGTCGAGGCCCTGCGCCCACACCTCCTGGTGGTCGAGAATGTACGAGGACTGCTCACCTCCCCCGCCGTCGCCGCCTCCGCTGGCGACGTGGAACGCTGCCCGTGGTGTCTGGGAGACGACCCAACTCAACGTGATCTTCGGGCACTTGGCGCCGTACTCGGCACCCTGGCCCAGCTCCGGTACGACGCGAAGTGGCTCGTGCTTCGTGCCTCCGACGTCGGCGCACCCCATCACCGGGCTCGGGTCTTCCTCACCGCGTGGCCCAGCGGCGATGCCGGGCACCCTGTTGCCAACTCCCCGGACCTCGGACACCAATGGTCCAGGTCTGCACGGCGAGGGCGGTTTGGACCTGCGGACGGCGGTGACGCTCCTGCCAACACCGAAGGCGAGCGATGGCACCAAGGGCTCACCGAATCAGCGGCACGGTGGTGGGGACCTGACCCTGCCCTCGGCAGCGGCTTCACTGCGGCCCTCCTCACCCCGGAACCCGGCCTCGTGCTCCCCCCGGCGCCGAGCCGCACCGACCCCGGCGGCGGTAGCGCTGGCACTGTGGACGGAGACGCCGCTGGACGGCACGACCCCGGACGGTGGGGACCCTACGCCGCAGCTGTCGCTCGATGGGAGACGCTCACCCGCCCGGCGCCGGCGGCCACCGACGAGGGCGGCAAGCTCCGGGCGGAGTTCGTCGAGTGGATGCAAGGGCTTCCGCCGGGCTGGGTGACCGCCACCCCCGGCCTCGGCCGCCCCGCCCAGCTCACCGCCCTCGGTAACGGCGTCGTACCCCAACAGGCTTCCAAGGCAATTGAGTTGCTGACACCGCCCTTTCCGCGTTGTGCGTGCTGCCGTACCGGCTGAGGGGGGCTTCTACCTCCTTCTCCCGGCCGTACCAAATCCCGGAATCCGTGGACTCTTCTCCCCGCAGCCGCGCCGAATCGAGGGCGCTGTCATGCCTACGCATGCCCCGGTCCGGCGCGGCCGCGCGGCGCCGGCCCGTACGACCGAAGGACGTTTCTCCTTGAGCACCACCACCGACCGCGGCCCAACCCAGGACAGCAGCAGTTACGGCGCTGTCCTGCGTGCGCCGCACGTCGCCCGCCTGCTGGGCGGCACCCTGATCGGCCGCCTGCCCACCGGCATGGCGCCGATCGCGATCCTGCTGCTGGTGCGCGCCGAGCACGGCCCGCTCGCCCTGGCCGGAGCCCTCGGCGCCCTGTACGGCCTCGCCTCCGCACTCGGGCAGCCACTGCTCGGGCGCCTGGTCGACCGCCACGGCCAGACCCGGGTCCTCGTCGCCGCCACGGCCACGGCGAGCACGGCGTTCCTACTGCTGCCGTGCACCGGTCCGGCGCGCCACCCGGTGGTCGCCGCGCTCACCGTGCTGCTAGCGGGGCTTTCGACGCCGCCGCTGGAGGCGGGTCTTCGCGCGCTGTGGCCGGTGCTGCTGCCGGACGCCGGGCGCCAGCGCAGCGCGCTCTCGCTGGACAGCAGCACCCAGGGCCTGGTGTTCGTCGCAGGCCCGCTGCTGGCCGCTGGCTTCGCGGCCGGAGCCGGGGCGACCACCGCACTTGTGGCGACCGCGGCGCTCGGACTGCTCGGCACCGGTCTGGTCGTCACCGCCCGCCCCTCCCGTACCTGGCTGCCTGCGGAGTCAGTCGAGGCCATGCACTGGGCAGGTCCGCTGCGGGTACCGGGACTTCGGGTGCTGTTCGCCGCGCTGATCGGCACCGGTGTCGCACTCGGCGCCGTCAACGTCCTGGCGCTGGCCGCCGCCGAACGTCACCACGCCGGGTGGCTGGCCGGGGTGATGCCGGCCGCACTGTCCATCGGCAGCATGCTCGGCGGCCTCGCCTACGGCCGCCACGCCTGGCCCGGCGCCCCCGCCCGGCACCTGGTCGCCGCCTCGATCGGCTTCGCCGCCGGGTGGCTGCCGCTACTGCCCGACCCCGCGCCCGCCGTCGCCGTCCTCGGCACCGTACTGCCCGGCACCTTCCTCGCGCCGCTGCTGACGGCCGCGTTCCTCACCGTCGACCGCCTCGCCCCCGAGGGCGAATCGACCGAGGCGTTCGCCTGGCTGATCGCCTGCATCGGCATCGGCCAAGCCGCCGGCACCGCCCTGGCCTCCCTCGCCGACCCGGCCGGCCCGCTGCTCGTCGCCACCGTCCCGCTCGCCGGAGCCGCCTTCGCGCTGTGGCTGCTGCGCCGCTTCAACGACCTCCTCTCCTCCTGACCACCCCGCTCCCCGAAGGACACCGCCGTGAACACCACCCTCTTCGCCGCCGCAACTCTCGCCACCCGCATCCACGTGGTCTGGGACTGGAACGGAACGGTCAAGGACGACTTGTCCGACCACGTCGACGCGCTCAACGCGACCCTGCCCACCCTCGGCGGCGAGCCGGTCGACCAGGAGACCTACCGGGCCAAGCACACCGTGCCGATCCCCAACTTCTACGCCCGCCTGCTCGGCCGCGCCATCACCGAGCAGGAGTGGATCTCCAGCGACAGCGCCTTCCTGGAGCACCTGCGCGCCCAGCCGGTTCGGGTGCGCGAGGGCGCCGTCGAGCTGATGGCCGCGCTGCGCGAGGCCGGCCACACACAGTCGCTGCTGTCGCTGTGCCCGCATGACACCCTCGTGCGCGAGGTCGAGCAGGCCGACATCGGGCACTTCTTCGCCCGGGTCGAGGGCCGCACCGGGCCCTCCGGCGGCACCAAGGCCGCCCCTCTCACGGCCCACATCGAAGCCCTCGGCCTCACCGGCCAGGCATACCGGGTACTGCTGATCGGCGATGCCGTCGACGACGCGGATGCCGCGCACGCCAACAGCGCGACCGCGGTGCTGCACACCGGCGGGCTGCACCACCCCGCCAAGCTCGCCGCCTCCGGCCACCCGCTCACCGCAACCCTCGCCGACGCCGTCGCCCTCGGCCTGCGCCTGATCCACGACCGCCGTGCCCAACTGGCCTGTGCCTAGCGCAAATCGGCAGCGAGACCAGGCCGCCGATCCTGCGGACCATCTCCCCCAACGACCGCTTCACCGGAGCCCGCCGTGACCAGAAGAAGACCCGCCACGCCCGCCCTCCTGTCCGCCCGAACCACCTGGATGTGCCATGTCCAAGACCCACCCGATACCGGGCTCTCCCGAGCCCGAGCCGATCCGCATCCCCGACGAAGACCTCGACGACCTCGTCAGCGCCCTGAACCGCACCATGGCCGAGGTCCGCCAGCACGGCGTCATCCTCGACCGCCTCGGCTCCCAAGCCGACGACGAACCGAGGTCCGGCCCAACCACGCCGGACCCCGGGGCCGGAGATGAACCCGCCAGCGCCCCACCGCTGTTCATCCTCGCCATGGGCGGCACGGAGTACGCCGCCGAACTGGCCGAGCTCTCAGCCTGGGTCACCCACCTCCTGCTGCCCTTCTACGGCCGGGAGATCGGTTCCACCCGCCCCTGGTGCGCGAAGTGGCACGAACACCCGGAGGCCGTCGCCCGTCTCCACGCGCTGTGGCTCGCCTGGCAACAGCTGACCGCCGCCGAGGCCGGCCCGAGCGGTCCCTCGACCTGGCACCGCGACCACCTCGACCACGCCCTGCTCCAGCTCCGCGCACCGGACGGCCCGTTCGCCGCGTGCACCACCAGTCCGTCCCGGCCGGCCCACCGCGTCCTGACCGCCCCCGACCAGCTGGGACTCGCCGCATGAACACCCTCGACTTCCGCCTCGACGGCCTCAAGCCCGCCGACGAGTCCCTGGGCCAGGCATACAACTACCCCTGGGAGAAAGACTTTCAGCTCATCTCCCAGCACGACGTGGGCGAGCGCAGCTTCATCATCGCCTTCGACAAGACGGCGACCTGGGACTACCCCAACAAGGCCAACATCGTCTCCTTCGACGCCGACCGCGACAGCAGCCAAGGCACGTTCAACATGCACCGGGAACGGCACGCCACCTTCGCATTCGCACAGAACTGGCTCGTCAACCGCGGCTGCCCGCCGGACACGCTCGCACCAGTCCTCGGCGGCCCCAACCCCGCCGACGAGCTGTCCGTCCGGGTCGAGGACCGCATCCGGCGCTCGGGCGAGCGCCTGGAGGTCGCCGGCTACCAGGTCATCGACGGGGCCGAGACCGAGGGCTGGAGCATCGCCGTCGACAGCGAGGCCAAGGAACTGCCCGTCCGCCTGTTCATCGAGACGCTTCAGCCCGAACAGTGGACCTACACGGTGCGCGAGGGAGGCTTCCCGGACCACGCCGCCGCCGACGAGTGGCTGAAGAAGCGCTCCACCCCTCTGCCCGAGCCGCCCGAGTACCGCCGCGACACCCTGCGCACCCGCGCCGCCCTCGCCCGCAGCACCACCTCACCGGCCAACGCCGCCGCCGTGCTGGCGTCCACACCCGCAGCCGCCGCCGTCGCGCAGCCCGATCGGGGGCGGTCGCTGTGAGCCGCGCCAAGTTCGCCTTCTCCGCCCACCCCGACGCCCTCACCGACCTGCGCCAACTCCCCGACGCCATCCGCGACCAGGCCCTGCTGCACCTGCAGGACCTCGTCCGCGGCGAACGCGTCGCCACGCGCCTGGAAGGCCGGCTGGAGGGCTGCCACAAGATCTACCTCGGCGTCGGCGACCAGTGGGCCAGCCACCGCCTGGTCGTGCAGTTCCGCGACGCCCCGGCGAGTTCCCAGCACCGGCGCGAGGTCCACCTCGTCGCCGCCGGCCCCCGCGCCGACTACCAGGTCTACCGCTCCGCACAGAACCGCCTGGGCCGCACCGGACTCAACCTGCCGCCCGGCCTCAGCCCGGCCGAGGAAGCCCGCGTCCGCGCCGCCCGCGCCAGGTCCGTACGCCCCGCGCCGGTGGCCACCGCCGGCCCCGCCTACACCACCGCCTCCCCCGGCTTCGCCACCGGCGCCGCGGCCCGAAAGGCCCGCTAATGACCACCCCCACGCACACCGACCTCGCCGCATGGCTCGCCGAAGCCGCCCAAGCCGTCTCCGGCATCGTCACCGCCCAACACGCCACCGCGCCCTCGCGCTCCCACCTCCACCCCGTCCTCGGGCCGCTCACCGCCGGGCCGCAGGTGATCACCGCTCTCGCCGGGCGGACGGAGGACCTGCTGGACGCCAGGCTGCCGACAACCCCCGCCACCCTGTTCACCGTCGCGTCCTACGCCTCCGCCCTGGGCTGGCTGAGCGAGTCGCTCGCCGAACTCACCCAGTCCGTCGACCTCCTGGTCGCCGAGTCCGGCCCGCCGGCCGACGCCACGGCCACCGACGAGGCCCTGGACCTGTCGAACTACGCCCCGCAGGACCGGCAGGCCATCACCGCCCTCGCCGCCGAGGCCGCCCTCCCGCCCGGCCTCTACCTGCAGACCCTCAGCCGGGCCCTGCTCGCCTCCACGAAGTTCACCGAAGCGTGCACGGAGATCATCGGCGCCCTGACCGAGGACGCCCAGCGTCTCCTGGACGAGTCAGTCAGCGTCGTGCGCCTCGGCGGCGACGGTCCCGACAGCCTGCCCACCCTGGTCCGCTCCCTCCTCGCCCGGATGGAAACAGCCTGGTGAACCCGCACGACCCCCTGGTGCACCCCGACGCCCACCTCGTCTACGAACGCCTCGGCGCCCACAACCCGTGGGACCTGCGCGCCGGCCACCCCGGCTCGGACCCTCTCGGTCGCCTTGCCGTCATGATCGCCTCCTCGGCCCGCGAGGTCGATCAGCTCCACCAGGATGAGCCGCACCACCTGCCCGGCACACCAGCGTCCGTCCTCTCCGACGCGGCTGGCAGCCCGACCAGGGACCGAAGGGCTTCCACGACCAGATCGCGCCGGACGCCACCGCCCGCTACCGGCACCGCGTCGGCCACCAGATGGCCTACGCGGAGGTCGCCGGCCTGGAGCATGCTCGCTGGCAAATCACAACACCGTTCGCCGCGTGCAGACTTCACGATCGGCGTGCCGTTCTAACCGCTCCTGCGCGCGCCTCGCCTTCAGCTTCCCCGAGCCCGTAGAACGGCCCCTCGGCGCCATCCCGGCCCGCCACCTGCCCCATGTCACCACCCGCCGCGCACCCGGCCCGCCATCCGTGCGTCCGCCCGCCGCAGGGCCCACCCGCCCCTGCCGCTGCGGTGCCGGCGCCCGGCGGATCGCGTCGGCACTGACCCCCACGAAGGAATCCCCATGCCGTACACCCCCGAGAAGCCCCGCGAGTACCGCGTCCAGCCGCGCTACCTCGCTGGGTCGGAGGCCGACGCCACCGATGCCGTCACCCCGCTGATCCGGGCCGGGTGGGCTGCCAGCAACGACGAGCTGGGCAACGCCTACGTCACCGCACCGGACCTGACGGCCCGCCTGGCGTTCCTGCCCGAGGGCCCGGACTCGACGCTCTGGAAGATCAGTGCGGGTCCGGAGGCGACCGCGGTGCCCAGGTGGCTGGTCACCTTCGACGACCGGGTGCCCTACGAGATCGTCCAGGACTTCACCACCGCCCTCGCCGACGCCTACACCCAGGGCCCCGACGCCTACCTCGGCCCCGGCAAGCCCGCCCCACGCCGGGTGGCCGGGCAGTGGGCGGAACCCATCGTCGTCCAGAGCCCCGACCAGCTCGTCACGCGGTCGACGCGCCCCGGCTTCCTGCCGCACGCCGAGGAGATCGACGACACCAGCGCACGGTGGCTCTTCGAATCGGGCCCGCCCGAGCGCCGCTGGTACGCCACCGCCTCCTCGCACGTGCCCGCACCCCTGCTGGAGACGCTCACCACCGCCGCCTTCGACCCGTCCCCGGTGCACCGGTACCTGCGCCGCGATCAGGTCGCGCGCCTGACCGCGGACTCTATCGCGACGCCCACAGTGCCGAGCCCACTGGAGGTGGCGCGCGTGCGGGCCGCCACCTCCCGCTCCGTCACCGCGACCCGCGCCCCGGCCGCCGCGCTCGCCTACACCACCTCAGCCCCGCCGCCCGCGCCCCTTCGGGTCGCCCTCGCCAGCCCCTCCCGCTGACCACCTCACCAACGCCTCGGAGGCCACCGTGTCCGACGCCACCGCCCTCGACCACGCGGACGCCATGATCGAGCAAGCCTGGGGACGGCCGATCACCGAACTGGAGAAGGCCGCGCCCCGCCTGCCCGTCGAGGACGCGATGCTGCGCGCGGCCATGCACCACCGCTCCCACCTCGTCGTCGTGTCCAACTCCATCGCCGCGCACCAGGACCGGCTGCACACCCTGACCCGGCCCGGTCACGTCCCCGCCTTCTACGACCTCGACCGGATCACCGCCTCGGCGAGCGCCCTGCGCACGGCCTACGCCGAGATCAACACGGCCGTCCAGATGATCCGCCACGTCATCGACGCCCGCGAACTCGCGCTCACCACCGAGGGCGACCCCGACGCCGAGCGCGTGCGCGCCGCGACCGCCCGCAGCTCGCGGGTACCCCACCCCCTCGGGGTTCCCGCCGACCAGCCCGCCCCTCCGGCGACTGCCTCTGTGGCCCAGACGGTAACGAACAGGCTTTAGCTGCAGGTCAGTTCGCCTCCGGATCGTGGCGGGCGCCCGGGTCGGTGGCGCCCACCACGAGGGCCAGCTCCTCCACGGTCAGCTCCACCCGCCGACCGTCCGCCAGCCGCGCCTGCACCGCATCATTCTGCCGCCGCTTGGCGCGGCTCGTCGTGGCGACGGCCCACTGGCCCTCGCCGATAGCCGTGACGTCACCCAACGTCCACGCCCGCCCCGCGCTGCGGATCTTGCGCTCCAGCGCCGCCATGTCCCGGCCTTTGCCCGCCACCATCGCCTTCATCCCCCTCGTGATCTCGTACGGCGTAGCGCCGTAACCCTGCTTCAGCACCCGGGCACCCCGATCCATTCCCGCCCAGTTCGCCCACGGTGTGACTTCGACGGATAGTTTGCGACGGTCTGTTGTCTGCGACACGGGGATTCGAGTTGTAGTTTGCGAGCCGTCCCGAGGGTTACTTTGCGAGGTTCGCGGATTCAAAGCGGTGTGATGCGTAGTTGCAGTCCTCGGAGAGCCAGAGTGACCTGAGCGCTGGGGCGGACTGACTGGTCGGTGAGGGGGCTCAGGTTCCATCGGCTGTTGATTACTGCAAGGGCTGCTGCGGCAGCGTTCACGGCCAGGCGGTCGCCGATGCATTTCCGAGCGCCGGTGCCGAAGGGGAGATAGGTGGTCCGGTCGGGTTCGACCCCGCGCCAGCGGTCCGGGTCGAACGCGTCGGGCCGCGGGTGGAGGTCCGACCGACGGTGGAGGAGATAGAGTCATCCGTACGTCCGGCGAACAGCGCCTTTCCGGGTTCATGCCGCGGCAGACCGCCCACGCGGAGCTCTACTTCACCCCGGTCCCTTGGCCGGCGTTCGATCGCGAGAGCTTCGATGCCGCGCTGCAGTGGTACCGCACCCGCGAAAAGCGCTACGGGCTGTGAGCCATGAAGCTAAGTCCATTCTGGATTTCGGCAGAGGAGACAGCGCACTCACAGACCGCAAGGGGGTCGGCCGCGTGGTCGGCCAGAAGCGGCAGGAGGACGGAATGGGGGTCTAGCCAAGATGCCCGCAAAAGGGGCCATGACGTGATCTTGGGGGGGGGTGAAGCACCCGGTCGGAGTCGCCTCAGTCGGCTTGGAGGGCGGCGAAGTCGGCGTGGGCCTGCTCGACGGCTTCGGGGTATGTCTGGCGCTTCTCGTACTCGGCCAGCGCTCGGTAGATGCTGGCCAGGCCGGGGTTCTGGCCCTTGCGCTTGCCGGTGGGGATGATCAGGTCGGGGCGGATCTGCTCGACGGACTCGCCCGCCGCCCGGCGCCGCAGCACGGTGTACAGCATGTCGTCGATGATGACGGGCGGCCGGCCGGCCGTGCTTGCCCTTGCGGGCGGCGGCGTCGAGCCCCTTCCGAGGGTGGCCTCGCGGATGCTCTCGCGCTCGATCTCGGCCATGGGCGGCGAAGAACCCGAAGAGCATTCGGCCAGGCCCGCTGGGGTCGTAGATGCCGGGCAGCGGGCCAGCCAGCATCTCCAGGACCAGGCCGTGCGCTGTCAGGTGGTCGGCCAGCGCGGTGAGCTCGGCGGCGTCGCGGCCAAGCCGCTTCATCTCGTACACGGTGAACAGCACCCGGCAGTGCGGGGCGTGGGCCTTGATCTCGCGCGCGGGGGTGAAGGCGGCCTCGACTTGGGGGCGGACCCGGATTCGGGTGCTGATCTTCTCGGAGCAGATCTTGTCACGCGGGATGCCGTGCGTGCTGAGCGCGTCCAGCTGCAACTGCAGTTCCTGGGTGAGGTGTCTGCAGCTGGCGTACCCGATGCGGATGTCGGCGCCGGGGTGTCCGTCTCGGGCGCGGCCGGCGGCGGGGTGTCGGGTCGCCAAGGTTGGCCGGGGCCGCGGTCGGCAGGGGTGGGCGCCCGTAGCAGCTTGGCGAGTCGGGCGACCTTCTTGAAGCGGCCGGTGTGGTGGATCCCGGCGACCGCGCCCGAGCGCGATCGGCAGGGTGAGCCGGGCTGGACGCCGCAGCGCGGGTAGTCGTGGCGCTCGACATCGTCGACGTCGCTGTCGATGGTGTCCTGAGGGTCCGTCACGCCAGAAAACCTCTCACAAACCATTCCCGGAACAGGGGTCGCCGCCACTTGAGTGAGAACGGGTTGCGAGAACCGATCGGGCATCCGGGCCGACCTCGGCGGCTTTTTCCGATCTCGCTCCCGGAAAGGACCATTTATGAGACTACTGCACGTGCGGCTGCGCACTCCGCCTACGGCGGAGGGCGGGATCATCGGTGATTGCAGGCGAATGTAGCCATCCGGTAGCAGCAGCCGCCTGTGGACCGATGCCGTGCTTGCATGCACCTGCCTGCGCGCCCTCCTGCCCACGTCGAGGTCGCATCATGCTGGGGCGGACGAAAAGCCGAGCCTGCCGAAAGGAGCTTCCGTGGCACAGCCACCGCGTGGCGGCTCGACGATCTTGTCTCAGACCGCTGCCATGGTGGCGCCATCGATCCGCTCCCGGATAGACGGCCTGCCGGAGCAGATACGTCACCTCGCCGGCCTGCACTTCGGCTGGTGAAATGACGACGGTGCGGCGCTCGGCACCCCGCCGGCCTCCAAGTACCTCCGCCCGGCGCTGGCGCTGCTTGCCTGGCAGGCTGTTGGCGGGGGGCCAGGGGCCGCCGCCACGGAGTCGGTGGCGGTGGCGGTGGCGGTCGAGCTGGTCCACAACGCCAGCCTGCTGCACGACGACATCATCGACCACGACGCGGTGCGCCGGGGTCGGCCGGCGCTGTGGGCGGTCAAGGGCACACCCGCCGCGATCCTGGCCGGTGACGCACTGTTCTTCGCCGCGGTCCAGGCCCTCACCGAAGCTTCCGCGGCCGATCGCACGGTTCCGGTCCTGCTGGCCGCGGTGCAGACACTGATCGAAGGTGAGTACCTCGATGTCCTGTTGGAGGCAGATACCAGTGTCGTTGAGGACCAGGTGCTGGCCGTCGTGGCGGGCAAGACAGGGGAACTGCTGGCCTGCGCGTGCGAGCTCGGCGCGATCACCGGCGGCGCCGATCCCGAACGTGCCAGTCACCTAAGGGCTTTCGGATGGCACATGGGCATCGCACTCCAGTGCACCGACGACCTGCTCGGCATCTGGGGCGAGCAGGCCGCGACCGGCAAGCCCGCCCTGTCCGACCTGCGCCGGCGCAAGGTGTCGCTGCCGGTGGCCACCGCCATAGCGGGCCGTACACCGCAGGCTGAGGCGCTACGCGCCCTCTACCGCCACGACGGTCCACTCAGCGACGACGACTGCCAGCACGCCAAAACCCTGATCGAACAGACCGGAGCCAGACTGGCCACTGCCCGTCGGGGCCGCCGCCACGGCGCCGACGCCCTCCACCACCTTGCCCGAGCCCGACCCACCGCCGTGCCAGGAGCCGAACTGGCCGAACTCGTCAGCCTGGTCACCGGCCTCGACCGCTGACCAGCGGCCTCCCCCGTGTCTGTTCAAGCCCCATCCCACCGGGAGTGCGACAGGTGATCACCTCGATCGAGCAAGCCGCCGAATTCTTCTACGCCCCCGTCCGCTGGGGCCTCAGCCCCGATGCCGAGGCTGCCGACACGCACACCCTGGCCTGGGTGCAAGAGACAGGGCTCGTCCGTAGCAACGAGAACGCCCAGGTCTTCGCCACCTGGCACATCGGCTCCTCTGTTGCGGCCGGCTATCCCCGTGCAAGGGGCGAGGCCCTGAACCTCTTGTCCGACTGGGCCGCGTGGGCCCTGACTCTCGACGACATCTTCAACCGGTACACCGGGGACGTCGCGTTCGTCGCCACCATCCTGGACGACTGCCTCCGGGTCCTGCACAGCGACCCCGCCGGTTCCGTCCCCCACCCCCTACGGGGAGCGAACCGGGCGTTGTGGGACCTGTTGTCCCGGGCCGCGGCCGTAATGTCCGACGAATGGATGTTCCGCTTCCGCAGCAGCGTCGGCCGGTACTTCCAAGGGCTCCTCGGCAAACACCGCCTGGCCCGGATCCCTCGGCAAGTCGACCCGGTGACCGCGCTGGCAGTCCGGACCGACGACATCGGCATGCATATGTCCGCCGACCTGATCGAGTACTTCGAAGGCTTCGAGCTGCCGATGGTCGTCACGACCCTCTACGGCTTCTCCCGCATCCGCACACTGCTGAGCGAACTCGTCGTGCTCCAGAACGATGTCTTCTCCCTCCAGCGAGACCGCCTGGCCGGCGACTCCGATAGCGCCTTCAACGTCGTCACGGCCCTGGCCCACCACCACAACCAAGGCACGGAGCACGCCCTCCTCGAAACCCGGGCGCTCTACCGAACCCGGCTCACGGCCCTGGAGAGCGCCAGCGGCCAGTTCCTGGACGAGTGCCACACCATCGGACTCGACAGCAACTCTTGCGGGAAGGCCGAGCTGTACACGGTCAACCTCCGCGACCTGGTCACCGGCACCTTCCACGCCCACCTCCAGGTAGCAGCCCGCGGCTACCTGGATCACCCACCAACCGTCCCGACCGTCTCCGAACTGCTCCCCGACTACCAAGGCTGTGAGCTCCGTCCCGTCCGCACCCCGTGACGGCCATCGGTTAGCGCTGTGCGCTTGTGGGAGCCAGCAGGCTGGTCACCTTGGGGATCGCCTCCGGCGAGGGCCTGCCCGGCCCACCTGGCCGTAGCCACGCGGTGCCGGCTGGCCGAATTCGCAGACAGACGGCTTCGGCCAGCCCGGATGCGCGTGCCGCCACTGCTTGGGCTCGATCCAGTACCGGCAGGTCAGGCCACTGGCACCAGGGTCGACTTGGTCCTGCGGGTCGAGCTTGCTGAAGTCGACGTTCAGGCGCTGCTCGTACGCTTCCGGGGGCAGGTCGAGTTCGTGGGTGGAGTACTCGCCGAACCGCATGATCTTCTCGGTCGGGTAAGGCGAGACTTCGGCCAGGTCCTCCGGGTCGACCTTCCAGCCCTCGGCCTGCAGTTCGCGTACCGCCTAGGCGATGTCCAGGGTGTTGTGGAAGATCAGGCAGTTGGCCATTAGGGCGTTGAACTTCGCCGCGTTCTGGCCGCCGAGGAGTACTGGGAACAGGACGCCCGCATCACTGCGGACCTCCCGGCCGGCACCCGAGGCGTCATCACCCTGGTGCGCCGCTACCCCACTCCCTGGCCCTACGCCGTGGCCTTCGACCGCGGCCCGGAGTGCGGCGTGCGCGACCTCCGGATCACCCGCTGCGGCGACCCGGCCCCCGTCCCGGACGAGCCCCTCGTCCGGGACGGCCTCGACGTGCTGCTGAACCCCCACCGGCAGCCCCGCCGCCGGCGCCGGTGACACCCTGGTCCGGCCCCGTTCACCGCCACGGGGCTGGGCTGGTGCTGTTCCTCGCCGTCGTCCGGGTGCCGCCGTCCTGGCGTCCTTGTCCGCGGTCGGGGCCGTACCGGGTTCTGCCCGGCGGCCGTGTTGCTGCGGCGTTGGCGTCAGACCGTGGTCGACGCCAGGGCGCGGGATCGTCCCGCTGCGCGCTGGCGGTCGTTCGGGCCGGTCTCGGCATCCGAGCTCCGCGGCGGTGGCCGTCGCGGGTTTTGTGGTCCGGTGGCGGGTGGTTGCGGTGCGGTGGTTGCGGTGTGGGGGTGACCGTGGGTGGGTTGGGTCGTTAGGCCGATCATGACGATGTCTGCAAAAACGACGGTCGCGGGTGGGCTGGCCGCGCTCTGCCTGCTGGCTCTTGCCCCAACTCCTGCTCAGGCGGTGTCCGTGAGGGAGGCGCCGGAGCGGTGGTGTCATCGCATGCTGGCGGAGTACAAGGACCAGGGCGGCCACCTGGGCAAGGCGACGTTCGACATGTGTGTGGAGACCGACGGCTCCCGGATGCGCCTGTCCTTCGCGGACGTGAAGTGCCAGCGCAGAGTCGGCACCTGGTCGGACTACAACGCGACGTGCGGGATCGAGTACGTCGACCGGTGGGAGGCGACGAGGAACGGCGAGAAGGCCTTCAAGGTCGCGGAGAGGAACGTTCCCTACCCGGGTCCCGGCACCTACGAGATGTGGGTCACCATCAAGGTCTCGGCGACCAAGCACGAGCCGGGCGGCTGGATCTCCAGGACGGACTTCACGGCCATGGCCCAGCAGCACGCGGGCGACAACCACAGCCTCAAGAAGACCTTCCACACCGAAAGCCACGACTGACCGGTCAGGACTGAGGAGCCCCCCGGCCGCCCACGCCGTGTCCGGCGTGGGCGGCCCTTGCCTGTCCGCAGCGGGCCGCTGGTTGGGGCCGGCCTTCTCCTGGTGGTGGTGCTCGGCGCTCTGGTGGTGGGTGCGACGCGGGGCCGTTTTGCGGGTCTGACCAGGTGTCATGTGGCCGGGGAGGGCCTGGGGTGGGCGTGTTGCGGTGTCGTGTTGCACCCGCCGCGCCGGTCCGCCGGCCTCGACGCCTCCCCGGTTGTCGGGGAACCCGTGGGACTTCCTACAGCCACCGCCCCCGGCCGGCCACACCGGCCGTCCCTGACCGGAGCGAGCACTGCGCCCGCTGACCACTGTCCTGCCACTCGGGGCACCCGTGAGCGAGACCGTCTGCATCCAGCTGCTGCGCTACGGACCGGCCCGCACCGCCTGCACGTGGTGCGGCGCGCCCCGACGCCGGCGCACCCACCTGGTCACCGGACCGGGAGTCGACATCTGCTCCACCTGCGTCGAACCGGTCACCGTGATCACGAAACAGGACGGCTACCGGCCCCCGGACCGGTGACCGCCGGCCGCGTGACGGAACCCGTGTCCGGTGTTCTGGCAGGCCTGACCCCGCCCTCGGCCGCGCCGGATGGTCCTGTCACGGGCGGGAGGTGACGGAACCATGGCGGCCGTGCTGGGGCCGCTGTTCGCCGTCGTGTCGGTGTCTCGCGCGTGGCTTGAGGGGGTGGGGTCTTGGTGTCGTGGGGTGGCTCGCGTGTGGCACGGAGGTAGGGGCCCGAGGTCTCGGCGGGTCGCCGTCCGCGAGCTGCTCGCCGGCGCCCGTACCCCGCGTCCGGAGGTCCTGCCGCAGCCGGCACGACCCGCCGGCCCTTCATGCCGCCCCGCAAGCCCCGGGCGTGTTCAGAGGGACCATTGGATGATCATGTGGCCGACGGTGTCCGATGTTGAGGGGGAGGAGAGGGTGGGGGGCCCGGTCGGAATGTTCTTGTTGAGTCCCGCGCCGTTGCCGCCGGCCGCTTCCTCGGGTGGCAGGATGCCGCCGAGGGTGAACGGTCGGCCTCCCGCGCCGCCGAGGCAGTAGTCGCCCGAACCCAGGGTGCACCCGACGCCGCCGAAGGCCGGCTGGCCGTTGCCGCCGGCCCGGAGGTAGCCGCCTCCGCCGGCCGCCGTGTCGCCGGGGACGGTTCCGGTGCCGCCCGCGCCCCCGAGCGCGAGGCCGTTGGCGTCCGGGACGCGACCTCCGCCTCCGCCGCCGGCGGAGGTCAGGACCGCTGTGTCGGCGGAGAGCGTCGTGGCACCGCCGGGCGCACCGTCCGTGCCGGTCGCCCCGCTGGTGCCCGCAGCGCCCCCGGTGCCGATGGTGATGGTGAGCTGCTGGAGGGGCTTCACGGTCACCGCGGCGTGTACGTAGCCGCCCGCGCCTCCTCCGCTGCCCGGCCCGTAGGCACCGGTCGATGCGCCTGCTCCGCCGCCGCCCGCTCCCCAGGCGTCGACCACAAGACCGGTGACGCCGGCGGAGACGGTGAAGGTCGTGCTCGCGTCGAATTCGCGTACGCCCGTCGTGGCGTGCGCGGAGCCCGTCTGGGCGGCGACGGTGCCGCAGGCCAGGACCAGGACGGTCGCGCAGGCGGCGCGGCGTCCACGGCGGTGAGGGATCAAGGTGTGGGGCATGAACGGCTTCTCCTCGCAACACGGCTGGCACAGCGGCCGGCTCGCGGCGGCGACCGGGACCGGTGCGGGCGGCGGGTGCCGCCGTCAGAATCGTCACGGACCAGGGAAGTTCGTGCTCCTCCTATGGGCCGGATGCACCATTTACCGCATCGCCGGAGCTGAGATCGGACACCTTCCGCCCCGCTCGTGACCAACCCGCTCCACCCGGGCCTGTAGGGGCCCAAAAGGCCTTGGCCGGCCGCCGTCCGCGAGCTGCTCGCCGGCGCCCGTGCCCCGCGCCCGGCTTGTTCCCTTGACCCCGACCAGGGCCGAGGTAAGGGAACAAGCCGACCCGCGCCGCCGGGACGACGAGGCGACCCGACCGCGTGTCCGCCGCGTGACCCCCGGAACCGGCCCGGACCGGCCACCGGTAGCAGTCTCTTCCGCCGCTCCAGGAGGCAGCCGTCCGAGGCAGCCCCACGGAACACGCCCGGCCCTGCGACGGCTGCCGCGGCCGCGCCACCGGGGCAAGGACCGTCGACGGAGTGCGGTGGCCGTCCTTCCCGCGAACGGCGGTCCCGGCAGGAACGAATCCTGCCGGGACCGCTGCCGGGCGCCATGGATGCCCGGTGGCCTGACGTGGACCGGTGGCCTGGGGTCAGAACGACCACTGGACGATGGCGTGGCCGGGCGTCCCGGGCTCGGAACTCCCGATGGCCGCGCCGCCGATCGTGCCTGAGGAGCCGGAGCCGCCCCGACCGGAACCGTCCGGGGCGGTGCCGCCGCTGTCGGCCGGCCGTCCGCCGGTCCCGCCGGCGCAGATGCCCCCCTGCAGGGAACCGTTGTACTTCGTGTCTCCGCCGCCGCCTGACCCGCCGGCGCGCACGTAGCCGCCTCCGCCCAGGGCGGTGGCCGTCGGCGGGGTTCCGCCGCCTCCCGGTCCTCCATCCGGGATGTAGACGTTCCCGTTGCGGGTGCCACCGCCCTGGCCGCCCTGGGCCGTGGTCAGGACCGTGGTACCGGAGGCGAGGGTGGTGTCTCCTCCGGCACTTCCGGGAGATCCGGTCGCCCCGCCGGCGCCACCGGTTCCGATCGTGATCGTCAGCTGCTGGGCGGGGAGCACGATGACGGCGCCGTGCACGTACCCGCCCGCGCCTCCGCCCCCGCCCCCGCCCGCAGGGGCCGTGTAGGAGCCGTTCGACAGAAAGCCGGCGCCGCCGCCTCCGGCCCCCCACAGGTCGACGGTCAGGCCGGTGACCCCGGCAGGCACGGTGAAGGTGCCCGACTGGTCGAAATCCAGCACACCCGTGGTGGCATGAGCGGGCGCGGTAGCCGTCACGACGGTGACGGCGGCCAGCGCCAGAACAGCGGTGCACGCCGGAAGACGTCTGCCGCGCGAGGACATGATGGTGGGGATCACGGGCGGGGTTCCTCTCTGCCAAGGTATCCGGACGAGCCGTCGGGGCATCGGCCGTGACCTGCCGTCGGGCGGCCGCTCCGGGACCGCTTCCCTGGTACGCGGCCAGGCGTGGATAGGCCAAGGCCGGGTCCGACGGCCGGCCACACCAAGCGTGTACGAACGTCCATCGGCTGGGAAACCGCACGAGCCCGCCCGGAGTACGACAGCCGGTCAACCCCCACGGCAGACCGCACGATCCGTCAACACGGGCCGCCCTGCCACGACCACAGCACAGCGGCCCTTCTCGCACCTCAGACGCTCGGGCCGGGGCAGACGCCCGCCGTTGCCGGGCCGTGCGGTACCCCGGGTACCCACACCGCCGCCACTCGTCCGTCCTTGCCTCTGCCAGCCCTCGGCGCCGGCCTGGTCGGACCGGTCCGCTCGCCCGCTTGCCCGGTCGTACGGCGTGGCCGGTCCTGACCGGGCGGCGGGTCGTGTTCCTTGACACTCCGGGCGTGGTCCGGGCCCCGGTCGGGTCTGTCCCGGGCCGGCTACGACGCCCACCGTTCGAGAGGCCGGCCCGTGGGCGGCCGGGACGCGGGGTTTTCCGCCGGGGGTGGTGGGTAGCGTCCGAACGCCTGAAGATCGTTTACCCGTACTGTATGGAGAATCCCGATGGCCGACGGCCTCTCGATCGATCTCGAAGCCCTCACCTCCGTCCTCGCCGGCAGCAAGGACGCCGCCGGCGTCAGGCTCGCCCCCCAGCAGCCCGGTGACAAGCCCGCCCTGGCCTACAGCCCCGAGACCGGCCAGCTGCACTCCACCGCGGACCCCGGCCGGGTCGCCGCCCTCGACCCGCAGTTCCTGGCCTGGATCCAGGCCACCATCCAGGCCACCAGCAAGCCCGCCACCGCCGCCCCCGCCCCGGCAGCCGCCGCAGACCAGGCGCCACGGTCGTACCACTACAAGTACGACGTGACCGACGGCGACGGCGACGGCGCAACGCCGGCCGCCGCCGAGCCGGCCGGCCAGGTCCAGGGCTCGTACTACGTGCTGCTCCCGGACAACCGGCTCATGACGGTCAGCTACCAGGTGGACGGGGAGTCCGGGTTCGTCCCGCAGATCACCTTCCAGGACAACTGGAGCCCCCTCTAGGCCTCCGCCCCAGGCCCGGAACCGCGTCGCGCCGTCTCGGTTCCGGGCGGACCGGGGCCGTCCGCCACGGACCGCCGCGGTCGGCGACAGGCTCCGGAACGTCGCCTGGCATGCGCCGCGCAAGGGAGGACCCCGTGGCGGACGGGCGTCGTCCTCCGCAAGGGCGCACAGCTTCGGCACACCGCCCTGCGACCCGACGGCCGGTCCGCCGGCACCGTCGTGGAGGAGGCCTCGAACGCCCCGCTCACCCGCGTGGTCCCGCTCGCGCCGGCCTCGCGCGACGGCGCGCCGCACCCGGTCCGCGAGGCGCCCGAGCCGGGGGTGCAGGGGCGGCCCGTGGGGTCGCCGGGCCTTGCGCACCGGGTGTTGAGGGGGCGCCGCGTGGAGCCGGCCGCAAGCGGCGCACACGCCGGGCTTCCCCGAGGACGGGGCCGCCCCCGACGCCGTGAGAAGGAGGGGTCCTGCCGGGGACCCTCCAGGACGTTCACGGGGCGCTCGTCCCGTACCCCGGCCGGACCGACATGGAGGTGACGGCCGAGGTCGTCCGGCACACCTCGACCGGAAAGGCCCGTCTGAAACGCGAAGAGGGTCCTCCCCGACCGGGGGAGGACCCTCCACGCGTTCTGGGTCAGGCGTTCTGAGCCCGCCCCAGGCGGTTCAGCTCGGCCAGGTCACGGGAAGCCTGGGCCCGCAGATCGACCTGTTCGACGTTGAGGGGAACCGGCTCGCCTGTGGGTACGACGGTGCCGTCGAACATCAGCACCACACCCGTGTACACGCCGTTGTCCACGGTCGCGTAGCCCTGTGAACCGGTTGCCTGGTCGATGTAGGAGACGAGGTTGCCGACGGTGTTCGGGGCGTAGGCACTGATGACGGGAATCGGAAGCGGGTCTCCGACAGGCAGCACACCCGAAGAATCGGCGGAATCGTAAGCGATCTTCCTGGTCTCGCCGTTCACGACCGCAGGAACGACCTTCGCGGTGCCGTCGGCGGCGGTGAATTCAACGAAGTACTGGTCGTTCGCATCGATCAGCAGCGCGGAGAAGTGGGCGGCGGCCCCGGAAACGTCGGTGACATCGGCTACCGGGTCGAAGACGTAGGCCTTGAGCACGGTCTGACCGACCGGCACCGCTGACGCCACGGTCTTCGGCATGTCGTAGCCGGCCAGGCCGAGTGTATTGACATTCATCCGACGCATGGCAACGAGAACAACGTTGCCGTCCGTCGGACCCGCCTGGAACTCATGGTTCGAAGCACTACCAGTCATGACGCCCCCTCATGATCCGTTTTGAGCTTGCCCGACCGATGCTACTGACAGTGTCAAGAGATGCTCATCCCGTCACCGCACCGAAATCTCAAACCACCTGGCAGCCCCGTAGGTCAGCGGTGCATTGCCTTCCACCTCAGATTGGACGGGACACTGGCGGGGCCGGGCACCGGCTGGGGCCCGCACGAGTCCCGTCATTCCTCGCTGACCCACCTCGCTGACCCACCTCGTTGAGCGGGGCGCGTTCGGGCTGATGCTGAGGGCCAAATCCTGGGACAAGAAGACGGAGAACATCCGCCGGTACTTCAAGCCCTTGGCGGAGGCCATCGCGGCCGTCACCGGCTTGCTCGCCCCCGGCGATGACCGCGGGTGGCCGTTTTGATCGTGTGGATGGGCCGGAAAGGCCGAATCCAGTTCCCGTGAGTGATCGCTTGGCTACGCTTGCCATGGCCACGATCGTGATCGATAGGGGAGTGTTCCATGACGTACGAGGTCGGCACGAAGGTGAAGCTGACGGGCAACGCGAAGGTGACGGAGCAGACCGTCGTGACAGGCAGCGGTGCGGGCACGTACTCCCAGGAGAGGGGTGTGGAGCGCGTGTCGACGACCTTCGCCACCCTCACCGGGGCGCTGTACCTCGCCGAGGACCTCGAAGGCGTCGTCACGGTCGCTCGGGACGCCGAGTCCGCCGTCGCGGAAGCGAAGGAGATGCTGGCGAGCTATGACAAGGCGGTCAGCGAAGGGATGGCTCCGCAAGAGGAGCTCCGTGCGGGGCTTGCTCGCAGCGTGACGGAGGCCGGAAAGATCCCCACGACCTACACGGTGCGGTTCGACAACGGACTGATCCTCGAAGGCTTCGGCGGGGACCTGCTGACGACGGCGTGACGTACCACCCGGGGCGATGTGGGGCTCGGCCTGGAGAGCGGCGGGATCGAGCCCGCCTGAGCAGACGACCCGCACAGCAGGTCCGACGTGCGGTGGGGACATGGCCGAGCGGGTGCGCCGATGCAGGCCGCCCACCGGGTCCGTCAGCGGGTCCGCGAAGCCGTCACCGCCCCGCCGGCCACGACGGCTCCCGGCCCTCTCCACGAGCCGGGTGACCAGCGCGGACGCCGCCGAGAAGACCCCGCAAGGGGTAGCTGCCACGCCCTCGGGCTCTCGCCTCGGCCTGCTCCGGGTCGCCGTAGCGGCCGCAAGCCGCCGGGCATCTCGGGCAGCACGAGGCTGTACCGGCCAACCTGTTGACGTGGCGCCGCACGAACGGGGAGAGGCGGGCGACGTCCTCGTCGCGGACATCGAAGCCGCCAGCACGCAACCGGTCGAAGGCGGTGTCCACGTAGCGGGTGTTGAACAGCATCAGGGCATGGAGGGCCGGGCCGAGCGCGCCGACCCGGTCCTCCATGCCCTCCTGGCAGTGCCGGTAGAGCTGGCCGGCGCGGCCGTGGAAGATCTACCGGGCAAGGGTGCGGCGGCCCTCCTGGAGGTTGGCCTGGCGCCGGTAGGACGGCTCGTCGGCCAGGCGCAGGACCTTGTTGGTCGCGGCCGTCACCCGCCGGCGCATCTGCGGGTCCGTCAGGTAGCGCAGCAGCCGGGATCGTGCGGATCACCCGCCCGACCTCGCGGAACGCCGCGTAGTGGGCGTTCTTGCGCGACCCGGAGCGCAGACGCCGCAACAGCAGGACGGAGGAGACCTTGCCTTCGCGCACCGACAGGGCAACGCGCATGAGGTCTTTGGAGTGCTGCTCGATCAGGTCCCAGTCGAATGACGTTGCGCCCCGGCTCGCCAAACAGGGAGTCGATGTGCACCTAGGAGGTCTGCCGGGTCGGCCGGAAGAACACCAGGTCCTTCCAGTTGCCGATCTCCGTGCTCCCGCCAGCCGGCCACCACCGAATAGCCCCAGCCGCAGGCCGCCGCCTGCCGGGCAGCCGCGAACTTCAGCCGGTCCTCGGGCTTGATCAGCCGCTCCGGGCGGACGTCGAAGAGCCACATGCCGCCGTCGGGCATCACCGCCAGGAAGTCGGGAACATGGCGCGATCGTCCTCCCTGGTGCTCGAAGTCCGGCTCGAACGGCCGCGGCAGCACCTCCAGGACGCCGACGAAGTCCAGGGCGACCAGCAGGCGCTGTTCCTCCGGCGACTCGAAGCCGTGGTGCCGCCCAGTGGAGACCATTAACTGCAGCCCCGGCCGGTGCATCTGCCGAGACCGCCACGTGAACCTCCGCACCGGCTGCGAGACCGACACCGGAACCGACGCCATGTCTCCGAGCTGCCAGGAGACCTCGGTTCCACCGATCAGCCACGTACCGACCCAGCGACGCAGCCAGCCATCCGCCAGCCGAAGGCGAGCCCGCTCGGCGGCATCACCCGCGTACGCCACCAGCAGATCGTCCACGCCGCACACACCGGACCCGATCAAGGCCCCAACCGAAGCACCCACTCATACACAACAGCACGGCCCGACCCCTCAGCACTGCCAGAGACCGCACATGACTACTACTCAACGTGACTCGACCGACACCCGGGCCAGCGCTCGCAAACTACAGCTCGGAATCGCAATCCATCGATCGAAGTCACACACGGCAGAGGGCAGTCCCCGGTAAACGACTACGAACCTCGGGCCGCTGCATGTCAACGTACTCATGTCGCCGAAACCGCAGGTCAACGAAGGGACCGGCCCCCGTGAATACCCCCAACAGCCTCCTGCCCGCCCCCGTCTGCCGAAGAACGCTCCCGGCTCGCATCCGACCACAGCTCGGAGCCGGTCCTCGCCTTGCTGTCCCGCCTCGGCTGGCCGATGGTCGACACCCCCGAGGCCAACGTGCACTGCACCAGCCCGGACGGGCGCATCTACGTTGGCTGGCTGCCTGAGGACCCCGGCGCGTGGAAGCGCGGCATCCTCTGGTGCATCCAGGTCCAGCCCACCGGCGCCGCCCCGTGGACCCAGGAGTTCGGTGTCCACACCCCCTCCGAGGCCGTCGCAGGCTTCCTCGCCGAGCTCATCGCCACCCCCACCCGCTGACACCGGCCAACTACCGCTCCCGGAGAACTCGTTGACCACACCGCGCCTCGACTACCTCATCGCCCACGGCGCCGGGCGCGACGCGCTCGGCCGCGCCCTGACCGACGCGCACATCGCGTGCGCGGACGGCTTCTGCCTCTCGGTGCTCGCTCCCGACCCCGCCGACCCGTTCCTGCTGCCCGCCATCACGCTGGAGGTCAGCTTCCCCACCCGCCGCCCCGAACCGTGGACCCTCTTCTGGCGCGAGCACCTCGAACCCGGCGCGGACGAGGACGACCCCACCGAATCCGTCTACCCGCACGTCCCCGTCGCCCTGGTACGGGACCTGATCGAGGCCCACGGCGGCGAAGCCCCGCCGATACCGCACCAACGCGCCTGACCGGCCCACCACCGCCACCGACCCCGGCAAAGGAAGCATCCCTGACGATCACCACCGTCCTCGCCCGCGCCCCCGGCCCAGTCATCTCCGCGCTCGGCCTGACCAACGCCTACTTCGTTCCACCCGTCTCCACCACGTTCGCCCTCAGCCTCGGCTTCGCCGTGAGCGGCCTGCTGCTCACCCTGGACGACGTCCACGAGAGCGACCTGCGCCGAGATACCCGTGTCCTCGCCCAGCTCGCCAAGACACCGGGCGGCACCCGGGTCCGCCGGATCGGCACCGCCCTCGGCCTGAGCGACCGCACCGTCGCCAGGTACCTCATCCGCCTGGCCGACGACGGCCTGGTCCTCCTCAGCCCCGAGAACGGGCCGCTGCCGCAGCGCTCCTGCCGCCTCGCCGACTGAACCACCACCGGCTGTCCCGGCCCAAGCCGGAGCAGCCGCCCACCACGGGCAATGGCATGACCACCCACCACGTCGCCTTCCGCTCGCTCATCGTCACCTCCACTACCGACCACCGCGAAGCCCGCCTCCTCCTGGCCAGCCCCGCCCTTCGGATCGTCCGCGCGGACGAGGTCCGTCCCGGCGACCTGATCGTCTCCGCCTTCACCGCCGGCACCCCGTACCTGCGCCGCTCCGACTACTTCGCCAGCGGCCCCTACCCGGCTGGCCCCGGCCCGTACGACCCGGCCCGTACGACCCGGCCTGCGGATGCGGTGTCTGCGGCCTGCCCGAGGTCGAAGGCCCGCGCGGCACCATGGTCTTCGCCCGGGACTTCCCCTGGGAGTGCTGCGACCCGTGGCCCGCCGACGAACCCGTCCTCGTCCGCCCCCGACACCGCCTTCCCGCCCCGACGATCCCGTCCGTCAAGAGAACCTGAGGGGCTGTGCTCTGCGAGAGGTTCCGCCTCAATCTCCCGTGACCACCGCCCCTATACCGCCCGGAGACCGCTGTGCCCCAGTACCTGACCGTCGCCCACCTGATCGCCCAGCTCCAGAACGTCGACCCGAACCTGCGCGTCCGCCTCGCCGTGAACCCGGACTGGGCCTTCGCCCACTACATCGGCACGGACGTCGTCGTCCACGACGGCATCGCCTACCTCGCCGAGGACGGCCAGGACAGCTACCTGCCCGCCGCCGTCCGCGACGAACTCGCCTGGGCCTGAGCCACCAACCGCCCCAAGGAGACCCGCATCCCCACCACCCATCGCCTCGCCCGCCCACAGCCGCTCGACCGATTCGCGCTGCACCCCGTGCCGCCGTGGGCGAGCGGTGCGCTCGTCCGCCGCGTCCCCACCGACCCCGGCCAACCGATCAAGGTCCTCTGGCTCCCGAACACGGTACCCAGACTCCCCTTCGGCCGCATCCTGCTGCGATGGGAGAAGGCCCCCGAGGCTGGCTGGGACGTCACCACCCGCCTCGGCCTTGCCACCACCGACGTCCACCTCGCCACCTGGCCCGCCGCCCCCGACGACTGGCCCCGCCTGGTGCGCCCCACCCTCCACGAGGTCACGGGCCTGTGCTCCGCCCTCGCCGTCGCCACCGCCGCCCTCGAACTCGCCAACCACGTCGCCGATTCCTGAGCACCACCACACAAGGCCGCCCCGCGCCGACCGGACCGGGGCGGCGTCGCCGTGCGCCCACCCGAGCGGCGGCCCGTACGCTCGTCACCGAAGCACCGAGGAAGGACAACGCATGGTCGACGACCAGCAGCCCTGGAGCTACGCCGAGGTCACCGCGCACCTGGGCATCAGCGTCGACGCCGCCCGCAACCGCCGAAACCGCGGCACCCTTCCCGCCACCGACGACACCAGCGTCCCCGACCGCCCCCGCTGGAAACCGTCTACCCTCCAGCGCTGGAACCCGATCGGTCAGGGCCACCGCACCAACCTGCACACCAGCCCGGCACCGACACCAGCAGCTGACGAAGTCCGCCGCGACCACCTCCTCCAATGCCCTCGCTCTGTTCCCCGGCTGCGACTTCCGCGACACGATGCCGACACGCCCGTGACCAGGCCAGCCCCAGGAAGGACTGCCCGCCGATGACCGATCGCCCGATCCGCCGCCCCGGCGCGCTCATCCCCTGCTGCGCCCTCGCCGCCCTGGGCGCCGCCACCGCCGTCCCGGCCGCCCTGGCCGACGCCTACGTGCTGTGCGCCATCGGCATGTTCGCCCTCGCCGGCGGCGCGCTCGGCGCCTACCGCACGATGCGCGCGGCCGACGAGCGGACCGACCGTGCCGTCCTCGAACACCTTCAGCAGGCCCCCGGCCACGCACCCGAGACGCTGGCCGACAGCCTCGGCCTGCGCCCGGCCGCACTCCGGCTCAGCCTCCACCGGCTGGCCGTCTCCGGCCAACTCCCCTCACCAGCACCTCCTCCGGCCCCGGAGCGCTGACCAAGCGAAGGGACCGCCGCCCGACACCGGGTGGCGGTCCCTTCACGTTTCCTGCCTATACCGGCGGAGAGTCCTTATTCTTCGGGCGTCGTATTCCTGGTCTATCCGGCGAAGAGCAGGCCCAAGCTGCCCTGCCGCCCTCGACCGCCTGGCCGCGTACCGGATCGCTGTGCAACCGGACCTGCCCAACGGCAGACCCTCGACATGCTGCGCCAGGACCGAGTCCTCGATGAAGCCGCCGCCACCGGCGACCCGCTCCATTGCATGCACCTGTTCGTCATCAGCGACAGACCGCGATGCACTACATCACCACGTGTCAGCGGCCAGCTGCCCTGGCCGCTGACAACCCTCAGCCTTCCGCGAGCCCACCTCGCCCTTCCCAGGTGGACCGAGCGCCACCGCCCGACCACCGCCTTCGCACAGGCGCGGCCGAGACCGGCCAGTGGCGCCGGGAGTCGCAGGAGCCTGTGTCCGACGTGGGTGGGAAGACCGTGGTCTTCCCACCCACGTCGGACAGGCCCGAGCCCGCGCGGAGGCGGTGCCGAGGCGGGCCACGTCAGTGCGTCGTTCCTCGCGGAGTGTCGGGGCTGGCTGGGTGGTCAGGGCTTCTGGTACATCACGTGGAGGTCTTCGCCGACCACGGCGGCCCCGACCTCGTTGGCGATGACGCCCGAGGCGATGGTTCCCATGGGCAGCCACCTCACGTCCAGCCCTCCTCTGTTGCACACGGCGACGAGGTTGCCCTGGGAGTCTCGGCCGATCAGCCACACACCGTCGCCCGCCACGGAGACGAGGGTGCCGCCGGGGTTGATGAGAAAGCTCGACGGCAGAGGCTTGAGGTAGTACGTATCGCCGTTCCGGACGCTGACGTGGACCGTGCCGTCGAGCGCGATGTGGTGCAGCCAGTGCCATCCACTGTTGTTCGCGGAGGACAGGCGCTGCTTGGACTTCCACAGGCTCTGGCGCGCCGGGTTCGACCAGTTCGTCGGGTCGGGGGCCCGGTTGAGGTACATGATGTCGTTGGTCCCCACCGTGGGCAGGATGAGGCCGGTGCTGTGCGAGAACAGGCTCGGCCCGTGGGAGGAGATGACACCGCCGGCCTGGTGGTTCCCCTCCCAGGCGGTCCCCGATGCGTTGAGGCGGCTGATGTAGACGTTCCGGTTCTCCCCGGTGGCCGACACGTAGAGCCTTCCCTGGTGGACGGTGAGCGCGGGCTGGTAGAACGTCGTCCAGCTGCGAACCCGCGCGGGCACGCTCCACATGCCGTTGGTGCACCTGCTCCACATGAGCGCATGGTCGCCCGGCCTGACGTAGGCGACGTACAGCGAGCCCTGGTACTCGCACAGTGCGGCGCCGGCGGCGCTGCGCCAGCCGAGGTTGACCGGGGCGCTCCAGGTGGTGTCGCCATTGCGGCGCACGACGTACTCGAGGGCGCCGCTGGGAAGCGGGGGCCGGTCGCCGCTGTAGGAGACGGTCAGCGCGTGGTGGCCGTCGCCGTTGAACTCCCAGACGGACTCCTTGCGGTGCCACAGGGTGAACAGGCCCCGGTTGTCCAGCGCGATCGCGCGAGTGCAGGACAGGTCGTCGTTGTTGCGGAAGTACTCCCAGAACGCGACGATCAGGCTGACCGCGTCCAGCAGCAGACCCAGCTCGTCGAAAGGCTGGGCGCTCCAGATGATCTGCTGGAAGATGTTCATGTCGCTCATCGTGTCGAGGAACGTCTCCAGCGCCTCACCGAGCTTGGTGAACCACTCGGCGTTGCTCTGGTCGGCCTCCCAGACGGAGACGTTCAGGATCAGCCCGTCCTTGACCCGGCCGTCGAACACGACCTTCCGGTTGCTCGCGAAGGCGCGGGTGTCGCCCTTCTTGACCGAGCCGAACTCCTGGGACCGGTAGTGGGGCGGGCGGTGCAGGTCGGACTGGATGGCGACGGTCCAGTAGATCTCGTCCTTGCCCCCGAACTGGTCGCCGACCGCCCGCCGAACGTGGAACTGCTTGAGCTCAATCTTCGAGGTGAACGCCGGGTTGGACGGCGCGGTGGCGGTCTCGGGCGGCGCCGAGGCGTACACGGTCGCACCGAACCCGACCTCGCCCACCCCCTGGACGAACGCAGCGCTGTCCACCTCCCCGCCCGCGGCGGCCGCGCCCAGGTCGGCGAGGGAGGCATGCGGGAGCGCCTTGGCCTCGGTTCCGATCACGGCCAGCCGGGCCCGGTACTGCGCCAGGGTGATACCGGTCGTCGGCGCCTTCGACGTCACCCAGGCCGGCACGATGTCCAGCGCCCCCACCTCCACCACCGCCGACCGGTACTCCTGCCCGGTGGCGCGGATCTCCGGATCGGACATCAGCCTCCGCAGGGACCGCAGCATGATTTGCTCCAGGTCCGTCAGCGTCGCACCCGTCCGGAAACGCTCAGCAGCGTGCAACGCGACCCCGAAGAGCACACCTGCCTCGCGTGAGCTGCGCAGGCCCCGCATTCACTTGCTGTCGGCGGCCGGCCCGGTACCGCGGAGCATTCCCCGTAGCCGCTCCCGCCGGTCCGACTCCTGCGACGTCAACTCGGTTCGCTCCGAGATGCTCTGGCCCTCCAGGGAGTTCTCACCACGTTCACTCTGCCCGCTGGCCCCGGGCTGTGGTGTGTTGTCGGCATCGTTCTCGTAGTCCGCCATCTGAAATGTCCCTTGGTCGATTCGATCTCGGTCACGGCGTTGTGCATGCCGTAGGCGCCGAGGTGCCAGGACGCGCGGCACGGCGCACTGCCTGGCCACGAGTGCGTCAACGCGCTGCGCGCCGCAGGCTGGGCTGGTTCCGGCGGAACCGGGGCCCTTGCGGGGCAGCCCGCGGTGGCACCGGGTTGAGCCCACCGTCCCCAGAGCCTGCCGGACACCTACCGGACGAGCCCCGACCGCAAGCGCGACGACGTACCGGGCGTGGCAGGAAGGCTCATCCAGGGTGAATGTCCTGGCGAGACGATCCGGCATGTCGAAAAGCTCCGAGATTCAATCGAACGAGGTGTACTGGCTGCGTCGGCCCGCTGCTGGCGCTATCGGTGCAGTCGGCCCCACCCATCCGGCTTGACGTGGTTCCGGGGCAATTCGGGCACAGGCACTCCCGGTCCGGACTGGCCCCACCGCTGACCAGGACGGACAGCATCAGATGGGGCCCGTTCAGGCCGGAACCGAACACTCGCGTGGGCCCAAGTCGAACCGGTTCCAGTGGGGCCGGCTGCACCGATAAGGCCAGCTGATGGTGTGCTTCGCCGACGGCCAGCAGGGCGAGCAGGGCCCAGGCGGTCTGGGAAGCGGCGGAGGCGCCGCGGCCGCGCCAGGCGGGGTCGGTGTAGGAGCGCCAGTCCTCGCCCCATCCACCGTCGGGGTTCTGATGGCCGGTCAGTCAGTGCGCGGCGGATCTCGGGATGCGCCGAGGGCAGGCCGGCCTTGACGAGGGCTGGGACGGCGGCACCGGTGCCATAGATATGGTTGACGCCCCACCGGCCGCACCAGGATCCGTCGGGCTCCTGTTCGGCCAGCAGGAAGGCGATGCCGTCTCGGACCGCGGGATGTGCAGCCATGCCCTGGTCGGCGAGCATCTCCACGACGTGGGCAGTGACGTCGGCCGAGGGCGGGTCGGTAACTCTTCCCTAGTCGCAGAACGGAAACCGGGCCGGCCAGGCGGCGGTGTTGTCCGCGTCGTAGGCCCCCAGCCGCCGTACCGGCCGCCAACAGTCGAGAGCCCAACGTGTGTCCGCAAGCCAAGAGCAAGTACCGACGTGCTCCACGACGCTGAATGCTATGCACATGGGGACGGTGCCCTCACCCAGATGTCACGCGGCCAATCCGTTTAGTGCTGTGACCGGCAATGTTCACCGGGTTGGCGATGGCCGTGGATGGCGTGTGGCCGTACTTCCGATGCGTAAGACGTCCGGTTCAAGAAATGACCGTAACGGAGGTCGCCTGCGGTCCCTTCGTACCTTGACCGACTTCGTATTGGACACGCTGCCCCTCCTCCAGGGCCCGGAACCCCCTCGACATGATCTCGCTGTAGTGGACGTACACCTCCGGTCCACCGCCCTCCGGCGCGATGAACCCAAAGCCTTTCTCTGCGTTGAACCACTTGACAGTGCCCTGTGCCATGACGTGCCTCCTGCTAGCTGGTGTATGAGTGCCCCAAGAGAGGCATTGCGAAGACATACCCGCCCGGAGGACAACCGAATGGGCCGTCACCCAGACGGGGCACCCCAGGCGGAAGATTGGTGCCGGAAGGTGCCAGCTCGATCTCAGGCGGGAAGATCGCCTTCGGCGACACCACCATTACCAGGTCCTTGTCGGGAACGCGGATGAAGTATGCGGGCGGCGTCAGCCGCTGCGGAACCAGCTCGATCCGCCACTTAAGTGGACACCAGCAGCCTCGTCGGCCTCTATGACACGCTTCGACGACACCAAGGTGCTTGCAGAAGACCCAGGTCGCCAGCCATTGTCCCGTCGCATTGCACCTGGCTGTCGATCTCGCTCCGAACTGCCGGGATGCCAGGTTGAGTGAGATCACGCAGGCTCGCCATTCTCAGAGCACCTGGCTTCGGCGGAGTCTGGACAGCCGCGGGCAGCGGTCCGTCGGTGGGCGGGCCTCGTTCCCGCTGTCGGGTGGGCGAACTGCGTTTCCGTTGCCCTGCTGACGCGTCACGCCCTGCGGACTAGCCTGATGGCGCCGGTCTCGCGCTCAGCCAGTCGCCGTCCCCGGCGGGCGGGCCCGGAAACCGGACGTGGCCAGTACCTCCACCAGCGACTGCTCCCGGGAAAGAGGCGGTCCCGATGCCGCAAGACGCCGAGTTCTTCATGCCCTACCCGCGCCGGTCGCACCCGCAGGGGAAGGCTGCGCTGGAACGCAACGTCCAGTGGGCCCGGAGGATTGGACTGTTGCCGGTTGATAGCGCCGTCGAACTGTACGTGTTCAGCGAGGGCGCCCGGTTCGGTCTAGAGTTCTGCCCTGACGCGGGCGACGACTGCGGGTTGTTGACCGACGCGATGGCGTTCTTCTTCATTCTCGACGACTTCCTCGACACCCCCGACGGCCGGCCCGCGGACGCCGTCGTGGCCGTCGTGCTGGAGATCGCGGACCTGCTCGGCAACCCGGGATACGTCCTGCGTGACGAGGCCCCGCCGCTCCTGGCGGCTTTCGCGGATCTGTGGGTGCGCATGTGCGAGGGCCGGTCGACGACCTGGCGTCGGCGCGCGGCTAGGACCTGGATGGACTACCTGTACGCGAACCTCACCGAGGAGGCCAACCGCCGCGAGCACCAACTCCCCTCGTGGACGGACTACCTTGAACTCCGACGGCACTCCGTCGGCTCCGTGCAGTGCCTCTACCTCTCGGAAGCAGCGGGCCACTACGAGGTTCCGTCCCTGGCCTGGCACAGCAGCCGCCTGACCGTCATGCGTCGTCTCGTCAGCGAGCACGTGGTCTTCACCAACGAGGTCATGGGCCTGGAGAAGGACGAGGCGCGCGGCGAACACAACCTCGTTCACATGGCCATGCAGCACGCCGATTGCACCCGCCAAGTCGGCATCGAACACGTCATCGCCATGGCGGACGAGCGGGTACGCGACTTCATGGACATCCACCAGAACATAGAGCCGTTCTGCGACCGCCTGGGACTCACTGGAGACGAACGCACCGCGGTCCTCCGCCATGTCGACCACGCACGCGACCTGCTCGCTGGGAACCTCTACGGCCACAGCGACTTCGGCCGCTACAGCCCCGAAGCAGCTGCCAGGCTCAGCCCTCACACAGCGGGACTGCTCGGCCAGGACGGAATTACCGCCGTGTAGTCGTTGGCCGCCAATTTGGGGGCGAAGGTGTCGCCCGATCTGAATCGGTGAGAACCCGACAGAACAGATGAGATCGAGTGGGAATCCGCCACCTACGATGCGACAGGCCAGCCATAGCCGCCTCGGATCCTGACCTCACCCCCGGGCAGTCCGCCGATTCGATCCTAGTGACAGTTTGCGTGCCGATGTGACGCCTACAACGCGTCGGCACACGGGGCGACGTCCGCCAGCGCTCAACCCGCCAAGCAAAACGCTCAGCCGCCAACTATGACGCTCAGTCACAGTCATGCTGAGTGTTCCGTCCGATGCAACACCGCTCGTTACTCCAGGTACAGCCCAGCGAACATTCCGTCGAACCCCAGGGCGATTCGGGCCTCGGTGAGGCTGCCGTACCGGGTCCAGGTCGGGTCCGCGATCATGGCGTCGAAGTCCCGCCGGGTGATCTCCGGCTCCAGCCACTCCGCCCCGCAGCGGCAGCCAATCCAGACGTGCCGGCGGTGGTTGATCAGCAGCCAGTCGCGGCGGGCGCGGCAGTTGGAGCAGGTCACCGGGATGCCGCGCAGTACCAGTTCGGAGGGGCGCTGCGCGAGGCGGACGGTGTCGGGTCCGCTGGGCGGCTGGGTCTCGTACTCCAGTTGCAGGAGTGGGTCGGAGGCGGCCGGGGCCTGGCTGGTGATCGGGGTCGGGGCGGTGGTGGTGTGCTCGGTTGCTCTGGTCACGGGCTCTCCGTTCGCGGTGCTCGGGTACTTGCGTAACACCTGGTGGAACCGGGTGTCGAGGGATTTCGGGGTCAGCGGCGTGGTGCCGGGCGGTGTGGGTCGGCCGGGGGCTGGGGCTGTGCCGGCCGCGCGGTGCGGGCCTGGGCCGGGCCGGTCCGGGCCCGGGTGCCGGCAGCCGCACGGGTGTGGGGGTGTTCGGGGTTGGCGGGCAGGTCCGCGAGGCGGCGGATGCGCCACACGAGGACGTCGGTGGTGTTGCGGGCGGTTTCCAGCTCCCGCCGGTCGACGGCCTTCTCCAGGAGGGCCTTGGGGTCATGGCCGGCCTTCTCGGCTTCGGCGAGGACGGCGGCCAAGGCGTCGTACTCGCTCGCCGGGCCCTTCGGGTTACCGGTGCTGCGGAGAACGGTGCGGATGGTGGTGTCGTAGCGCAACCGCTCGCCCTTAGGGAGGGCGCGGCCAATGTCGCGCAGGGTGCGCATCGGGGTGGCCGCGGCCTGCTGGTAGGCCAAGCGGAGGTGGTCGGCGGCCTGGCAGGAGGCGGCGGCCTGCTGGGCGTGGCCGCGGGCGGAGTGCCAGCGGGCGGCGGCCAGGGTGACGAGGACGAAGGTGGACAGAACCATCGCGGTGGCACCGCCGTCCTCGCCCCGGCCAAGCGCGCTGCCGGCGTGGACGATTCCGCTGGCGGCCGAGCGCAGGGCGCGGATATCGGCGTTTTCGGCACGGACGTGGCTGCGGGTGGCGCGTTCGAAGGAACGGGCTGCGGCCCGGAGTTCGGCGCGGGTGGCGGCCGGGGAGGTCTGGGCAAGGGCGTCGAGGAGTTCACCCGCGCCGACGAGGTAGGCGGCGGCTTCGTCGTCGTCCTGGTCGAGCGCGGCGACGGCGCGCTCGGCAGCGTGGGCAGCGTCTCGACGGCGGCGAGCGGGAGCGGAGCGGCCGGGGCGGGCCGGACGGTCCTCCGGGATGGGGGTGCCAGTGGCGGGTGCGGCGTCGAGGCGGTGGCGGATCTTGGGGAGGGAGAGGTCGGGGGCGAGTTTGGCCCCGGCGAACCAGATGGGCTCCCCACTGGCGTTGCGGTCGCCGGGTAGGGCGACGTTGTAGCCAACGAGGTCACCGGAAGGCAGATGGCGCAGCTTCACCCGCAGGCCGGCCTCGCGCAGGCGGGTGAGGAACTCCTCCTCGCTGGCGGCTCCGGCGACGGCTTGGCGGACGGCTTCGCGCAGGGTCTCGCGCGGGGGCTCGGTGCGGCCGGTGCGTTCGGCCTTGAAGTGCTCCTGGCTGGTGGGGTTCTTCGCCGCGGTGCCGTCGCCGGGGTTGAGCTGGCGCAGGCCGTATTCCGTCTCGATGAGGCGGGCTTCGGCCTGCGCCTTGCGCCGGTCGTAGGAGAGGTTGGCGAGGCGACCGTCCTGGCGCACGAGGGTGGCGGCGATGTGGATGTGGTCGGGTGCGTGGCGGACGGCGACCCAGCGGCAAGCGGTGGTGTCGCCTTCGGGTGCGATGCCGGTGGCGTGGACAATGCGGCGGGCGATGGTGGCCCACTCTGCGTCGTCGAGGTGGCGGTCGCCGGGGGCGGTACGGACGGAGCAGTGCCAGATCTTGTTGGCCGGGGCCTGCTTGCCGAGGGCCCTGACGGGCTGGTCGAGCTGGTTGGCGAGTTTGGCGACCTGGTGCCGTTCGGGGTTGGGGCCGGGGTCGGGTGCGAAGTCGTTCCAGGAGGCGACGAGGTGTTGGTGGGTGTGTTCCTCGTGTTTGCCGGGGCCGAAGAGGTAGTCGATGAGGGGGAAGGAGCGGTCGGTGCCGGTGCGGATCTTGGGGATCACCGGCGGACCATCCAGGCGACCGCGTCGTCGACCGCGTCGATGGAGGCCTCGACGCGCTGCAGCAGCACGCGGAGATCGGCAGTGGGTTGGCCGCCGGTGTTGAGGAAGTGGGCCACCTGGTTGACGTTGTTGCCGATGGCGGCGAGCTGGCGGTTGGACTCCATGAGTTCCTGGATGCCGCGCCGGTAGTCGGCGACCGCGGCGCTGGGGTCGGTGCTGGTGGCCGCGGCCAGTGTGGCGGCGGCACAGAAGCCGCCAGGGGCGAGGTCGGCGTGGTCGGCGGCCTTCCGGACGGCGGCCCACTCGGGTTCGCTGAACCGCAGGCTGACGCAGGTGCGGCGCTGGGAGGCGTGGCGGGGGCGGCGGCGTCGGGAGGCGGCGTGCTGGGAAGCGGTCGCGGTTTCTGTCCCGGTAGGCGACACCCCCGGGTCGACCCCCCGGTCGTCGGCGGGCCCCCCTGGGTTCGCCGACGACCGGGGTGCCCATGCCCCCTCCGGGGCAGGGGCGGGGTAAGCATCGCTTAGCCCACAACTTGCTCCGCCAGGAGCCCGATCAGGGTCACTGTCCGGTCCCTGTGTGGCGCCGTTCTGGTCGAGGGTGGTCACCGGCTGGCCTCGGCGTCGCGCTGGCGGAGGTCGAGGAGGAGGTCTTCGACGAAGTCGATGGCGAGGACGGGGTGGTGGAGGGTCCAGGGGCGGGAGTGCTGGCCGTACTGGACGCTGCGGACGCCGTCCGGGCCGATGTCGACGCGGTGGAGGTGACCGTGCTGGGTGAGGACGGCAAGCCAGGAGTCCGCCTCGGCCCAGGTGGCGGGGGTGGTGCGCATAGTGGGGTGCTCCCGGATGGTGGTGGTTCGGGTGTGTGACCCGCCGGGGTGACCTGGTCGGTCACCCCGGCGGTCAGGCGGTTGGTCAGCTCTGGCTGGCGGTGACCGGCTGACCGTCCTCGGTCCTGAGTTGGGCCATCAGCTGGGTCAGGGTGGCGCTGGACAGAGGGATCTGCTGGCCTCGGATCGCCTGACCGACCACCTTGCGGGTCAGCTTGTCCTCCTCCCTGACCGCCTGCCGAGCGATCTCCAGCAGGCCCTCGACGTCCAGGTCAGGGTGGGGGTCGCCGTCCCGGTCAGTGACCAGCGGGGCGGCAACCGGCTGACCGGCGTATTCAGTTCGGGTGACCTCCGTGGTGGCGACCGGCGGTCGGTCGGTGAGCGGCTGCTCGGTGTCCGAATGACCGTACGGGTCAGAAGACGTGGTCAGGCTGTCCATGCTGACCGAGGTCGGTTGTCGCACTGGGGTTGTGACCGGATCGCTGTCCGGCTGACCTGGTGCGGGGTGACCGGCGTTGTCCTGACCGGCGACTGGCACCACCGACCGCTTGGTCAGACCGGTCTGCCCTGCCGTGACCTGACCCCGGTCAACCTCGGCCGCTCGGTCGCCGTGACCGACCCGGTCAGCGACGCTGACCGGTCCCCGAGCGATGAGGATGTAGAGGTGGACGGCGCCGGCCAGGGCGAGCGGGGCGATGGTGGAGAGCACCGCGACCACCGTGTCGCCCAACCGAAGCCCGCCGGTTGCAGCGTTCTGCTCGTTGAGCCGGACGGCGTGCAGGGCGTTGGCCCACAGACTCGTCCCGGTGGCCGCGCCGAAGAGCGTCCACACGTAGATCCGAGCCCGTAGCGGTGCGTCGCGCAGGACCAGCAGGGCGCGCACCCCGTAGGCGATGAAGCCGTCGACGATGACCGGGAAGAGGTAGGTGAGGAGGTCTCGGACGTGGATGGCGACGGCCATCTGCTGGAGTGCGGAGAAGCTGAGCGCGCAGCCGGAGGCGCCGAGGGCGATGACGACGGCCCGGTCCCAGCCGGTGACGTGGGCGGTGGCCGAGGTGGTCGCGGTGGTGGTGCTCACGCAGCCGGACCGAAGTCGTCGCGGGTCAGTTGGTCGGTGCCGGTGCTGCTGCGGTCGGCCGCAGCAGCGCGGGTGGCTTCCTCGGCGATCTGCCGGTGGCGGATCGCGCGGCGGGTTTCGCGGTAGAGCTTGAGGGCGTGCTCGGGGGTGATCTTGAGGAGCCAGGCGAGGCGCTCGACTGGGACGCCCTGGCGGTAGCCGGCGAGGACGGTCGCGCGGCGCTCCGCCTTGGTGAGGTGGACGTCGCGTCCGGCCAACACGGCGTTGACCCGGCTGTGGTCGAGGCGGTCGTTGATCTTGGCGTGCAGCGGCTCGCGTTCCTCCTCGGTGAGGCCACCTCGGATGCCGTGGGTGTCGCCTGTCTCGAGGGCGGCGTCCAGGCAGGCGCGGGCGACCGGGCACTGGGCGCACAGCGCCTTGGCGGTGGCGATCTTGTCGGCGTCCTCCGGGCCAGGGAAGAAGGCCTCCGGGTCGACGGGGTGGTACTCGGTCGGGGTGCAGACGGCCTGGTCCTGCCAGGTGTGGTCGCCGAGGGTGCGGTGGCGGGCAGGGCTGGTCGTGGTGGTCATGAGGGGTTGCTCCGATCGCTCTCCGCGCGAGGTCGGCGTCGGCGAAGAGGTGCGCTGGGTCGGTGAAGGTCGGGCGGCTCGCCGTGTGGCGGCCGGGCGCGGCGGCGGCTCAGGCGGCGCGCTGGAGGCGTCTGCGGTCGACCGGCTCGAAGGCGACCCGCGTGGTCATCTGGGCGAGCCGGGAGGTGACGCGGTCACCGAGGTGGGCCTTGAGATCCCTGATTGGCAGGTTCGTGGTGATCAGGGTCGGGAGCAGGTGGTTGTAGCGGCGGTTGATCAGCCGGTACGTCTGCTCTTCGACGAACTCCGAGCTCTTGGCGGCGCCGAGGTCGTCGAGGATCAGCAGCGGCACCCGGCCGTAGGCGGCGAGCGTCCGCTCGGCGTCGGTGTCCGAGCTGGGCCGCAGCTCCGCGTAGAGATCCGCGGCGGTGGTGGCGCGCCAGCGCACCCCGATGCCGGCCTGTACGAGGGCGCGGACGGCGCCGTATGCCTCGTGGGTCTTCCCGGCGCCGACGACCCCGGCCATCAGCAGGCTGGGGCCGGTGGTGACCTGTCGGCGGGCGCCCGGGCTCGGCGCGGCGGCCTGGGCGGCGACTTGCCGCGCCCAGGTGAGGACCTGCGGGTTCGTGGCGAGCGCGTCGCGGTAGCGCGGCGGCAGCACGGCGTGCAGCACGGCCTCCGCCGCGTGCGGCTCCGGCTCGTCGGGGAGGGCGTCGACCGTGTGCTGGTCGATGCCCCGGGCGGCCAGGATGCGGGCCAGCCGGTTGAGCACCGAGGGGGCGTCGGCGAGCGTCTGCGGGTCGTGGTGGGTGCGCATCACAGCTCCTCGGCGTAGGCGGCGGCAGCGTCGACCGGGTTGGTCCACGCCTGGTGCGCGGGCACGCTAGACCGGGTTCCCGGCCGCGCCAAACCGGCGCTTCGTGCGTTCATGGCGTCGTTGACCAGGCTCGGCAGCCGGGAAGGGTGGCCCTGGATCTCGGCGAAGCGCCGCAGCCCGGCCCGGACGTGGTCAGCGGCGATGCCCTCGTCCAGCAGGGTTTTGACGACCTTGCCGAGGTGGCCGCGGACGCCGCTCGGCGGGCGCTCGGCGCAGGCGGCGACGTACTCGCCGACCAGTTGGCCGGCGGAGACGGTGTCCGCGTCGGGCGCCTGGCGCCCCGTAGGGAAAGAAGATCCAGGATCCAAGATCCTAGATCCAGGCGCCGAGGGCTCCGGGAGGCTCCGCCGAACCTTCGGGGAGGTTTCGGCGAATACTGTCTGACCTGTGCTTTTCCGGTGGGCCGGGATCGGCTTGGGATCGGCTTCGATCTGCGTGCTCACCGTTTCAGCAGCGCTCGGAGATGCCTGAGGGCCGGAGACTGTGACGGGCTCCTTCGGCAGTTGGAGGGCTTCCGGAGTGTTCGCCGAGGGTTCGACGAACACTCGGGGAGCGTTCGCGGCGTCCTCGGCTGCGGTTCCCGGGGTGTCGGCGAGGGCGGCCCGCTGGATGCAGGGACCCTTGCAGACGCCGCACCGCTCCGGCTCGCAGTGCGGGCACGCGGGCAGCCGGGACAAGCTGGGCTTGTCGATTTTCTGGTGCAGGCGCCAGGTCGGGTAGTGGAAGTACCGGCGGCCATCGCAGCCGGTGTAGCGGCAAACGGCTCCGCCTGCGGCGAGTTGCTGAAGGTGGCCCTCGACGTCAGCCCTGTTGATCTCGTCGCGCATCGGCCAGATGAGGCCGTAGACGATCGCGGCGTTGTCGCGGTGACGACCGTGGTCGTCGGCGTGGTTGGTCATGCCGAGGAAGGTGACCATCGCCGGGATGGACACCTCGGAGAGCGTCTCGCTCACCCAGGTCTCGGGCTTGATGGAGCGTATGCGCGCCATGTCAGCGGCCCCGAGCCGTCATGGCTGGACCAGCGACGCGCACGACAGCGGGGCCGAACTGAACTGCGGCGCGACGGAGGCCGCCTGTGACAAGGCGGGCGGGGATTCGGCTGGGCGAGGCCCGCATGCGATACTCCGGTTTCGTAGGAGCGCGCGGCGGTTCTCTCGTGCTAGGAAGTCCCGCCGCTGCGTAGTTGTGAACCGGTGCCCTGCGGGCTCCGGCCCGGCGTCCAGGAGCTGGTAACTCCCGGGCGCCGTTTGGTTTTTAGGCCCTTAGGGGCCGGGCGGTGCCATTGCCTTCCGCCGTTTCCGCCGCCGTCCGGCCGGCGGGAGCACGACCATAGGGCCAGTGGGCGCACAGATCCAGCGCGTTGATGCCGTCCCTGCCGCCCCGGGCCGGGAGCAGCGTGCAATCCGACCTCCACGCGAATTCGCGCAGCCGACTGAACCGCAGAACTGACACTAGATTTCCACGTAAATTCGGTCAACAAAGCCAGTGATCTACGCGCGTAGCTGTGGTCATTTTTCACACACCGAGAAATGATCTCTAGATCCTGACACTAGCTCCCTCCCAAGTGGAGGCACCCCACTGGGCACCCCCTCGAATATTTGACACGAAGTCAGCTCTCAGGCCTTACGGAACGTTACGTGAGCTATGCCACCACAGCTCCCTCACGTGCCCCCATGGCGCCACAACGCCCCCTCGGGCCGAAAAAGATCTTCCGTCGCCTGGGTATATTTCTCCGCCGGATACAAAGCAATCGCTTTGTCCAAGAACAACTAATTAAGGGTTGAACTACATGCAGGCCATTACCGTGCGGCAGTTCGGCGGCCCAGAGGTGCTGGAGCTCTGCGAGCTTCCCGAACCCTCGGTCCGCCCCGGCCACCTGAAGCTCCGAACCCGCCTGGCCGGCGTCAACTACGCGGACGTCCACCTGCGCGAGGGCACCTATCCGGCCCCGATGCCCCTGCCGTTCATCCCGGGAAACGAAGTGCTCGGCACCAGCGAGGACGGCCGCCGGTTCGTGGCACTCAGCCGCGGCGGCGGGTACGCCGAGACGGCCGTCGTCCACCGGAAGCTCGCCTTCGAGGTCCCGGACGGCATCGCGGACCACGACGCCATCGCCCTCATGCTCCAGGGCAACACGGCCTGGCACCTGCTCTTCACCGACCTGCGCGTGACGGCCGAGGACACCGTGCTGGTCCCGGCCGCCGCCGGCGGAGTCGGTTCGCTCGCCGTCCAGCTCGCCAAGCACGCCGGCGCCAAGGTCGTCGCCATGGCCTCCAGCGACGCGAAGCGCCGCACCGCCACCGAGCTCGGTGCCGACGCCGTCGTCGATTCCTCCACGACCGAAGGCCTCACCGAGCAGATCCTCGACGCCGCCGGCGGCCGCGTCACAGCCGCCCTGGAGATGACGGGTGGCGACGTCTTCCACTCCACCCTCGCCGCGCTCACCCCCCGCGGGCGTCTCGCCATCTTCGGCGCCGTCACCGGGGCCGACGGCCTCGTGCCGCTCACCAGCCTGCTGGCCGGGTCCAAGGCCGTCAGCGGCTTCTGGCTGCCGAACCTCTACCCCTCCCGCACCCACCTCAACGACTCGATGTCCGCCCTGTTCACCGCGGTCACCGAGGGCTGGCTCAAACCCCTCAACGGCCAGGTGTACAAGCTCGGTCAGGCCCGCCTGGCCCATCACGACCTCGCCGCCCGCCTCACCAGCGGCAAGGTCGTCCTCGACCTCAGCCTCTAACGGACGGCTCCTCCGATTCGTCGGCCTCCGGCCGCCGACAGGCAGCCTCCGCAAACCCTCACCGCACCACCGAACGGTGCACCGCACCATCCACCGGAACCCTCATTGAAGATCACCACCACGCCCACAACCGGCGCCGCGTCAGGGCAGCGCCGCGACGACGCACCCCGCAAGCCGGCATCCTCGCTCGCGGCCCGCGCGTTTGCCGTCCAACAGGCCTTCACCCGCCTCCCCGGCGACGTGCACGCGCTGCGCGTCATCGCCAAGACCGCCGGCCTCGACGACGCCACGACCCACCGGATCCTGCAGACCGGTGTCGACGACGGCGTCTTCGAACAGGTCGGCCGGGGCCGCTACCGACTCGGCACCGGCACCGCCCGCGCCGGTGTCCAGGCCATGGCCCACTCCCCCGGCGCAGCGTCGACCAACGGGATCCTGGAGCTCCTGCACCAGGCCACCGGAGGGCTCGCGCTTCTCTACGTACTCTCCCCGTTCGGCGGCGCGAAGCGGCTCTGCACGGACTACGTCATCGGCGACCTGGACCCCGCTGACGTCGGCATGTCCGCCGAGGACGTCGTCTCCGTCTCCCGTTCCCTGCGCACCGGCGCATCGGGGCGCGTCATCCTCGCGCACCTGCCCCAGCCCATCCAGGAGCTGGTCCTGGCCGAGGAGGTGCCTCCCACCGCGGGTCCCGGCGCGATCCGCGACAACGATGTCCTCGCCGCCTCCCTCGATGAGATCCGCCAGCTCGGCTTCGCCGTCGGCCGTCAGGAATGCATGCCCGGCTGGGACTCCGTCGCCGCGCCGGTCCTGTGGCACGACGCCATCATGGGCGCCGTCCTCATGCTCAAGCCCGCGGCCGACATGCCGGCTGACCTGCGGCCGCTGATCTACCACACCCGCAAGGCGGCCGAGAGCCTCAGCGCTCTGAACCGGGTTCCCCGAACCACCTCAGGGGGATCAGACTGAACCCGCTTCGGCCAGCTCGTCCAGCGCATGGCGGACGAGCGGCTCGCTCTGGAAGGGCACGAGCCGCTTCCGGTACCGGACCGTGAGCCCGGGCGGCAACGCCCCGACGGCCGCGAGGGCCTGGTGGACGACGGTCACCGCTCGGTCCAGCTCCCCGAGGGCGATCCGGGCGTCGAGCGCCTGGAGCAGGAAGACCCCGGTGTGCGGGCACCTCGGACCGGCCTGCGGTGTGATCAAGTACGGCATGGCCGCGTCGATGTGCCGGCCGGCCTCGTGCAGGTACCCGAAGCCGAGCGCGACCCGGGCCTGCACAAGGGACAGGGCGAAGCCCTGAGCCATGACATCGAACCCCGCTTCAACCTCCGGATCACCGCCAAGACCGGTCGTCTTCTCCAGCGCCTTGTCCAACTCCCGCACAGCACCGCACTCTTCACCTCCACGAGCGCGGGCCATCGCGTCCTCGGCGTGCAGCACGACCTGGGAGTCGGGCGGCAGACGCGGATCGATGGTGCGTGCGGCCCGCACCAGCAGGCGGGCATCGGCCGGGGCCCCGGCCTCCAGGTGCCGGATGGCCAGCAGCACCATGGCCTCGGACACCAGAGCAGGCTCCCCCGCCGCCGCTGCGGCCCGCATCGCGGCCAGGGCCTGCCGCTCGGCCCGCGCGTACTCACCGAGCATGTGACTGAACCAGCCGCACCGCAGCCCGGTCCGGGCCGCGAGCGCGATCAACCGCCCACCCGTCCGCGCGTCGTAACCCGCCGTGGTCAGCAGCCGCACCGCGATCCGGTGTTCGGCCAGCGCCGCGGTGTACAGGGCCGTCGGCGCCAGGGACGAGCGGTTGTGCTGCCGCTCCAGCGCCGAGATACGACCGTCCAGCCACTCCACCAGGTCTCGTGCCAGCGGCGGGCCCTCCCGGCCACAGGCGTGCTCCGGCGCGGCGACCCGCGCGCCCACGGCTCTCAGCTGCCGAGCGAGCGCGGCTCCCCGCACGACCAGGCCCGGCGGACCGGGAGCCCCGGCCAGCTGCACAGACCCACGCAACGCAGCGACCGCGCTCTCGAAGTCATGCTGCTCACCGCTCAGCAGCCCGTCACCGACAGCCATGTACAGCCAGTGCGGCCAGCCGAGCCGAACGACATCGCCGTCCGCGACGCCGTGGATGTGTGCCATGGCCAGCTGAGCGGTGTGCTCCGGCGCGATCCGCCCGGACTCCCACCGCGACACCTTCTCCCGGCGGGCAGCCATCTGCCCGAAGCCGAGCTCGACGTGCCGCTCCGCCACCAGGCGGGCGTACTCGGGCTGCGAAAGGCCCATCCCCGCACGCAACATCATCAACGGGTTGGACACGGCACTGCCTCGGAACCATCGGAACGTGACGACGAAACTCGGATCCGTCACCACTCCCATCCTAGGCACGTCCCCCAAGCGCCACCACGCAACAAGGCACCCCCGAAGGCACACCTCCCCCGACGCCCCAGTACAAGGCCCGCCGGCCCCTTGGCCCAACTACTCCCAGACACGGTTCCGCATCACGGACAGTCACCGCCGAGCGAACGCGCCAGAGCCGACCAGCACGGCCCGCACGACTACCGCTCCGCCCGCACTCCTGCACGCGCCACCGTCTAGGGCACGGCCCACGCCCCCCGTGCCACCTCCATCCACGTGATCCTGGAAGGCCTGCACCACGCGACCGGCGGGCTCGCCATGCACTACGTTCGGCCTCGCGCGCGCGTCGTCGCCCTTGACGGCAGGGTGGCATGCGTGGATCAACTGTTCGTCCAGTGAGGTGAGTTGGCCGCGACCGAGGTCCTGGTTCTTGGCGTGTCGTCGGGCGGGCGTGGGTGAAGATGATGCGGACCGAAGGCGGCGAGGATGGGAGCGGGCGTGGACGACGAGACGAGGGTGGTGCCGGCCGGGCACACGGAGGTGCGGCCGGGGTACGTGCGGGCGGTGTGGCCGATGGCGGCGGGCGCACTGATCCGGGACGGGCTGGGCCGGGTGCTGCTGGTGAACCCGACCTATCACGCGGACCGGTGGCTGCTGGCCGGCGGCGGGATGGACCGGGACGGGCTGAGCCCGAAGGAGACGCTGCGCCGGGAGCTGCTGGAGGAGCTGGGGCTTGATCTCCCGGTGGGGCGGCTGCTGGTGGTGGACTGGATCCCGCAGGAGGGGCGGTTCTTCGAGGAGACGGTCTACGTCTTCGACTGCGGTGTGCTGGACGAGCAGGCCCGGGCGGCCGTCCGGCTGCCGGAGAAGGAGCTCTCCGGGTTCGAGTTCTTCGAGTTGGAGGAGGCCTGCAAGCGGCTGGCCGGGCAGGACGCCCGGCGGTTGCGGGAGGCGTACGGGGTGCTGGAGCGCGGGACGGGCTCGGAGTACCTGGAGTCGGGCCGCATCCCGCGCTGAGCACCCCGGCCGGCTACAGGGTGATGCCCGCCCGGTTGATGACCAGGGCAGCGAGGCGGCGGGCGGCGTCCGGTTTCCCGAGGGAGGCGGAGCGGGCCGCCATCTCGGCCCTGCGCGCCGGGTCTTTGAGGAGCGGCAGGACCGCGTCGAGGAGTCGGGCTTCGGTGGCCTGGTCGGCGACGAGGGCGACGGCCGCGCCCGCGTCGGCCAGGGTCTCGGCGCCTCGCTGCTGCTCGTGTCCGGCGGTGGGCACCAGCGGGATGAGCACCGCGGGTTTGGCGAGCGCGGTGAGTTCGGCGAGGGTTCCCGCGCCGGAGCGGGCGATCACCAGGTCGGCGGCGGCGTAGACGTCTTCGAGGCGTTCGGCGACGTAGCCCACCGGGTGGTAGCGGGCGGCGAGCGCGGGCGGCAGGGCGCTGGCGCGGGTCCGGGCGGTGGTGAGGTGGTCGGGGCCGGTCTGGTGCAGGATCTGGCAGTGCTCCAGCAGCTCGGGCAGGACGGCGGCGAGCAGCCGGTTGATCTGGGCGGCGCCCTGCGCGCCGCCGGTGACGTAGACGGTCGGCAGTGCGTCCTCCAGGCCGTGGCGTTCGCGCGCCCGGGCGGCGTCGCCGGTCAGGAGGACGGGGCGGATCGGGTTGCCGGTGACGGTGGCGCGGCGCCGGGCCCGGGCGGGCAGGCCGGTGAGGGAGCTGGGGTGGCTGAGGGCGACGTCGGTGGCGACGCGGGCGAGGAGGCGGTTGGCCAGGCCGAGTGTGGTGATCTGCTCGTGCATCACCAGGCGGCGGCGGGTGAGGGCGGCGGCGAGGCCGACCGGCACGGCCACGTAGCCGCCGGTGGACAGGACGACGTGGGGACGGTGGCGGGCGAGGGAGGCGGCGGCCTGCGCGATGCCGTACGGGACCTTGAGCAGGTCGAGCGCGGTGCGGGCGAGGGCGGCGGGCTTGAGGGAGCGGCGGACCTTGCCGGCCGCGAGCGGCCGGAAGCCGATGCCGTGCTGGGCGGCGACCTTGGCCTCCAGCCCGGCCTTGGTGCCGTACCAGGTCACTTCCAGGGCGATGCCGTGTTCGGCGAGTTGTTCGCGCACTGCGGTGATGGTGGTCAGGGCCGGGTAGGTGTGGCCGCCGGTGCCGCCTCCGGCGACGGCGAGGCGGACGGTGGTGCGGTGTCGGGCCATGGGGTGTTCCTCTTCGGTTCAGGCGGCCGGGTGTTCGGTGGCCGGGGCGAGCAGCTGGCGGGCGCGGTCGAGGCTGGCGGGGTCTTTGACGGCTTCCCACCAGGGCAGGACGACGGCGGCGCCGGGTGTGCCGGCGGCGAGTGCCAGGTTGACCGCGCTCTCGTAGTCGCCGTGCAGGGCGGTGAGGCGGGTGATCTCGGTGATGAGTGCCTGGCCGCGCAGGTGGTGGATCCAGATGTTGACGAGGTGGCCGGGCGGGCAGCCGCCGGGCGGGCGCTCGATGATCTGCTGGAGGCGGTGGGTGCCGGGGTGGAAGCCGAGCATGCCGCCGATGAAGGTGCGCTCCAGGACGGCGGAGGCGATGGCTATGCCACCTGCGGGCAGTTCGGCTGCGGTACGGGCGTAGGCGTCGTCGGGGACGATGTCGGTGATTCCGGCGACGAACACCTCCGCGGTGTCGGCGGGCAGCAGGCGCAGGCCGGTGAGGGCGGCGGCGTGGGCATCGGGCCCTTCCTGGAGGGCGACGGTCAGCAGGGCGCCTGCGGCGGCGCGGGTGGCGAGGGCGCGGACCTGGCGCTCGTTGCCGGGGTTGGTGACCACGACGAAGTCGTCGGCGCCGCCGGCGGCGGCCTGGCGGATGTGCCGGGCGACCAGGGTTTCACCGTCGAGGTCGAGGGTGGGCTTGTCGCGGCCCAGGCGGGTGCCGTGGCCGGCGGCGAGCAGGATGGCGGTGGTCATCAGGGGGTCTCCTTCGCATCGAGGACGTGCAGGAGGACGCGGGCGGTTCGCTGGATGTGGCCGAGCGTCAGGCCGGGGTGGTACGGGAGGGCGAGGGTGTGGTCGAGGAGGTGGCGCAGGCCCGGCTGCTCGGCGGCGGGCCGGAAGGGGGTGAGCGCCGGGTAGTCGTACCAGGGGCGCGGGGCCATGACGGAGGAGGCGATGCCGTGCTCGGCGAGCCGGGCACGCACGGGTGCGGCCGGGTGCGTCGCGGGCAGGTGGACGAGGTAGCGGCCCCAGGTCGACTGGGGGACGCGTCCCGGGGGCAGCAGTTCGGGGCGGCGGCTGGTCAGTGTCGCCGTGTAGCAGTCGGCGACGGCGGCCAGTGCCCCGGCGGTGACCGGGCGGCGGTGCCACTGTGCGGTGGCGAGCAGGGCGTCCAGCTCGCTGGCCGACCGGTAACGCAGCAGCTGGTCGCCCGCGGCCCACAGGTCTTCGGTGCCGGAGTGGGTTCGGCGTTGCCTGAGTCGGTCGGCGAGGCCGGTGTCGGCGGTGAGGACGGCGGCGCCTCCGGTGCCGGAGAGCGGCTTGGTCGGGGCGAAGGAGAGCGTGGCGGCGTCGCCCCAGGTCCCCGGGCCACCGGGTGCGTCGTCGGGAAGGAGGTAGGCGCCGTCCTCGATGACGGTGGCGCCGCGTCGGCGCAAGGCCGCGATGGTGGCGCGGGCGTGGACGGCGACGATGCCGCCGTGGTGGATCCAGAGGACGAGCGGCCGGTCGGTGCGGTCGGCGAGGGAGGGCAGAGGGGCGAGGCTGGCGGGGTCGACGGGGGCAGGCTCGGGCCGGGCGCCCAGGCGGGCCGCAAGCGCGGGGATCGCCTGGAAGGCGTGCGCGGGGACGAGGACGGTGCGCCCCGGGGTGGCGTAGTGCTCCAGCAGGAGTTCCAGGGCGTCCATGCCGGAGCGGACCGCGACGGCGTGGCGGGTGAAGTGCCGGGCGAGGGCGTGTTCCAGGGCGGCGGTGTGTGGGCCTTCCCGCAGGCGGCCGGTGCTCAGGGTCGCGGTGAAGGCGTCCGTCAGCTGCCGGTGGCCGGCCTCGTCCAGCGCGGGCGGGCGCCACAGCGCGATCGTGTCGGGGGCGGTCATGTGGCGGCTCCGGCGTCGCGGGCGAGGAGTGTGTTCAGGGCGCCGGGTCCGGTGTTGGCGAGCAGGTCGGCGGCGCTGAGGTGGTCGATGTGCCCGTGGCGGCCGTGGAGTTGGCGGTAGGCGGGCGGGCGGTAGCCCTGCCAGCACAGCGTGATCCCGGCGTCCGCGAAGGCACGCGGGTCGAGGTAGGCGGCGCTGCCGTCCCCGGCGAGGTAGGTGTCCGCCCCGGCGCGGCGGCACAGCTCGGCCAGGCGGGCGGACTTCGCCGAGCCGACCGGCCCGAGATCACTGGCGGCGAGGGCGGGGGTGCGGATGCCGAAGGCCGCGAGCAGGTGGGCGCAGCTGGCGGCGTTGAGCGCGCCGAGGGTGGCGTAGGGGCGGCTGTACAGGTCGTCGAGCAGGGGCGTGAGGGCATCCAGGTGGGGGGCGTGGGCGTAGGCCTGGCGGATGGTGGTGGCGTGTTTGGCCTGCCAGGGGGTGGTGGCGAGGTGGACGTCGGTGATCGGGGTGCCGAGCGGGGCGCGGCGCACGGGCGCGGTGAGGGTGAGCGGGCCGTGGCCGGTCTTGATGCGGTTGCGGTTGTGCCAGCCGCCGCGGGCGAACGCGGCGTTGTCGAGCCAGATCACCAGGTCGGCGCGGGCGATCTTGTCGAGCAGGCCCGGGTAGGGCAGGTAGTGGGGTTGGTGGATCGCCGCGGTGACCATCGGCTCCTCCCCTTCTCGTTCGCGGTCAGGTGTGGACGGTGCGCAGGCGGGTGGTGAGCCGGCGGGCGAGGTGCATCGCGGCGGCGATGGTGGTGGCCATGTCGTCGTAGAAGGTGGTGCCGCGGCCTGCGAAGAACTGCCCGTCGCCGTTGAGCTGTTGGCCGAGCGTGCGGTAGGCGTCCGCGAGGTCGAGGTTGCCGGGGCTGCGCAGCACGAAGTCGACCTGGCGCTCGCCGGTGCCGGCGCGCTCGTAGCCGACGAGGACCTGGCGGCTGGTCAGGGTGGGGGCCGCGCCGGGAAGCAGGGAGGGAGTGTGGGTGCGGTAGTAAGGGACGGCGGGGTCGGGGTAGGTGACGGTGGGCGCGGTGGGCGCCGTCCTGGTTCTGGTGGGTCGCCAGTCGACGGCGAGGCTGCGGCGTTCCAGGCGGCCGAGCCGGTGGCCGAACCACGCGTCGATCGGGCTGGTGACGACCAGGGCATGCCGAAACGGCGGCGGGTCGCTCGCGTCGGCTTCGTGGCCGAGCTGGACGCGGATGCCGGAGCGGTCGGCGAGGCGGTGGAGCATGCTGCCCCAGCCTCCTGCGGGAAGGCCCTGCCATCGGGCGTGCTGGTGGTAGCGGTTGCCCCGGGTGTAGCGCAGGCCGAAGCGGCTGGTGAACACCTCGGGGGCGAGGTCCGCCGGGTCGGCGCCCCACTGCTTGGCGACGTGGTGGTGCACGAACGCCTCGTACAGGCGCGGGCCGAGTTCGCCGAGTGCGGCCTGTTCGACCGTGGCCGGGGCCGGATGCCGGTAGGGAGCACGGTCGGCGTCGACCAGGCGGCGTGCCTCGTCGGCGGCCAGAGGGCCGCCGAAGACGGCTTCGACGGCTTCGAGGCCGAGCGGCAGCGGGATGAGCCGGCCGCGGTAGGCGGCGTGCACGTGGTGGCGGTAGCGGATGACGCGGGTGTGGGCGGCGGCGAACGCCCACACCTTCGCATCGTCGGTGGCCAGGACGTGGGTGCCGCGCGGGTGGACGTGCACGCCCAGGCGTTCGTGCCACTGGGAGGAGCACAGGCCGCCGATGCGCCCCGTGGCCTCCACGACGAGGACGCTGATCCCGGGCAGGGCGACGGTGAGCCGCTCCGCGAGGGTCAGGCCGAACAGCCCGGCGCCGACGATCGCCACGTCCGCGATGCCCGTGCCGGTCACAGGAACCACGCGTGCTGGTCCGCGAACTCCTCCGGGCCCGGGGTCGGCAGGTCTCCCGCCGTCCAGGCGTCGATCGCGCGAGTCTGGTGGATGTGGCGGCAGCCGAGCTTGTAGCAGCCGGACAGGCCCATGTTGGCGATCAGCCGCCGGGCGACCTCGTGGTGCCGCTCGCTCCCCCAGATGTCCTCCAGGTCGGCGTCGTTCAGGTTCCCGATCAGGTACTCCTGCCGGCCCCACTGCGGGCCGCAGGCGTAGACCTCGCCGTTGGCGAGCACCCAGCAGTTCAGGCCGGCCGCCACCGTCCAGCACCAGCGGTGCGGCCCTGCGGCTCCCTTCGCCCCTTCGCCCATGATGTGCGGGATCTGCCGTTTCCAGGAGGCGAGGCCCCGTTGGTCGGCCAGGTGCTCCAGGTCGGCGCGGAAGGACTCGCGCTGTGCCGCGTTGAGGGTGAAGCCGCCGAGGTTCTCGTAGTCGTCGACGAGCCGGATGTGGATGTTGTCGAAGCCGGTGCGCTCGGCCCAGTCGTAGATCCGCTCCAGCCAGGTGTAGTTGACGTTGTTGATCAGCACCTTGGCGTTGACCTTCGGCCCTTGGAGCCCGGCCGCGTCCCGCACGGCACGGATCTCCCGGACGGCGCGTTCCATCGCGCTCTGGGACTTCTTCCCTCCGGCGACCTGCCGATAGGTGGCGTCGTCGTAGGCGAAGACGGCGGCCTCGATGAAGGTCATCCGCTCCAGCACCTCGGAGCGGGCCAGCGCGGTGCCGCGGATCAGGTTGGAGGCCATGCCGGCGCGGGTGGTCGCCTTGTCCAGGCGGGCGATGTAGTCGGCGACCAGGCCGCCGTGCCACAGCGTCGGCTCCCCGCCGCCGCAGTACTGCACGCCGCGCACGCCCATCCGCTCGATCGAGGCGTGAAGGCGGTCGGCCATCTCCAACGGCATGTCCGCGAAGCCGTACTCCTCGTTGCGCTTCTTGGCGTAGCAGTGCACGCAGGTGACGTTGCAGAGCATCGTCAGGTACATCTCCAGCGACCAGGGCGCGCGGGCGATCCGCACCTCGCGCGGCGGCTGCCGGTCGGGGAAGAGCCGCTGTGCGGCATGCAGGACCTTGGCGGCCGAAGAGTACGCGGCCGGCGCCGCGGTAGTGGTGATCTGCTCGAAGCCCGCCGGTCCGGCCGGATTCGCGTTCGGGGTGTCCACCGTGTGTCCCCCATTCGGGGTGGGGCGTGGTCAGAAGAAGGCGCGGTGCGGTGCGGTGAAGGTGCCCAGGAACTCGATCAACTCGTTCTGCGGGTGGTGGACGCAGAAAGGGCAGTCCTTCAGCCGCAGTTCCTCGACGACCCGGCGGCGCTGCTCGCCGGTCCAGATCTCCTCGAACGACTTCTCGTAGATGTTGCCGATGACGCCGGCGATGCCCTCTCCGTCCTTGGTGCGGGTGCGCTTCTGCGCGCACAGGAACACGTTGCCGTCAGCGCCGATCACCGGCTTGAACTGCTGCCAGTGGCACCGGGTATAGCCCCGGACCTGGTGGGTGTCGTTGGAGAAGATCCGGTCGACGATGTGGACGTCGAAGCGTTCATCGTCCAGGGCAAGGGCCTGCTCCAGGTTGTCGAGCATCCGCTCGTGCAGGTCGGGGCCGATGGCCACGCCGGAGTAGGACTTGTACTGGATGTAGTCGGCGCCACTGTCCTTCACCAGTCGGCCGCAGGCGAGGAGGTCGTGGACGTTGCCGTCGTTGATGAAGAAGCCGGTGCCGACCGTGCACGGCCCCTGCGCCTGCACGAGGGCCCGCAGGTTCCGGATGATCCGGTGGTGGTCGTCGTTGCCGTGCAGCCGCTTGTGCAGAGCCGGGTCGGCGGCGTCCAGGGAGAACCGCACGTAGGTGGCGGCCTGCTTGATCCGCGGGGCGAGTTCGGGAAGGACGCGGGAGCCGTTGGTGACCAGTCCCACCGACATGCCCAGGCTCGCGGCGAGTTCGATCGCCTCGGTCGCCTTCGGATGGGTCATCGGCTCGCCGCCGCCGACGAACAGGATCGAGGTCACGCCGAGCACACCGAGTTCCCGGATCAGGGTGAACAGCCGCTCGGGCGTCATGCGTTCGCTGCGTTCCTTGGAGTGGAGCGAGGAGTAGATGCAGAACGAGCAGTGGTGGTTGCACGTGTTCGCCATGTCGATCTCGACGCTGCGGGGGAACGGGTTCTCCCCGCGGTGGTAGGCCTCGATCACGCCCTGCTGCTGGAGCAGGCGCAGCGGGTCGAACATGTGCCGGAAGCGGTGGCCGCGCTCGATCGAGGCGTAGAGGTAGCCGAGGCGTTCGGCCTTCGTGCGGGCACCGGAGGTGATCGTGGCGACGTCCTCGGCGATCACGGCCGGCTGCGGGCCACAGCCGTCCCCTGCCTGCCTGTTCAGCAGCGGCAGCGTGCGGTGGACCTGGGGGGTGTTGGACACAGGGGCCTCCTGGTTCCGAGAGGAAAGGCCGCCGGGATGGCAACTCCGCTGGCCTTTGGTGGTGTTCAGCTGTCGATGGTCAGGGTGGGTGCCGGGACGTGGTTCGACCTGCCTGCCCGACACGGACGCGACGTCGCCGCACCGCCCCCGTTCGACGGGGTGTTACGGCTGCGGGGCCGCTCCGGTGGTGGGCGCCGTGCCCGTTCGCACCGGGTTCTCGGCGCCTTCGGCCGTGCTCCACGGCGCGGTGAATCCGGCTTCCAGGCCGAGTCCGCTGTGAGCCGGTCCGAGTGCGCGCAGCAGCAGCCGCTCCCCGGTGAACGCTGCACGACCGTGCAACAGGCGGTGGTTGTCGAGGATGATCGCCTGCCCGGCCGCCAAGCGCACCGAGACGGTGTGCCGGGCGATCGCGGTCCGCAGCGCGGGCATCTGGGCCTGCGCCTGCGGTGAGAAGCGGGCGAGTTCGTCCTGGCGCAAGCGGATGCGCCACCGCCGAGAGGGAAGGTTCTCCAAGATGGGAGCGAACAGCCCGTCGGCGCCGCCGAAGTAGGCCGACCTCGGCGCGGACAGTGTCTCCAGCGCGGCGGGCCGAAAAGCGGCCAGCTCGCCGAGCACGGCGTGCCCGTCGACGAGGATGCTCTCCCCGCCGGCACGGCCGGGCTGGAGGCAGGCGAGGATCACCAGGCGAGGCGGGATCGGCAGTTGGGCGCTCTCGGTGTGGACTGCGAGGTCGCTGCGGCCCAGCCCGGCCAGACCCGCGTGGCGGCCGTGGAGACCGGTGTCGCGGATCGTGGTCAGCCTGTCCGGCCCGCTGTGCCGGTGAGAGCTCAGATCGGCCAACAGCAGGCGGGCGGCTTCCAGAACGTCGTCGCGGCCGCGCAGACCAGCCAGTCCGGTCGCGCCGCGCTCCCGCAGCGCGGCCCCCAGAAGATCACGCAGCTCATGAGGGGGCGCCGTGGACGAGTCCAGCGCGAAGAAGTCCACCCCGAGGGCAATCGAGAACATGGGGATCCCCCTGGTCAGAAGTTGGGACGGGAGAGCACCACTGTCCTCGGCGGCCACCGCCGCCGTACAGTGACAAATTGTCAACCAGCGATCACGGGGTGCGAGTGCGGCCGGGCGGCCCAGGGCTGCTACGTTCGGGAGACCGGCGCCTGGCCGCTCATCATGGAGGACAGCGTGATCCAGACCGAACATCCTTACGTCCCAGCGAAGTTCGCGATCTCGATCAAGGGGGTCGTCCTCGACGACGAGCGGCGCGTGCTGCTCCTGCGGAACGAGAGGCAGGAGTGGGAACTGCCCGGAGGCAAGCTCGAAGGCGACGAGACCCCCATCGAGCGGGTGGAGACCGAGATCCGCGAGGAGAGCGGCTGGACGGCCACCGCCACCACGCTGCTCGACACCTGGATGTACGAGCCGTTGCCCGGCCGGCGCGTCTTCATCGTCACCTACGGCTGCGTCTCCACTGGCACCCAGGAGCCCCCGGTCATCAGCCACGAGCACAAGGAGGCTGGGCTCTACCACCGGCACGAGGTCGACACGCTCGTCATGCCGCAGGGCTACAAGGATTCCATCGCCCGCTGGTACGCACTCCTCGACCGGGACTGACCCGTGGAGCCCGCGCCACGCGACGGCATCCAGTGGCACTGGACCACACCCCGCGCCCAGCACATCCTGCGCCAGAGAAGCCTGGCGGGAATTCTCGCCTTCTACCGCGAGCTCCACGGCCTGCCTCAGCAGGAACTCGCGGACCTCCTCGGCTACTCCACCAGCTACGTGTCCCGGGTGGAGACCGGATCGCGCACCATCACCGACATCGGCGCGCTGCGGCACATCGCCGACCGGCTCCGCCTCCCGCCGCACTGCTTCGGCGTCACCGATAACGCGGACGCAGACCACCACGCCGTGATCCAGTTCGGGGAGAGCGTCCTGCGGCTGGCCGAGATCGCCCGCCAGGGCGGCCAGGCCAGTGCCGCCGTCGATGAGCTGTGGCCGCTGGTTGCCCGGTTGGAGGCCCGCGTCTCCGGCGGCCGCACAGAGCTGGATGTGCTGCGGCTGCTCGCCCGTGCCCGCGTCGGCCTGGGTGTCGCCTTGGGCCATGTCCTGCCCGACGAACGCCTGGCCACCGCGGCCCGCTGGACGGGTAAGGGACTGACCGTCGCCCGGCGCCTCGGCGATCCGGCCCTGCACACCTACGCCCTGCGCCACCACGGCAACGAGCTGCGCAAGGCCCGTCTCCTGGGGGCCGCCGTCGACCGGCTCACCCGGGCCCGGGACTGCGCCCGCACCCCGGACGAGCGGGCCGAGGCCGTCATCCTGCTGGCCCGCGCCGCCGGCAGCGCCGGACACCAGGCCGTGTTCGACGACGCGGTCACCGAAGGCAAACGGCTGCTGGACGTGGCGCGAACGACGTCCTTGTTCTCGCCCTTCAGTCACCATGAGGTCCACGTCCGGGGCCTCGCCGCCACTGGCCGGATCCGGGAAGCCGTCCGCGTCCTGGAGCACGCACCGGCTCCCCAGCTCCACACGACCACGCAGTGGCGCATCATCTCCGCCATCACCGCGGGCCAAGTCCTCGCCCAGCGGGGCGACCACCAGGCCGCCCAGGAGACCCTGACCGCGGCCGTACGGGGAGCGGTAGAACACCGGCTGCCGCACCAGATCCAGCGAGTGGTGCGCGCAAGCCGAGATCTGCCGAACGTCCACGAGGAGGCCCAAGCCGCCCTGGCAGAACTGAGGGCGGCCATAGCGGCCTGACCGCAGCCGCCCACCCCACCGCGCGACAGGAACGCCGCGACAAAGAAGGTGGTTCATCACCGTGAAGCCCTCCATTTCGTCCCACGGGTGTGACGTTGACCAGTGAGTGGCCAGGCCGGCCCGACGCGCGGGCATCGGGCCGACCTCGCCGTCTGCGGTGCGTTGGCCCCTACGCGGAGGCGACGGACATTCCCCTGGTCGTGGCAGACTCGATGGCCGCCTGGTTGCGGGTGAGCCACTGGGACGGGTCGTCGAGGTCGGCGTTGGTCGGTACCAGGTCGTCGCGTTCGAGCACGAGGCGCAGCAGCGCGTGTCCGCCGGCTTCGATCGCGGCCGCGATGAACTGCTCGCCCTTGTCGTAGCACGGTGCGTTCGTGGACATGGCCGGGTCGGCCCGCAGTTCGAGGAGGTGCTCGCTGAGTTCCGGCTCGCCGGGCAGGGCGCCGATGACCGCCTGTCCGCAGAGGGCCTTGGAGGTCTGGCGTTCGACGTACTGGCCGTGGCCCTCGACGAGGGCTTCCAGGGCGCGGTGGTGTGTGTGGGGAAGCCCGGCGCCACCGTCGATCATGTTGAACGTGAGCGGTGTGACGGCCAGTTCGGGCCGGAGAGCGAGCTGTGCCAGGTGTGTGATCTCGTGCGCGAAGATCGTGGTCAGCTGCCGCTCACTCGGGTGCAGGTGCCGGTCGTACACCTCGGGCATGAAGGTGAGTTCAAGGCCGTCCTCCCTCACGAGGACCGCGGCACGGCACGTCGGGTAGAAGCGGGAGACCATCCGCTCGACGGTGATGCGGCTCTGGTCGAGCATCGCGGTGGCCATGGTGTCGGCCAGCAGCCCTTCCGGCACCCCGTCGAGAGCGCGGCGCAAGCGCAGCACGGCGTCCTCCACCTGCCGCTTGACGAACTGCTCCGGGGTGACAGGGCAAGCGACGATGCGCTGGGGCAGAGCGAGGCCGGACAGATCCGCCACCAGCGGGGCGGCGGCTTCCATGAGACCGCAGTAGCGGGCGTACTCAGCGACGTCGATGGAGGCGTCATTGCGGAAGGCGAAGGTGGTCAATGGGCGTCCAATTCGGTTACGGGTCAATGGTTTTGAGTTAGTAGGTCGAGCGGTAGGGGTGGCCGGGGCGGCCGGTCGGGAGGGAGTCCGCGCCGACGAGCCGCAGCGCCGGGAAGGCGCCGTGGTCCGGGTGGTCGCGGGTGAGCTGGAGCAGGGTCCAGCCGTGCCACGTCGCGGCGCGGGCGATCAGGCCGTCGTGGCGGACCTCGACTCCCCGCGCCATCTCACCTGGGGTGGCGAGGTAGGCGCTGACGGTCTTCGAGGCGCCGGGCAGGGTCCGGCGGACGAGCAGTGCGGGGTTCAGCCCTCCCGGGGCGTGGACCTCGGTGCGCACGCCGTGGTCGTACAGCGCGGTGGTGGAGGTGTAGCGGCGCGGGTCGCCTCCGGTCCCGGCGGTCAGGGTCGGCAGGGTGAGCTGGGCGACGAGCAGGAGGACGGGGACGCCGGTGCGGGCGACGAGGGCGGCGGCGTGCTCGCCGGGCACGGCCGACGGGCTGGCGCTCACGTCGCGGGCTCCGGCTGCACGGCCCGGGCAGCGTCCGCTATGGCGTGGGAGGCGGAGCGCCAGGACCAGGGGAAGGGGGGCAGGGGGGAGGTGAGGATGGTGGCCAGCCGGCGGTCGGCCTCGTCCTGGAGGTCGGGCTCGATGCGGGTGTGCTCGGCGAAGAAGAGCCACGCGCTGAGAGCGAAGGCGGGAGTCATCGCGCGGTAGGTGCGGCCGTCGTCGGCGGTGGCGTCGTGGCCGTAGGTGGTGGTGAACTCCTCGAACTCCTCGCCCGGCGTGGCGAAGACATCGCGCCGCCACCCTGCGGCGGCCACGTCCCACGGCCGGGGCCCGATCGCTGTGCGCTCGAAGTCGATCAGGGCGGGCCCGCGTGGAGTGATGATGCAGTTGCTGGGTGCGGCGTCGCCGTGGATGACGCACATCGGGCCGGGGTGCGCGTCGAGCCAGGCGACTCGGGCTTCGGCCAGCAGCGCGCGCAGGCGCCGCTCCTGGTCGGGGTGCAGTGCGCCCGGCGGCAGGTCTTTGATGCGCCGGGCCAGCGCCGGAAACGGGTTGAACGTCGGCAACCCGAGACCTGCGGGGATGCCGAGCTGGTGCAGCCGGTGCAGGACGTGCGCAAGGTCGGCCGGTCGGGGTTCCCGATCACCGAGGTCCTCGGCGAAGGTGACCTGGAGGTGGTAGCGGTCTGAGTGCACGAGCGGGTAGCCGGACGTGCCGACCGGGCGAGGGGCCTGGATGCCGTTGCGCAGCAGCCACCGCGCTACCTGCGTTTCGCGCAGGGCGGTCTCGGCGGCGGTGCCAGGGCGCCAGACCTTCGCGACGGCTCCGGACGCGGGCAGGCGCCAGGTGTGATGGGCGCCGGCCTGGAGCAGGACGGCGCGCCGCGCGTCCAGCCCCTGGCGCCGAGCTGTGGCGATGACGGCCGCGCAACTTTCCTCGGGTGTCACAAGTCTCCTATAAATAAGGGAAGTTGGGATCATGTCTATGGCGCCGGCAGGTACCGGGGCGCGGCCCGGTACCTGCCATAGGCGGATCGGGCCTGTTATGTGGTGCCGGTGCCCGGCCTCGGCGGTTCACCGGAGCGCACGGCGATCACAGGTCGACCCCCAGACGCTTGGCGGCGGTGGCGATGTCGGCCAGGTCGGCCGGGCTGTCGGCGCACAGGTCGCGGGCGCGGCGGAGCAGGTCGGCGGCGGTGTCCGTGTGTCCCTGGTCGCCCTGGCTCTCGGCCGTCCAGAGCAGGACCCGGCCCTGCCAGGCGTGGGCGTGCTGGGCGATGAAGAGGTTGTGGGCGGAGGCGAGATCGTGGGCGGCGAGGCGGTGCTCTCCGCTCTGGGCCAGGACCCGACCTTTCCAGGCGAGGGCCCGGCCGGCGTTCAGATCGTCGCCGCACGCGCGCAGTTCCTCGTGCGCTAAGCGCAGGTGAGCCAGAGCGGCGTCGTTGGCGCCGGTGGTGTGCAGGGCGACGGCGAGCGCCACGCGGATGACTCCGGTGTCGCGGCCGGTGCCCAGCTCGGCGCATCGGCGCAGCGCCTCGGTCAGGTAGACGCGTGCGAGGCCGTGTTCGCCGGCCGCCAGGGCTACGCGGCCCAGGCCCTGGAGGTGCTGGGCCTGGCCTTCGCGGTCGTGGTCTTCGGTGGCGATGGTGAGGGCGGCGCGGCGGTCGTCGGTGGCGCCGCTGTAGTCGCCGGTGGCGCGGCGGACGTTGGAGCGGGCGCCGAGCAGGTCGGCCAGCAGCCAGCGGCTGGCGGGGCCGGGGGCCGTCGTGGTGAGGCGGGTGGCGGCCGGGACGGCGAGGTCGTACGTCGCCGTCCACAGTGGGTAGTTGCGTTCGCGCAGGAGCCAGGGCCAGTAGGCGTGGGCGAGGTGCGCGGTGATGTCGTCGAGGCCGTGGGCGTCGGCGACTTCCAGGGCGGTGCGCAGGTAGGGGCCGCGGGTGCGCAGCCAGGCGAGGCCCTGCTCCGGGGTGGTGAGGGCGGCGCGGTGCGGGGGCGGGTAGAGCAGGCGCGGCTCGGCGTGGTGCCGGAAGGGGTGCGCGGCACGGGAGGCAGCGAAGGCTTCGGCGAGCAGCCAGTCCAGGGCCCGGCGGCGGCCAGCGTCGGTCTGTTCGGCGGTGTCGGTCCGGCGCGCGAGGGCGGCGGCATGCAGGCGGCCGTCGGAGAGCGCGAACCGGAAGAGACCCTCCCCGGCGTCGACGTCGAGAAGGAGCCCGCTCTGCGTGAGGGTGGCGATGTGCTCGGCGGTGGCGGCCGGGTCGGTCCGGGAGACGGCGCCCGCCATGGCGGCGTCGACGCTCGCCCCTGGGAGAGGTTGTGTTCCGAGGTCGCGGTAGAAGCGGGCAGCGGGGTCGTCCAGGGCGTCATAGGCCTGGTCGAGGGCGTGGGTCACGAGGTCGTCCAGCGGTAGGTCGGCCGCGGGGGCCGTGGGAATGGTGTGGCCGGCGGCGAGGCGCGCGCCGGTCAGGGTGAGGGCGAGCGGCACGCCGCGGCACGGCGCGGCCAGGGCGTCGAGGTCCTGTCCCTCCCCGGCTTGTCCGGCGGTGGCGGCGAGCAACTCGCGGGCGGCCTCGGGCGGCAGCGCACCGAGGCGGTGGTGGTGGGCACCCTCCGCGAGCAACCCCGTCAGTGGGGTACGGGAGGTGACGACGACCAGGGACCGGCCGGCGGGCAGCAGCGCCCGCACCTGTTCGTCGCAGGCGGCGTTGTCCAGCAGCACCGCCACGGCCCTGTCCGTGGTGAGGCTGCGCAGCAGGGCACTCGCCTCCTCCAGGTCTGGCGGCGGTGTGGTGATGCCGAGGGCGCGCAGCCAGCGGGCGGTGACGTCCTCGGGGCGGGCCGGGCCGGTGGTGCTGTGGGCGCCGAGGTCGGCGTACAGCTGCCCTCCGGGCGGGGTGTCGCGCTGGTGGAGCAGGTGCAGGGCCAGCATCGTGGTGCCGATGCCGGGCGGGCCGGTGATCAGGACGGGCCGGGGGTCCTCCGCGTCGAGCAGCGCGGCCAGGCGTGCGGTGTCGTCGTGGCGGTCGACCAGGGCGCGGTGGCGCGGAAGCTGACGCGGAACCGGCCGCGAGGGCGGGTTGTAAAGGGTGATCCCGCCGTTGATCGTGCCCGCCTGCACGGCGGCCCCCACGACCGTGCCGCTGGAGATGGCGTTGCTGATCACCACAGCCTCCGCCCCGGCAGGTCTGCGGCCGCCGCGCGGTCCAGCATCTCGATGCTGGTGTCCGGCGGCAGCGCCCGCTCCAGCGCCATTGCCGCTCGGGGGTGGGCAGGGCCTTCCTGGTACGTCACGTCGAACAGCCCCCAGGAAGCGGTCAGGGTCTGCTCGCCGGTGCGCAGGATGGCGAAGTCGTGCCGCGCGAGGTACCCGTCGTTGAGGGGCAGCACGCGCACCCTCAGCGCGGTGGTGCGGGCCAGGCCGACGAGGTGGAGCATCTGCTCGGCGTGGACTCTGGGGCCGCCGAAACGGCGGTCCAGCACGCTCCAGTCGAGGATCACCGTCGTTTCCGGCGCCTTCGAGCGCCGCAGGCGCTCGTCGAACGCGACGGCCTGCTCGTTGGCCACCCCCAGCTGCCAGGCGCTGGCGGCATCCGGGTACAGGAGCAGGTCCGCCCGGTAGATCCGGCACAGGGGGCACCCGGCCTCCAGCACGGGCGCCACCTGGGGTGGTGGAACGTTGCCCGGGACGCGCAGTGCGGGGGCGTCGAGGGACGCGGCGATCGCGTAGGCGGGGGTGCGCAGCGCGGCGGGGACCAGGACGGCCCCGAGGAGCAGCACGGTGTCCGCGCTCTGCTCCAGGAGCTGGTAGCGGTGCGGGCGGCCCGGCCCCCGGTCGATCGCGTAGCCCGGCCGGGCCAGTTCGGCGTCCACCAGGAGCTGGTGGAAGTCGGCGGTGGCGACCGCGCCCGCGCCGTAGGCGTGGAGGTAGGCGCCGAGCCGACCCCGGTGTGCGGCCTCGCGCAGAGCCGTACCGGTACCGGCCTCCAGGTCGGCAATGGTGCCGGCGTGCGCACGGAAGGCGGCGGGAAGGCGGTCGGCGATCTGGGCCCAGGAGAGGTCCTGGCATTCGCGCAGGTGCTGTAAGTGCGCCCCGAGGAGGATGTCGCCCAGGCGCGGGCCCGCCCACGGCACGTCGGGCACCGGCCGTCCGGGCCCCGGCGAGAAGGTCGTGGCCAGTCGCGGCACGGCGGGTTCCAGGGCTCGTAACCGGGGCCGTCCCGGCGGCAGCGATGCCGTCCCGGCGGGTCGCCCGCCGTCCACCGGCACGTGGCTGGCGATCTCGTCCAGGCACAGCGCCATCAGGCACACCCGGCGCACGCGGCCCACCGCCGCCGCGTGGTCACCCTCCTCCATCTCCGCCTCGGCGTCGCGGAGTTCGTCGGCCAGCAGGTCCAACAGCGCGGCCCGGGGGTCCATGGGGTCGGCGCGCCGCAGGCGCACGGCGGTGCGTGTCACGGACGCGGCGAGCAGGTCCAGCGCCGGACTGGTCAGCGTGGGTCCGCCGAGCGGGGGAAGCTCGGCCGCGATGGCGTCGGCAGCCTCGTCCACGAACAGCAGCGGAACGCCGTCCTCGAACCGCGTCTCGGGCCGTAACTTCGGCGCGGCCAGCCTCTGGAAGGCCTCGTAGGCGGTGCCGTTGGCCATCACTGGCTCCTGGGGGTCGTCATCGTGCGGGAGGGAAGGGAAGTCGTCGGCCCGAACCGGCGGCGAGCCGTGCCGCCGGTCGACCCGGCGGGACGGGCACGGTGGTGCCCCGCTGCTGACCGCGCCCGGGGCAACGGTCAGAAGCGGGAGGTATCAGGGGCCGAGCCGGTAGCCGCCGGCCAGGAGCGCGTTGCGGGCGACGGCCACGACCTCGGCGAGGCGGTACGGGTCGGTGAGGACGGCCGAGCAGCCGGGAAGGGCCCGGGGCGGGCACAGCCATTCCCGTCCGTCCGCGCGGCGGCTGGGCGGGGGAATTTTGATCATCCGGGACGAGGCCCGACTCCCGTCGATCAACTCGGCGTTCGGGCCCTGCCACACGGCCGGGGTGATGGGCACGAAGATCTCGACGACGTCCTCCGTGTGGTTGACGAGCGCCGGGCCGACGAGGCTGTGGTCGCTGTCGAGCAGCGCGCGAACGGCCGCGCGGCCCAGCGGCTCCGGAAGCCTCACCACGGCGAAGGCCCGGCCGGCCGGGACGGGCACCGCCCGTCCCCTCGCCCACGCCCTGCGGGTCGCGTCCGGGTCGCTGGTCTGCGCACCGATCCAGCGCATGCCCTCGACCACCTGCCGCGCGAGAAGCACAGTCGGAACGATCGCGGTCAACTTGTCCTCCATGCATGCGAGTTCGAGAGACGGCCCGGGCTGGCCGCCGGGCCTGAGCGATTCAGGGCGGGGCGCGCCAGGCGCAGCGCGACCGCGAGGTCGGAGTGGCGGGTCAGCGTCCCGCTGCCGTCCGGTTGGACAAGCCACTCCAGGGAGCCGACCCGTCCAACACCGGGTGCCGGCATGGCGACCAGTGGCGGTTCGCGGCCGTCCGCAGGAGCGGTCAGCAGCACCGTGAACGGCATCTGCCAGGCGGCTCCGGGCCGCACCGGCACCAGCCAGGAACTGGTCTCGGCGCCATGGTCGTACAGGACCGGACCGATCATCTGCCCGCTGCTGCGTAGTTCGTCCAGGACCGCCTGGGTCAGGGTGTAGCCGACGACCATCACGACGTCGAAGCGGCAGCTCACCTGTACCGGAGCGGGCTGGCCACGCCGCCAGTAGCCCCGGATCTGGCCGGGCCTGCTGGCGACACCGGCGAGCCACCGGCCACCGGCCACGTGGGGCGGAACCCTGGTGGGCGTGCTCATCCTGTCCTTCCCATCCGAGGGTTCGAGGGCGTTGCCCGGCTGCCCCCGGCCGGGGGCAGCCGGGCGGCCCGCTGCCTCCCCTCACTGCGGGTTGGGGAAGGCAACGGGGCGGGTGTGAAGGCCGACCCTTGATCGGCCCTGCGGCGCCGCTCCCGACGAACGGAGCCACACCCGCTTCGGGTTGGTCAGCGTCCTACGCGGCGCGGTGCTCCTTGGCACCGCGGACCCGCCGCCCCCAGGCGGTCATCCGTCGGCGGCTGTAGGTGGATGTCCCCACGGAACGCCGACTCGGTATCGCCAAGACCTTGGCATCCGGCTGCACTTCCGCCTCAGCGGTGGCCTGACCGAAGTCCAAGGGAAGCTCCTGAACGTCCAGCTCAAACCAGACGGACCAGCCAATCGGCCTTCCTCCGTCGAACCGCTGGCACCAGTCGATGTCGTCCGCGTAGCCGGCTACGACGACCAAGCCCCGACCGCCGGTCGCGCTCACGTCGTCGCACCCGAGCATGCGCGGGACGGTCACGCCAGGATCTGTGACCGTGATCCGCAGTCGCCTGCGTTCGTGGTCAACATCCCCTTCGATCAGCAACTCGGCGTCCTGGGAGTCGCGTTCGCGACCTCCGTGCTTCGTGGCGTTGTCGACAAGCTCCGACGAGCCGAGTCGGAGTACGTATGCTCGTTCCTCGTCCAGAACGATTCCGGCCTTTACGATCTGGGCCGCGAGCAGGTTGCGAATGGCCCCCACCGAGGCGGTTCTCAGCGGGGCCCTGTACTCGAAAACGCGGTGCATGGATCCTCCGGGCTGTATGTGGGCAGGTGTTCCCGGGCCGCCTCGATGGGCGGCGCTCCGGCCATCGACCTCACACGGCCAGTGGCCGGCAGATCCTGACCTGCGTTGCTGCGGTGATCCACAATGACGGCGCGGTCCTGCTCAGAACTACAACGTGGAGCCCATCACTTGATGTTGGCTCAGCGTCGACCAGCAACACTTCGGCACCACTCCATAACGCTTATCGCGCGCGGAGCTCTCGTTGGTGAAACTGGTGCTAGGCACCACACCGGGCAGGGCGGCATCAGTCACAGGAGCCAGACGTGCAGAGTCTCTTGGGTGTACTTCTATCTTCAAACGGGGAGACCACTGAAGAGTTCATCGATCGCTACCGATCGACCTGCGCCGTGTTGCTGAAGGAGACTGGCAACCGGGACTTTCATGCACCCGACCTGTCCGCGATGACGGTGACGCGCTGGCGCAACGGCGGCCTGAAGGGCATCCCGCGCCGACCCGCACCGGTGGTGCTGCAGCGCATGTTCCCCGGACGAACTGTGCTGGAGTTACTCACCTCGGCCGATCGTTGTGCTCCTCCGCCGCCGGTCACCGGGTACACGCTCAATGAAGGCGATCTTGAAATGGACGCACGCAGGGCTGCCGAACGCGCTTCACAGGCCGCGGCCAGCAACGTCGAAGACATGACGATCGACGAGATCGAGGACGACACCTTCGCCCTCGCTTCCGACTACCACACGACTCCCCCCTTCGCGGTGTACGGGAGGGCTAACACGCTGCTCGCGACGGCGACGGGTCTGCTGGAGCAGACCAAGATCCTTACCCAGCAGGAACGCCTCTACCGGGCGGCCGGGCAGGCGGCAGCGGTTCTCGCTACTGCCAGTTTCGATCTCGGGTCGACGCGAGCAGCTACCGGCTATGCCCGGACGGCCGCCATGTACGCCAAGATCATCGAAGATGGCGCCCTGCGTGCCTACGCCCTCGGGAACCTGGCCATCCTGGCCTACTGGTCAGGCCGCCCTGCACAAGCAGTTCGACACGTAGAAGAGGCCCGGTCAATTTCTGGCCTGGGTGACACCGCGTGCCGCCGTCTGGCAGCGATCTCCGCTCGTGCGTATGCCCACGTCGGGGATGCTGGCAGCGCCCGCCTGGCGGCCGAGGAAGCACTCATCGTGGACACAGGCTCCCGTGATGATCTCCACGATGGAGTCGGAGGCGAGTTCGGGTTCTCCCGCCGGCGGGCACTGATGAGCAACGCGACGACCCACCTGCTGATCGACGACGGTGAGGCCGCGGCCGCCGCCGCTCAGGAGGCGATCGACCTCATGCTCCAGGAGCAGACTGCCGGTCGCCTGACCCCACAGGAAGTGACCGACCTCGCGCAAGCCGCGATCGATCTGGGACGCGCGCGGCTTCTGGCCAGCGAGTTCGACGGCGCGATCGAGGCCGTGTCACCGGTCTTCGACCTGGGATCCGAGTGGCGAGTCGAAGGAGTCACCCATCGGTCGGCGGCGCTGCGTAAGGACCTCGCCCGTCCGGACCTCGCTCTTCCGCAGCGCGGCCGGGTCGAACTCGCCGAGAAGATCGAGGACTACACCAGGGTCGTAGCTCGCTCGCAGCTCGGCACACTGCCAGCCATAGGCTGATCAGCCCCCAACGAGGCCGGCAAGGAGCTGCTCCTCTTTCTCCTGGGCAATTCCGTGGACGTGGCGACGCGGGTGGTCGACAAGTCGGCCGCCGTCGCGAAGCCACGTCCACGTCTGCTCGACCGTCTCCTCGATCGGGCGGAACCTGGCACCGGCAGCCACCGCCAGGTCAGATCGAACGCTCCACACGCCGGCGTGCGTGCGCCACAGAGGTAGCTCCGTCCATTCGGTCACGCCATGGGCCGCCAGTATGTCGCCTCCCACCCACACGGCTTCGCCGACACCACCGGTCACGTGCAAGCAGGTGTCGATGAAGCCTTCGAAGGTGATGCCATGGGGGTGCGTGACGTTGAAAACCCGTCCTTCCGCCGCGACGGCGCGGTCGAGGGCGAAGACCGCGACGTCACGAACGTCGACCGGCTGAATGGTCCGAGCCGCTGGCGCGGGCGCCAGGATTCGGCCGCCTCTGGCAGCCCGGTTCAGCCACCACGGAAGTCGGCCGACGTACTCGCCGGGCCCGAGGATCACGCCCGGACGGAGGAAGGTCGCTTCGCTGCCGAAGACCGCGGTGATCGCGTGCTCGCCCCCGGCCTTCTGGAATCCATAGCGGGTAGGTGACCCGTCCTCGCCGGTATAGCCGTACGTCTCGTCGGCGTCTGGCGGGCATTCAAGGATCGATGCTGCCTCGGTCAGCTCTGCGTGCGGCCAGTCCTGGTAGACGGACACCGTTGACACGTGTACCCAGTGCCTGACTTGGGCTTGAAGAAGCTGGGCCCCAAGCAGCACGTGCTGCGGGGACAACTCGGTCGAACTGGTGTCGATCACGGCGTCCCATGGCCCGTTTGCCGCCAGCCGCTGGAGGTCGGCGGATTCGGTCCGGTCACCACGAACATGGTGCACCCCGGCCGACGGGGCGCCGGACAGCCCTCTGCTGAAAGTGGTCACCTCCCATCCGCGGGCGATAGCACCATCCACAACTGCCCGCCCCAGAAACCACGTACCGCCCAGCACCAGAAGTCGCATGGATCCGATCCTGCCTGGTCGGCAGATGCCCTCGCCACCTTCCCGTGCCGTTTCCTCCAATCGCCGTCGTGCCGGAACCGGGGCTCCGACACAGGGCCACGTCTGGACGAAGGTGCTGGATGAGGCCGGGTTCACCGAGATCACTATCGACCGGCTGGCCCAGGCGACGGCGGGCCCGGGCTCGGCCGACACCCTGTTGCTCCGGGCCTACCGCTCCGTGTGGCGGCCGCTTGGTAGCTGGGTTACCGGATGCGCCGTGCAGGGCGCAGGTAGCCGGTGACGAGGTGGGGAAGGCCGTCATCGCCGGGCCCGACTTCGTCTGGCCCCAGGATGTCCTGGAGCTGGGCGAGTTGACGTTCGATGCCGCTGAGGTTGGCGGTGTTGTCCATGGTCACCACGCCGTCGACCACGAGGCGTAGCGGGTCGGTGAGGAGGCGGGCGCGCCGTTCGGCGAGGACTTCCAGGGCGACGGCGCGGGCGGTGTGGAGGCGCTGGTAGCGGGCGTGGAGGTCGGCGGGGTCGGTGGCGGGGCCGAGTTGTGCGAGGAGCCAGGCCTTGGCTGCTTCGTCCATCGGTTTGTCCTTCGGGTGTGGTGAGGCCCGGCACCTGGTTGTGGGTGCCGGGCCTTGGCCGGTGTCGGCCGGGGTTACTCGCTGGTGGTGGTCTTGGTTCGGCGACGGGGGGCGGGCTCGTCCTCGGGGCTGTCGTCGTCCGGGTCGTCGTCGTCTTGCTCGGCGTCGTTGTCGGGTACCCAGGCGTCGGGGTGGGTGATGAGTTCGGCGACGTCGGGGGCGGGTTCGTCTCCGGGCTGGAGGAGGAGCCGTTCCCCGGTGGTGGGGTGGTCGATGTGGATGGCGGTGGCGAGTCGGCGCGGCATCACAGGACCTTTGCGACGATGTGGGCGTCCGGGGTGTGGATGATCGGCATGCCGACGGCGGCGCCCTTGGTCCAGAGCTGGACGGGGTCGTCCTGGGCGCCTCGGGTGATGATGATGCCGGGGGCGTCGGTCTTGTCGATCTCGGGGTTGGTGCCGCGGGACAGGACCAGGGACTCGGCGGTCGTCCCGTACATGGTCTCGGCCCACTTCTGGCGGTCCGGGGGCAGGAGGATCCACCGGTCGTCCGGCAGGACCCGGGTCGGGGTGCCGTCGACGCGGACCTGGGCCTTGTAGATGGTGACCGGCGGCAGGTTGTAGTTGCCGCGTACGACGTTGACCTGCTGCGGGGTGAGCGTGGCGGTCGGCGTGGTCGAGGGGTTGACGGAGCCGTAGTAGGCGGCCCGGTACGCCGCGTTCTTGCCGAGGTAGGACAGCGCGCGGCGGGAGGTGAGGACCATCTCCGGCTCGGGCAGGCCGAGGTCGTCGAGGTACTGGATCCAGCCGAGCTCGTCGGTGATCGGGTCGGAGGCCGGGTCGGACCAGGGCTTGGGCGCGGTGGGCATGTTGGCGCTTGGCACGCCGAAGTCGATCTCGGTGGTGAGGCCGTTCTCGTTGGCGAGGGTGAAGCGGCCGTCGAGGAGGACGTCGCCGGCGGCGAGTTCCAGTCGGCTGCGGATGGCCTCGACGTGTCGCTCGACGTCGTCGTAGAGCAGCTCGATCAGGCGGTCCTGGTCGGCGCCGCGGGACTGCTCCAGGAGCAGCTGCTCCTGTTCTCCAACGATCAGCTTCTGGCCCAGGGCGGGGAGCATGCCCTCGCGGGTGTTCTGCCAGGCCTGGCGCTCGGCGAACGGGACCGAGCTGTCGTAGGCGCGGAACTTGGCGGTGTTGACGTAGCGGCCGGTCTGGCGGATGCGCCACTTCACGTCGTGGGCGACGACGGTGGGCAGGATGCTCTGGGTGAGCAGGAAGTCGGCCGGGGTGGGGATCGATCGGGCGAACGTGGTCAGGTCGTTGGCGCTGACGCCGGTCAGCAGGTCCTGGATGGTCACAGGTCAACCTCCTTTCAGACGAAGCGGATCAGCGGGCCGGTGGAGGACGGGAGGATCTTGGTGGGGTCGATGCCGCCGCCGGGGACCTTCGCGGCGCGCACGACTCCGTGCCACAGCATCGCGGCGGCGACCTTGGTCTGGCCCGGGGAGAACACGGCGTCGGCGAAGACCAGGCCGGCCAGCTGCTGGCGGCCGTCCGTGGCGGCCGGGTCGTAGGGGCCGTAGAGGCCGGAGGCGGTGATCCGGGCGACGGGGACGCCGGACAGGACGCGGCTGTACGGCTGGATGGGGTCGGTGGACGCCTGGTAGTGGACGTCCTTGGTGAACTTGGTGATGTCGAGGGTGATGGTCTCGGTGGAGTCGATGCCATGCAGCGAGCCGAGCCAGCTGCGGTCGGCGGTGTACGACGCCGACGTGGAGATCGGCTGAACGGTCAAGGCGGCCCCTCCTCGGGGGTCGGGCGGGCGGCGGGCTTCGGGCACTCACCGCGCGGTGGTGCTGTCCACGGGAAAGAGGGGGCGTGGTCCCCAGAAGTCCCGGGTTGCTGCCGGGTCAGGTGGCTGTCAGCTGGTGGGCAGGAAGCCGCGTCGGCGGGCCATGTCCAGGCCTGCGGAGCCGGGCGTCGCCGGGGCCTGGCCGCGCGGCGGCGGGCCTCCGGCCGGGGAGCCACCCGGCGCGGGCGGCGCCGTGGCGGGCGCGGCCGAGGCGAACAGCTCGGGGCGGCGCTGCTTGAGGGAGGCGGCGGCGGTGGCGACGGCCTGCTCGTCGGCGTCGTCGGGCAGGTCGAGGAGGCGTTCGGCGTCGGCGAGGTCGTCGCCGTGGGCGCCCAGCCGGGCAAGGGCGGTCTGCCGGACGGCGGCACGAAGGCGGGCGAACGCCTCCGCCTCACGCTCGGCCGCTGCTCGCTCGCGCTGCTCGGCGGCCTGTTCGCGGCGCTCGACCTCGGTCAGCGACGCCTGTTCGGCAGCGCGCTGCGCCTCGACCCACGCGGCGAGGGCGGCGCTGTCCGCGAAGCCCAGGTCGGCCACGAGCTTCTTGACGGCGCCGCGCTCGCCCTGGCTCTTCTCGCGGGCAAGGAGACGGGTCAGGGTGTCCTGGGTGATCAGCGTGCTGCCGGAGTCCGGCGCGGACGGGGCCGGCGGCTGGCCGGTCGGGTCGCCCGCGGGCTGAGAGGGCAGGGGGGCGGTCACAGTGAACCTCCGGAGCAGCGCCCCCGCGCCGATGATCAGTGTAGGCCACGGCTGCCGAGGCGCGTTGGCGTTCGTGGTCGTTCCGCAGCGGGCGGCGGGTCAGACGGCGTGGATCGCGCCCTGCCGGGGAACGGAACGGTGGCCGTCGAATAGCAGCCTGGTTGGCTGGCTGACCGTGCCTTCCCTATCGGGTAGGAGCAGCTCCGCGGTTCGGGTGCGCCCTCGTGTGCGGCGGCCGGTGCACTCCACGCGGACCTGGCACTCGTCGAGGATCCCGTAGCCGTCGCCGAGTCCGGACCATCGCTGTTCGACGACGGCCAGGTGCAGCTGCGCGCTGGGCCACGGGTTGTCGTAGGCGAGGACGACGGTGTTGTTCGTGCGGAAGTGGGAGTCCAGGCGGGCGGCGAACTTGGCGGACACGTTCGTCGGCGGGCGGAACACGATCAGGGGGCAGGCCGGGGCGAGGGCGACCAGTACGTCCCCGAGGTGCTCGCCAGTGGGTCCGGCGTCCACGATGCGGTGGAGCGGCCACCCGGCGGCCTGCGCGGCAGCGTACCCGAACTCATCGATGTCGACGACTTCCCTGTTGAATCGGCATGTCTGAGCCGTTCAAGAGGGGTGGCCGATGAGCTGGCGGGTGTTCTGGGTGCCCCGAGATGCAACGCGGCACCATGGTGTCCGGCCCACACTCGTGGAGGGCTGGGAAGACCTTGCTCAACGCGAAGAAGCCGTCGGGGTCCGCGCGGGTGATCCGATCTTCCTGTCGCCTGACTACCGGGTCGATCCGCTGCTCGCTCTCTTCGGGCAGTCGCGGGTCTTCCGTGGCTACACCACCGAGACCCGGCGCAACTACGCGACGGATCTGGTGATGCTGCTGACGTTCCTGTGGGGGCGGGGGCGGGTGTGGCCGGAGGCGACGAGCCGGGATCTGGAGGACTTCGAGCACTGGCGGCGGTTCGCGGAGGAGAATCCGCGGCGGGTGGGTGGGGCGAAGTGGAACCGGGAGCTGGCGGCGTTCACGGCGCTGTTCACCTGGGCGGCCAGCCAGCGGATCGTGGAGTCGAGTCCGATCGCCCTGCGGCGGACGGCCGGCCGGTTCGGGGCGGTGTCGGTGCCCGCGGCGCGGGCGGCGGACACGCGGGCGAGCAACGTGCACTGGCTGACGCCACGAACCTGGCGGCGGTGGACGGAGGTCGGGCTTCGGGGCCATGGCCGGGCGGGTGTGCCGCAGTGCGGGTGGGTGGGGCGGCTGGAGGACCGTAACGTCGCGTTCGTGCGGCTGCTGACGTCGTCGGGGCTGCGCCGGGGTGAGGGTGGTTCGCTGCTGACGTTCGAGGTCCCGCAGCGGCAGGCTGGGGGCGGGCGGTACTGCCGGGGGCTCGTGGCGGCGGAGGTGACCCGCTCGAAGAGGCCGCGCACGTTCTATGCGGAGTGCGGTGCGGTGGGCGAGGTGGAGGCATACGTCGAGTCTTCGCGCGCCTGGGCAGTGACACGGGCCCAGGAGGTGGGCCGCTACGAGCGGCTGGATGAGATGCGGCTGGTGCGGGAGGTGACGGCCGGCCGCGATCCGGTGGTGCACTGGACGGACCGGCGGGGACGTCCTGGGCGGCTCGCGCTGAACCGGCTGTCGGCGCGGGAGCGGATGCTGCTGTTCACCGAGGGGCCTGGCGGGCCGGAGCCGTTGTGGCTGTGGCTGAACGAGCAGGGCCTGCCGTTCGCCGTGGACTCCTGGGACGGGGTGTTCCGTACGGCGAACCAGCGGTGCGCGCGGGTGCTGGCCCCGCAGGGGCGCCGGAAGCTGGACCCGCACAAGGCGTACGCGCCCTACGCGACCGTGCACTCGGCCCGGCACTCGTTCGCGCTCTACATGCTGGTGGTGCTGAACCACCTGATGGACCGGCGGTTCGGACTGACGCCACAGGAGCGGCGGGACTTCCGGCTGCTGTACGGGGATCCGTGGTTCATGGTCCAGATCCTGCTGGGGCACGCGAGCCGGGAGACAACCATCGCGCACTATCTGGCGCCGGTGGCGGACCTGCAGTTGTGGGCGATGCTCGCGGCAGCCGACGCCGGCGGTACCGACGCTCCTGCGGGCTCGGCGGCGATGCCGGTCGCGGAGCTGGACGCGGTCTTCACCCGTATCGCCCTGCACGCCGACGGCGTTCAGGACATCGGAGAGTCGTCGGCGGAAGGGGCGGGGGCGTGAGCGGGCACGGGCGCCGGGCGGCGCTGCCCCCGGCCGGGCACGCGCGGCCGGAGCCGCTGGACGCGGGCGGCCTGGTGGTGCGTCACGTCAACGTCCACGGCCTGGTGAGGGAGTACGACTTCGGGCGGCTGCCGGTGGCTGAGGGCATTCAGCGGTCCCTGGCGGCGCTGTTCGCCCCGCACTGCGTGGACGGCCGGTGGTCGAGCCACGGGACGTCCACCGGTGTGTGGCGCCGGGTGGAGGCGTTCGTGCGGTTCGTCTCCGAGCACCAGCCCGCTCTGCCCGATCTGGATGCCCTGGCCCCGCTGGTGGTGCGGGGCTGGCGCGAGCGGTACCTCGCGCACGGCGACCCGGATACCGTGCGCAGGGTCTGCGCGCTGCTGTTGGAGGATCCCCGGCTGCACGGTGGTGTGCTCGCCGAGGAGCTGTCACGGCGCCTTCCCGCCGCGGTGAGCGCGACGCAGTCCTACGCCGAGGAGGAGTTCGCCCAGATCACGGCTGCGGCGCGCAAGGAGTTCCGGGCGGCCTGGCAGCGCATCCAGGACAGCGGCACGCACCTGGAGCGGTGGCGGGCGGGCGCCTTCGCCGAGGGCACCCGACCGTGGGTGGCCGGCGAGGCGCTGGATTTCCTGGCCCGGACCGGGGAGATCCCCTGCTGGACCGACCGGAAGGGCTACCGCACGATCCACAAGAAGTACCGGGAGGCACTGGGCGGCAGGTCGGCGGAGGCGACGTGGCGTCGGCTCTTCCTGTCCCGGACGGAGGCGGTGGCCCTGGGGGTGCTGCTGGTGGCCGAGCACGGCTGGAACCTGTCGGTGATCGATACGGCGCGCGCCCCGCGCGCGTCGGCGGACCCGGGGGAGGACGGTCGGCCCACCTACCGGATCGAGCTGCTCAAGCGGCGCCGGGCACCGGGACGCCAGTGGGAGACGCGCAACATGACCGACGACGGCCCGACGTCGAAGGGACGGCTGATCACCCGGGCGCTGGAGGCCACCCGCTTCGCCCGCGCGCTCGTGGATGAACGCTCGCCGGGAACGGACCTGCTGGTCGTCTGGCGCGCGGCCGCGCACAAGGCCGAGGCCCGCGCCGGGCACGGGCTGGACCGCCACCCGCCGGTAGGTCCGTTCCGCTTCGGCCTGCAGTCCTCCGACGGCGCCGAGTGGGCCCGCCGCCACGGGTTTCCGGGCTCGCCGTTTCGGCGTGCCCGGCGCACCGTCAACGCCCTGCACCGGCGCGAGCCTGGGCAGAACAGCCAGGACACCCACGACCGGCACTACGTCCTGACCGACCGCCGGGTCCAGGAGCAGGCCATCGAGGTGATCGCGGCCGGCGCCCAGGACGCCGCCGACCGCGCCCGGGCCGCCGTCCTGGCGGCCCGCCTGGCCCCCGGTCCGGACACGGACGACAACCAGGTCGCGATCGCGGACTGCTCCGACTTCGCTCACGGCCTCGTCCCGGCGCCGGGCGGAGGCTGCGCGGCGCCGTTCCTGCTGTGCCTGGGCTGCGCGAACGCCCGCATCCATCCCGGCCACCACCCCCGCCTCGCCCACCTGCACGACGCGCTGGAGAACCTGCGCTCGGCCCTGGCCCCCACCGTGTGGGCCAGGGACTGGGCCGATGCGCACGGGCGCCTGGACGACCTGCGCGAGCGCCTCGGCCCGGGCCTGTGGGCGGCGGCCCGCGCCGCGGTCGGCGACACCGACCGCACCATCGTCCACGCCCTGCTGACCGGAAGCCTCGACCCGTGAACACCCCCGCCCCCGACCTCGACCGTGCGGTGCTTCCCGGCCCGGACACCCCCGTCGTGCTGCCGGCCTTCCTCGGCACCCTGCACGCCGGGGCCAACGCCCGCTACGCGGACCCGGTATGGCCGCTGAGCCCGCTGTCGGACAACCCCAGTGCCCGCCGGCTCGCCGTCTACTGGGACCGCTGCCCGCCCGGCCTGCGCGACGAGCTGAGGCTGGCGGCCTGGACGATGATCAACGGCAGCGCGCGGCCCTCCTTCCTCAAGACCAGCGGCGCCGCGGCCCGCGCCCGCTGGTCGGCCAGCCACCTCAACGGCGCCGTGACCGACTGGATCCGCTTCGCCCTCTGGCTGCGGGACCACGGCATCCACACCCTGGCTGCCTGCGACCGCGCCGTGCTCGACGCCTACGGGACGCACGTGCGCGACGCGGCGCCCAGCCGCGGCCGGGTCCAGAAGATCCTGAGCGCGCTCACCCGCCTGTGGCTGTTCGACCAGGCCAGCGCCCGCCCCGCCGGCATCGCCCGGCCGCCCTGGGAAGAGCGCGGCCTCGACGACTACCTGCCTGCCGCCCGCGCCGCCCGGGGCGAGAACGGCACCGAACCGATCGCCGAGCAGACCATGGCGCCCCTGCTCGACTGGGCCCTGCTTGTCGTGGAGGACTTCGCCGACGACATCCTCGCGGCCAACGCCGAGCGCGACCTCCTGCAGGCCCGCACCCGAACCACGACCGGCAGCACCGGGACCCGTGAGAAGGCCCTGCACGACTATCTCGCCCCGCTCCTCGCCGCCCGCTCGCCCCTGCCCACCAACGTCCGCAAGGGCACCGTGCGCCTGTCGACCACTTACCTGCAAGCCGTCACCGGAGCCACACCCGAGCAGATCAGGGCCTACGCCGACGAGCACGGCCTGGCCCGCCTCGCCGCCGAGCGCCCCGGACCGTGCCCACTGCCCACCGAGGTGACCGGACGCATCGACGGCCGGCCCTGGCAGACGGCGATCGGCTTCCACGAGGCACCCGTGCTGCGGCGCCACCTCGGCACGGCCTGCTTCATCGTCATCGCCTACCTGACCGGCATGCGCCCGGGCGAGGTCCTGGGCCTGCGATCAGGCTGCTGCCCCGACCCCGACCCCGGCGGGCCAGCCGGACGACACCTGATCCGCGGCCACGAGTTCAAGAACGCCACCGACCCGGACGGCAACCACCTCTCCGCCGGCGCCGAACGCGACGTCCCCTGGGTCGCGATCGCCCCGGTCGTGCGAGCCGTACGCGTCCTGGAACGGATGGTCCCCGAGCACGCCCTGCTCTTCGACCGCCACGGCCACCACCCCGGTGCCGGCCCCGCCGAGACCGGCACCATCAAACTCGGCGCCATGGCCATTCGCATCGACGGCTTCATCACCTGGGCCAACGCCGAACAGACCCGCCACCGCCTCGACCGCGCACACATCCCGCCCGACCCGCACGGCCGCATCACCAGCGCCCGCCTGCGCCGCACCCTCGCCTGGCACATCGCCCGCCGCCCCGGCGGCCTGGTCGCCCTCGCCGTCCAGTACGGCCACCTGCGCACCCTCGTCTCCGAGGGCTACGCCTCCCGCAGCCGCGGCGGAATCCACGACCTGCTCGACGTCGAAACCGCCCGCGCCGTCGCCGACACCGCCGCCCGCCTCCACGACGACCTCGCCGCCGGCATCGGCATCTCCGGCCCCGCCGCCCGCCACGCCGTCACCACGGCCGCCACCGTCCCGCGCTTCGAAGGCACCACCCTGACCACGATCGCCGCCCGGCGCCTGCTCGCCCTCCCCCACGCCACGCTCTACGACAACCCCCACGCGCTCGTGCTCTGCCACTACAAACCCGCCCAGGCCCTGTGCCACCGCGACCACCCCGGACAAGCCCCTCGCCTCGACCACTGCCGGCCCGCCTGCGCCAACATCGCCCGTACCGACCGCCACGCCACCCAACTGCGCCAGCGCGCCGAAGCCCTCGACCGCCAGGCCGATCACGTCCCCGGCCCCGTGGCCGAGCGCCTGCGTGCCAACGCGCAACGGCTCAACGCCCAGGCCGACCACCACGACCGCACCCGCACCCGCACCACCCACCAGGACCTGCAGTGAGCCCCACCCACGACGAACGAGCGCGCATCCGCGCCGCCATGGACCGTATCCTCACCGACACCGCCACCCACTCCAACGGCGCCCTGACCATCGTCGCCCTCGCCATCGAGGCCGACGTTCCCCGCAACGCCCTCACCCAACGCCACCCGGACCTGAAGAACGAGTTCTACGAGAAGGTCTCGGCGCTGGGCGCTGTCCCCGACGCCGAAGCCCGCCTGCGGGCCACCACCGTCAAGCTCAGAACCACCATCGCAAACAAGAACGAGGAGATCGCCCAGCTCCGTACCGACCGTGACGCCCTCATCCGGGCCGTCAACCAGCTCACCCTGGAGAACCAGCATCTGCGTGAACGACCCGGCCCCGGCCCTTCCCTGATCCCGTTCCCGGACCGCCGGTCCAACCGGGCCCCGCAACCCGGTAATCACGCGTAGCCGGCCTGAGGCCGTCCCACCCGCTCGGTTCTCCCCCAAAGCATCCCGCTAACGGCCCCTGTACCGGGAGGGGCGGCAGTGGGACACTGCCGCCGAAACAGGAACTCCGTTGGGATCCCCGGCGCCGCAACGGTTTCCCCCGCGGACCGACCGGAAAGCAGGAGGACCGCCCAATGACAGCGCACAGGAAGATCACCGAGCAGACCTCGATCCCCACGGCAGAAGGGAGCGGCAACGTACCGGACGTGGCGGTCCCGTTCACCGCCGCCTTCAACACCGACGCCGCGAGGCCCCTGGACCTGCACGTCCAGAACTGGGCCGCCCGCTTCGGCCTGGCGCAGGCTCCCGCAGCCGCCGCCCGCTACCAAGCGGCCCGCTACGGGTCCTTCGCGGCCTGGGCCTACCCCGAGCTGAACGATCTTCCCACACTCGCCGAATGGACCACCTGGCTGTTCGTCTTCGACGACCAGTTCGACGACGGTGCACTCGGCTGGGATCCGGACCGCGCCCGAACGATCCTGGAGGAACTCGCGGCGCTGCTCTCCACCGACTCCACCCCCGAGCCACCCACCAACGGGATCGCCGCGTCCCTGCTGGACCTTTGGCGGCGCACCGCGCACCGAATGCCACCACCGTGGCGAGAGCGGTTCGTCTCCCACTTCCGCGCCTACCTCAACGGCTACTACCAGGAAGTACTGCACCGCCACGACGCCCAGGTGCCCGACCTCGACCACTACATCGAGCTCCGCCGCGACGCATCGGCATCGGACGTCTGCCTCGACCTGATGGAGTTCGGCGGCGGCTACACGATCCGCCCGGAGATCTACGCGAGCCCCCAGTATCAGGCCCTGCGCACCGCGACCAACGACATCACCAACTGGACCAACGACATGGTCTCCGCCGGAAAGGAAGACGCCCGCGGCGACGTGCACAACATCGTGTACATCCTGCGCCACGACAGCGACGAATCGTGGACAGCCTGCGCCGCCCGCACCCAGCACATGATCCTCTCCCGCTGCGAGGACCTCCTGACGGCCGAACGGGCACTCTCCACCCTGCCCGACTCGCTTGCCGTGACCACCGACGAGCGGGCGATCCTGCACAGCAACATCGCCACCATGAAACTGTGGCTCGCCGGCTGTCCCCGCTGGTACCAGGACAACGTCCGCTATCACAAGATCGAGTACACCGCTCCCGGTGCCGCCCCTGCCTACCTTGAGGAGCTCTTTCCTCCCACCTCCCCCTGACCCGTCGGCCCCTGCCAGCAACACTCAACACGCCAACTTGACGGGGAAGACGACCGCCGCCCACTCGGAGGCTGCGAGTCGGGCACCGAGCTGGATCAGGAGCCCGAGGTCCGCGACGTTGGCGACCGCGCCGAGTGGCAGACCTCTGTCGGGCAGGAGTCGGACGAGCGGCTCCGGCACCGGCGCGGTCGTCGCCGCGCGCTCGCGCGCCCGGGTCTCGGGCGACGTCGCGTCGAGGAGCTGTTCGAGGGTGGGCCGGGTCACCGCGGTGGCTGGCCGGGACGTGCGAGTGCCTGCCGGACGGCGCTGGGCTCGTAGAACACCCAGGCGTGGGCATCGGCGTCGGGCGCCCACCTGATCTGGGCCATCCACCGCAGGTCGCCCTGGCGCAGGTGCCACCGCTCTACCCGGGCGGGCAGCCACTGGCCGTCGAGGAGGACCTCGACCTGGGCCCAGCGCGCTTCCGCGGCCCAGGTCCGGCCGGGTCCGAGCAGCATCTCCGACGGCACCGGGGCCGCACTGCGCAGCAGGGTCGGCAGGGCCCCGGCGGGGCGGGGCGCAGGCATGCGTCGGGGCGGTGCGGTGGTGCTCACCTCTCCATTGTCGAACGTGTGTACGATTTCTTGCAACGTCGGGTGTTGTTCCCGGCTCGGCACAGCCGGTGTGCCGAGCCGCGCTAGTTGTCACCTCGCCACGCAGACTGTCACCAAGATCGTCGCTGTGCCTGCAGAGCGTCCTCGGAATGAGGGAGCACATTCGTGCACGGGGATCTGGAGACTGACCATGACGTCCTGGTGACGCTCCACCGCTTCACACTGGCGACCGCCGAGCAGCTCCACCAGCTCCACGGCGGCGCAGCCGGGATCAAGCAGGCCCAGAAGCGCATGGCCCGCCTGCACACTGAGGGCCTGGCCAAGTTCGTGCCCCTGCCGCAGGTCGGCCGGGCGAAGGCCTGGCACCTCACCACGGCCGACTCCGCCGTCACCGCCACCTTCCCCGAGGCCCTGCGCCCGGGCGTCCCGGTGCCGGGCTCGGCGAAGCCGGCGGTGCGGCACGGACGCGAGCACCTGCTCGACGTCGGCCGGATCCACGCCGCCTTCGTCACCGACGCCCACACCCGCGGCGAGCGGCCCGCTCGACCTCCTGCCCCACCCGGAGCTGCCCGCCGGCGGCGCCGAGATGTACCGGCCCGCCGCCCACCTCGCCTACACCGCCGGCACCGGCGACGACCGGCACCGGCTTCGCGCGTTCATCGCACGCCACCGCCCCGGCACCGGCGACGAGCAGACCGCGGCGCAGCTGGCGGCCTGCGCCTGGGTGTGGGAGCAGGCGGGCGAGGACGGGGCGAGCCGGGCGTGGGAACGGCGCTGGCGCTCCTTCCCCCGGCTGCTGGTCGTCCTGGTCGGTACCGGCGCGGCCGCAGTGCGGTCGGCGGTGGCGGACCTGCGGCTGGCCGCCGAGGAGAACCCGGCCGTCGCCAAGATGCTCACCGCCATCCCGGCCGGCGCCGCCCGGATCGAGGGCCTCATCCAGCGCGGCCCGGCCGCCCCAGTCTGGCACCCGCTCGGTGCTCATGGTGGGCGGGCGTGCGGCTGGACGGAGCTGTAGGCGACGAGCGGGAGCCACAAGGCGGCCCGCCGGACGTCCCGGCCACCCTCCCTCCTGCTCGCTCCTCCTCCTGGCCGGTGGCGCCGCGAAGCGGGGCCACCGGCCACCCATGCAGCGGACTACCCGTCACGCCGTCGGTGTGCAGCGTCAGGTGGCCGGAATGACGACGCCCGGTCACCACCCGGCGGGGCGGGGCTTCCGGGGAGGCAGCAGGTCGGCGACTAGCCAAGAGCCTTTTGGAGCCTCTCCGTGACCTCGGTGACCGCCCACTCTGCGCTCCTGTCGCTCATGTAGTAGCGCGGCATGGCGTAGAGGAGTTCGCCGTCCTTGAACACGGCGAACGCGGGCCCTTCCTTGAGGATGTCGTCCGTGTAGCCGACGAGCATCTGGGCGGTCGCCTCCTCGTCATGCCCCGCGAAGACGGTGAGCAGCAGGTCGAAGCGGGGGGATGCGTTCTCGACGATCTTCCTGGCCGCGGGACGGGCAACCCTGGCTGCTTCCCCGTCTGCGGCGTTGACGACCACCAGGGTCAGGCCGCTCGCGGCTTCCTTCATGGCGGCATCCACCTCGGCGGCGGTCTGCAAGTCCCTGAACCCGACCTTGGTCAGCTCTTCCTTCAGCGGGCGCACCAGCAGCGGGCTGTACGGCACATCGACTCCTTCACTCAGCGGAAGATCTTGCATACGAAGAGTAGTTCCAGGGAAGGTGGTGCGCTCCGCCTCCTCACACATCGACGTGTCGGAGTCGTACGCCGCCCCAGCCTGCCCACCGGCGGCGCGGGCGGGGCACAGGACCAGGCAGTCGGCCCCGGGGATCCCGGGGCCGACTTTGGCTGACTGCGCGCTCGCCTCCGCGAGGAGGCGCGGGCCCGACCCCACACGCGGCCACGGGCCTGGCCGGGCCCGGCCAGGGCCCCGTGGTAGGGCCCCGTGGTAGGGCCGCCACCCGGACACCCCGGTCACCGTAGAACGCACGCGATGGGAAGGCCGCGGTGGCTACGGTGTGGTGGTCTTGATGTCGACGCTGACGATGGGGATGGGTTCGACCTCACGTGAGGGGGCGTGGCCGGTGTAGGTGAAGCCGGCGCTGTCCCCGGGCTGCAGCGGCGGCGTACCGGGGGCGGGGGCGAAGACGACGGAGGGGGACCCGGTGTCGGCGGGGAAGATGTCAGCGGTGATCGTGGTGCCGGCATCCGCGGTGCGGGTGGCGTGGGGGTCGAGGGTGACGCCCTCGGGGAGGACCGCGAACACGGACCAGTGCGTGACCGGGCCGGCGGTGTTGTTGGTGACGGTCACCTGGACGGTGTGGTTGTCCGCATCGTCGACGGAGAGGATCTCCGCGCACGCTCGGACCGTCTGTTCCTCGATGTCCTCGGCCAGTACCCCGGGCGCGTACGGGTCGAAGTACCACTCCGAGAAGTGGTCTGTGGACGTGCTCATGGTCACCGCGACGCCGTCCACGCGGCCGTTGCTGTAGAGGCCGGCCCCGTTGGTGCCGCTGGAGAGGGGCGTGATCCTGAACGTGCCGTTCGCGACGGGGTGGAACGCCCAGTCGGTGCCGCCGCTGCTGACCAGGCTCAGCTGGTTGCCCGATACCCGCAGTTGCTTGCTCCCGGCGATGAGTTTGGAGCCGGAGACGGTCCAACGCTGATGTCCGGCCTGGGGGTGCAGCGCGTTCACGCCGGAGCCGGTCGGGTTCAGGGCTTTCCCGTTGCCCTTGTTCCAGATCAGGTACGACCGGCCGTCGTGGACGCCGGCCGCCGGCTTGCGCGGGTTGGAGATCACCACGGCGTAGGCGTTGGCCACGTACCGGGCGCTGGTGACGTCTCCGTAGGGGCGGTTCCAGTAGTCCATGGCGATCACGCCCACGCTCTTGCCCGGGGCGTACAGGTCGTTGAGCCGGTTGCGGGTGTAGGGATTGAGGGCGTCGGCGTAGCCCCACGGGGTGGTGCCGTTGCCCTGCCCGTTGGCGCTGATGTGGTTCACGAACAGGCGCGACTTCGAGGGGCCGGCGTTGATGGCCTTGTTGAGATGGTTCAGGATGGACGACTTCTTCGAGTCCATGCTGGGCTTGCTGTAGTTGTCCTGGACGTCGAGGGCGTTCGGCCAGTGGAGGCCCTCACCCAGGTAGGGATTGCCCGAGATCAGCACGATCTTTCCGCGTACCTGCCCCAGGGTCGGGATACCGGTCGGGCTGGTGGCGATGTAGAACAGGTCCTCCTTGTAACTGTTCCAGATCTCCCGGTAACGCGGGTGGTCGCCATCGTTCGACTGAATGCGCATCACGATGGTCTCGCTGGGGTGGTTGCTGAGGAAAAGCCTGCAGCTGCCCACGGCGTCACCGAACATCATCTCCTGGTACACGGGACCGTGATGGATGGCCCAGCTCCAGTTGGACCCGAACCCTGCGACACGGCACCGGATGTCCACGTAGCGGGTTCCGCAGGCGAGCTGGTCGTAGAGCGTCCGTTCACCGTCCTGACAACGGGTGTAGCCGAAGCTGACACCGTCGTGGCGCGTGCAGGACTGGTGAGTACCGGGGATCGACATGTCACTGAGCCTGGTGTTGTCCGGAACCCGGCCCATCCAGTTCACAAGCGGCTGCTGGTTGAACGCGAGGACGTCTGCCGCGAAGAGCCCCGCGGACTCCGCCCCTGCTCCGTCGGCCCGTGCCTGCGTCCCAGCCTGCTCGCCCGCCGCACTGCTCGCCGTCGTCCCATCCTTGGACATCGTCAATCCTTCGTCCCAGGCCCGGCCACGCCGCCGGGCAGTACACACAGGCATTCCCCGGACACGGGGTCCCGCCCGGCTCAGAACCCAATGGTGTGAACAACCGCAGCAACCGGCCGCCAGCAATGGCGGACCATCCCGCCCCCTCCGACCCATCGGGAAACAGCCCCACCCAGCAATCGGGAAACGCAGCCGGGCAGCAGGCCCGCACCCACCACGGGGTCAGCCTGCAGCGCGTTCGCGCCGACCGGGTACTGGGCGAGGCCCTGGCCACCGGAGCCGACCCCCCTACACCTGACCGTGCTCCTCGACCTCTCCCCGAGCACCGCCGTGAGGTCACAGAGCTTGCCCACCGACTCCTCTACGACCCCACCGACCAGCAAGCGAACCCCAGAACATCACACCTGATCGGCGGCCAATACGACCCCTGAGTTCCCGCTGAAGTACCCTCAGCGATTCCGAACTCAAAAAGGTCGGATAATCAAGGTATCCACGGGCGGCAGGACTTGTCCTAACTTCCCAACTTCCATGTTTCGTTACGGTCCGTCGAGCTTGGCTGGGTGTTCGGGGCGCTCATGGTCCAGACAGTGACAACAAGCGTGAGAACCCCGCGCTGGTGACAACTAGCGCGAGCCGCCGGTGACAACTAACGCGACCCGCCCGGCAGGTTCGCCCAGGTCAGTTGGCACTTCCGGTGACAGCTGCCAGGGTTCGGCACAGCCGGTCTGGCCGAGCGGGCGGAGAGGCTGTCGGCGCCGTTCCCGCGAAAGGGCTCGCGGCCCAGGGGTTCGTGTCAGGCGTTGGTTCCGACAGCCCGTCGACCCGCTCGGCCGGGGCGGGCGATGGGGTGGAGAGTGGGCCGGGCACCGCTTCCGCGTAAGGGCTCACGGCCCCAGGCGAACGAAGGCGTCCCGGCCGCCCCTCAGTCCGTCCCCTGCTCGGGAGCGGGGAACATCCCGTCCTCCTGGTAGGGCTCGTTGGTGCGCAGGCAGTGATGCAGCCCGCTGAGGAGGCGGTTGCCGACGTGGCGCAGCGCGGCCGCGTGGCGGTCGCCTCGTTCGCGGCGTGCGTCGTACAGGGCGCGGCAGCCGGGCGAGCGGGTGAGGGTGCTGAACGCCCAGCGGTGAACGGCGGTTTTCAGGGCTCGGTTGCAGACCTTGCGGTGGACGACGGTGTGGCTGGTGCCGGAGGACCAGGTGATGGGGGCGGTGCCGGCGTAGGAGCGCAGGGCGCGGGCGGTGGTGAACCGGGCTGGATCGTCGCCGAGTTCGGCGAAGATTCGGGCGGCGAGGAGCGGTCCGGCGCCGGGGAAGCTGCGGTAGGTCGGGTAGTGCGGGTGCTGGGCGAAGGCGCGGTCGGTGAGCTCGGCGAGCTGCTCGGCGTGGTGGCGGGCGAGCTGGAGTTCGGTGACGTGCAGGCGGGTGCGCTCGCCCATCACCGTCTCGGTCGCGGGCCGCTGCCGTAGCTGGGGCTTCTGGAACAGGTCGCGCAGCCGTTCGGCCTCGCTGTCGAGGAGGCGGATGCGTCCGGCCGTGGCGAGGGTGTCGTAGATCTTGCGCTTGGTCAGGGCTGCTGCCTGCCGCGGGGTGGGGGCGAGTGCGAGTACGGCGAGGGCTTCGGGGCGGCGCAGGCCGTGGTCCATCTGCGCCCAAGCGTGCGCGGCGGCCGGGTAGTAGAGCGCGAGGTGGGAGCGTAGGCGTGTTGCGAGTTCGCGGGCGTCGGCGGCTGCTGTGCACTGGGCGCGGGCGAGGACGGCTATGGCGGCGGCCTCGTCGGTGGTGTCGGGCAGCGGGGTGCGGCGGCCGGGGGTCTGGCGCAGGATGTTGGCCAGCAGTGCGGCGTCGCCTCGGTCGCTCTTGGAGACGGCGGCCGCGTGGCGGCCCCGGTACCGGGCGGTGACTGTGGGCGGGACGAGCACCACCGGCTGGTTGCGGCGACGCAGTTCGGCGACCAGGAGGCGGTTGCCGTCCTCGATCGCGATGGGCACCTGTCGGCGCGAAAAAGTGTGCGAGGTGGGGTTGAGGGCTCGCAGGGCGGCGAGGATCTCGTCGACGCCCTTCTTGGACTCCTCGACGACCAGGTGCGTGACGATCGCACCGTCGTCGTCGACGATCACGACGTGCTGGCTGTCGGCCGACCAGTCGATCCCCGCCCACCACCGGCGCCCGCGCATCCGCCGCCCCTCCCCCACCTGGTGATTCATATATGAATCATACCTGGAGGGTGCCCGGCTGCGGCGGGCCCGGTGGGGAATCATGAAGGGGACATCGGTGATCAGGACGGTCCCAGGGGGCGGCGTGCGCGGCGACAGGGCCCCGAACACTTACACCGCCGGTGACTGGCCGCACCGGGCACGACCGCTGCCTCAGGCACCTCCCGGCGTCCACTACGCACTCGCCATGGCCCGCGAACTCGATGACCTCGCCGACCAGCGGGGCCTGTCCCACCGGGCCGTTTCCGCGAACGCGGGACTCGGTCCGGCAGCAGTGGGCCGGATCGTGCGGGGCGAGGTGTACCCCGACGTCTCGACGCTCGCCCGCCTTGAGGCATCCCTGTGCGCCGACCTGCTGCCGTCGGACCGGCATCGGACCCTGCTGTCCCAGGGCGACGACAGGCAGCTGTAGCGGCACTGTCCGGCCCATCACGACCGTCGCCATCGCCTCGGGCGACAGGATCACCCTGCTCTGCCTCCCACTGACAGGCTTGTAGGACTTCGGGCGGGCTCTCCCCTGCGGCGCAGCCGTGGGGGTAGGGGGGTGAAGGAAGTAGGTAGGAAGGGACAAAGGAAGGACAGGGTTCCCCCGGCGAAACGTGCTGGGTTCCCCCGGGGAAACTTCTGGGTTCCCCCGGGGGAACGCAAGCCCCGGTGGACATGGGTTTCCCCGAGGGAACCCGAACGGTCCGCAACGGATCAGGCAGCCACGGCAGGGCCCGGCCGCACCCTCGACGCGGCGGCCGTGATCCGGTCGATCTCCTGGATGGCATCGTCGATCGGGTACCCCGCGGCCGCCAGCATCCGCACGCTGGTCTCCAGCGACAGGACACCCGCGGTGTAGCCCTTCACGACCTCGTTGAGTACGCCGGCGCGGTCGGTCGGGGTGTGCGGCCCCCAGGCCAGCCGGACCGGCAGCGTCTCGCCCTCGGGCCAGCCTTCGGCGCGCCCGGCCTGGTAGAGGCGCTGGACCATCCTGAGCAGCAGCGCGTACTTGTGGGCGCGGGCGAGGCGCATTGCGGCGACCAGCGAGTCCAGCGGACCCAGGGCCAGCTGGAGGGCGTAGCCGGAGGGGGCCGCGGCGGGGTTGATGGTGCCCAGCCCGGAGGAGGTGAGCCTGCTGTTGCCGGCCAGCCGGTCGAGGAGGTGATCGGTGCGGGCCCGAAGTTCGGCGAGCTGGGCAGACGTGTCCAGGGTGTCCATGGAGCCGCCCTTGGACAGCTCCCAGACGGTACCGCCGCGCACCTGGAGCGGCAGCGTGACCCCGGTCTTGCGGTCCTTGGGCAGCCGGATGCCGGACAGGCCGATGATCGGCGAGCCGGTGGTGTCGCTCGCGGCGGCCGAGTCGGAGTCGGTCGCGGAGAGCTCGTCCAAGACCTGCATGACCTTGGCGATCAACGGCTGCCCCCAGTGCTCGCCGCTGTCCGGGATGGTGTTGGTGAGATGGATGACCGGCAGGAAGTCGATCATCAGGTCGAGGGCCTGGAGGGTTTGGCCGTCCGAGCGGACCCGGTAGCGGGCCTTGTTCATCGGCAGGTTGTGGATGTCGTGGGCCGCCTTGAGGTCGTCGAGCAGCCATTCGGCGTCGGTGAGGTAGCAGGTGACGGCGGACGGCCGGCCCGGGGCCCACGGGTAGGTGCGCACGATCACGCCGGTCCCCGGGTCGACGGTATCCCCGACGATCAGGACCGGGCCGCCGTCCGATCCCGTGATCGGCTCCCGCACCGGGAAACCGTCCTTCGACCGCCCCGGGGCACTCTCGGTGCCGATCGGCCCGAGCTCGTAGGTGATGCGGCGAAGCCTCGCCTTGAGCCCGCGGCGCTCGTCCTCAGGGATCTCCCACGCCAGGTGCACACGCGTCGGGTACTCGGCGGTGTCGACGTCCTCGTCCGTGATCTCCGGGAAGTAGAACCCGGCGTCGATCGTGCGGAGCACCGGGCGGCCCTTGGACGGCTCCCACGCCAGGGTGTACACGGCGTCCCCACTACGGATGGCCGACCGCTCGGCCTGCTGCATCCGGAACGGCAGCAGCTCCCGCTCGGCCCACGTCCTGAGGCGCTGCTGTACGTCGGCGGCGTTGCGCACGACGTCGGGTGCTGCGCCGTCCTTCTGCTCCGCGCCGGGCACGACGATCGTCTGCTCGGCGCCGAGGAGGTAGCCGAGCGCCGACTCGATGACCTTCGACGCGTCGCCGAGTTCACGGCGATCGAGACCGGTCTCGTCCCCGCTCGCCACAGCCAGCTGCCCGGCCTGGTTGTTGTCGTAGGCCGCGAGCAGCTTGTACGCCTGGAGCCGCCGCAGGTCATCGTCCGGTACCCAGCCCGATGCCAGCTCGGCGAACGGCCCGGACCCGCGACGCGGCGGAGTAGCCATCGCCGGCTTGTAGTTCAGCCACGACCAACCGTCGATCACAACTTGGCGAAGACCCACAGAGCGCACTCCAACACGACCAGGCCCCACGCCAGCCACCAGCCTACGGCCCACGCCATCACCTGTGCCGTCACTTCCTCATAAACCGTTCTGGCCGAGCCGAGGAACCCACTGCGGGGACACAATCGGAAGTCATCGATCCAGAATGGCGCAACCGAGCACGCAAGCGATCAGATCTATTCAGAACGCCCCGCTTTCGGGCAGATGCCAGGCTTCCCCGATCGGTCAGCAGCCCTAGCTCAATCGGAAATTGCGCGTCAGGCCCTCAAGAGCCTTGAGGCCTCGAATCGCCGGTAGGTTGATGTTCATGCCGGCCAACCGGCATGGCCCCGGGCGTGGTTGCCCCACCACGCCCGGGGTCCCCACCGATTCGATCAAGAACGACGAGAATAGACATGCTCGATCGATTTCACGGCGGGCGGCAGCGCAACCTGCCGTGTCCCGATTCCTCCCAAGCTAGCAGCAATTTCCTTCCCAGCCGGGCCCTGCGCTCGATCGAAGTAATTGACGTTGCCGCACGTTTAAGCGGCGTGCTTGCGGTCCCGTTGCTCGCCTGGGTTGCCCTGGGCGACGGCCCCGTCGCCGCCTCCCGCGCCGCCCTGCTCCTGTGCCTGTTGCGGTGCACCCGGGAAGTGGTGGTCCGAGTCCGGCGTGTACGGGTGATCTGAGTTCCGAAGGGGCGGTCCTTCTCCAGACGGGAGGGCCGCCCCGCCGGCATGCACGGGGTCATCGAGGAGCGGCGAGGTGGAGGGCATGCGGACGTATCCATGGACCAGGTCGTCGGGCTGCCCGCAGGCGCCCGAGGGGGGCGCACGGAGTTCCCGAGCACGCAGCGGCTTCGAGGGCTTCGTGCAGCTGTACGGCCAGCTCTATGGCCGGTATGCGCGAGCCCGCCTGGACGACGCGGAGCTCGGTGCGCAGGCGGTGGCCTGGACTCTGGGCTATGTCGAGGCCGACTGGGACACGGTGCTGGCCAGCCCCGAGCCGACGGCGGTGAGCTGGGCTCTGCTGCGTGAGGCGGTGACGCGGCTCAGCGCGCCGAGCCAGCGCGGCAGTGATTGGTTACACACCGTACTGCCCGCGCCCGCCGCGGACGCGGTCCTTCTGCGGTACAGACTGGGGTTCGAACTCTCAGATGCTGCGCACCTTATGGGGGTGCGCGAGGGCGTCATGGAGGTTGATCTGCGCGCGGCACTTCGCATGCTTGCCCGGACATGACACGCAGTCCCGACTGGCATCGCTAAGATTCTAACGATCCATCAGACATGCTCATTGGGGGCGGGGTGGCGTGCGACCTGCGCGCTTTCGCGCCTTGTTCGCTATGGCGTGCCACCAGGTGCATCTCTCACCCGGTTGGCGTCATGGCGTAGCCGTGTGCGGCTCCCTACGATTGGTGTCCAACTCCCCGGGGAACCCCCTGGGTTGTCCGACCACGGAAGGGGCGCCGTGGATGCCGAGGATGGGCATGCGCATGCCATTGACACTTCGATCCCAAGTGCAGCACGCATGTACGACTGGCTACTGGGCGGAGAGCTCAATTTCGAAGCGGACCGCAGGGCCTGCCAGGACCTCCTGAGGATCGCTCCCAGCAGTCGCGAACTAGCCGTGAACAACAGGTGGTTCCTGGAACGCGTAGTCCGATTCCTCGCCCGCGAATGCGGGATCACCCAGTTTGTCGACCACGGCTCCGGGCTGCCGACCAGACCCAACGTGCACCAGATCGTGCAGGACGTCCACCCGAAGGACGCCCGGGTCGCCTACATAGACATCGACCCGATCGTGATCGCGCATGGCCGCACCTCGCTGGACGTGAACAGCGGCACGCGTTTCATTGAGGCCAGCATGACCGACACCGAACGGATCGTCGAGCAGGCCTCCGGCGGCGGCTTCATAGACTTCGCCCAGCCCGTTGCCGCCCTCTATGTCTCGGTGATCCACTGCCTGAAAGACGCGGAGAGGCCCGAGGAGATGATCCGGCGCATGCGGGAGCGCCTTGCCCCCGGAAGCTACATGGTCATCTGCCAACTCGTGAGCGACGACAGGACGGTCAGGGACGAAGTCACCAGGCTGATGAAGGACGGCACCGGCGACCAGTGGGGCCGGGTCCGCGAGAAGCGGGATGTGCGACGATACTTCGACGGTCTGACCGTTCTCGAACCGTACTTGATCGACGTGACCCATTGGCGACCGGACAACGAACTCCGCCAGCGCCGAGCTCAGCAAACCCACGAGTGGGTGGAGTTCGGAGGTGTCGCCCGAATCCCGTGAGGACGGGGCCCGTCAGCGGGCAAACCGCTGGCGAGCCTGCTGCATCATCGCCAGGCTCTCGTCACGGTCGGCAGCCTCGCTGAGAAGCATCGTCATGGTGGTGCTGAGGCGGTCGAACGACGGCTTGCTCTTTTCCTTCGGCTCCTCAGGGCCCTTGATGAAGTACTTGCCCTTCTCGCTGGTCTCCAGGTAGATCATGGACGGCAATTTCGTCGTGACCATGCCGAAGTCAAGCTGTGTCAGGGAGCTCATTCCACTTAGGACCTGGTTGCCGTCCAGGGGGATGATGCGGATATGGACCAGGGGATGTCCCGCGATGTCGATCAGACGGTCCAGCTGCCCGATCATCGTCTCGCGGCCGCCGATGCGGCGGAGCAGCATGCTCTCATCGAGGATGAAAACGCACTCTGGGAGGTTGCCGAACAGCTTCCGCTGCCGGTACATGCGAAGGGCGACTCGCTCCTCCGCCTCGTCGGCCTCGAGCGGTGGCTGGCTCCCACGCATGACGGCCCACATGTAGGCCTCGGTCTGGAGAAGGCCGGAGATCAGCTTGGCCTCATAGGTCCACAGCCTCTCTGCGGCGGGTTCCAGGCCCACTAGCTGGGACATGGAGGGAACGGAGAGGGTCAGGCCCTCCCGTTTCCACTGCGCCGGCTGGTGGGCCAGTGTAGTGAGCATCAGGAGCCACGTCCTCTCGCGGGGGAGGGCCCTGTAGAGGTCAGCGAGGATCTCAATGTCCCTTTGCTGAGGGAGGAGGTCTCCGTGCTCAAGCTTGCAAAGCCTTGAAGCGGACATGGAGGCTTGTGCCGCGGCTTCGTTCTGCTTCATGCCGAGGTCGAGGCGCAGTGCGAGCATGGTCGCGCCGAGTAGTACGGCCGCAACAGCGGGGTTCTGCTCGGGGTCTGCCCCTGGGCGACCACTAGAAGCAAAATGGGGCAAACTTCCAGAACCATCAAAAATCGACACACGGGCCCCAATGGCGAGACGGACCGGATGTTAAACGGTCCCATGGTCCCACAATCGAGGCCCGCGCGTTTACTTCTAGTATTTCCGCCCGCCTGCTAGGCGGTGATCAGGTAGTCGAATTCCCCGCCCTTGGCGCCAGCCAGCAGCGCCTTCCACTCTCCGGTCGTGAAGAGCAGCGCCGGGCCCTGCGCATCGCGGGAGTTCCGGACGGCGATCTCCCCGTCCTCGGTGAGCGCGAGCTCCACGCACTGCCCGTTCGCTTCGCTCTCGCTGCTCTTGATCCAGACGGCGTCGATCGAACTCGCCGGCATGCCGTTCCAGTAGTCCGTCATTTCGACCATCCTCTCTAGCGTTCGATTTACTGGGGCCCGATAAAATACGACCGCAACCCCGGAGGTGCAGGTGGGCGCGTCGGGAAATTTCCCGCAGGAAATTTCCTGGGCGTGAGAATGAAGCGTAGTCACCGAAATTCGAACGCCGGACCCGCCAAACGGGTGAGTGAAATACTGTGGTGATATCACCACGAGTGCGAGAAGGCAGGAGCGAGAGGTAGGGGGCGAACCGGTCTAGGGACGGTGGACGTGACCATGCCCACGGTGTTGTCGCTGTTCCTGCCGGTCCACGCGGGAGTCCTGACTGAGAGGACGCCGCCCGGCGGGCCGCCGAACGCTTCCAGGTCTCGCCCACCACGGCCAAGCGCTGGGCCGGCCGCTACCTGGGCCTCGGCGAGTCCGGCATGAGCGACCTCTCCAGCCGGCCCCACCACAGCCCGCGCAGGCTGCCTGTCCGCACCGAGCGGCGGATCATCAAGGTCCGCGTCCTGCGGCGGTGGGGCCCGGCCCGCATCGCTTACCTGCTCCGCCTGAACCCGGCCACGGTGCACCGGGTCCTGACCCGTTACCGGCTTGCCCGCCTCGCACACCTCGACCGCTCCACCGGACGCCCGGTGCGGCGCTACGAACGCGCCGCACCGGGCGAGTTGGTCCACGTCGACATCAAGAAACTCGGCAACATCCCCGACGGCGGCGGCCACCACGCCCTGGGCCGCGAAGCGGGCCGCAGGACCCGATCCGGCGCGGGCTACAGCTACCTGCACAACGCCGTCGACGACCACTCCCGCCTCGCCTACAGCGAGATCCTGCCCGACGAACGCAAGGAGACCGCAGCAGCCTTCTGGGCCCGGGCGAACGCCTTCTTCGCCCGCGCCGGGATCACCGTCCAACGCGTGCTGACCGACAACGGCGCCTACCGCTCCCACCCCTGGCGTGATGCCCTTGCAGCCGAGGGCATCACGCACAAGCGCACCCGTCCCTACCGACCCCAAACCAACGGCAAGGTCGAACGCTTCAACCGCACCCTGCTCGACGAATGGGCCTACGCCAGGCCCTACAGAACCGACCAGGAACGCCGCGACGCCTACCCCGACTGGCTCCACACCTACAATCACCACCGCGGACACACCGCACTCGCAGGCACGCCACCCGCCAGCCGCGTCCCCAACCTCACGGGACAGAACACCTAGGGCTCACGACCTCCTGGGTCATAGGGTTCGCGGCCGAGGCCATCGGCAAGGGCATCCCCCTGACCGTCATGCCCTGCACGAACACCTCGCTCACCGGGCACCCCCAGTTCCCCCAGAGCGTCGCCACCCTGCGCGACGCCGGCGTCCAGGTGCTGCTCGGCGAGGGCGGCTTCGTCCCCAACGCCCCCGGGCAGGGACGACCGGAGGCATACCCGTGGGACGCCGCGCTCGCGGCCGTCGAGGACGCCCTCGCCCGCTGATGCCCGGCCAGCTGTCCGTCGCCCTCACCTGAGTCCCTCTGCCTCCGGCGGGCGACTGGGCGGCGCCCGGTGCGCTCGCCGTCGAAGAAGCTGCCGGGGTCCCACTCCGAGCGATGGCTGCCGGACTGGGCCGGGACAGCTCTCCTGCCAGCCCCTCCGACGTGGTGAACGACGCTCGATCGACACGTCACTCCAAGGCCGGGGCGTAGTCTCCGGGAGGGCCCGAAGCCTGGGTGGAGGGTGCTGGGGTCAGTCGCGGGCAGGGTGGGTGAGGGTGTGCCAGGCGGCGTAGCCGCCCAGGAGGTCGGAGACGTCGGGGTGGCCGTGGTGGCAGAGCAGGCTGGCGGCGATGGAGGAGCGGTGGCCGCCGGCGCAGTGGACGACCACAGGGCGGTCGGTGGGGATCTCGGCCAGGCGGGCGGGGAGTTCGGCCAGGGCGATGTGCAGGGAGCCCTCGATGGATCCCGCTTCGCGTTCGCCGCAGGTGCGCACGTCCAGGACGGTGGGGGGCTGTTCTCCGGCGAGCGCGGTCCGGAGCCGGTCGGCGGTGAGGCGGCTGGCGGGGGTGAGGTCGTCGGCGAGGGCGGGCAGGGCGTTGCCGGGGTCGCGCAGGTAGCCGGCGATGTGGTCGAAGCCGATGCGGGCGAGCCGGGTGACGACCTCGTCCTGACGGTCCTGCGGGGCGATGATCGCGAGGGTGCGGTCCGGGCATCAGTGGGAGCAAGTCGGTCCCAAGGCGCAGGAACGCACCGATCCACAGATGGAACCGTCAGGCCCAGCGCTTGAGCCCAGGTCTACAAAGGATTGGCTACTTACCACGGGATCGCAGTTCCCCCAAACCGCCTTCGTCAGGGCACCTTTGGGCTTTCTGGACGCACCACTTGCAACCGGCCGACTCAGAGGAGAGCCCGTGTCTACGTACTTCATGACTCCCAAGCAGACTGCGGAGTATCTGAACATGTCCGTTCAGTGGGTCTACCGCGAGGCGCCCAAGGTCGGCCTCGTCCCGTACCGGTTCGGCAACGGGCGCAACGCGAAGCTGCAGTTCAAGGTCGCCGACGTCCACGCCTGGGTGAAGCAGCAGCGCCTGCCCGGCGACTGACGTCGGAGAAAGTGGAACGCACAGGGCCCTGTCCGACGACGGACAGGGCCCTGTGCGCTTCAGGCTGCGAGACCGTAGCCCTTGCCGCCCGATACCCGCGCGGCAGCGAGAGGTCTACCCGTGACAGCAGGCCCCTCGCTCACTCAACTGGCCAGACCGAGGTCGAGGACCTCCGCAGCACGGCTGATGGAGCCGGGCATGAGGTGGCGGTAGGTCTTGAAGGTGATGTCGACGCTGCGGTGGCCCATCCATTCGGCGACGTCGGTGATGGGGATGTTGTGGCTGAGGCAGTTCGACGCAAAGAAGTGGCGGAAGCTGTAGACGGTCATGCCTTCCGGTATCTCGACGGCTCCGGCCTTCTTGATGCGCTGCCACTGCTTCTCAAGTAGGTACCCCCGGTAGGGCTTGGTGATGTCGTTGGGGTTGCGGAGTAGGTAGCCCTCGACGGTGCCCCACTTGGCGGCGTACTGCTCGATGCTGCGCCTCACGTAGGCCGGGAGCGGGACATCCCGGTAGTCGTCGGCCTTGCGGTGCTTCATCGGGCCGTAGGTCCTGGTGGTCTGGTTGACCTGTTCGGTGATCCGGTAGATGTCGTCGGCGACGATGTTGTTGATGTTGACCGCATAGGCTTCGCCGTTGCGCAGGCCACATCCGCTCATGAGGTCGGCGATGAGAAGGAAGGTGTCGTCGCCGGCCATGCGGATGTCCCTGAGCTGCTCGCGCGAGGGGATGACGGCACGCTTGGCGTCGTATTGCGGAGGCCTGACCCCGTCCAGCGGGTTCTCGTCGTAGAGGCCGAGCCGGTGGGCATCGAGGAGGATCGACTTCAGCTTGTCGAACGCGTTGGACTGGGTACCGAGGCCGACGCCGTTGCGCTCCATGGTCTGGATGAAGGCGTCGACGACCTTGTGGTCGAAGGTGGCCATCCGGCGGCTGCCGAAGGCCGGGTAGAGGTGGTTGTCGAGCAGCGAGTCGAGGTGCCGGACCGAGCCGGGGGTGAGGTGGCGCTGGCTTCGCTTCCACTCGGCGACGTAGTCGCCGAACTTCATGGAGCCGTACTTCTGGATGCGCTCGGCCTTCCGCTGGGTCTGCGGAGTGCTCTTCTTCGCCTGGTACACCTCGACGAGGCGGGCCTTGGCCTTGTCCTGGGTGGCGAACCCGGACTCCTCGACCTGCTTGCCTGCCGCGTTGCGATAACGGATCTTGTACTCGTGCGGGCACTTGGACCAGCGCGGCATGGGGTGTTCGCAGTCCTTGAAGAACGTCCCCATGCCGCGGATGAGGTTGACGGTGGCCATGGCTGATCGGGCTCCCGGGTCTGATGCTGACCTTTTGCTGACCCCGGATGGTCGATCGGGTCCCCCGACTTGGTGGAACCGTTGGTCCCGTGGTACGACCTGCGGAGGTTTCCGCAGGTCAGACCCCGTCTACGGGACCACGTCGATGTAACCCATCATGCCGTGGTCCTCGTGGGCGGCGATGTGGCAGTGGAACATCCACTTGCCCGGGTAGTCGGCGAAGGCGACCCGGATGACGACGTTGCCGGGGCCGCCCTCGGTCGCGTGCGGCACCACGACGGTGTCCTGGCGGTGGGTGTAGGGCTGGGCGGTGCCGTTGACGGAGAGCACCTCGAAGGCGTTGGTGTGGAGGTGGAAGGGGTGGTCCTCGCCGGAGTGGTTGACGATGGTCCACTCCTCGACGGTGCCGACCTTGGCCGGGGTGGTGAAGGCCGGGGTGCCCGCCGCGAATTGGCTGCCGTTGAGGTAGAAGGTGTTGCCGTCGGCGCTCTCGCCGAGGTCGACGGTGCGCCGGTGGGCGATCGGTTCGGCGGCGAGGTCGGCCGGGGCGGTCGGGATGGCGCCGGTGACGTCCGGGAGTCGGTGCACCGCGCTGCCGGCGATCTTGATCGCGGCCAGTTCGGTGTCCGGGTAGGCGTCGCCCTGGGGGCCGTTGCTGTAGGCGGTGGTGCGCAGGACCGTCCGGGCGGGGTGGGCGCCAGCGGTGACCAGGACGTCGTAGCGCTTGCCCGGGGGCAGCAGCAGGCGGTCCGCGGTGGTGACCCGGGCTACCGGTTCGCCGTCCTCGCCGACGACGGTGAACCGGTAGCCGTCGAGCTGGAGTTGGTAGAAGATGTCGGCCCCGGCGTTGGCCAGGCGCCACAGTTGGGTCTCGTTCGGCCGCATCGACAGCACCGGCCGCAGCTGGCCGTTGACCAGACGCACGGTCGGGTCGTCGGAGTTGATCGAGGTGGCGTCGGTGTTCTGCAGGATGTGCCCGGCGGGGTCGAGTTGGACGTCCTTGAGCACCAGGGTGTGGGCGGTGACGTGCCGTAGCGCCGCCGGGAGCAGGGTGCGGTCGTCGCCGACGACCAGGGCGCCGGAGAGGCCTGCGAAGATCTGGTTCTCCACGTCGCCGGTCATGGCGCCCATGTCGGGCATGGCCGCGGCGCCGGGGGCCGGGCAGCTGGTGCCCATGGCGTGGCTGTGGTACCAGAAGGTGCCCTGGGCGTGGTCGGCGGGGATGGCCAGCCGGTAGGTGGTCTCGGCTCCCGGCTCGACGCACAGGAAGGGGTCGTCGGACTGCCCCTCGGGCGACACGTGCAGGCCGTGGAAGTGCAGGTTGGTGGCCACCGGCAGGTGGTTGACGAGGTGGACGGTGACGGTCGCGCCCGGCTCCGCGTGCAGGGTGGGGGCGACGTACGAGCCGGTGTAGGAGGCTCCGTAGACCTCCCGCCCGGAGATCTGGTAGCGGCTGCGGCCGGCGTCCAGGGTGATGGTCAGGTTCGGGTCGCGGGTGCCGCCCGTCTCGGCGACCGGCGGGTCCTGGAACGGCGTGCCTGCCCGCATGCCGTGTTCCTGGTCGGCGGTCGAGAGGGGTTTCGGGGCGTCCGCGGGCGAGGCCGCCATCGCCTCGGCGCCGACGGCGGCCGAGAGGAGGACGGCGACGGCGGTCATCGCGTGGAGGATCCGCCGGACGCGGCGTATCCGCTGCCGGTCGGGCTCGGTCGAGGCTTCGATGTCGCGGGACATCAGGTCTCCGTTATTCAAGTTGTCAGTGAGGGTGGGTGGAACTGGACGCCAGCCTGATCGTTTGTCCAGTCCTTGACAAGACCTCACCAACCCTCACCCGCGCCTCACCTTCCCCACAGGGCGCTGTACTGGAGTCCGGCGGAGGACCGCCCCCGGTCGCGTGATCGAACTCACCCCCGGACGGCCCGGGCAACCTTGGACAGCCCCGGGCGCCGCGCCCCCGCCCACCCCCGTGGGACGGGAACGCGGCCGCCCGGAGCGCCGCTCCCCCCACGGGCCGTCAGCAGCCGGTCGTCACGACCGCTCCCCCGTGCCGACGGCCCGTCGGAACACTTCGCACGCTCCGCGCGCTCCGCCGGCTCCAGCCCGTGTCACGGGCCGTCCGGCGGCGCCACCGGGAGTCCCCTCCGACGTCCCCCGGTGGAACACCGGTGCTGTCCGTGCCGCGCATCCCCCGACCCCCTGATCGGTCTCGGCGAGCTCCCCCACTGCGGTGACGATCATAATCGCCAACCAGTGAAAACTGCACCTCCCGGGCGGGACTGACTGGCGAAAACAGTCGTCGGGCGGCCGGCCACCCGTCAGCGAACGGTCTCCTCCGCGCCCACCTGCCGGTACGCGGCCGCGACGGCGAGCATCCAGGCGATCTCCTCGCGCGGGGTCCGGCCGCCGGTGGTGGTGGCCAGGGCCGCGGGCAGCGCCGGGGCGGGGAGGTCCCGGGCCCGGTGCCGGACGGCCGCGCGCAGCCAGCGGGCCTCGACCCGGGCGAGGTCCTCGTCCCCGCCGACCGGCGCCGGTGCGACACCGGCGCCCCCGTCCGCGCCACCGCCCACGCCCCCGTCCGGGTCGGCGACCGGGGTGTCCTCACGCAGCACCAGGACGGCGTCCCGGATGGCGAAGGCCCGGTGGGCGAGCTCGACCGAGCGGTCACGGCCGATCAGCAGGTCGCGCAGCCGACTGCTGGCGGTGCCCAGCACCACATGCGGCACGACGGCCGTCACGTCCGCCCAGAGCGGGTGCAGCCGCCACAGCGCGTACTGGTCCCGCAGGTGGCCGACCAGCCTCCCGGCCGGCGGGATCACCACGCCGAGCACGAACAGCACCAGCATCACCGCGGGCAGCAGCTCGCACAGCAGGTCCTGGATCGGTACTGGCCGACCCTGGGCGTCGAACTCGGTGGCGTCGCCGTGGACCAGGATGAACTGGTACCGGTAGAGCGTGTAGACCAGGCCGGTCGCGCTGCCGGCCGTCAGACAGCTCACCCCGGTCCGCAGCGCCCCGCGCGGGACGGCGGCCCGCTTCGACCAGAACAGGACCATCGCCCGGGCGCTGGCCAGCGCGAAGACGGTGTTGAAGACGTACAGGTAGACCTTGACCCCGAGGTGGCCGTAGTGGGCGTCGATGCCGAAGGCGCCGTCGGCGTCGTGCGGGAGGGCGTAGACGAACAGCAGGGTCAGCGCGACGCCCGCGGCCAGCATGACGACCAGCCGGGCCCGGGCCGCACCCGGCCGCTCGGCGCGGTGGCGGACCGCCTGGACGTACTCCAGCAGGAAGTACGCCGCGGCCACCCCGGCGAGGTGCTTCAGCAGCTGGGTGACGTCCCGGATGCCGGTGAGCTCGCCCAGCGCGTGCTCGACGAAGGCGGGGCGGAAGCTCAGTCCGAGCGCCATCGCGGTGAAGCCGGCCCAGAGCGCCCGGTTCGCCCGGGTGGTGAGGGCCGTGGGGACCCGCCAGAGCACGACGCCCCAGATCAGCGTGGGCATCAGCCAGGTGAACAGCGGGCGCATCAGGGGTTCCTCCACCGGGGCCGGCGTATCGGGTGCAGCAGGCTCTCGGCCAGGTGGCCGGAGTCCGGGTCCGGGTCGGTGGGGGCGCCCGCCAGGTCGGCGAGCAGCAGGGCGATCATCTCGGCCTCCTGCTCCTCGGCGCTGTGGTAGCTGGTCCGGCCCGCGCCGAGCAGCTGGGCGATCAGTTCGGGGGTCAAATCGGGCAGCAGCGCGGTCAGCCGGGAGAGTTCGAGGGTGCCGGCGTGGCCGCACAGGACGTGACCGAGCTCGTGCAGCTTGATCAGGTCCTGGTGGGCGGGGCTGGTGCGCTCCTCGTAGTAGACGACGTCGATGCTGGGCAGCGCGATCCACAGGCCGCAGGGCAGGTCCGGACCGAGCGCGGGCAGCGGCTCCATGACGATGCGGCGGCCCCGCTCCTGTTCCAGCGCGGCGCGGAAGCCCTCGACGGTGAACGGGGTGGGCAGGCTCAGGCCGGAGAGCCGCTGTTCGCAGCGTCGGCGCAGGCCACGGGGGAAGGCCAAGGCGGGGGTGTTCCTTCGGGACGGGGGCGGGCGGGAGCAAATTCGGGGGGTGGTACGGCGCTCCCGCTCATCGTCCGGCGGTCGGGCCCGGCCACTGCCCGGCGGCGCCCGTCCCAGGGGCGCCCGTCCCGGCGGCGTCCGTCCCGGCGGCGTCCTGTTCGAGCTTGCGGAGGTTGTCGGCGAGGGAGAGCAGCACCCGCAGGCTGCCGTCCGAGAGTGCGGAGGCCCGCGTGACCAGGTTGACCACCCCGTCGTTGCCGAGCGCCTGCCGCAACTCGGCGGCCCGCTCCAGCTGGTCGAGCTGCTCGTCGACCACGGCGGCCTTGGCGTCGTCCAGGAAGTAGCTCGCGCCCGCGCCGATCCCGAAGCCCCGGCCCAGCCAGTCGAGCGTGTCCACGGTCGGGTTGCAGGCCTTGCCCTGCTGGTTCAGGCCGAGGTGGAGGTTGCGGACGGTGTCGCGGGAGATCACGTCCCGGCCCGCCAAGCGGTTGATCCGGTCCGCGAGTTCGCGGTACGCCGGGGGCCGTCCGCCGGAGCGGGCCGCCTCACGGGCCATCAACCGGTCCAGTCGACGGGCGATGGCCGAGGCGCGCTCCCCCTGCTCCCGCTGCTGCTCCGGCCCACCCGTTCCGTCGCCCGCTGCTGCCTTCACCATCGGTTTCCCCCCTTCGCGGCCTGCCACGATACCGTCGGTGTCCGACCGGACGGTAGCCGACGCGGGGCCGGCGGAGGTGTCGGTCAAGGGGCCGGCGAAGGGACCGGGCCCTCAGCGCCCGGCGTGGTGGACGAAACGGTAGGTGTCGCGGTCGAGTTCGGTGACCTGGACGCCGATCGCGGTCGGCCCGGCGAGGTGCGCGCGCAGCACCGCCAGCACCCGGGCGGTCAGTTCGGCGCGCAGCTCGGTGGTCCGCCCGGCCAGGATCTTCAACTCCACCAGCACCAGGGCCTCTCCGCTCGCACCGTCCCCCACGGTGTGCCGCGCGGCCGGGCGGAAGAGCGTCTTGCACTCCGGCAGGGTGGTGTCGATCACCTCGGTGACCGCCTTGTGCAAATCGGCGGCCAGCGCGGCGTGGTCGAGGGCGAGTTCGGCCGAGTGGTCGACCAGGATCTGCGGCACGGGGTTCCTCCCGGAGGGTGCGAACGGCGCCGCCGACCCTACTGCGTGACCGGCACCGCACCACCGCCACCCCCAGGCCCCGGCCCCCGATGAACGGGGTGTGAACAGTGACGTCGACGCCGCACGGAGGCGCGCGCGGGCGCAGTGGGCCGCGAGCACCCGCGCCCCGGAGCCCGGCAATTCTTGACCAAAGTTGACAAGGGCATGCCCTACCAGGCCTTCTCTCCCCGGGTCTGGAATCGGTTTGAAACGAACAATGCGCCGGAGCCGGTCCGGGGCAATCGGCGGAGCCGCCCTCCGGGGACCGTTCGCGTTAAATGAGAATCCGCTGAGTGGACCGATCGGCCTTGCGGTGTCCGTGAGTAGCGACATAAGGTCCGATGAGTTAGCAGACCGATCTGGGAATGATCGGAACTTTCGCTGCGCACGGGCGGACCGGCCGGTCACCGCCCGCCGGGGCGAGGCTACTGACAACCGCGACACCGCCGCGGCTGCACGGGGGAATGCACGGCTCGACGTTCCGGCGAACGGGAAGCATCCGGCACCGGAACGGCTCGACTCAGACCATGGTTGACCTGCAGTTACATGGGCGCCATGAAGCACCCCGCACGCTTGTCATGCCTAGGGCAAATCGTTTGCAAATATTCCCCAAATATTTGCCCAACGAAATCTCTTGTCAAATTCAATGGCTACCGCCATCGCTCTCGTTCTCTTGTGGATGTGAGGGATTATGCCGGAAGTGGAATCGGCATCAACAGTCAGTACACCAAGCAATCGGTCGGACGATCCGGAGGCTCTGGATCAGTGGAAACTTCCCCGGGTCCGGGGGCTGGCCCAGTACTTTGAGCGGACCTGCGACCGGGTGCCGGGAAATATTGCGGTCAGCTGCGGTCCCGACTCGCTCAGCTATGCCGAGCTGGACCGCCGGGCCAACCGGCTCGCGCGCCTGTTGCAACAGCGCGGTGCGGGCCCCGGGCAGAGCGTGGGGATCCTGCTGGAGAGATCCCAGGAGAGCTACGTCGCCCTGCTCGCGGTCCTGAAGTCCGGGGCCGCCTACGTGCCGCTGGACCCCTCCTACCCCGCCGACCGGGTCGAGTTCATCGCCGGCGACGCCGGGCTGTGCGTGCTGCTGACCACCTCGGCGATGCGGCACCGGACGCACGATCTGCCCTGCCAGGTCCTGGAGTTGGACGAGTCGGCGGCCGAGGTGGCCGCGCAGTCCGGGGAACGTCCGGACACCGCGATCGACTCCGAGTCGGTCTGCTACGTCATCTACACCTCGGGCACCACCGGCCGTCCCAAGGGCGTCGCCGTCTCGCACGCCAGCATCGTCAACTTCCTGCAGTCCGTGGCCCCGATCTACCAGGTGCGCGAGGAGGACCGGGTCTACCAGGGCTTGTCGCTCGCCTTCGACTTCTCGGTCGAGGAGATCTGGCCGACCTGGGTGGTCGGCGCCACGCTGGTGGCGGGGCCGACCAACGAACAGCGCGTCGGCGAGGGGCTGGGCACCTTCCTGATCGAGCAGGCCATCACCGTGCTGTGCTGCGTGCCGACCCTGCTGACCACCATCGAGGCGGAGATCGACACCCTGCGCAGCCTGCTGGTCAGCGGCGAGGCCTGCCCGCCCGACCTGGTCAAACGGTGGTCCCGCCCGGGTCGCCGCTTCCTGAACGTGTACGGTCCGACCGAGTCCACCGTCAGCGCCACCTGGGGCGAGCTCTCACCCCGTAGACCGGTCACGATCGGCAAGGCGCTGCCCAGCTACCGGGTCTACATCCTCGACGAGGAACTGCGCCCGGTGCCGGAGGGCGAGAGCGGGGAGATCTGCATCGGCGGGCCCGGCGTCGCGATCGGCTACCTCAACCGGCCCGACCTGACGGCGGAGAAGTTCGTCGTCAACCCGGTCGCACGCGACCGGCAGGAGTTCCCCCGGATCTACCGCACCGGCGACCTGGGGCGGTTGACCCAGACCGGCGAGATCGAGTTCATGGGCCGGATCGACACCCAGGTGAAGATCCGCGGCTACCGGATCGAGCTGGCGGAGATCGAGGAGGTGATCCGCGAGGACCCGGCGGTGGAGAACGCCGTGGTCATCCCGCGCGAGCACGACGGCGTCGTCCAGGACCTGGTCGGCTACGTCACGCTGACGGACCGCGGGGCGACGGACGAGGAGGCGCTGCGCGAGCGCCTGCACACCACCCTGCGCGGCCGACTGCCCGCGTACATGATCCCCGCCTTCGTCGAGGTGCTGCCGCAGTTCCCGCTGCTGGCCGCGGACAAGGTCGACCGGAAGGCGCTGCCCGCCCCCACCTCTCCCCCGCTGGCCAAGCGCGCACAACCGCACGCCGCCCCCGCCACCGCGACCGAGCGTCAGCTCGCCACCGTGTGGCAGGAGGTCCTGGGCACCAAGCAGCTCTCCGTCGAGGACGACTTCTTCCTCGACCTGGGCGGCCACTCGATGGTGGCGGCCAGGCTGATGTCCACCCTGCGCCGTCGACCGGAGCTGACCCACCTGGCCATGGCGGACCTCTACGCGCACCCGACGGTGCGCGCCCTGGCCGGGTTCATCGACAGCTCCGCCGCCGAGGCCGCGGAAGCGAAGCCGGACCAGGTCCGGGGGCCGGCGCCGCGAAAGCACTCCACACTTCGGGTCGCCGCCTGCGGGGTGGCCCAAGTCACCCTCCTGTACAGCTGGTTGCTGGTCTTCGGGCTGCCGGCCCTGGTCCTGCTCTACCGGCTGCTGGTCACCTGGAACGAACCGACGCCCGGCGTGGGCACCGGCGGCCCGCTCGGCTACCTCGCGCACCTGTCGTACGGCGAGTTCGTACCGCTGGAGATCGGCTGGCTGCTGCTGGACGTGCTGCTGGTCCCGGTGGTCGGCTGCCGGCTGCTGCTGGCCCGGGTGCGCCCCGGCCGGTACCCCCTGTGGGGCGTCACCTACCTGCGGTTCTGGCTCTACGGCAAGGTGATGGCCACCTCGCCCGTCGGGCTCCTGGCGGGCTCGCCGCTGCTGCCGCCCTTCCTGCGGCTGCTCGGCGCGAAGATCGGCCGCGGCTGCCACGTGTCGGCCCCCTTCGCCCTGCCTCGGTTCGTCGAGCTCGGCGACCACGTGAGCGTGGGCTACGGGGCGCGGGTGCAGTCCTACGCGGTCGAGAACGGCTGGCTCCGGCTGGGACCGGTCCGGCTCGGGACCGGCAGCTGCGTGGGGACCAACAGCGTCGTCCTGCCCGGTGCCGTGCTCGGCGAGAACGCCACGGTGGGCGAGCAGTCCCTGATCGCCGCCGACCAGGTCGTGCCGGCCGGCGAGCACTGGGCCGGTTCCCCCTCCCGCGCCCAGGAGGCCACCCCGCCCGTGCTCCAGACCATGGCGGAGCAGCCGGACGAACGGCCCTGGCCGCTGGGGGTGCTGCTCGGCTACGCCGTCGGCGCCCTCGCGCTCATCCTGGTGCCGCTGGTGATCGCCGCCACCGGCTCGGCCCTGATCGGCTGGGTCTGGTACGAGGCGGGCCCGCGCTGGGCAGTGCTGTCGACCCTGGTGGCCGGGCCGCTGTTCGTGCTGACCACCTGCACCCTGGTGGTCCTGGTCAAGCGGGCGGTACTGCCCCGGGCCCGGGCCGGCATCTACGCCCAGCGCAGCGGCTTCGGGGTGCGCAAGTGGATCGCCGACGGTCTCCTGACCACCAGCCTGACCCTGACCCACTCGCTCTACTCGACGCTCTACCTGGTGCCGTTCCTGCGCCTGCTCGGTGCCCGCACCGGGCGCTGGTCCGAGGTCGCCACGGTCAGCTTCGTCGACCCGGACATGCTCATCATCGGCGAGCGCAGCTTCGTCGCCGACGTCAGCGTGGTCGCCCCGGCGGTCTTCCACCGCGGCCGGATCTCGCTGGCCCCGGCCGAGGTCGGCAAGCGCAGCTTCATCGGCAACGGCGGGATGCTGCCCGGCGGTTGCCGGATGGGCGACAACAGCCTCCTCGGCGTGCACTCCATCGCGCCCAGCAAGCCGATCGACCCCGAGACGACCTGGCTCGGCTCGCCGGCGATCTTCCTGCCCCGGCGTGAGGAGAGCCAGAACTTCCCGCCGAAGTACACCTACGACCCCAGCCCGGGCCTGATCGCCGCCCGACTGGCCATCGAGTACCTGCGGGTCACCCTCCCGTCGACCATCGCCGCGCTGTCCGTGCTCGGCGCCCTGTACGCGAGCGTCGAGCTGGGCCGCACCACCTCGCCCCTGCTGCTCCTCCTGCTGGGCCCCGCCCTGCTGCTGGGCGTCGGGGTCGCCGCCACCCTGCTGGTCGTGCTCCTCAAGTGGCTGGTCATCGGCCGCTACCGCGCCCGGGTGGAGCCGCTGTGGGGCGTCTGGGTGCGGCGCACCGAGCTGATCACCGGGCTGTTCGAGAACCTCGTGGTGCCCGCGCTGCTCAACTACCTCACCGGCACCCCCCTGGCGTCCTGGGTCATGCGTCTGTTCGGGGCCCGGATCGGGCGGCGGGTCTGGCTCAACACGACCTACCTCACCGAGTTCGACCTGGTCGAGGTCGGCGACGACGCGGCCGTCGGGGAGTTCACCTCGCTGCAGACCCACCTCTTCGAGGACCGGGTCATGAAGATGTCCAAGGTCGTGGTCGGACCGGCCAGTTCGATCGGCGTGCGGTGCGTCGTCCTCTACGACGCGGAGGTCGGCGCCGAGACCACCCTGGACGCGATGTCCCTGGTGATGAAGGGCGAGCACCTGCCGCCCCGGACCAAGTGGCGCGGGATCCCCGGCCGCCGCTGCTGACCCGCACGTCCGCGCGGTGTACCAGGGCCGAGCCCTCACCGGCCCGGCCCTGGCCGCGGCGGCATCCCGCCACAGCCGCGCACGCGGCGAGAACACCACCTCGCCCTGCCCGTTCCCCGCACTCCACCCACCCACGGAGGCTCTTGTGACCACGTTCCAGCAACCCGACGCACTGACCGGCCCGCAGGTGACCGGCGATCTGCCGGGCCCCCGCTCCGCCGAGTTCCTCGCCCGTCAGGCGGGCTACGAGTCCAACGCCCGCAGCTACCCCCGGCGGCTGCCGATCGCCATCGAGCAGGCGTCCGGCAGCCTGGTCCGGGACGTGGACGGCAACGTCTTCATCGACTTCCTGGCGGGCGCCGGCGTCCTCTCGCTCGGCCACAACCACCCCGAGCTGGTGGCCGCCATCACCGCGCAGCTCGACGTGCTCACCCACGGGCTGGACTTCCCCACCCCGGTGCGGGAGGAGTTCGTCGAGGCGCAGCTCTCCATGCTGCCGGAGTCGATGCGGTCCCGGATGAAGATCCACTTCTGCGGGCCCACCGGCGCCAACGCCGTCGACGCGGCCCTCAAGCTGTGCAAGACCGCCACCGGGCGTGGCGACGTCATCTCCTTCCAGGGCGGCTTCCACGGCAGCACCCACGCCGCGATGGCGATCACCGGCCTGGTCTCCCAGAAGCGCCCGGTGCCCAACGGCGTCCCCGGCGTGCACTTCTTCCCGTACTCCTACTGCGCCCGCTGCCCCGTCGGCCTGACCCCCGACAGCTGCTCCACCAACTGCGTCAGCTACCTGGAGCGGGCACTGAACGACACCAACGGCGGGGTGCCGCTGCCCGCCGCCGTGGTGATGGAGATGATCCAGGGCGAGGGCGGCATCGTCCCCGCGACCGCCGACTTCGCCCGCCGGGTGCGCGCGCTGACCCGGGAGCTGGGCATCCCGCTGGTGGTCGACGAGGTGCAGACCGGCTGCGGGCGCACCGGGACCTGGTTCGCCTTCGAGGAGTACGGCATCGAGCCCGACGTCATCATCGCCTCCAAGGCGCTCAGCGGCATCGGCGCCCCGGTCGCGCTCATCATCTACGACGCCGAGCTCGACACCTGGGCGCCCGGCGCCCACACCGGAACCTTCCGCGGCAACCAACTGGCCTTCGCCGCCGGGGTGGAGGCGGTGCGCATCGTCCAGCGCGACGACGTCCTCGGCAACGTGGTCCGGCGCGGCGAGCAGATCGCGGACCGCCTCAAGCCGCTGCTGGACGACCCGTGGGTCGCCGAGGTGCGCGGGCGCGGCCTGATCTGGGGCATCGAGTTCGCCGACCCCGCGGACCACCGCCCCGCGGGCCGCCTCGCCGCCGAGGTCCAGCGCGCCGCGCTGCGGGGCGGGCTGATCGTCGAGGTCGGCGGCCGCGACGACGACGTGGTCCGGCTGATGCCCCCGCTCAACGTCACCGAGGCGACCGTGGACACGGCCTGCTCGATCCTGCTGGACGCGATCCGCACCGCGCAAGCCACTCAACCGGAGGTGTGAGCAGATGAGCCTGATCGTGCAGAAGTACGGTGGATCCTCCGTGCACAGCACGGAGCGGATCAAGCAGATAGCCGAGCACATCGTGGCCACCCGCAGGGCCGGTCACGACGTGGTCGTGGTGGTCTCGGCGATGGGTGACACCACCGACGAACTCCTCGACCTGGCAGGCGAGTTGACGGAGAACGCGGCGCCGCGCGAGCTGGACATGCTGCTGACCGCGGGTGAGCGGATCTCCAACGCCCTGATGGCCATCGCCATCGAGTCCCTCGGCGCCGAGGCGCGCTCGTTCTCGGGCGCGCAGGCCGGCATCGTCACCACGCCGACGGCCGGGCGGGCGCGGATCATCGACGTCCAGCCCGACCGGGTCCGTCGGAGCCTCGACCGGGGCGCGATCGCCCTGGTCGCGGGCTTCCAGGGGGTCAGCGGCGAGACCGGGGACATCACCACCCTCGGCCGCGGCGGCTCCGACACGACCGCCGTCGCGCTGGCCGCCGCCCTCAAGGCGGACCTCTGCGAGATCTACACGGACGTCGACGGCGTCTACTCCGCGGACCCGCGCATCGTCCCCGACGCCCGGCTGCTCTCCAGCGTCAACTACGACATCATGCGGGAACTCGCCGTCAACGGGGCCAAGGTGCTGGCGCCGCGCAGCGTGGAGTACGCCAGCCGGCACGGGGTCCCGATCCGGGTCCGCTCCTCCTACACCGACAGCCCCGGCACCATGGTCACCGGCGCGGCGACCGCCCCGTCCGCCGAGTACTCCAACGTCGTCGGCGTGGCCCACGACGCCTCCAAGGCGAGGATCACGCTCAGCGACGTGCCCGACACCCCCGAACTCACCAACCGGGTCCTCCAGGTGGTGACCGACATCGAGGCCGAACTCCACTTCACCGTCCAGGAGACCACCCGGACCTCGACGGGCACCACCGACATCTCGCTCCTGCTGCCCGGGCAGGACGGACCGGCCGTGCTGCGCTCGCTGCGGCCGCACTGCCGGGAACTCGGCATCGAGGACCCGCACTACACGGAACGGGTCGGCAAGCTCTCGCTCGTCGGCACCGGCCTGCTCTCCCAGTCGGGCATCCTGGCGACCTGCTCCGAGACCCTGGCCTCCGCCGGGGTGCAGCTGGACACCATCTCCACCTCGGACCTGCACGTCACCGCGTTCTGCCCGGCGGCTCAACTGCCGGAGGCCGTACGGGCCTGGCACGGCGCCTTCGAGCTCGGCGCCGCCGAACTCGCCGTCGTCCACGCGGGGACGGGGCGCTGACGGGTCCCGAGGACCCGGGCCCCGACCGGGTGAACCGGTCGGGGCCCGGAGCGCCGGCGACGGTGTCGGCGGGCGTCAGCAGAAATCTGCAGGCGTCAGCAGGCGAAGTCGATCAGGCGGAAGGTCGCGTAGTGGTCGCCGGTGTAGTAGTCCTCGTGGGAGCGCTGGCCGGTGACGATCCGGCGGGTGCCGCGGGTCGGCGCGCCGGGGGTGACCACGGTGTACTCGTGGTAGTAGCCGGACCGCTGGGAGGGCAGCACGCCCTCCTTGTTGGTGAACACCACGCCGTCCTGGCGGTACGGGAACGGCCCGCCCTTGGCGATCAGTCCGAGGGTGGTCCGGGCCTGGGACGGCAGGGCAGAGACACACACCTTGCCGCTCACCGCGGCCTGCGCCTCGGAGGCGACCGCGAGGGGTGCGAGGGTGGCCAGGGAGAGCACGGCGACGGTGGCGGCACGGGTCTTCCACGCGCGTAGAGTTCTGGTCATGCCAACCAGGATGGCCAGTCCCGGAGCTCCCCGGAAGGCCCGTACGGAGTCTTCATCTCCGGTCAACTCGCCGTACCCGTCGATGACTTGAACCGGCCGGTCGGCGGCCGCGGCGGGCCGGGGTCCGGACCGGCGAAGGGGCCGCGGCCCGGACCGAAGGACCGGCTTCGGCGCCCGTCGGCCGGGTCGCCGGGCAGAATCACCCCCATGCGCATCCTCATCGTCACCACCGGCTCCCGCGGCGACGTCGCGCCCTTCACCGGCCTCGGCCGACGCCTGGTGGCCGCCGGGCACCGGGTCGCCGTGCTCGCCCATCCGACCTTCGCCCCGCTGATCGAGTCCTGCGGCCTGGAGTACCGGCCGCTGCCGGGGGATCCCAAGGAGCTCATCCTCCGCAGGGCCCGCGCGACCTCCCCGGAGGAGACCCGCGCCCTGATGCGCGCCTTCGTCGACGGGCTCGCCGACGGCGTGGCGGACGCCGTGACGGGCGGGGTCGACCTGCTGCTCACCGCGTTCGCCCCCGCGCCGCTCTGCGTGACGGCCGGAGAGGCGCTCGGCGTGCCGGTGCTCGGCACGTACCTCACGCCCGCGTTCGCCACCGCCGAGTTCCCGCTGCCCGGCCCGGCCGGCACCGGGGACCTGGGGCCGGCCGGCAACCTCGCCGCCGGTCAGGAGCGGCTGCGGAGCGCGGAGCGGCTGTTCTCCGGGGCCGTGTCCCGGCTCCGCGAACGTCTCGGCCTTCCCGACACCGCCTCGCCCGGCACCACTTCGCCCGGCACCGGCTCGCCCGGGCCGGAGCCGCTCGGGCGCTCCCGGCCGGTCGTCCACGGCTACAGTCCCCTGCTGCTTCCGCGTCCGGCGGACTGGCCGGCCGCGGTCGAGGTCGCGGGCTTCTGGTGGCCCGCCCGCCCGCTGGACTGGCAGCCGCCGGCCGAACTGGTCGACTTCCTCCAGGCCGGTCCGGCCCCGGTGTTCATCGGGTTCGGCAGCATGGCCCCGGACGAGGGCGAACGGCTCGGCGAGCTGGTGACGGCGGCGGTGCGGCGGGCCGGGGTGCGCGCGGTGGTCCAGGCGGGCTGGGCCGGACTCGCGGCGGCGGGCGACGGCGTCCTCGCCGTCGGCGACCTCCCGCACGACTGGCTGTTCCCCCGCACCGCCGCCGTCGTCCACCACGCCGGGGCCGGCACCACCGGTGCCGCGCTGCGCGCCGGGGTCCCCGCCGTACCGGTGCCCGTCATGGTCGACCAGCCGTTCTGGGCGGCCCGGCTGCAGCGACTGGGCGTCGCCCCGGAGCCGGTGCCGTTCGCGGAGCTCACCGCCGAGCGGCTCGCCGCCGCGATCACGGCCGCGCTGGACGAGCCGGTCCGCCGGCGCGCGGCCGCCGTCGCCGGGCTGATGGCGGCGGAGGACGGCGCCGGGGCCGTCCTCGCCCACATCGACCGGATCGGCACGGCCCCCGCCCGCTGAACCCCGGGCCTCCGGGAGCCCGGGAGCCCGGGGCGTCAGCCCCGGGCGAGCACCAGGGACTGCACCGCGGGGAGCCGGCGCCAGTCGCTGGACACGATGCTGGCGTGCGCCCGGGCCAGCTGTCCGGTCCGGTCGCTCGCCTCCTCGACGGTCGGGTCGGTGGCGCTGATCTGCGGCGCGACCTTCTGGGCGTCCGTCATCACCAGCAGGTAGTGCGAGCGGTCGTACCAGCCGGTGTCGATCCCGTTGAGGTAGCCGGCCGCGTCGCCGTCGAAGACCACGAACCAGGGGCGGATGCCGGCGTCCCCGCCGGTGTACCTGCCCCGCGGGTCGCCGCCCGCCGCGCCGTGCACGGCCGGGAACAGCTGGGCCCGGCCGATCCGGCCGGCCGCCGCCAGGTCGCGCAGGTGGCGGCCGTACTCGACGTCGGTGTGCAGGGTGTCGAAGGGGTTGTGCTCCTCGACCGTCCCCGGGATCGCGTACAGCAGCACCCGCCCGGCGAGCGCCGAGCGGCTCGGCCAGTTGCCCGCCCGGACCGCCTCGTCGACGGTGGCGTAGGAGCCGCCGTCGGGCCTGGCCAGCAGGTCGGCCGGGCGCAGCACGGCGTTGCCGAGGTGGGCGGCGATCAGTTCGTCCAGCTGGGCGGGGCCCATCCCGAGGTTCGCGGCGAAGCCGCCCTTGACCTCCAGCTTGACCACCAGCGGGCCGGCGCCGGGGTGGGCGCCGAGCCAGACCCGGACGTCGTCGAGGCAGTTCTCCAGGTTCTTGTCGGCGCCACCGCCGTAGAGCTGGGCCGGGGTGGAGGCGGCGGTGCAGTTGTTGGAGTTGCCGAGCGGGTTGGAGTGGCTGACCTTCCACTCGTGGGTGACCGTGTCGGTCCACAGGTCCAGCTCGATCATGCCGGTGCCGGTGTCCAGGCCCTGGGCGAGGTACCGGTAGGCGGCCGGCTCGTAGGTGTTGTGCAGGCCGACGGTGGTGGCCGAGCCGAACGGCAGGGCGCCGGTGCCGTCACCGTCGACCGCGATGGCCGCCGACAGCGGCGCCAGGGCCGCCGCGGTGGCGAGCAGACCGGCGGCCAGCAGGCCTGCCAGGGTGCGGCGTACGGTCATCGGAATCGTCCCCCCGGGTCGGTCGCGGCGGCCGCCGGTGCGGGTCGCCGGAGGCAGCATCGCCGGACGGGGCGTGCACCTCGTGAAGAGATCATGACCATAGCGTGACGACTTCCGGCGCTCCGCCCCGGCCCCGCCCCGGCCCCGGTCCGCCACGCCCCGGCACTGACGGAGCGTCAGCTTTGTCGGTGCCGGGCGCTAGCGTGGCCCGCGCACGGACAACCGCGGGCGGCGCGGAACCGTGCCCGCACAGCGCAGTGACGGCACAGGTCAGCAAGTGGAGGCAGCACCATGTCCTTGGTCCGGGTCCACAACTTCTCGATCTCCCTCGACGGGTACGGCACCGGGGAGGGCCAGACCCTGGAGAACCCCTTCGGGCACGCCGAGCACCGGCTGCACGACTGGTTCTTCAGGACCCGCACCTTCCAGCAGATGCACGGCGCCGGTGACGGTGACACCGGGGTGGACGACGCGATGGCCCGCACCTGGGGTGACGGCATCGGAGCGGAGATCATGGGCCGCAACAAGTTCGGCCCGCAGCGCGGCCCCTGGGAGGACGAGGCCTGGCGGGGCTGGTGGGGGGAGAACCCGCCGTTCCACACCCCGGTCTTCGTGCTCACCCACCACCCGCGCCCCAGCCTGGAGATGGAAGGGGGCACGGTCTTCCACTTCATCGACGCCTCCCCCGAGGAGGCGCTGCGGCAGGCCCGGGAGGCGGCCGACGGCAAGGACGTCCGGATCGGCGGCGGTCCGCGGACCGTCCGGGCCTTCCTGGAGGCCGACCTCATCGACCACCTGCACGTGGTCGTGGTGCCGATCCTGCTCGGGCGGGGCGAGTCGCTCTGGGAGGGGCTCGAAGGGCTGGAGCGGCGCTTCGACACCGAGGCGGTGACCAGCCCGAGCGGCGTCACCCACCTCACCTTCACCCGGCCCCGGACCGGCTGACGGCTGACGGCTGACGGCTGACGGCTGACGGCTGACGGCTGCCGAACGCTCGACGGCCGACGGGCGGCCTCCCCGCATGCGCTGCGGGGGGCCGCCCGTCGGTACCGGCGCCGGATCAGACCCGGTCGGCCGCGATCAGCACGTACTGGAACGAGCCGTCCTTGTAGGACTCGATGAACGCCTCCTCGATGCCGGTGACCAGCGAGGTGGTGTTGCGCAGCTCCCAGTAGGGCAGGGTGTCCGGGGTGAGGTCGATCACGGCCTGGGGCACCAGGCGGTTGTCGGCCATCGCCCGCAGGTACTCGCGGCGGGAGTGGATGTTGCACTCGAAGTGCGCGTTGATCTGCGAGACCCACTTCGACGGCTGGCCGTACTTCGGGTTCCAGCAGCCGGTGATGGTCACGTACCGGCCGCCGACCGACAGCACCCGGGCGTGCTCGGCGAACAGGTCGTGCAGGTCGACGTACATGCTGGACTCGTTGTTCCAGGAGCCGGCGACGGAGCCGTTCTCCAGCGGCATGTCGAGCATGTTGGCGACCCGGGAGCGGACGAAGTCGCCGATGCCCAGCTCGCCGGCGCGCTTGTTGCCGAACTCGGCCTGCTGGGTGGAGAGGGTCAGGCCCTCGACCTTGCAGCCGAAGCGCTGGTGGGCCATGACCATCGAGCCGCCGCGGCCGCAGCCGGCGTCCAGCAGGGTGTGCTCGGGCTTGATGTCGCCGAGGTGGTCGAGCAGTACGTCGGCCTGGGCGGACTCCAGGCGGTGCAGCTCGGTGATGACCTTCTTCTCGCGCTCGCTGTCGGCCGGGTCGCCGATCGCGGCCTGGTCGATCTCGCCGATGCCGTAGTGGTGGTGGTACAGGCCGTCGACGTCGCCCAGGCGCAGGTTCACCGGGCGGGCCTCGTTGTTCCAGTAGCGGGCGATGTCGCTCTGGTACGGGGTTGCCGGGCCGGGGATGGCGCCGCTGGGGGTGGTGAGGTCGTCGGTCAGGGACATGGGGGTCAACTCCAGTGTTCTCACGGATGGTTAGCGGAAAATCAGGCGACTGCCCGGCCGGCCGGTGGCCGGCGCCGGGAACCGGAGGCGGTTACCAGAAGTCGGGCAGGCTGTAGCGGTGGATGTTGGTCTGGTGCCAGTAGTGGTTGCCGTCGAGCCACGCGGCCACGCCGCGCAGGAACCGCACCAGGCTCGGCACCGGGCAGGCGACGGCCAGCGCGGCCGACTCGGCCTCGAAGGCGTGCATCAGCTCGTTGTGCACCTCGACGGCCTTCAGGTAGCCCTTCTTGCGGGAGACGCCCTCGCGCTCGGAGATCACCACCGGCAGGTTCAGGTGGAGCCCCGGGCTGGCGAGCTCCTTGGTGTACGAGTAGAGGTCGTTGACGATCGTGGTGGCGTTGCCGGCCAGGGCGATCACCCGCTGCATGGCGGGCAGCGCGTGGAGTTCGACCGGCAGCTCGTAGCCGCCGACGGTGTCGGTGATCGTCGGGCAGGGGCGGAAGTTGTTGAACTGGCGCATCGCCAGGTACTCCCACACCTCCGGGACGTGCTCGTCCTGGGCCCAGGAGGCCTCGGCCAGGTATCCCAGGTGCAACCGCGCCATGTCGTGCCGGAAGCGGTCCGCCTGGGAGGGCGTGGAGGCGCGGACGAAGTAGTCCATCGCCGAGCGGTACGAGCGCCGGGCCGCGTCCTCGCCGAGCGAGGCCTCCCAGGCCGGGTGGTACTCCCCGGTGGTGTGCAGCGGGTCCAGCGCGGTGTGGGCGAGCAGCAGGCGGCTGCCCAGGCCGATCGGCGAGCCGCCGAGGTCCTCACAGTAGCAGTCGTCGACCGCGTTCTCGGCGACCATCAGCCGGGCCGCCAGCATCAGGTGGTCGATGCTCGGTGCGTCGGGGTGGCAGGCCACCATGTAGCGCCCGGTGGAGAACCCGTCGAAGTCCTTCTCCCACTCCGGCGGGTAGAGCTCGATCTCGTCGATCGCCCAGGCCTTGATGCGCTGGCTGAGCGCCTCCACCCGGACCGGGTCGGGCTCGGCGATCGGGTGGTGGTAGAGGCCGGGGATGGGGTCGCCGGTCCTCGGCTTCCCACCGCGCGGCGCGGCGGCGGCCGAGGCCGGCAGCAGCTGGGCGAGCGAGGGGACGGAGGGCAGCCGGAACCCGTCCAGGAGGGCGTCCAGCGCCCCGGACCCGGTTCCGATCCCGGGCGCGGCCCCGGTGCCGACCCCGATCTTGGCCGCGATCGCCTCCACGGCCACGACCTCGACCAGCGCGGCCTCGGCGGCCGACGCGGTCGGGACCTCGGGTGCGGGAGCCTCGACCGCCGGAGCGGCGGGTGCCACGGCCTCGGGGGCCGGGACCGCGGGGGCGGCCTCCGGCACGACGGCCTCGGGCACGGTCACCGCCGGTGCGGCGACCTCGGGCACGACGGCCTGGGGCGCCGGGGCCTGCGGTACCGGGGCCTGCGGTGCCGGGGCCTGGGGCCTCAACTGCAGCCCGGAGGTGCCCAGTCCGGTGGGACCGCCGAGGATCCGCTCGATCGCCGGGGAGCTCATGAGTGCACCGCCGGGGCGGTGGCGGGCCCGGGTGGTGTGCCCGTTCCGGTGCGCAGGGGCATGGAGCCTCCTCTGAAGGGGATCGCAGGATTGACGGGTCGTCATCTCGCCCGCCGCGATGGGGAACTCCACGCCGCGGGCCCCGTCTCGCTCGCTTCACAACCGTAGGCGGGATGACCCGTTCCGAAACGCATCGGACGATCATCTACACCCGATTAGGTGAACGTTCATGCGTACGGCGTTTGAAACGCGCCCTCGTAGTGCAGCACTCCGCCCCACCACCCGGGGCCCGGTCGCGCGCCCGTCGACGCGCCCCGCCCCGGCCCCGCGTCAACCTGTCGCCCGCCCCCGTGTCCCGCCCCGCCCGGCGGCGTCGCGCCCGCCGCGACGGGGACCGTTCGAGCGCGGACGGCCCGGGCCGGCGCCGCCCACCCACGGCCCGGCTTCCGGCCGGTCGCATAAAGGGGAGAAGAATGGCCGGGGCGCCGTGCGAGGAACGGGGCCGGGAAGGAAGAACAGCGCATGGAGAGCCAGCCCCGCAATCGCACCGCCCTCGTCGAGGACCTCATGGAACGGTTCCCCGATGTGCCCCGGGAGGCGGTGATCAAGGAGGACCTGCTGCGCGGCGGGATGGCCTTCGACGAGTCCGCGCTCAGCGGCAGCACCGGCACCGACGGGGGCGGCGAGGTCAAGCCGAAGTCGTACTTCATCTTCTCCTTCGACCACCGCACCCTGCCCGAGCTCGGTGCGGCCGCGCTGAACCGGCCGCCGGAGGAGGTGGTGCTGACCGGCGGGCCGTACGGGCTGCGCCGCACCGTGGTGTCGGTGCGGGTCAACCCGGACTCGCCGTACCGGGTACGGTCCGGCGAGGACGGCACCCTGGGCCTCTACCTGGACGGCGCGCGGATCGCCGACGTCGGCCTGCCGCCGATGCCCGACTACTACCGGCACACCCTGGCCAACGGGAAGTCGGTGATGGAGGTCGCCCCGACCATCCAGTGGGGCTATCTGATCTACCTCACGGTGTTCCGGGTCTGCCAGTACTTCGGCGCCAAGGAGGAGTGCCAGTACTGCGACATCAACCACAACTGGCGCCAGCACAAGGCCGCCGGCCGCCCGTACACCGGGGTCAAGCCGGTCGAGGAGGTGCTGGAGGCGCTGGAGATCATCGACCGCCACGACACCGCCCAAACCTCCCGGGCGTACACCCTCACCGGCGGCGCGATCACCTCGCAGGTCGGCGGCCGGGACGAGGCGGACTTCTACGGGCAGTACGCCAAGGCCATCGAGGAGCGCTTCCCCGACCGCTGGATCGGCAAGGTGGTCGCCCAGGCGCTGCCGCGCGACGACGTCCAGCGCTTCCACGACTACGGCGTGAAGATCTACCACCCCAACTTCGAGGTGTGGGACAAGCGGCTGTTCGAGCTCTACTGCCCCGGCAAGGAGCGCTACGTCGGCCGGGACGAGTGGCACCGCCGGATCCTGGACTCCACCGAGGTGTTCGGCGCGGAGAACGTGATCCCCAACTTCGTGGCGGGCGTGGAGATGGCCGAGCCCTTCGGGTTCACCACCGTCGACGAGGCGATCGCCTCGACCCGGGAGGGGCTGCGCTTCTTCATGTCCCACGGCGTGGTGCCGCGCTTCACCACCTGGTGCCCCGAGCCCACCACCCCGCTCGGCAAGGCCAACCCCCAGGGCGCCCCGCTGGAGTACCACATCCGGCTGCTGCAGACCTACCGGGCCACCCTGGAGGAGTTCGGCCTCTCCTCCCCGCCCGGCTACGGACCGGCCGGGCCGGGCAAGGCGGTGTTCTCGGTCAGCTCCTTCATGGACTCGCTGCCGGGCTGACCGGGCCGGTGGTGGCCCGCCGGTCCGGGCGGGCCGCCACCGCACGGCTCAACTCCCGGGCATCGGGCGGACGGTGAGGATCTGCTCGGCCCGGCCCACCGGCCCGTCGACGTCGTGCAGCACGGTGCTGGTGACGCCGTGGCCGGCGGGGCCGAAGCTGACCCGGGTGTCCAGCCCGGTCCAGCGGCCGCCGGGGCGGCGGTGGAAGTGGACGGTCAGGTCGGTGTTGGGGAACATCCACGCACCGGGCTGCTCCCGGACGGCGATCCCGTTGGCGGTGTCGACCAGCGCGATGAAGGCGGCGTGCGGGCCGCTGGGCTCCCCCGCGACGAGCTGCAGCGGGGTGGACAGCCAGGCGGCGGCCCGGCCGGGCGCGGTGGATCGGCGGCGGACCTCGACGGAGGCGATGTAGCCGCCGGGCCACTGCTCGCTCATCGGCCAGGGCTCGAACTCCTCGGGCGCGGGCAGCGGTTCGTCGTGGGTGCCGGCGACGGCGCTGGTGTCCTGCTCGGCCAGGAACCAGGCCCGGGCCCGGACCACGGCGCGGCCGGCGATCGAGGCGACCGCCTCCACCAGTTCGATGGTGCGGCCGGGGCGGAGGGTCTCCACCGTGATCTCCAGCTCGTCCAGGGCGATCAGGCCCAGTATGTCGAAGCTGATCCGGGCCAGCGCCAGGCCCTCGGCCGGGCGGCCGGCCGCCTGCTGCCCGGCCCGGTGGCAGTCGATGGCGTGGACGATCAGGCCGCCCACCGGGCTGAAGTGCTGCTCGTCGGGGTGCCAGGCGCCCTGGGCATGGGCGGTGGGCTTGTAGCGGTGCTCGCCGGTGCGCTGGTAGTAGCTCTCGGGGGCGGCGGTGGGGCTGGTCAAGGTGCGCTTCTCCTCGGACGGATCGCGGGTGGTGCCGGGCGGGCGCCGCACCGGGCCCAGGCGTCGGCGGCGTCCGCGATCACGATCGTAGGAGCCCGAACCGCCCCGGGAGCTGTGATGCGCCCCACAGGCCGTCCGGCACGGCCCGGGGGCGCCGGGCTCAGCGCGCGATCAGCGGGTAGTGGTCGGAGAGGTCGGTGTAGGTGTAGCTCTTGCCCCAGCTGCTCACCGTCCACGGCGCGCTGTGCACCCGCCGCACCTCGTTGGTGTACTGCTGCGGGCGGGCGTGGTCGGCGCGGTAGAGCACGTGGTCGAGGTCCTCCTTGGGCTCGCCCGGGTAGCGGTACGCGGCGATGGAGTTGTCAGCGGTGTCGAAGGAGTACGGCCAGCCGGTGCGGGCGGAGGCCGGGGCGAGGTTGCCGCCGGTCAGCAGGGCCTGGTACTCGGTGCCGTGGAAGTCGATGTTGAGGTCCCCGGCGACCACGATCGGTTCGGCGGCCGGGATCCGCTTGGCGTCCAGGAAGGCCCGCATGGCGCCGAGTTGCCGGGCCCGGATGTCGGCGGCCTGGCCACTGGCGCAGCCGGAGTCGGTGGACTGGAGGTGGGTGCCGACCACGTGGGTGCGGCGGCCGTCGACGTCCAGGACGGCGTAGGCGAAGCCCTTGTTGGACCAATAGTCCGAGCCGCAGGCGTCCTTGTAGACGTACTGCTCCTTGTGCAGGATCGGCCACTTGCTGAGCAGGGCGACCCCGCCGTCCTCCGGCGTGGTGGCGCTGTAGCTGCCGGAGGTGGCGTCCCAGCCGCTGGTGGAGCGGCCGACCACGGGCGTGTGGTACGGGTAGGCGGCCGAGGCCTTGGCGACCAGGGCGTCGGAGGCGGCGTTGTCGAAGGCCTCCTCCAGCACGACCACGTCGTGGCCCTGGAAGAAGTCGGCCGCGGCGATGGCCTGGGCGCGGTGCTGCTGGCCCCAGTTGGGGTAGAGCGAGGTGCTCATCAGGAAGGTGTTGTAGCTCAGGACGTCCAGCGGCGGCGCGGTGGCCGGGGCGCTCTCGGCGCCGGCCGGGGTGCTGCCGAGGGCGGCCAGCACGGTGGCGGCGGCGCCGACGGCGAGGGTGCGACGGAGGGACGGCAGGGGCATCTGGGCTCCGTGGGGGAGTTGGCGACCCGGCGGGTCGCGGGATGTTGTGCATCCAACTTCGGTGCGTGCACGGCCCGCAAGACTTCCGGCGAGCATTCGGTGAATTCGTTCGGAACAGAACGGCCCTTCGGCGGCCTGCCCTCTCCCCCGGTTCTGACCCGCGCTCAGCGGGCCGCCGACGCGGATATCCCTCTCGACCACCGCCAAAGGACCGATAAGATGACCGGCGGTGTGCCGGGAAGTCTGGTCGGCTCGGGGGACGACTGCGGCGATCGGGCTTCGGCGACCCCGGTGTTCGCGATGGGTCGTTTCTGCAGATGCACGCCGTGGGGATCGTTCTCGTCCTGGTCGTCCTGGCCACCAGCGTGGCCACCTTCGCCCGCCGATGGCGGGTGCCCGCGCCCTCCCTGCTGGTGCTGGTCGGGCTCGGCGTCGCCCTCGTCCCCGGCGTGCCCGCCCTGCACGTGCCCCCGCAGATCATCGGCGCGGTGGTGCTGCCGCCACTGCTCTACTCCTCCGCCGAGGAACTGTCGCTGCGCGACCTGCGGACGGTCTGGCGGCCGGTCACCATCCTCTCCTTCGGCCTGGTCTTCGCCTCCGCCGCGGCCGTCGGCTTCGCGGCCGTCGCCGTCGCCGGACTGCCGCCCGCGATGGCCTTCGTGCTCGGCGCCGTGCTCTCCAGCACCGACCCGGTCGCGGTCACCGCGCTCGGCCGACGGCTCGCCCTGCCCGGGCGGGTCCAGGTGCTGGTCCAGGCCGAGAGCCTGTTCAACGACGCCACCTCGCTGGTGCTGTTCAAGGTGGCCGTGGGCGTCGCGGTGGCGGCCGGCGGGACGGTCGACCTGCCCGCCGCGGGCGGCGAGCTGGTGCTGCTCGGCGGGGGCGGCAGCCTGGTCGGCGCGGCCGTCGCCGGGCTGGTCTGGCTGCTCCGCCGCCGCACCACCGACCCGGTGCTGGAGACCGTGATAGCCCTGGTCACCCCGTACGCGGCCTATGTGCTGGCGGAGTCCGCGCACACCTCGGGCGTCACCTCGGTGGTGGTCGCCGGGGTGCTGCTCGGCCGCTCCGGCCACCGGCTGACCGACGCCCGGATCCGGCTGCAGCTGCACGCCGTCTACGCGGTGGTGGTGTTCCTGCTGGAGAGCGTCGTGTTCTCGATCGTCGGCCTGGAACTGCCCACCCTGGTCCGGGAACTGCCGACCGGCACCGGCTGGTGGCCGCTCCAGTCGATGGCGATAGCCGCGCTGCTGATCGCCGTCCGGGTGCTCTGGACCCTGCCGCTGACCCGCGCGGTCAAACCCAGCCGGGGGCGGCTGTCCTGGCGGGTCGCCGGGGTGGTCACCTGGGCCGGCACCCGGGGCGTCATGCCGCTGGCCGCCGCGCTGTCCATCCCGCTGCTCACCGACAGCGGCTCGCACCTGGACGGACGGCCGCTGGTGCTGGTGCTCACCGTCTCCAACGTGGTGCTCACCCTGGTCGTCCAGGGCCTGACCCTGGCCGCCGTGGTCAACCGCTCCGGGCTCGCCCTGGAACCCGAGCACACCGCGCGCGAGGAGGAGGACGCCCGGGACGAACTCAACCGCGTCGCCCTGGACCACGTCGAGGGCCTGGCCGAGCTGGAGGCCGTGCCGGAGACCGCCGTCGACCGGATCCGCCGCGCCCTGACCGCCCGGCTCGACCGCACCCCCGAGGCCCCGGACGGCACCACCGCCGACGACGCCTACCGCCAACTGCGGCGCGAGGTCATCGGGGTGCAGAACGCCCGGCTGCACGGCCTCTACGAGGAGCACCGGATCAGCGACACCACACTGAGACTGCTCCAGCGCGACCTCGACCTGGAACAGGCGGCGCTGGGCCGGCCCTGACCCGGCCCGCCGGATTCAGAACATCAGCCGGACCAGGCCGACCGCGCCCAGCGCGCAGAGCAGCGACAGCGCGGCGAGGCCGGTCGGTCCCGGTGGCGGCGGGAGTCGGCGCGCGGGGTCGACCGCCAGGCCGCGCCCCGGGCGGGCGGGGTGGTAGAGCACCACCGCCTCGTCGCCCTCCTGGAACCTGCCGCCCTCCGGCCGCTGGTCGGAGCGGACCAGCTCGACGGTCCGCCCGTCCGGCAGGCCGTACTCGATGGTCACCCGTCGACGGTCGTAGCCCTCGGCGGTGGTGTGCCAACGGACCTTCCGCACCCGGCCGACCACGCACACGCCCTCCCGGCGCAGCGCGCGGTCCGTCCCGCTCGCCGAGGCGAACAGTGCGGCAAGGCCGGCCAGGACCACCGCCCCGACCAGAAGGAACAGATCCACCACCCACACAACGGTCAATGTACCTACCACGCAAAGGAGTTGGGAAGACGGCCGGGGCCGGCCGCAGGTCGGGCGGCACCCCGGCCTTCCACCGCCACGGGGGCTGCCGTCACACTGTCGCGAGCACGAACGGAACCACCGGAAGACGGGGACAGCATGGCCAGGCGTCCGAACAAGAAGCAGAAGAGGCCGCTCGCGGCGGGAGCGGCCCGGCCGGCCAAGGCGGTCCGGCGGCGCCCCCGCAAGGACGTCCCGCTCGCCCCGCGCACGGTGCGCCGGACCGCCCTGCTGGTCGGGCTGCTCGCCCCGGTGCTGATCCTGGGCCTGCTCGCGCTCGCCACCAACCCGGACTACCAGGCCCCCTGCACGATCCTGGCGGTCCTGGTGCTGATGGCGGCGGTCGTCGGACTGATGCTGATCCGCAGCACCGGCTGGGTGGTCTGGCCCGCGGTCCTGCTGGGCGTGCTGCTGCTGGTGATCCCCACCGCCGCCTTCCGGGCCCAGCTGCTCTCCCACCGCGGGGTGGACACCCGGGTGGTGGTCACCTCGGCCCACAGCGGCAAGGACAAGACGGGCAAGGTCAGCTGGACCTGCGGCGTCCGGAACGAGGACGGCAGCCCACTGCCGCACGGCACCATCGGGGGCATCGGCTGCTCCGGCACGGCCGTCGGCCGGACGATGACGGTGCTGGCCGACCCGGACGGCTGGGCACCGCCGGCCACCCACGACGAGGACCTCTCCTTCCGCGGCGCCGGGGCGTACGTCGCGGTCGCCGTCGCCGTCCTCTGGGCCGCCCTCACCTTCGGCGCGGCGCGGCGCACCCTGGGCCGCCGGTGACACCTCCTCGGATTCGCCGTCCTCCCCCCACGCGGTGACCAGGCGATCCCCCGTACCGGCAAAACCGGTTGGCCCGGTGTGCCCGATGGTGTGATGGTCGGGTCATGACCGTTGACCAAGTCTTTGCCATGCCCGTTCCGCTGGCCGACGGCCTCCTGCTGCGGGAGGCCCGGCCCGGGGACGGTGAGCAGATCCGTGCGCTGCTCACCGAGCGGGGCGATGCGCACGACGCGCTGGACCACCGGCTGGTGAGCGAGGACCCGGACGCCGGGTGGTCCGGCTGCGCGGTGGTGGTGGACGGCGGGCGGGTGGTGTCGACGGCCTCGCTGCTGGACGAGGAGGTCCGGATCAGCGGGGTCCGGCTGCCGGCCGGACAGGTCGAACTGGTCGCCACCGACGCGGAGTACGAGGGCCGGGGCCTGGTCCGGGCCCTGATGCAGTGGGCACACGCCCGCTCCGCCGCCCGGGGGCACCTGCTCCAGGTGATGATCGGGATCCCGTACTTCTACCGGCAGTTCGGCTACGAGTACGCCGTCGACATCCCGACCCCACTGGCCCTGCACACCGTCCCGGACGGCGTGGGAGCGGCGGCGCTGCGGACGGCTCGGGCCGCGGACCTGCCCGCGCTGGCGGCCCTCCAGGAGGAGGCGCAGCGCGGTTTCGACCTGGCGATGCCGCACTCCCCCGCGTGCTGGCGCTGGCTGCTGGCCCATGACGCCTCCACCCTGCGGGTGGTCGAGCGGGCCGGCCGGGTGGTCGCCTCGGCGCGCACCACGCCGGTGGACGACGGGGAGTTCCTGCTCGCCGAGGCGGCCGCCACGGACCGTGCCGCCGCGCTCCACCTGCTGGGCGCGGTGGCCGGGTCGGCGCCGGAGGCGCGGCTGCACGTGGTGCACCGGCCCGGCACGGTGCCGGCCGAGGCCTGGCACGACCTGCTGAAGCACGCCCCGCGCGAGGAGGCCGAGCAGTACTACCTGCGGATCCCGGATCCGGCCGCCCTGCTGGACCGGCTGCGCCCGCTGCTCCGCCGGCGGCTGGAGGCGGCCGGGATCGACCGCGCCGGTCGGGACCTGCTGCTCTCGACCTACCGCGCGCACTACCGGATCCCGGTCGAACCGGAGGGCCTGGGCGACGTGGTCACCGGCGGCACGCTGCAGCGCCCGGGTGCGGTGGAGGGCACGGCGGGCGGCGTCGCGGTGGCGCCCGACCAGCTGCCGGGGCTGCTGTTCGGGCCGCTCGGGGTCGAGGGCCTGGCCCGGCTCCGGCCGGACGTGTACACCGCCGGCGGCGAGGAGGAGCTGTACCGGGCGCTGTTCCCGCCGCTGACGGCGGATCTGCTGACCTTCTACCTGCCGTGAGGGAGGGCGCGCCCGTTCGTCACTCCTGCCGCAGGCCGTCCAGCAGCGCGAGGGCCTCCTCGACCGAGCCCGCCGGGTCGGTGACGGGGTAGAGCACGCCGCGGACCGTCCGGCCGGCGTCGAGGACCAGGGTGAGCCGCTTGAGCCGTTCGACGCCGGCGGCGCGGAAGGTGGGCAGCCGCAGCGCGGCGGCGAGTTCCAGTCCGGCGTCGGAGAGCAGGGGGAACGGGAGCCGGGTGTGTTCGGCGAACGCCGCCTGCTGGTCCGGGCGTTGGGTGCTCACGCCGTGGACGGCGGTGTCCCGGGCGGCGAACTCGCCCATCCGGTCGCGGTAGGTGCAGGACTCCAGGGTGCAGCCGGGCGCGCCCGGGATGTCGCCCCAGCCGGGCGGGTGGTCGACCCCGCCGGGGGCGTACGCGCCCGGGTAGCAGTACAGCACCGTCCAGGCGCGGTCGGCGGCGATCGGGTCGACCGTCGCACCGGAGGCGGTGGCGAGTTCCAGTGCGGGCAGCCGGTGGCCGACGAGCGAGTGCACCCGGCGGGTCTCGGCGGAGTCGGGGGTGCTGGTGCCGGTGAGCGAGCCGTCGCCGAGGACGTACCGCCCGCCCCAGTCCTGGAGGGCGACCAGCACCGGCAGCAGGCCGCGGCCCCGGTCCGTCAGGTGGTACTCGTAGCGCGGCGGGTGCGGGTGGTAGAGCCGTTTCTCCAGCACGCCGTCGGCGACCAGTCCCTTCAGGCGCTCGGCGAGCACCTTGCGGCTGATGCCGAGTCCGTGCTGCAGGGCGTCGAACTGGTGGGTGCCGCCGGCGACGTCCCTGATCAGGAGCAGGGTCCAGGTGTCCCCGACGACGGTCAGGGCCTGGGAGATCGCGCAGTCGGGGTCCGCCGCTTCGGTGTGCCGCATGGTCACCCAGTATAGTGAGTTCCCAAAAGGAACTCACTCGGTCGTGGACCGGTGGCGGCGAAGGGGTGGACGTGGCGACGAAGACGGTGGACACGGCGAGAACGGCGGACCCGGTCCGGGCGGGCGGGAGCCGGAGCGGGGCGGGGGCGTTCTGGCGCTACTGGACCGCCTCGACCGTCAGCCGGCTCGGCGACCAGGTGACCACGGTGGCGCTGCCGCTGATCGCCGTGGTCACCCTGCACGCCTCGGCCTTCCAGGTCGGCCTGATCACCGGCGCCGCCTACGTCGCCTGGCTGGTCATCGGGCTGCCGGCCGGCGTCCTGGTCCAGCGGCTGCCCCTGCGCGGCACCCAGGTCGCGATGGACCTGCTCCGCGCGGCAGCGGTCACCTCGGTGCCGCTGGCCGCCGCGCTGGGCGTGCTGGGGCTGCCGCAGCTGGTGCTGGTCGCCCTGCTGGTCGGCTTCGCCGGCGTGCTCTTCGACGTCGGCAACTCCACCTTCCTGCCCGCCGTTGTCCCCAAGGAGCAGCTGACCAGCCGCAACAGCCTGCTCTCCGGCAGCGTCGCGGCCACCGACCTGGCCGGGCCCTCGCTCGGCGGCGTGCTGGTCCAACTCGTCGGCGGCGCCGCCTCGATGCTGCTGGACGCGGTCAGCTACCTGGCCTCGGCCGCCCTGCTCGGCAGCCTGCCGCGGATCGCCCGGCCCGCCGCCCCGCGCACCGGCGGCGCCGGGATGCGCGAGCAGATCCGCGAGGGCTGGCGCTTCGTCACCCGGCACCCGGTGATCCGGCCGTGCGTCGCGGACGCCACCGCCCTGAACTTCGTCTGCGGCGGCCTGATGACCCTCACCCCGGTGTTCCTGGTCCGCACCCTCGACGCCCCGGCCGCCGCCGTCGGCGCCCTGATGGCCACCGGCGGGCTCGGCAGCCTGCTCGGCGCGGCCGCCACGCCCCGACTGGTCGCCCGGCTCGGCGGCGCCCGCGCGCTGCGCTGGGCGGCCGCGGTGTCCACCGTGTTCGCCCTGCTGCTCCCGGCCGCAGGCTCCGGCTGGGGCACCCTGGTCTTCGCCCTCGGCAACGCCGGGTTCTCGGCCGGGGTGGTGGTCGCCAGCATCGTCACCCGCACCCACCGGCAGACCCACACCCCGCCGGAGCTGCTGTCCCGGGTGATGGCCACGGTCCGCTTCGTCTCCTGGGGCGCGATCCCGGTCGGTGCCCTCGCCGCCGGCGGCGCGGCCGCGCTCTGGGGGCCGCGCACGGCGCTGCTGCTGGTCGCGGTGGTCAGCGTGGCGAGCCCGCTGATCCTGCTGGCCAGCCCGATCCGCCGGCTGCGCGAGCTGGCCTGAGCCGGGGGCCGGGCCTGGCTCCCGGCGCGCCGCCGTCCTCAGAAGTCGCCGACGGCCAGCCCGAGGTGCTCCCGCCAGGCCGCCCGGCCCGCCGGGGTCACCGCCAGGGCACGGCCGGTGCCGACTCGGGTGAGCCAGCCGGCCGCGAGGGCGTGGGCGCACAGGCCCGCCCCGGCCGCGCCGCCCAGGTGGGGGCGGCGCTCGGTCCAGTCCAGGCAGGCCCGCACCGCGGGGCGGCGCGGGCCGCCGGGCAGGGCGACGCCGAGTCCGGCCAGCCAGTCCCGCCCCTCGGCGGTCAGGGCCGGCTCGGGCCCGAGCTCCAGCAGGCCGCGCCCGACCATCGCCTCGGTGACCGCCAGACCGAGGGCGCCCGCCAGGTGGTCGTAGCAGAGCCGCGCCCGGGCCAGGGCGTGCCGGCGGCCGGAGGCCGCGAGGGTGCGGGGCGGGGCGCTCCGGCGCGGGGCCAGTTCGGCCAGGCTCTCGATCAGCGCCACCACCCGGGGGTCGGTCAGCCGGAGGTAGCGGTGGCGGCCGTGCCGCTCCTCGGCCAGCAGTCCGCCACCGACCAGCAGGTTCAGGTGGGAGGTCGCGGTCGACGGCGCGACCCCGGCGTGCCGGGCGAGCTCGTTCGCGGTCCAGGCCCGGCCGTCCAGCAGCGCCAGGCAGAAGCCGGGCCGGGTGCCGTCGGCCAGCAGCCTGGCCACGGCGGCCAGGTCCACGCCCACGTCCCGGTCGGCGGACGGGTCGACGGATCGGTCGGCGAACCCACCGGCGGATCGGTCATCGGATCGGTCGTGCATGCCTTCCATTCTCGCCCGGCACGCTTCGACGCCCGTCGAAGCGTCCGCGCCGTAGCGTTCCCGGGTCCGCCGGGCCACCCGGGCCCGTGAACAGGAGGAACCGTGTCCACCACCCGTCCACCGGAAACCCCGGAACTGACCGTCACCGACTCCCCCGCCGCCACGGACCTCGCGCTGGTCTCCGACGGCCTGGACGGCTTCAACGTCGAGCGGTCCGGGATCGACGACCGCAGGCCGCTCGCCGTCCTGGTCCACGAACCGGGGACGGGCCGGGTGCTCGGCGGGCTGACCGGGCGCACCTCGCTCGGGCTGTTCTTCGTCGACCTCTTCTTCCTCCCGCCCGAGCTGCGCGGCAGCGGGCTGGGCGGCGAGGTCCTGCGCCGGGCCGAGCAGGAGGCCCGGGACCGCGGCTGCCGCTCCGCCGTGCTCTACACGATCAGCTTCCAGGCCCCCGGCTTCTACCTCAAGCACGGGTGGACGGTGCTCGGCGAGGTCCGGTGCGATCCGCCGGGCACCAGCCGGGTGTTCCTCACCAAGAACCTTGAGGGGCCCCGGACAGGCCCTAACCCACCGACCACGGAGGGGAGTTCCGAGGAGCACCGGCCCAGCCCGCTCGGCCGTTCGTCACCGCTCGGCACGCTGAGGCCGGCGTTCTCGGCGGCCGTGCCGTAGACCTGGCGGAGTCCGCCCCGCGAGCACCACACCGGCCCCGGCCCCCGTGCGGGGAGCCGGGGCCGGTGGCCGCGATCAGTGCTGGCCGGGGTAGCCCGGCTGGCCCGGGTAGGGCACGTTCGGGACCTGCTGCGGGTACGGCTGGGCCTGCGGCGGCACCTGGGCGCCGGGCTGCGCCGGGTACGGCTGGGCCGGCGGGTACGCCTGCGGTGCCGGGTAGGGCTGGGCGGCCTGCGGTGCCGGGTAGGGCTGCTGCTGCGGGTACGGCTGGGCGGCCTGCGGGGCCGGGTACGGCTGGGCCTGCGGCGCCGGGTACGGCTGGCCCTGCGGGGCGCCGAAGCCCTGCTGCTGCGGGATCATCTGCTGGGCGGGCGCGGGCTGACCGGCCATCGGGTGGCCCATCATCGGCTGGCCCGGCACCGGCTGACCCGGCATCGGGTAGCCCTGGTTCTGCGGGGTGTCGAAGGGCTGCGAGCTCGGGTCGATCGACCCGGGCGGGAAGGCCGCGCTGAGCTGGTCCATCTCGGCCCGCCAGATGCGGTGGATGTTCAGGCGCACCGGGTTGGTGTTGCCCGGCATCTGGACGTACATCGAGCTCCAGATGCTGGCCCGCTTCACCCGGCTGACCGGGAAGGCGTGCCGCGGGAAGGCCGCGACCACCTCGCCGGGGCGGTTGTTCCAGCGGTTCGCCGAGTTGATCACCACATGGCTGTTGGTGAGCGTCAGGAAGTAGTACCTGCGGGTCAGCACGATGATCAGGCCGACGAGCGGAATCTCACCGAGCGCGGCGGCGAGCCACGGGCTGGGGCCGCTCTCCGCGTGCACGCAGGCGATGAAGGTCTCGCCGGGAGGCGCCACCTGCGAGAGCTTCTCGATGACCTGGGCCTTCTGCTTGGCCCGGAGGAATGCCATGTCTTCTGTACCTCTTACCCCGTCGTGTCCGCCGACTCGGTGCGGCGGGAAATCGGCTGAGGTTAGCAGGTGGTGATGACACGTCGAACGCCAGCGCCCACGCGGTCGACGGCGCCCCGCCGGGCCCGGTCCCGGCGGGGGTGAGTCGGCACACGGAGCATCCTGCGGACGCCCGGGCGGCGGCCGTTCCGGCTCAGCGCACGGTGGTGACGGTGAACCCCTCCGGGGCGTCCAGCCGTACTGTCCCGGTGTGGTCGGTCGTCACCTCGATCGGCAGCCCGGCCACCCTCAGCCCGCGGATCCGCAGCGACTCGTACCCGGCCGGGACCCGCTCGCGCACCCACAGCCGGCGGCCGGGCACGTCCGCGTCCAGTCCGAGCAGCGACTGCAGCACCAGCACGGCGGCCGCGGCGGCCCAGGCCTGCGGGCGGCAGGAGGCCGGGTACGGGACGGGCGTGGCGTACTGGTCGCGCGGGTAACCGGCGAACAGTTCGGGCAGCCGGTGGTCGAAGGCGGCGGCGGCGCGCACCAGTCCGTCGGCGAGCGGCGCGGCGGCCCCGTGCAGCCCGGCCCGGGCGAGGCCGTGCACGGCGATGGCGCCGTCGTGCGGCCAGACCGAACCGGTGTGGTAGCCCAGCGGGTTGAAGCCGGTGCTGGCGGCGTCCAGGGTGCGCAGCCCGAAGCCGCTGTCCAGACCGGGGGCGGTGAGCCGGCCCGCCACCAGCGCGCTCTCCTCGGCGTCCAGCAGTCCGGTGCCGAGCAGGTGGCCCAGGTTGGAGGTGACCGAGTCCACCGGCCGCTTGGCGCCGTCGAGGGCGACCACCGGGTAGCGGCCCTGCTCGTCCGCGGTCCAGAAGCGGTCGCGGAAGCGCTCGCGCATCCGCTCGGCCCACTGCCGCCAGTGCGCGGCGCCGGGGCGGCCGAAGGCCTCCAGCAGGTCGGCGGTCCCGACGGCCGCCTCGTGGGCGTAGGCCTGGACCTCGCTGAGCGCGATCGGGGCGGCGGCGATCCTTCCGTCGCGGAAGCGGATGCCGTCCGAGGAGTCCTTCCAGCCCTGGTTGGAGAGGCCGCGGCCGGTGCTGTCGACGTACTCCAGGAAGCCGTCGCCGTCCGCGTCGGCGTACCGCTCCAGCCAGCCGAGGGCGGCCTCGGCGTGCGGCAGCAGTTCCTCGACCTGGTCGGCGGGCAGGCCCCAGCGCCAGGCGTCGTGCAGCAGGGTGAGCCAGAGCGGGGTGGCGTCGGCGGTGCCGTAGTAGCTGGGCGGCAGGTGGGCGCCGGTGTCCAGGTGCTGTTCGGCGCGGCGGACCTCGTGCAGGATCTTGCCGGGCTGCTCCTCGGTGGCCGGGTCGACGGTGCGGCCCTGACGGCGGGCCAGGGTGCGCAGGGTGCCGGCCGCGAGTTCGGTGCCGAGCGGGAGCATCATCCGGGCCGCCCAGAGCGAGTCGCGGCCGAACAGGGTGAGGAACCAGGGTGCTCCGGCGCCGAGGAAGGCGTCGGCGGGGCGCAGCGGGTCGGTGAGCAGCAGGCCGCGCAGGTCGTGGTGGGAGCGGGTGAGCCAGCGGGCGAGGTGGTGGTCGCGGCCGGTGATCTCGGGGGTGCTCCAGGGGGTGCTGGTGGCGGCGGGGAAGAGGTCGCCGTCGCGGTGCTCGGCGGTGCACTCCAGGACGGCCTGCCAGCTTTGGCCGGGGGCGAATTCGAGCTCGTAGCCGAGGGTGCCGGTGGCCGGGTCGAGGTGGTCCGGTGCCGGGGTGAGGGTGAGCGCGGCGGTGAGCGGGCCGGCGCTCCAGCGCAGGCCGGCGCCGTGGGCCTCGGGCCGGACGGGGGTGCCGGTGCGGCCGGCCTTGACGTGGTCCATGGTGGCGAAGTCGCTTGCGGCGCGCACCTCCAGACGCAGTCGGGCGGGGCGGCCGCCGGCGTTGTGGAGGGTGTAGCGCTCGACCAGTCGGCCGGGGTGGAGTTCGCGGCGGCGTTCCAGGGTGGTGGCCGGGTCGGCGGTCTGTTCGGCGAGTCCGCGCAGCACGGTGACGAAGGCGGTGTGGCCGTCGGCGCCGTCGGCGGCGGCGACCGGGACGTTGGGGATGCCGGGGGCGCCGACCTCCAGGCGGGAGAGGATCCGGCGGTCGCCGTGGTAGAAGCCGTCCGCGCCTTCGGCGATCCGGCCGTCGGGGCGGGCGGCGCAGAAGCTCGGGGCGGCCACGGAGAGCCGGGCGTCGTGCAGGAACGGCTGCAGCTCGATCGCTGACATGGTCTCCTCGTTCTGGGTTCGGGTCTTGACAGTTGCTTCCACCCGGGCGCAACCTTTCTGCCATTGGAGCGTTCCAAGACATTAACTCGCCTGGTGGGCAGGAGGGAACCCCGTATTGGAACGCTCCAAACGTGGCGACAAACCCTTGTCGAGGGCGACAGAACCTAGGATCACCGTCATGCATGCACACTCATCCCCCAGGCCCAGGACAGGGTCCGCGGTGACCCTCGAAATGGTCGCCGCCCGGGCCGGCGTGGGCCGTCAGACGGTGTCCAACGCGATCAACTCACCCGACCTGCTGCGCCCCCAGACGCTGGAGCGGGTCCGCCGCGCCATCGACGAACTCGGCTACCGGCCGCACCGGGCCGCCCAGGCCCTCAAGACCAGGGCCAGCCGACTCATCGGCTACGGCATCCGCTCCAGCAGCACCGGCGTGCCGACCCCCGTCCTGGACCAGTTCCTGCACTCCCTCTCCGAGGCCGCCGACCGGGCCGGCTACCGGGTGGTGCTGTTCGCCGTCGCCCCCGAGGACGACGGACTCACCGGCTACCAGCAACTCCTGGACGAGCACGGCGCCGACGGCTTCGTGCTCAGCGGCACCGACCGCGGCGACCGCCGCCAGGGCTGGCTGCACGAACGCGGCGTCCCCTACGTCGCCTTCGGCCGCACCTGGAGCGGCCGGGACGTCGGCGACTGGGTCGACGTCGACGGCGCCGCCGGCACCTCGGCCGCCGTCCGCCACCTGGCCGGGCTCGGCCACCGCCGGATCGGCTTCCTCGGCTGGCCCAAGGGCTCCGGCGTCGGCGACGACCGCGCCCGCGGCTGGCAGGGCGCGATGCGCGAACTCGGCCTGTCCACCCGGGGCCGCCGGATGGAGAGCGCGGACGACCCGGGACACGCCACCGAGGCCGCCGAACGGCTGCTCGCCACCGGCGCCACCGCCGTGGTGGCCGCCAGCGACACCCTGGCCCTCGGCTGGTACCAGGCGCTGCGCCGGGCCGGCCGCACCCCCGGCCCGGAGGCCGCCGTCATCGGCTTCGACGACTCCCCGATCGCCCCCCTGCTGTTCCCCTCGCTGTCCAGCCTCGCCCAGCCGCTCGACGCGGTCGGCCGCGCCTGCATGCAGCTGCTGCTGGAACGCCTCGGCGACCACCGACGACCCATCGAACACGTCCTGCTGGAACCGGAGTTGGTCCTCCGCGAAAGCGCGTGACGCCCTTCCCCCGAAGGTTCTCCACCACCCCTCCCACCGCAAGGAGACCCCGCATGGTCACCTCCCGCACCCTCGCCGCGGCCGCCGTCTGCGCGGCCGTCGCCCTCGGCGCCGTCACCGGCTGCTCCTCCTCCGGCGGCTTCGGCGCCTCCCCCGCCCAGCAGTCCTCCGGCGCCCACCAGAGCCTCACCGTGCTGATCGCCACCTCCGGCGAGGCCGAGACGGCGGCGGTCAAGGCCGCCACCGCCGACTGGGCGCAGCGGACCGGCAACACCGTGACCGTGCAGATCGCCAGCAACATCAACCAGCAGCTCGGCCAGGCCTTCGCCGGCGGCAACCCGCCGGACCTCTTCTACGTCAACTCCGACCAGTTCGCCAACTACGCCAAGGGCGGCTCGCTGTACGCCTACGGCGACCGGATCCCGGACGTCGCCGACTTCTCCGAGCAGCTGCGCAAGGCCTTCAGCTACAACGGCAAGCTCACCTGCCTGCCCAAGGACAGCTCCACCCTGGCGCTGGCCGTCAACACCGACCTGTGGCAGCGGGCCGGCCTGACCGAGGCCGACTACCCCACCACCTGGCAGCAACTCGCCGACGACGCCGGCAAGCTGACCAAGGACGGCGTCACCGGCCTGGTCACCGCCCCCGACTACCAGCGGGTCGGCGCCCTGCTGAAGCAGGCCGGCGGCTGGATCACCAACCCCGAGCAGACCGCGATGACCGCCGACAGCCCCGCCGACCAGCAGGCACTGGAGTACCTCCAGGGGATGATGAAGGCCGGCTCCGCCAAGTACGTGGCCGAGGTGGACGCCGGCTGGGGCGGCGAGGCGCTCGGCAAGGGCCGCGCCGCGATGACCATCGAGGGCAACTGGCTCAAGGGCGCGATGGCCAAGGACTACCCGAACGTCCCGTACAAGGTGCTCCCGCTGCCCGCCGGGCCGGGCGGCCCCGGCACCCTCGCCTTCAGCAACTGCTGGGGCATAGCCGCGAAGAGCAGCCACCAGGCGGCCGGCGTGGACCTGGTCAAGCACCTCACCGGCGCCGACCAGCAGCTGGAGTTCGCCAAGGCCTTCGGCGTGATGCCCTCGCGCACCAGCGCGCTGGCCGAGTACGCCCAGAAGTACCCCGAGTCCAAGGCCTGGGTCGACGGCGTCGCCCACTCCCAGCCGCCGGTCACCATACCCGGGTTCAACCAGGTGCTCACCCAGTTCAACACCGACCTCCAGTCGCTGCGCACCGGTGACCCGGCGACCATCCTCGGCGCCCTCCAGCGCAACGGCGAGCAGGCCCTCAAGAATGCGAAGTGACCGCACCCCCGGACGTCTCCGCGAGGGGGCCTGGGGCTGGCTGTTCACCGGCCCGATGGTGCTGGTGCTCGGCCTGTTCATGGTCCTGCCGATCGGGATGGCGCTCTGGGTCAGCCTGCTGCACTGGGACGGCCAGTCCAACCCGTTCGGCGGCGACGCGGACTTCGTCGGCCTGGACAACTACCGCCGACTGTTCGCCGTGGACGGCCTGGACCGCACGCTGTTCGCCACCTCGCTGCGCAACACCCTCTACTACGTGCTGCTCACCGTGCCGCTGCAGACCCTGTTGGCGCTGTCCCTCGCGATCGCCGTCAACCAGCGGCTGCTGCGCGGGCGGAGCGCGCTTCGCACGGTGTTCTTCTTCCCGTCCGTGACCAGCTCGATCGCCGTGTCGACGATCTTCCTGTTCCTGTTCCAGGGCAGCGGCGCGGTCAACCGGATGCTGTCCTGGTTCGGGGTGAAGGGCCCCAACTGGTTCGCCGACCCGCGCGGCCTGGTCTGGCTGGTGCTCGGGTGGTTCGGCGTGGACCAGCCCGCGCCGACCGCCGGCGGGCCGCTCGGACTCCCCTGGTCGGAGTGGTTCGCCGGGCCCTCGGTCGCGATGTGCGTCCTGATCCTGATGGCGGTGTGGACCACCTCCGGCAGCTTCATGCTGATCTTCCTCGCCGCCCTCCAGGACATCCCGCGCGAACTGGAGGAGGCCGCCGCGCTGGACGGCGCCAACCGCCGTCAACTGCTGCGCAACGTCACGCTGCCCGCGCTGCGGCCGGTGCTCTTCCTGGTGCTGACGCTGGGCCTGATCTCCACCTGGCAGGTCTTCGACCAGGTCTACGTGACGGGCAAGGGAGCGCCCGGCAACACCACCCTCAGCCCCGCCTACCTGTCCTACTCGGCCGGCTTCGACAACGCCGACTACGGGCAGGGCGCCGCCATCGCCTTCGTCCTGCTCGGCCTGGTCCTGCTGTTCACCGCCGTGCAGCGGTGGGTGCTGCGGGAGCGGGGCGGGAAGCCGGAACCGAAGCCGGAACCGCGCCCGAAGGGAGTCCCCCGTGCCACCCGTTGACCGCAAGGCCGCCGCGGACCGGCCGGTGCTCGGCCGCTTCCCCCGGCCGGCCCGCCTGCTCGGATACGCCGCGCTGCTCGGCTTCGCGCTGCTCTACCTGCTGCCGTTCCTGCTGCAGTTGGCGAACAGCTTCAAGACCGACCCGGACGCGGCCGCCCACCCGATGACGCTGCTGCCGGACGGCGGCACCCTCGCCTCCTACCGGCGGCTGTTCGGGCTGGCCGAGGGCGTGGAGAACGTCCCGTTCCTCGGCTGGCTGGGCAACAGCGTGCTGGTGACCGTCCTGATCACGGCCGGCCGGGTGCTGTTCGACTCGATGGCGGGCTACGCCCTGGCCCGGCTCAGGTTCCCGGGCCGCCGGGCGCTGTTCGCCTTCGTGCTGGCGGTGATGGCGGTGCCCGGCGTGGTGCTGCTGATCCCGAAGTTCCTGGTGCTGAAGAGCTTCGGGATGTTCGACAGCTACGCCGGGATGGTCCTGCCGCTGCTGGTCGACGCCGCCGGGGTCTTCATCATGAAGCAGTTCTTCGAGTCGGTGCCGCGCGAGGTCGAGGAGGCGGCGCGGATCGACGGCGCCGGGACGTTCCGGATCTTCTGGTCGGTGGTGCTGCCGATGGCCCGGCCCGCACTGATCACCCTCACCGTGCTCTCCTTCCAGAGCTCCTGGAACGAGTTCACCCACTTCCTGGTCTCCACCCAGTCCAGCGAGCACGACACCCTGACGACCGGTCTCGCCCACTTCGTGGCAGGCGGGCTGGGCTCCGGGTCGCAGTACCCGCTCAAGCTGGCGGCGGCGCTGGTCTCCACCCTGCCGGTGGCGCTGCTGTTCTTCCTGTTCCAGCGGCACTTCGTCCGGGGCGCCAACTCCGGCTCCTCGAAGGGCTAGCCGAGTCCAGCCGCGCCGTCCCGTAACGGACGGGGCCGGTGGCCGGGTTCACCCGCCGGTCCGGGCGGGGGCGGAACCCGGCCACGGGGTCGTCATCCAGGCCGGATCCGTTAAAGCCGGGGTCAAATAATCGTGTGCATCCTTGCTGATACTGTGCTGACATTGTATTGCGCTGCGGTGCACTTCACCGCAGGGGAGGGATCGGCCTGATCCCGTTCGATCAGGCCCTGTCACACAGGAGTTCCACCATCAACACCGCCATCCGCAAGGCCGCACGCGGCGCGCTGCCCGTCGCCGTCACCGCCTCCGTCCTCGCCGTCGGCCTCACCGCCTGCGGCACCGTCGAGCAGCTCTCGGCCGGTCAGAAGGTGTCGAAGGCCTTCGGCAAGGTCGGTGACGGCAAGTCGGCGGGCTTCACGCTCTCCGTGGACGCCACGCCGGAGCAGATCGTCGCCTTCTCCAAGGCCACCGGCGACGACCCCGTCGACGAGCAGAGCGCGAAGGGGCTGTCCGGCCTCTCCATATCCGTCGCGATCTCCGCCGACAAGCCGCTCAAGGACGTCGACGCCTTCAAGAACGCGACCGCCAAGGACGCCAAGGCGCAGCAGGACGTCTCGCTCGACAAGTCGGTGCGGGTCGCCTACACGATCGCGGACAAGAAGGGCACCCCGCTCCTGGAGTACCGCCAGGTCGAGGCCAAGGGGTACCTGCACGTCGACATGAAGAGCGTGCTCAAGCTCACCGGCCAGGACCCGTCCGAGATCGACACGGTCGCCAAGGACCTGCCCGCCGACATGGCCCCCGCCAAGGACGTGCTGACCGGCAAGTGGGTCTCGCTCGACCTCCAGCAGCTGGCCGACGAGGCCAAGAAGTCCGAGGACGGCAAGGGCGGCAAGCCCGAGGCGGTCCCCTCGGTCGACCCGCAGGCCGGCCAGGAGCTCTTCAACTCGCTGAAGGACGTCTTCAACCGGACGGTCACCTTCGAGGACAAGGGCAAGCAGGACGGCGCCGAGCACATCTGGATGAGCGCCCCGGCCAAGCAGGCCGTGGACGAGCTGTACAAGGCCCTCAAGCCGCTCTCCGGCAAGTTCCCGCAGCAGTTCAAGAAGTTCCCGACCGAGGCCCCGAAGGACGTCCCGGACCGCAAGGTCGGCGCCGACCTCTACCTGAAGAACGGCGCGCTCTCCTCGGCCACCTTCGACCTCGCCCAGCTGGAGAAGAAGGTCGAGCCGGGCGTCAACTTCCCGGTCAAGCTGACCTTCAACCAGGAGGCGCCGAAGGTCGACGCCCCCGCCGACGCCACCAAGATGACCACCGAGGATCTGATGAAGACCTTCCTCGCGCTGGCCTCGGGCGGCGCGGACGCGGGTTCCGCGGAGGACGGCGGCGTTCCGCCGGTGCCCGCCGACGCCGCGCCGCTGACGGACGCCCAGCTCAAGCAGCTGACCGCGCTCGGTGTGCCGGAGGCCCAGGCCAAGGCGTTCAACAAGATGGGTCTGGGCTTCGAGGACATCAAGGCCCTCGCCACGGAGAAGTGACCGTCCCCGTCTGAGGAACGGCTGCGCTCCTGACGCAGCGACCGGCCGACCGCCTCCGCGGTCGGCCGGTCGCGTTGTCGGGGCCGCCTAGGTCCTGTCCGGCCGATCTTGTCGGATCAGCGCGCGGCGTCGGGCGCCCGGCTGGGCGTGCGGCCGGACCGTCCTCGTACTGGGCGTACTTGGTCGGTTCGGCCGTGCGTCCAGGCGGGATGATCCGGCGTCGCGCGCCCGGCAAGATCGGCCGGACAGGACCTAGCTGCCCGGGGCTCAACCCCGCTTGCGCAGGCTGACCTCGGCCCGCACCGGCATCGGCGCCTCCGGGTCGCTCGCCGTCCGGACGGCCTCCACCGCCACCAGCTCGTTGGGCACCCGGGTGCGCGCGCCCAGGCCGAGGAAGCCGCCCTCCTCGTTGGCGTCGGCGACCACGGTGGCGATCTCCAGCAGGAAGGCGCGGTACTCGGCGAGTTCGTCCGGCGCCTGCTCCGCGACGATCCGTGCCGCCGAGCGGACGGTCTCCAGCGCGGGCCCGCGGTACTCGGCGTAGCGGGTCTCCGGGCGCAGCCCGGTGTCGAAGGTGGAGGCGGCCGCGAGCTCGCGGACGAAGCGCCGGGGGTGGCCGGTGCTCGCCTCGCGCAGCAGCTTGACGATCGCGATGATCTCCTCCGGGTCCGCGACGCCCTCGGCGAGGGCGACCAGCACGCCGGAGGCCATCAGCGCCCGGCCGAGCGTCGCCCAGTCCTCGGGGGTGAAGTCCAACTCCCCCACCCCGTCCGCGACCCGGCCGATCCGCACCACCTGGAAGCCGACCTCGGCGAGCACGGCGGGGATCAGCCGCACCGACTCCACCGTCCGCGCCCGGGCCCGGTCGGACAGCTCCTCCCAGGGCAGGAAGGCCGCCCGGCCGTCCCGCTGACCGGGGACCGGTGCGTCCTGGCCGGACGTCCCGGACTCGGCGCCGGTGCCGTAGCGGTGCTCGTGCTCGTGCTCCAGCCGGGCCAGCACCTCGGCCTCCTCCTCGGTGAAGTCCTCGAAGCCGCCGACGGCTTCGGGCGCGGTCTGCTCGGAGGCGGGCACCATCAGGCAGCCGACCGCCGCGAGGCGGTCGCCGAGCTGCCGGGCCTGGCGCCGGTTGGCCGTCCGCAGCTCCTCGGGCAGTTCCTCCCAGGGCAGCAGGGCCGGCCGGCTGCCCGCCTCCTCGCCGTCCTCGACCGCCGCCGCGACCCGGCTCCGGTGGATGGCCCGGGCCAGTTGCCGGGTGACCTGGGCGTTGGTGTAGTCGGCCAGGCTCTCGATGATCATCCCCTGCGCCTCCAGCCGGTCCTTCATCCGGCCGCACTCGTACAGCACGGCCTCGGCGTCCAGCAGGGTCTGCTCGGCGCGGCGGTCGCCGGCCTTGCCCAGCACGTCCTGGCCGACCATGATCACGATCATGAAGATCAGCTGGGCCAGGGTGGACAGGAAGCTCATGAAGGCGAACGGGTACGGGTCGAAGGTCTGCAGTCCCAGCCGGGACATCCCGATCCACACCACCTGCGTCACGGCCGCGAGGTAGAAGGCCCACATGCTGCCCAGCCGTCCGGTCAGCCAGGCGGCGATCCGTCCGTTGACCCCGGTGACCTGGTCCAGCGCCTGCGGCGGCTGCTGCACCCGGTGCCGGTGGATCCACGGGTGCCCGCTGGTCTCCAGCAGACTGACGCCCCGGCCGAGCGCCCGGTCGTGCCGGTCCAGGTGCTCCTGGAGGTCGGCGACCTTGGCGAAGATCGCCTCGGCGTTCTCGTAGGTCTGCACCGCCCGGCGGTCGGCGGCCTGGCCGAGCACCCGTTGGCCGACCAGGATCGCCAGGCAGAGCACCAGTTGGACCACGTTGTCGAGGAACAGCAGGAACCCGAAGGGGTAGGGGTCGATCGCGTGCAGCGGCCCCCAGGTCGCCAGCGCCATCCACCCGCCGACCACCACCAGGGTGACGTACAGGGCGGGCATCGAACCCACCGCCCGGGTCAGCGCGGCCGCGATCGCCCCGTTCAGCCCGACCTGTTCGTCCGCCATCGCCACCGGCTGCTGCCGCGGCTGGTCGATCCCCGTACCGGCGTCCGTCACGCCCGCTCCTCCCGCTCGACTCCGGCATCGGCGCGGGAGTCGTGGTCATGGCCGGTTCATGATGCCAGCAGTCGGCCGACCCGGCAGGCGGACGAACGACGTTCTTAACGCGCCGTCAACACCCGTGCCGGGCGCGAGGTGCAGCTCGACCCGGCCGTGCCGGAGGTGGTTGCGGTGGCCGTCGGCGAACTCCAGGCGGAGGCTGTGGTCGGCCGGGGCGGCCACCACGACGGCGCTCTCGACCGCACCGTAGGAGGAGTCGCGGTAGACCCACACCTGGTCCCCGACGTGGAACTCCGGGGTCTCCGAGACGATCACCGTGCTCACTTCCTCTCCCAACGGTCTGTACGGGTGGGAGCGGCGCGGGACTCAGTGGGCGGCGCGCAGCCCGGTCGGGGCGGTGGCGGTGGGCAGCCCGATCGGCATCCCCAGCGCGTCCACCGGGGTGGAGCCGGGGTAGCTCGCGCACTCGGTCGTCGCCATCACCACGAGGGTGTGGCCGACCGGGTCGAAGCCGACGGAGGCGGTCTCGGCGAGGGCCCCCGGGCCGGTGGCCGGTGGCGTCAGCGCCAGCCGGGGGCCATGACCGAAGTCGTCGACGGCGCCGACCGTCCAGCCCTGCGCGGTCAGGGTCCGCCGGGCCCGGTCCAGCGCCTCCGTCCGCTGGGCCCCGGTGACCCCGGCGAGGGTGAAGCGGGCGCCCAGCACGGCGGTACGGGGCTGGTCGGCGCCGCCGTCGTTGAGGTTCTCCAGGGCGTGGGCGAGGCCGCGCGGTCGGCAGACGCCGTAGATCCGCGCCGTGATCCCGTCGTCGATGTCTGGCTCCGACGACAGGGTCAGCCCGGGCGGCAGGTCGAGGGCGTCGTAGACGGACTGGGTGCGGGCGTCCAGGTGCGCGGCGACCGCGACCGGGTCGGCCACCGGGTACGGCTTCCCTTCCCAGACGCCCGTCCAGCCCTCGGCCACCGCCTCGCCGCCGACGACGCCGAGCACCACCGCGGCCACGGCCGCCGTGAGCACCGCGCCCCGCAGGGCCGTCCGGCGGCCCCGCCCGTCCTTCCGCACACGCTTCGTCATGCCCGGTATCGTCCACCGCCGCGGCGGGGGGGGGCGGGGGGGGGGGCCGGGCCCCCCCCCCGCCCCCCCGGGGGGGGCGGGGGGGGGGGGGGGGGGCGCGGGGCGCGGGAGAGGGGGGCGCCCGGGGGCCCCCCCCCCCCGTCCGCCCCCCCCCGCGCCGCCCGCCCGGGCCGCGCCCCCCGCCGGGCCGCGCCGCCGGGTTCGCCCCCCCCCCCCCCCCCCGCCGCGCGGGTGCTCAGGCGTGCCGGGTGATCAGGCCTGCGCGAGTGCTCAGGCGTGCGTGGCGGCGCACTCCGGGTGGCCCCAGCTGCTGCCCACCTTGGTGATCTTGTCGCCCTTGGCGTAGGGGCGGCTGCACGGGCAGGTGCCGGGGAAACGGGCGTTCAGGGTGCGCGAGGTGCCGCCGCTGCGCTTGGCGGCGGCCCCGGTGCCGCCGGTGCCGCTGGAGGTGGTGCGCGCCTTCGGGGCCTTGGCCGCCGCGGCCGGGTCGGGCACCGGCAGGTCGGCGGCCGTCCCGGCGGCGGCCTGCTGGGTGCGGGCGGCGTCACTGGCGGCCTTGTCGGCGATGGCGTTCAGCGGGTCGCCGTCCACCTGGTGGGCGGGGACGTACACGAAGGTGACGTCCCGGCCCTCCAGGAGTTCGTCGATCCGCTGGATCAGCTCGCGGTTGGCCACCGGCTTGCCCGCGGCCGTCTTCCAGCCGTTGCGCTTCCAGCCCTTGAGCCACTTGGTGACCGAGTCGCGGGTGTAGGTGCTGTCCAGCCGGACCTCCAGCGGGACGGCCGGGTCGGTGGCGGACAGCAGCTGCTGAAGGGCCGTCAGCTCGCCGATGTTGTTGGTGCTGTGCCCGAGCGGCCCGGCCTCCCAGCGCTGGGGCGCCCCGGCGCCGTCCGCCACCACGTAGGCCCAGGCCGCCGGGCCCGGGTTGCCCTTGGCCGCTCCGTCACACGCTGCAATGACTCGTTCCACCATGCCCCCGATCATGCCTGGTCAGGCGGCCCGGAGCCAAAGCGGGCCGGAAACGGGGCGGCCCGGAACCGAAGCGGGCCGGGTGGCGGGCTCACTGCCGCAGCAGGGGCAGCAGCAGCGCGGCGGACCAGCTGAAGTTGGTGGAGTTGCGGCCGGCGCCGGTCAACGGGTCGTAGTTCTCCCGCACCGGACCGTCACCGCCCAGGCCCTCGGCGGCGGCGAGCAGTCGCCGCACGGCCGCCCGGGCGTCCTGGTGCCAGCCGTGGCGGCGCAGCCCCTCGATCGCGAAGTAGGTCTGGTCGAGCCAGGCCAGCCCGCGCCAGTAGCCGGCCGGGTCGAAGGCGGGCGAGCTGCGGGCGACGGTCGGGAAGGGCATCGGGGTCCCGAACTCGGCCGGGTCGAGCAGCAGGGCGCGCACGGTACGGGCCTGGGCGGGGTCGGCGGTGCCGGACCAGAGCGGGATCGCCCCCTCGATGCCGCGGCCGCGGGCGGTGAGCCGGGCGCCGGAGGTCAGGTCGGTGTCGTGGAACCAGCCGTCGGCCGGGTCGTACATGGTGTCCCGGATCACGGCGTCGATCCGCCCGGCCCGGGCGCGCAGCCGGTCCGCGGTGGGGCGGTCGCCCAGTTCGGCGGCGATCGCGGCCAGGTGGCGGTGGTCGGCGGCCAGGTAGGCGTTGAGGTCGACGGAGCGCTGGGTGAGCGACCAGCCGAGCAGGGTGCCTCGGGCGTCCCGGTTGGGGACGACGCCGGCGGCGTCGAAGCGCGGGGCGTTGTCCATGCCGGACTCCCAGGCCGCCGCCTGCCGGCAGTCCTCGGGGGCGGCGTTGGCCGGGTCGACGGTGGCGCCGTACTCGCACAGCCCCTCGCCGAGGTGGTCCCGGGTGCGGTACCACCAGTCCTGGTAGGCGGTGAGCTTGGGCAGCAGTTCGCGCAGGAAGGCCCGGTCGCCGCCGTGCCGGTAGACCTCCCAGACCGCCCAGGCGGCCAGCGGGGGCTTGGAGTTGCGTTCGTTCCAGTTGCCGCCGCCGGTGCTCGGGTCGTTGTAGAAGACGCAGTCGGGGACCATCCCGGCGTCCTGCGGACGGTCCGCGGAACCGGCCGGGACCTGGTGGTCGAAGACGGCGCGGATCTGGTCGGCGGCGAGGTCGGGGGCGAACAGGGCGGTGCCGACGGCCTGTTTCCAGGTGTCCCAGGCCCAGACCCCGCTGAACCACTTGTTGGAGAGCGAGGGGGTGACGGCGTCGTGCCGGATCCGCCCGGCCGGGCTGCGCCAGTTGGTGACCAGGGTCTGGACGCACTTGACGGCGGTGCGGCGGCGGTCGGCCGGGACGCCCTCGGTGGCCCGGGCGACGTATCCGGCCCAGCGGGCGGCTCCGGTGGCGGCGATCCGTTCGGGGGTGCGCAGCGCCGCCCCGGCCTCGCGGGCGGCGCGGTCGTACTCGGCGGCGGTGAAGGTGTAGCTCTCGGTCCAGTCCAGGGTGCGGGTGGTGCCGGGCGACAGCCGTACGGCTTCGGCGAGTTCGGTGCGGTGGGTGTCGCCGTCCACGGTGACCCGGACGGGCTGGGCGTGCCGGACGGCGAAGCGCTCGGTGCCGTCGGTGAGGTAGTCCCAGGTCTGCCGGACCCGGGCGAAGTCCACCTCGACGCCGTGCTCGGCGGCCCGTAGCCGCGGTGCTTCGTGCTGGGGGCCGTCCGCGGGGCGCAGCAGGGTGCCGGTCCAGCTGACGCCCAGGGTGCGGGCGGTGCGGCCGGTGTTGGCCAGGCGGGCGCGCAGCAGGGCGGTGCGGTTGCCGGCGAAGCGCAGTTCGAGGGTGAGGGCGAGGCCGCCGCCGAGGGCGTAGGACTGGCGGAGCAGTCCGGGCAGGGCGGTGAGGACGGGGGTTCCGGCGGCGGCGAGGTCCAGCGGTTTTCCCTGCTCGGTGAGCCGGAGGCGGGTGAGGCCGTCGCTGAGCCACCAGGGGTACTCCTGGGCGAGGTGCAGCGGGCCGGTGAAGCCGCCGAGCGGGTCGGTGGGGCGGGGCAGGGCGTAGGCGTGCCAGGCGCCGAGGTCGGCGAAGACGGTGATCGGGTTGTTGTCGCCGGGGTAGGCCCGGGTGGGGGTGCCGTGCAGGTCGAGGACGTCGGCGTAGCGTTCGGCGCCGAGGTCTGCGGGCTCGGCGGGGTCTTCCGGTGCGGCGTGGGCGATGGCCGGGGCCGCCAGCGGGCCGGCGGCGGCCGCGAGGGCCGAGGCGGTGAGGAAGTGGCGGCGGGTCAGCGGGTTCATGCGCGCTCCTCGGGGGCGGGCAGGCGGAGGACGGCGGCGCCGAGCGGGGCGAGGGTGAGGGTGTCGCCGGTGGCGGTGCCGGTGAGCAGGTCGGTGCCCGGTCGTGTCAGCGGTACGGTCCGGTCGGCGGGGCCGTGGTTGAGCAGGAAGAGGTACTCGGTGCCGTCGGCGGCCCGGCGGCGGGTGGCCTCGACGCCGTCGGGCAGGCCTGGCAGTTCGGGGCCGGTCCCGGCCTCGGCGAGCGGGAGGTCGAGCACCCGGCCGGTGTCCGGGCCGAGGTGGCAGCCGAGGTACCAGGCGCTGCCGGTGCCGTGGCGGTGCCGGGTGACGGCGGGCCGGCCGGTGAGTTCGCCGGAGCCGTAGCGGGCGAGGGTCTCGGCGCCCTCGGTCTCGATCCACTCGCTCCAGCGCTCGGCGCGCAGTTCCCGGCCGTCGAGGTGGACGGACGTGGTCTCCCCGTCCGGGATCGGCCAGTGCTCGTCCACGACCAGGCCGAGCAGTTCGCGCAGCGGGCCGGGGTGGCCGCCGGGGTGGATGTGGTCGTGGCGGTCGGTGATGCCGCTGAACGGGCCGCAGACCAGGTGGCCGCCGTTCCGGACGTAGTGGGTGAGGCGTTCGGCGGTGGCGGTGTCGAGCAGGTAGAGGTTGGGGGCGAGCAGCAGCCGGTAGCCGTCGTACGGTCCGGTCGGGGGGAGGAAGTCGACGCTGGTGCCGCGGTCGTACAGGGCGGCGTACCAGGGGCGGAGCAGGTCGAGCCAGCGCATCCGGGCGGAGGGGTGGTCGTCCAGTTCGAGCGCCCACCAGCTGTCCCAGTCGAGCAGCACGCCGACCCGGGCGCGGCTGCGGCTGCCGGCGATCTCGCCGAGGCGGCGCAGTTCGGCGCCGAGGGCGAGGGTCTGCTGCCAGCCCCGGCCGGCGGTGCCCCGGTGCGGGAGCATCGCGCTGTGGAACTTCTCGGCGCCGGCGACGGAGGCGCGCCACTGGAAGTGCAGCACGCCGTCGGCGCCGCGGGCCAGCGCCTGGAGCGACCAGAGGCGGTACAGGCCCGGGCGTTTGGGGACGTTCACCGGGCGCCAGCTGACCGCGGAGGGGGCCTGTTCCATCAGCAGCCAGGGTCGGCCCTGTTTGAGGGAGCGCATCAGGTCGTAGTTCAGGGCGGCGTTGACGTGGGCGCGCGGGTCGGCCGGGTCGGGGTAGGCGTCGTCGGAGACGACGTCCTCGTGCCGGCTCCACTCCCAGTAGTCGAGGGCCTTGAGCATCGACATGAAGTTGGTGGTGACCGGCAGTCCGGGCGAGAGTTCGTCGAGGACGGCCTTCTCGGCGCGGTGCAGGGCGAGCAGGGCGTCCGAGCAGAACCGCCGCCAGTCCAGCAGTTGGGTCGGGTTGACCGGGCCGGGCGCGGTGCGCGGCGGCTCGACCTGGTCGAAGGAGTTGTACCGCTGGGACCAGAACGCCGTCCCCCAGGAGCGGTTCAACTCCTCGACGGTGCCGTGCCGTCGGCGCAGCCAGTGGCGGAAGTCGGCGGCCGACTCGGCGCAGAAGCACTCCTGGACGTGGTCGCCGTACTCGTTGTGGATGTGCCAGAGGGCGAGCGCGGGGTGGTCGTGGTAGCGCTCGGCGAGCATCCGGGTGAGCCGGACGGCGGCGGCCCGGTAGACCGGGGAGGAGGGGCAGTAGTGCTGGCGGGAGCCGAACTCCAGCCGGACGCCGTCGGCGGTGACGGGCAGCAGCTCGGGGTGGGCGCGGACCAGCCAGGCGGGCGGGGAGGCGGTGGCGGTGGCCAGGTCGACGGCGACGCCGTGCCGGTGGACGAGGTCGAGCAGCCGGTCCAGCCAGCCGAAGTCCCAGCTGTGGGCGTCGGGTTGGAGCCGCGCCCAGGAGAACACGCCGACGGTGACCAGGTTCACCCCGGCCTCGGCCATCAGCTTCACGTCCTCGGCCCACACCTCCTCGGGCCACTGTTCGGGGTTCCAGTCCCCGCCGTACAACAGGCCGGGCACGCGGGTCAGTCGGTCCATTGGTGCCTCATCCCTTCAACGCCCCGCCGAGCAGGCCGGCCACGAACTGCCGCTGGAAGACCAGGAAGAGCACCATCAGCGGGAGGGTGGCCAGGAAGGAGCCCAGCATCAGGCCGGAGTAGTCGACGTGGGTCAGCCCGGTCAGCGTGTTGAGCGCGACCGGCACGGTGTACTTGTCCTGGGTGTTGAGCATCAGCAGCGGCCAGATGAAGCTGTTCCACTGGCCCATGAAGGTGAAGATGACGAGCGCCCCCAACTGCGGCCGCACGCAGGGCAGGACGACCTGGTAGAAGGTGCGCAGCTCGCCGGAGCCGTCGATCCGGGCGGACTCCAGCAGTTCGTCGGGGAAGTCCAGGAAGCTCTGGCGCATCAGCAGGATGCCGAAGGAGTTGGCGAGGAAGGGCAGGATCACCGCCTGGTAGCTGTCGATCCAGCCGAGGCTGGCCATCATCTGGAACAGCGGGACCAGCAGCACCTGGAGCGGGATCATCATGGTGGCGAGCACCAGGCCGAGCAGCAGGCCCCGGCCGCGGAAGCGGTACTTGGCCAGCCCGTAGCCGCACATCGCGGACAGCAGCGAGCTGAGCAGGGTGTGCACGACGGCGATGCCGAGGCTGTTGAGCAGCACCCGGCCGAAGCCGATGCTCTGCTGGAGGTGGACCAGGTTGCGCAGCAGGTCGCCGCCGGGCAGGAACGGCGGTGGGGAGTGGAAGAGTTCGGAGCTGCTGTGGGTGGCGGCGATCAGCATCCAGGCGAAGGGCAGCAGGCTGAGGACGGCGCCGAGGGCGAGCAGGGCGAGGACGGCGGTGCGGGCCAGGAGCCTTCCCCGGGGCGGAGTTCGGACCGTCGGCGCGGTGGGCGTGCGGCCGGTCGTCCCGGTGGGCTTTCGGCCGGTGGTCGCGACGGGCGTCCGGCCAGTCGTCTCGGTCCCCGTCATCGGCGGCGTTCCCTTCCGTAGAGTCGGAACTGGAGCAGTGAGACCGCCGCGATGATCAGCACCACCACCCAGGCGATGGCGGCCGCGTAGCCGAAGTCCAGCTGCTGGAAGCCGACCTTGTACAGGTAGACCACCGGGGTGAGGGTGGCGTCGCCGGGTCCGCCCCTGGTCAACACGTAGTTCTCGTCGAAGAGTTGGAGGGTGCCGATGGTGGAGGTGATGACGCAGAACAGCACCACCGGGCGCAGTTGCGGCAGCACCACCCCGGTGTAGGTGCGCACGGTGCCGGCGCCGTCCAGGGCGGCGGCCTCGTACTGGTCGCGGCCGATCGCCTGGAGGCCGGCCAGCAGGATCACGGCGTTGTAGCCGGTCCACCGCCAGGTGACCGAGCCGATCAGCGAGATGCGTGCCCAGGTGGGCGAGTTGAGCCAGTCCACCGGGCCGAGGCCGAGCGCCTGGAGGAACTGGTTGGCCAGGCCGCCGTCGGTGCGCAGCAGCACCTGGAAGACCACCGCGTAGGCGACCAGGGTGGTGATCGCGGGCAGGAAGAAGACCGCCCGCCAGCCGGCCCGGAAGCGCAGCCAGGACTGGTTGAGCAGGACGGCGAGCACCAGGGCGAGGCCGATCATGACCGGCACCTGGACGGCGAGGATCAGCCCGGTGTTGACCAGGGAGTGCAGGAAGGCCGGGTCGTCGAGCATCCGGCGGTACTGGTCCAGGCCGACGAAGACGTCCACGCCGTCCCGGCGGGCGGTGAGGCTCTGGTAGAGGCTGGCGCCGAGGGGGTAGGCGAAGAAGAGGGCGAACAGGGCGGCGACGGGGCCGGCGAACAGCCAGGCGGCGGTGTGCGGGGAGCGGCGTCTGCGGGCCCGGGCGGTTCGGGGGGCGGGCTTGCGCAGGGCGGCCGGGACGCTGCTGGTCATGGCGCCCGCTCCTAGGAGACCGGCTGGCGGCCGGTCGCGGTGGCAATCTGGCGGGCGGCGGAGCGCAGGACGGTGCCCGGGTCGGCGCCGTTGTGCAGCACCTGGTTGACGGCGGTGGTGACGATGTCGCCCGCCTTGGAGTCGTCGGCGGTGTGCTCGACGGTGGGGATGCCGCGGGCGAGGTCGGCGAACAGCTTCATGGCGGGCTGGCCGCCGTAGTAGGGGGAGGGCTGCTGGAAGTACGGGTCGTCCAGGGCGGGCAGGTAGGCCGGGAAGAGGCCTTCGTGCTGCATCATCGAGACCTGGTTGGCCTTGTCGGCGAGCAGGAAGTCCAGGAACGCCCAGGCGGTTTCGGGGTTCCGGCTCTGGGCGGTGACGCACAGGACGGAGCCGCCGCTGTTGGAGGTGCGGGCGCCGCCGGGGGTGAAGGCGGGCAGCGGGACGACGCCGAACTTGCCGGAGAGGTCGGCCAGGTCGGAGCCGAGGGTGCCGTCCCACCAGGCGGCGGTGGGAGTGGTGGCGGCCTTGCCGTCGTGGGTGCCGGAGACCAGGCCGTCCCAGCCGTCCTCGAAGTCCACCAGGCCGCGGTCGACCAGTTGCTTCATCAGGGTGAGCGCGCGCTCGGCGGCGGGGGTGGCGACGGCCACCTTGCCGTCGGTGAACCAGCTCTGGCCCTGCTGTTGGAGCAGTTGGGCGAAGAGGGTGTCCTTCTTGGAGTCCATGATGAGCAGCTTCTTGCCGGTGGCGTTCCTGAGGGTGGTGCCGGCGGTGAGGTAGTCGTCCCAGGTGGTGAGGGTCGCGGGGTCGATGCCGGCCTGCTGGAAGTGGTCCCGGCGGTAGAACAGGGCGCACGGTCCGCTGTCCCAGGGCAGCGCGAGGACCCGGCCCTTGGCGTCCGTCACGGTGCGCCAAGTGGCCTCGGCGAACTGCGACTTGAGGCCCTGGGCGCGGCTGGTGAGGTCGACCAGGCCGGTCGGGAAGTTGCCGATGTAGCTGGGGATCCGGCCGCCCTCGACGGTGAGGACGTCGGGCAGTCCGCTGCCGGCGCCGAGTCCGACGGTGATCTTGTCGTAGGCGTTGTCGTAGCCGATGTCGACCACCTCGACGGTGGTTCCGGGGTGTGCCTGCTCGAAGGTCCTGCCGAGCCGCTGCATGGCCTTGGCGGCCACGTCCCAGGACCAGATGGTGACCTTCCCGGTGAGGGTGGCGCTCGGGCCGCTGCCGCCGAGCTGCTTGGCCGCCGGTCCGCCGGCCCCGCCGGTGGCGCAGCCGGTGGCACCGGTCAACAGCAGTGCGCCGCCCGCGAGTCCGGCGCCGAGGAGGCGGCGGCGGTCCAGCGGTGGGGCGGATCCGCGCCGCTCGCGGGCTGGTGGGGGGAGTTCTTCGGGCCGGGTTCGTGCGGACATCTTGCCTCCCGACGGGTGAATGCCGAATGCTGTATACAGAACTCAGCATGCACAGTGCCGTCAAGGCTTCCGACCGAAATCGCGGAAGGTGACAGGATGCCCGCACGCGTTCCCCGAACCCACCCGTACATCCCCAACTCCGCCCCCGACGCCCGCAGTTCGATGCTGGCGGCGATCGGCGCGCAGGACGTCGGGGAGTTCTACGCCGACATCCCCGCCGAACTCCGGCTCGACCGCCCGCTGCGACTGCCCGCGCCGTTCACCTCCGAGGCCCGGCTGACGGCCCACCTGGAGGAGCTGCTGTCCCGCAACACCGCGGTGCCGCCCGGGCGTTCGTTCCTCGGCGCGGGCTGCTACCGGCACCACGTACCCGCCGTGGTCGACGAGATCGTCAACCGCAGCGAGTTCCTCACCGCCTACGCCGGGGAGCCCTACGAGGACCACGGCCGCTTCCAGGCGCTCTGGGAGTACCAGTCGCTGATGGCCGAACTGCTGGCCGTCGACGTGGTCAACGTGCCGACGTACGACGGCTTCCAGGCGGCGGCCACCGCCCTGCGGATGGCCGGCCGGGCGACCGGACGGCCACGGCTGCTGCTGGTCGGCGACATCGACCCGGACCGGCTCTCCCGGATCCACGACTACGTGCGGGGCGTGCACCGGGTCGAACCGGTCGCCGCCGAACCGGCCGCCGTCCGGGCCGCGCTCGCCGGCGGGGACGTCGCCGCCGTGTACGCCCAGCTGACCGACTTCACCGGCCGGGTCGACCCCGCCCTGCCCGATTACGTTGAACTCGCCCGCATGGCAGGCGCGTTGTCCGTCGTCCAGGTCAACCCGCTGAGCCTCGGCGTGCTCGCCCCGCCCGCCTCCTTCGGCGCCGACCTCACCTGCGGCGAGCTCCAGCCGCTCGGCATCCACCCCAGCTTCGGCGGCGGCAACGCGGGCTTCATCGGCTCCGCGGACGAACCGCACCTGGTCGCCGAGTACCCGAGCCGACTGTTCGGCCTCACCCCGACCGAAGTGCCCGGCGAGTACGGCTTCGGCGACGTGGCGTACGAGCGCACCTCCTTCGCGCTGCGCGAGGAGGGCAAGGAGTGGGTCGGCACCGCCGCCGCCCTGCACGGCATCGCCGCCGGGGTCTACCTCGCCCTGATGGGCCCGCACGGCATGCGCGAGATCGGCGAGACCGTCCTCGCCAACACCGCCTACGCCCGGCAGCGCCTCGCCCGGGTGCCCGGGATCGAACTCGCCGAGCCCGAGGCGGTGCACTTCGCCGACTTCACCCTGCGCTACCGCGACGGGCACACCGCCGCCGAGGTCTCCGCCGCCCTGCTCGCCCGCGGCCTGCACGGCGGCACCCCGGCCGGCCCGCACGAGGGCCGGTACTGCGTCACCGAGCTGCACACCCAGGCCGACCTCGACCACCTCGCCGACGCGCTTGAGGAGATCATGAAGTGACGGACCGTCAGGCCACCTCCACGGAAACCGATCCGCGGATCGCCCCCAAGCCCGCACTGCGCCGCTTCCAGCAGGCCCGCTGGGACGAGAAGCTCGTCTTCGAGCTGGGCTCCCCCGGCGAACGCGGCGTCCTGCCGCCGCTGCCCGAGCCCGGCGTCACCGCCGCCGTCGGCGCCCCGGCCGACCGGCTGCCCGCCGCGCTGCGCCGCGCCACCCCGCCCGCGCTGCCCGAACTCGGCCAGCAGCAGGTGCTCCGGCACTACCTGCGGCTCTCCCAGGAGAACCTGGGCGCCGACCTCAACGTGGACGTCGGCCAGGGCACCTGCACCATGAAGTACAGCCCCAAGGTCAACGACACCTTCGTCCGCGACCCCCGGATCGCCGCCCTGCACCCCGCCCAGGACCCCTCCACCGTCCAAGGGGTCCTCGAACTCGCCCACCGCCTGGAGCAGTTGCTCAAGGAGATCTCCGGCATGGACCGGGTCAGCCTGCAGCCGGGCGCCGGCAGTGCCGCAATCTGGACCAACGTCTCGGTGATCCGCGCCCACCACGCCGCCCGCGGCGAAGGCGAGCAGCGCGACGAGATCATCACCACCGCCTTCTCCCACCCCTCCAACGCGGCCTGCGCCAAGACCGCCGGCTTCAAGGTGATCACCCTCCACCCGGACTCCGAGGGCTACCCCGACATCGAGGCGCTGCGGGCCGCCGTCGGCCCGCGCACCGCCGCGCTGCTCATCACCAACCCCGAGGACACCGGCATCTACAACCCGCGGATCGCCGAGTTCGTCCGGATCGTGCACGAGGCCGGCGGCCTGTGCGCCTACGATCAGGCCAACGCCAACGGCATCCTGGGCATCACCCGGGCCCGCGAGGCCGGCTTCGACCTGTGCCACTTCAACCTGCACAAGACCTTCTCCACCCCGCACGCCTGCGGCGGCCCGGCGGCCGGCGCCTGCGCCGTCACCGCCGAACTGGCGCCCCATCTGCCCGTCCCCACCGTCGAGTTCGACGGCGAGCGGTACCGGCTGGAGTACGACCGGCCGGAGTCGATCGGCAAGATCCGCCCGTACCTGGGCGTCGTCCCCAACCTGGTGCGCGCCTACGCCTGGATCATGTCGCTGGGCGCCGAAGGCCTGCGCGAGGTCGCCGAGACCGCGGTGCTCAACAACAACTACCTGCTGCACCGGGTGCGGCAGATCCGCGGCGTCTCCGTCCCGTACGCCAAGGGGCGGCCGCGGGTCGAGCAGGTCCGCTACAGCTGGCAGCAGCTCAACGAGGACACCGGCCTGCACAGCGAGGACCTCGGCTACCGCGCCGCCGACTTCGGCACCCACTACTGGACCAGCCACCACCCGTACGTCGTCCCCGAGCCGATGACCCTGGAGCCCACCGAGTCCTACTCCCGCGCCGACCTCGACGAGTACGCGGCGATCCTCGCCGAGGTCTCCCGCGAGGCGTACGAGGACCCGGAGACGGTGCGCACCGCCCCGCACCGCTCCACCGTGCACCGGATCCGGCCCGAGCCGCTGGACGACCCGGCGGTCTGGTCGGTCAGTTGGCGCGCCTACCGCCGCAAGGTGCTCGGCCTCGGCGACCGGCCGTGACCGGATCGCCGATCGGGCTGGTGGTCAACCCGGTCGCCGGGCTCGGCGGCCGGGTCGGCCTCAAGGGCAGCGACGGCGACGACGTCCAGCGCCGGGCGCTGGCCCTCGGAGCCGTCCCCGAAGCCCTGTGCCGGGCGACTCTGACGCTCCGTCAGCTCGGCGGCGCCGAACTGCTCACCGTGGCGGGCCCGATGGGGGAGGACGCGGCACGGGCGGCCGGTCTGCCCGCACGCGTGGTCCACCGGCCCGCCGGTGCGGCCACCACCGCAGCCGACACCCGGGCCGCGGTGCGCGCCCTGGTCGCGGCCGGCGCCGGACTGCTGCTGTTCTGCGGCGGGGACGGCACCGCCCGGGACGTCCTGGACGCGCTCGGACCGAGCCCCGGGGTGCCGGTCCTCGGCATCCCCGCCGGGGTCAAGATGCACTCCGCCGTCTTCGCCCTCCACCCCCGCGCCGCCGCCGAGGTGGCCAACGCCTGGGCGTGCGGCGCCGTCCGGCTGGACAGCGCGGAGGTGGTGGACCGGGACGAGACCGCGCTGCGGGCCGGCCTGGTCTCGGCCCGGCTCTACGGCCGGCTCACCGTCCCGGTGCTGCCCGCCCGCGTCCAGCAGCGCAAGACCGGCAGCGGCGGCCCCGGCGCGTCCACCGTCGCCGGGATCGCCGCCGGACTCGCCGCCCGGGTCGACGGCGACGGACTGCTGCTGCTCGGCCCCGGCAGCACCACCCACGCCGTCGCCACCGCGCTCGGCGCCACCGGGACCAGCCTGACCGGCGTCGACCTGCTCCGCCTGCGGCCCGGCCGGCCCCCGCTGATCCAGCTCCGGGACGCCCGCGCCGACCAGCTGGGCGGCCTGCCCAGCACCCCCTGGATCGTCCTCTCCCCCATCGGCGGCCAGGGCTTCCTGCTCGGCCGCGGCAACCAGCAGCTCACCCCCGCCCTGCTGCGCACGGTCGGCCGGGACCGGCTGCTGGTCCTCGCCACCGAGGCCAAACTCGCCGCCCTGGCCGGCCGCCCGCTGCTGCTGGACACCGGCGACCCGGAGCTGGACGATGCCCTCTCCGGCCACGTCCGGGTGATCACCGGCCACCGCTCCAGCGCCGTCTACCGCCTGACGTCCTGACCGTCCGACGTTCTGAACGCCCGTCCGCCCGCCCGTCCTGAGCGTCCGCACCCTTCGCAGATTCGCAGATTCACAGATTCGCATTCGCAGAGGAGCTCCCCCATGATCGACCTCCACGGCAAGCGCGCGATCGTCACCGGCGCCGCCTCCGGCATCGGCCGGGCCACCGCCGCCCTGCTCGGCGAACTCGGCGCCACCGTCGTGCTCGCCGACGTCGACGCCGAACGCGGCGAACAGGCGGCGAAGGAGATCGGCGGCACCTTCGTCCGCTGCGACGTCTCCCGGCGCGCCGACTGCGAGCAGCTCGTCCGCACCGCCGTCGGCCAACACGGCGGCGTGGACGTGCTGTTCAACAACGCGGGCATCATCCGCCGGTCCACCGTCTGCGACATCACCGACGAGGACTGGGACCTGGTGATGGCCGTCAACGTGCGCTCGATCATGCTGCTCAGCGGACTCGTCGTCCCGCTGATGGCCGCGAACGGCGGCGGCAGCATCATCAACACCGGCTCCGGCTGGGGCATCAAGGGCGGCGGCCGGGCCATCTCCTACTGCGCCTCCAAGGGCGCCGTGGTCAACATGACCCGGGCGATGGCCATCGACCACGGCCCGGACAACATCCGGGTCAACTGCGTCTGCCCCGGCGACACCGACACCGGCATGCTCGCCGAGGAGGCCCGCCAACTCGGCGAGAGCGCCGACGCGTTCTACGCCGACGCGGCCGACCGCCCGCTCGGCCGGATCGGCCAACCCACGGACATCGCCCGCACCGTCGCCTTCCTTGCCAGCGACGCCGCCTCCTTCGTCAGCGGCGCCGTCATCGCGGTGGACGGCGCCGGAACCGCCTGACCGGCCGAACCGTCCGGCCTCACGAGAGGCCGGACCGCGGCCGGTACCCTACGGGACGAACGAGGAAGGGAAAGCCCGATGGCGATCGAGCGGCGGCCGCTGCGCGAGCAGGTGAAGGACGAACTGCTGGAGCAGCTCGGCCGCGGCCGGTTCACCCCCGGCGAGTCCATCAACGAGGTCCACCTCGCCGAGGAACTCGGCGTCAGCCGCACCCCGCTGCGCGAGGCCCTGATCAGCCTGGAACGCGAGGGCATCATCACCAGCGAACGCGGCAAGGGCTTCCGCTTCGCACCCACCGGCAAACAGGAGTTCCTCGACCTCACGGCCATCGTGATCGCCCTGGAGTCGCTCGCCCTGCGCACCTCCGACCCCGCCCACCTCTCCGCGATCGCCCCCCGCCTGCTCGCCGAGGCCCGCGCCTTCTCCGCCCCGCAGGCCCCGCACGGCACCATCGAGCGCCACGACGACGCCTGGCACGCCCTGCTGCTCTCCGGCTGCGCCAACACCCGCCTGCGCGAGATGATCGAGTCGCTGAAGCTCACCCTGCACCGCTACGAACGCGTGGTGGTCGGCGACCACGAGATCCTCGAACGCGCCGCCGAGGAACACGAACGGATCGCCCAGTGCCTGCTCGACGGCGACGTCGACCGGGCCGTCATCGCCCTGGAGGCCAACTGGACCAGCGGCATGGAACGCATCCTGGAACGCCTCCCCCCGGTCGGCGCCCGCTGAGCCCTTTCTCAGGCCAGGACTTCGGCCTCCCCCGGGGTGAGCCAGTGCAGCCGGTCGGCCAGCCCGGCGGCCTGGAAGTGGGCGGTGGTCTCCGCCCGGCCCTCGGTGAAGTGCTCCCAGGAGGTGTAGTGGACCGGGACCACCCGGCGGGCGTCGAGTGAGGCGGTCAGGGCCGCCGCCTGGGCAGCGTCCATGGTGATCAGCCCGCCGCCGCCGAAGGCCTCGATCCGGGCGGCGCCGAGGTGGAGCAGGGCCGTGCCGATGGTGAACCGCCGTCCGATCTCGTCGAGTTCGGGGATGTGCACGGTGTCACCGGAGACGTAGAGGGCCTCCTCCTCGCCGGGCACCTCGACCACGAAGCCGGTGACGTCGCCGACCGGGCCGTGCTCGCCTGGCGTGCCGGTGATCCGCAGGCTGCGGCCGTCCACGGTCAGGGTGCGGGTCTGCCAGGGCGCCAGGCCGAACGCGCCGCCGCCGAGCCGGGCCGCGCCGCTGACCGTGGTCAGCACCGGGCGGTCGGCGAGCAGGGTGCGGCCGGTCGCGTCGAGGTTGTCGGGGTGCTCGTCATGGCTGAGCAACACCGCGTCCACGGGCGGGAGTTCGTCGGCGGCCAGGGCGGGTCCGGTGGTGCTGCGCAGCACCACCGGGTCGTGCCGGTACTCGGCGGGGGCCGGGTCGAAGACCGGGTCGGTGAGCAGCCGCAGGCCGCCGATCTCCAACAGGACGGTCGCGGTGCCGATGTGGGTGGCCGTGATCTTCATGGCTCTCCTCGGTTCTTCGTGCTTCTTCTTGCAGGGGTTCAAGGGGTGGTGACGCGGAACCGGCGGCGGTACTCGCCCGGGGTGGCGCCGAGGTGCTCGCGGAACACCCGGTGCAGGGTCTCCACCGAGCCGAAGCCGCAGGCCCGGGCGACGCCGGGCAGCGGGTGGTCGGTGCGTTCCAGCAGCCGGCGGGCCGCCTCCAGCCGCAGTTCCGCCACGAACGCCCCGGGCGTGGTGCCGGTCTCGGACCGGAACACCCGGGCGAAGTGCCGCTCGCTCATGGCGAGTCGGGACGCGAGCACGGGCACCGACAGGTCGGCGTCCAGGTGTTCGCCCATCCAGCGGCGCAGGCTGCGCAGGTCGGCCCGGCCGCCGGCCTGGTGGGCCAGGGGAACGCTGAACTGACTCTGTCCGCCCGGGCGTTGGAGGTACATGACCATGATCCGGGCGATCTCCAGGGCGAGGTCGTCGCCGTGGTCCTCGGCCACCAGGGCCAGGGTGAGGTCCAGTGCGGTGGACAGGCCCGCACTGGTCCACATCCGCCCGGAGCGGATGAACACCGGGTCGGGATCCACCTCGACGGCCGGGTGGTCGGCGGCCAGCCGGTCGGCGGTCGCCCAGTGGGTGGTCGCCCGGTGCCCGTCCAGCAGTCCGGCGGCCGCGGTCACGTGCGCGCCCGCGCACACCGAGGCGACCCGGCCCGCCCGGGGCCCCACCTCCCGCAGCCAGGCCACCACCGCCGGATCCACCTGCGGCACCGGCCCGTGCGGGCCCAGCTCCACCCGGCCGGGCACCAGCACGGTGTCCGGCCGCACCCGCGCCTCGGCCAGCGTCCGCTCGACCAGCAGCGGCACCCCGGAGAAGGTCTCCACCGGCCCGCCGCGCTCGGCGCACAGCCGCACCTCGTACCCGGGCCGCTCCGGCCCCAGCAGCCGGTCCGCGAGCGCCAGGATCTCGGCGGGCCCGGCCACGTCCAGCGCGTTGACCCCGGGGAAGACCGGGATCACCACCAGATGCGGGAGGCGGGGTGCGTCGTTCATCGCTCCACCGTCGTTCATGGCTCCACCGTCGTTCATGGCTCCACCCTCGCCCGGGGGTGACCATGGCGGCAATGACCGGAATCTGCAGGATTCCGCCATCGGGCCACCTGGCCACCTGCCCCCCGTCCGCCCTACGCCGATGGTCCGAGCGCCCCCACGACCTGCGCCCGATTGCCCCTCCCCCGGCCCGGCGCAGCAGGATGGGCCGCATGTGGGCCAAGTGGATCGACTGCCAAGTACGACCGGACGCACGCGCGGCGTTCGCCGCCGGACAGCGCCGCTGGTCGGCCATGGCGGACCAGCCGGGGCTGATCGGCCAGCTGGGCGGCTGGTCGCGAACCGGCGACCGGGCCCTGCTGCTCGCCCTCTGGACGGACGAGACCGCCTACCGCCGCTTCATGCGCGAGCGCCACGACGAGATCGCCACCGGGGCCGCCCAGCAGGGCAGTTGGGAGGCGATCCGGATCGCCAGTGGCCCGGTCGCCCTCACCATGCCCGGCTCGGCCCCGTCCGTCCCCGAGGTCCCGCTTGTCCCCGAGGCGCCGTCCCTCCCCGAGGCCCTGCGCCGGGCCGCCCTGCTCCGCGTCGCCGACTGCGAGCTGCACCCGGGCCGCACCGAACACTTCCTCACCGTCCAACACGAGCTCTGGGCCCCCGGCATGGCCGCGGCCGGTGGCCTGCTCACCGGCGCCGTCACCCGCCTCTCCCCCACCCGCCACCTGGTCACCACCCTCTGGACCACCCCCGAGGCCCACGCCGCCTACGTCGCCGACGCCCTCCCCGCCCTGCTCGCCCGCGCGGACGTCCCGGCCGACGTCGCCGCGCTGACCGGGCACGCCGTGCCACTGGAGCCCGGCTGGCTGGTCCTGCCGTAGCGGCTCCGAACGGGAAACCCGCTGGATCCGCCCGGCGGGCGCCGGGTAGGGTCCGGGTCTCGATGACCGAGACCTGGGACACCATCGCCGACTGGTACGCCGAACTCCTGCGCACCGGCTCCCCGTTGAACGACTTCAACCGCGACACCCTGCTCGCCCACCTGCCCGACGAGCTGTCCGGCCACCAGGTCCTCGACCTCGGCTGCGGCGAGGGGATCATCACCCGCGCACTGGCCGCCCGCGGCGCCACCGCCCACGGCATCGACCCGTCCACCCGGCTGATCGAGCATGCCCGGACCGCCGGCACACCCGGGCCGGGCACCGTGTCCTACGCCGTCGACGACGGGTGCGTACTCGGCACGGTCGCCGACCACTCGGTCGACTGGGTGACCGCCGGACTCTCCCTCAACCACGTGCCCGACCTCGATGCCGCGCTCACCGCCGTCCGACGGGTGCTGACGCCCCGGGGCGCGCTGGTCCTCAGCGTCCCGCACCCCTGCTTCGAGGCGCCCCACGCCTCCTGGACCCGGCTCGCCGACGGCACCCATCGCCGGGTGGTCGGCGACTACCTCGCCGAGGGGTTCTGGCGCTCCGCCGACCCCCGGGCCGTCCGCCGGGCCGGCAATCGGCACCGGACGCTGTCCGGCTACCTGACCGCGCTGCTGCGGCACGGCTTCACCCCGGAGACCGTCGACGAGCCCGCACCGACCGCCCCGGTCATCGCCCACCAGCCCCGACGGGCCGGCCTGCCCCCGTTCCTGCTCATCCGCGCCCGCGCACCCCACGACTCCCCGGGCCCGGCGGGCTGAACCCCCGCGCCGGGCGTCCTCCTACCGCCGGACGGTGCCCAGCAGCGCGTCGACGGCCGCCCGGACCCGCTCGTCCGTCACGGCAGGGTCGGCCGGGTCGGCGGACGGGTCGCCCGCAGGCCCGGCCGCATCGAGTTTGCCGTCCAACTGGAGGAAGGCCAGCCCGTGGACCAGCGCCCACACCGCCGTGCCCATCGCCTCGCAGTCGGATCCGGGGAAGACGTCGTGGACGATCGCGGCGACGTACTCCCGCATCGCCTCGGTCGCGGCGGCCCGTTCCGCGTTCGCGGGGTCGCAGGGTTCGGCGAACATCACCCGGAACAGGGCCGGCCGCTCGACCGCGAAGCGGACGTAGGCGGCGGCGACGGCGGCCAGGTCCTCGGGCGCGCGGGGGGCGGGGTGGGCGGCGACGAGGCGCTCGCCGAGTTCGCGGCAGCCCTGGGCGGCGACGGCGGAGAGCAGCGCGTCGCGGTCGGCGAAGTGGCGGTAGGGGGCGGTCGCCGAGACGCCGGCCCGGCGGGCGACGGCGCGCAGCGACAGCGCCGCACTGCCGTCCTCCTCCAGCAGTTCGCGCGCGGCGCGCACACAGGCGGCGCGCAGGTCGCCGTGGTGGTACGTGCTGGCTTGCTGTGGCATCCGTCACCCTCCGCAATGTTTGCACTGCTCACATGCCCGACTTAATGTGAGCAGTGCAAACATTCTAGCCGAGGGTGAGGAGACCCCGATGGCCGACGACCTGTTCACGCCGCTGCGCCTGGCTTCCGGCGCGGTACTGCCCAACCGGATCGCCAAGGCTGCCATGGAGGAGAACCTCGCCGGGCCCGGCCAGCTCCCCGACGGGCGACTGCTCGCCCTCTACCGCAGCTGGTCCGCCGGCGGCAGCGGCCTGCTGATCACCGGCAACGTGATGGTCCACGCCGAGGCCCTCACCGGCCCCGGCGGCGTCGTGCTGGACTCCGCCGCGCCCCTGGCGCCGTTCGCCGCGTGGGCCGAGGCCGCCAAGTCCGGCGGCGCCGCGGTGTGGATGCAGATCAACCACCCCGGCCGCCAGGTGCCCTCCGGCCAGCCCGGCGTGGTCTGGGGCCCCACCGACCGCGGCGTCGACCTCGGCCGGCACAGCGGCCGCTTCGGCCGCCCCACCGCGATGACCCCCGACCAGATCGCCGCCACCGTCGAGCGCTTCGCCACCACCGCCCGCCGCGCCGCCGAGGCCGGCTTCGACGGCGTGGAGATCCACGCCGCCCACGGGTACCTGCTCTCGCAGTTCCTCTCCCCGCTGGTCAACACCCGCACCGACGCCTGGGGCGGCCCGCTGGAGCACCGCGCCCGGCTGCTGCTCGACGTGGTCCGCGCCGTGCGCGCCGCCGTCCCGCCGCACTTCGCCGTCGCCGTCAAACTCAACTCGGCCGACTTCCAGCGCGGCGGTTTCGACCTCGACGACGCGCGCGAGGTCATCGCCATGCTCGCCCCGCTCGGCGTCGACCTGGTCGAACTCTCCGGCGGCAGCTACGAGAGCCCCGCGATGACCGGCCGCCCCGCCGACGAGCGCACCAGCGCCCGCGAGGCGTACTTCCTCGACCTGGCCACCGAACTGGTCCGCACCAGCCCGCTCCCGCTGATGCTCACCGGCGGCATCACCCGGCGTGCGACCGCCGAACAGGCCCTCGCCGACGGGGTCGCCGTGATCGGCATGGGCACCGCCCTCGCCGTCACCCCCGACCTGCCGCACCGCTGGGCCGCCCGCACCGAGGCCGACCGCGCCCTGCGCCCGGTCACCTGGTCCGACAAGGCGCTGGCCTCCGCCGCGAGCATGGCCCTGGTCCGCCACCAGCTGCGCCGCCTCGCCGCCGGCCGCACCCCCACCCCGAACACCCGCCCGGCGGTGGCCCTGCTCACCGAACAGCTCCAGCAGCGCAAGGCCCTGCGCGACTACCGCGGCTGGCTGGCCGCCCGCCGGCCCGCTGCGCGCTGACCGCCCCCGCGGCCCGCACGGACGTCGCTCTTCATGAGTTCACTATAGCGGCTACAAATTTATGATCGGTATACAATTTTCGCATGACCACGGAACCCGAGGGACCCGAACTGTCGCTGCGCCAGCGGAAGAAGCAGGAGACGCGCCGCCGCATCTCCGACGCCGCGTCGGCTCTGTTCCTGGAACGCGGCTTCGACAACGTGACGGTCGTCGAGACCGCCAAGGCCGCCGACGTGTCGACGATGACGGTCTTCAACTACTTCCCGCGCAAGGAAGACCTCTTCCTGGACCGGATCCCCGAGGCCATCGAGCTGTTCACGGGCGCCGTACGGGACCGCCGAGACGACGAGACCCCGCTCACCGCCCTGCGCCGTGTCACCCTCGAACTCATCGACCGGGGACACCCGTTGACGGTCGCCCAGGAGCGCTTCCTTCCCTTCTGGCGGGTGGTGGGCGATTCGCCCGCGCTGCGGGCCCGGGGACGCGAGGCGCTGGAGGAGCTGGAGACGGCACTCGCCGCCACGATCGCCGAGACCACGGACGGGGGCGCCCACGACGTACGGCCCCGACTGACGGCCGCGCTCGCCGTCGCGGCCTACCGCACCGTCGCCACGAACTCGCTTGCCAGGCTCGTCGCCGGCGCACCGGAGCACACCGTCCTGAAGGACCACCGGGCCCTGGTGCACCGCACCTTCGACGCACTGGAGCGGGCCCTACCCGAAGCCACCTGACCAGCACGGCGGTTCCTCCGAACGAGCGCCCGCCGACGGCCGGCCCCGAACGGGCGGCGGCTACAGCACCGCGACGCAGGAGCCCAGATCGGCGGCCAGGAAGACGAGGTGACTGTCCCCCGGCGCCATATCCACCCGCCCCAGGGCGACCGGGGTGCTCCCCGCACGCCGCAGGGCCGGCAGACCCTGCGCGAAGTCCTTGCAGGTGACGACCCCGTCCTCCGCCATCCACTGGGCCCGGAAACTCCAGGTGTCGAGGAGTCGGCTGGCCGGCGCCGTCGGTCCGGGCCACACCTGGAACCCGGCCCCGGCCCGCAGGGCCAGCGCGGCCCCAGCGGCGCCGTCGGTCCTGTGCTCGTCGAGAGCGGCGATCAGGTCCTCACGATCCATACCGGGCAGTATGACGCCCGGGGGTACCGCCCGGCTCACCGGCCCTGTGCACCCCGGCCGCCCGGTCACGGCCGCGGGTCGATCGGGGTGAGGGTGCCCAGGCGGTCCTCGATGTGCTGGGCGGCGGCCAGGCAGAGGTCCTCGCGGAAGGGGCGCCCGACGAGTTGGACGCCGGTGGGGAGGCCGTCGGCGTCCGGTCCGGTGGGGACGGCGACGGCCGGGACGCCGACGAAGCTGGTGACCGAGCAGAGCCGCATGGCCGTGGCGACCCGGTCGCGGCCGGCCTGGTCCCGGGACTCCAGGCCGGGTTCGACCGGCGGTTCGGTGAAGACCGGGCCGAGCAGGAGCGGGTACTCGTCCAGGAACTCCGCCCAGGAGCGGCGGATGTTCATCCAGGTGCCCAGGAGCGCGATCAGCCCGGCGGCGTCGAGGGGCGGGGCGCTGCGCATGGTCAGCTCGATGAAGCGGTCGCCGCCCTCGCCCAGCAGCTGTCGTACGGCGGGCCAGTTGGGCGCGAACTCGGTGACGGTGAGCCGGTGGTAGGCGTGCAGGGCCTCGTCGAGCCGCGGGACGTCCGGGACCTCGCACACCTCGTACCCGGCGTCCCGCAGCGCCTCGGCGGCGGCCTCGACGGCGCGGCGGACGGTGGGGTGGACGCCGTGGCCGCCCGGGTCGGCGACCACCGCGACCCTCGGCGCGCCGTCCAGCGGATAGCCGTAAAGCGGGGCGGGGACGGCCCGCGGGTCCCGCAGGTCGGGGCCGGCCAGGCTCTCGTAGGCGAGCCGGAGGTCGGCCACAGTGCGGGCCAACGGGCCGTCGGTGACGAGGAGTTGGGAGGCCGGGCCGGGGTCGTCCGGGCCCAGCATCCGCTGGTCGGCGGCGAACCGGCCGGTGGTCGGCTTGAGCGCCGCGACGCCGCAGAAGGCGGCCGGGATCCGGACCGAGCCGCCGGAGTCGTTGCCGAGCCCCAGCGCGGCCATGCCGGTGGCCACCGCGACTCCGTCCCCGCCGCTGGTGCCGCCGGGGGTGCGGCGGGCGTCCCACGGGTTGCGGGTGTCGCCGTACAGCTCACTGCGGGTGTGCATCCCGGCCAGGATCAGGGTGGGCAGGTTGCTGTGGCCGATCGGGACCGCCCCGGCGGCGCGCAGCCGGGCGACCGGGACGGCGTCGGCGGGGGCGGTGAGCCCGCGGAGGCGCGGGGTGCCGAAGGTGGTCGGGACGCCCTCGATCCGGGTGCACTCCTTGACCGTGAACGGCACCCCGGCGAGCGGCCCGAGCGGCTCTCCGGCGGCGCGGCGGCGGTCGAGCGAGCGGGCGTCGGCGCGGGCGCGGTCCGCGAGCAGCTGGGTGACGGCGTTGGCCTGCGGATTGACCTCGGCGATGCGGGCGAGGTGGGCGTCCACCACGTCGAGGGCGGACGCCTCACCACTGCGGACGGCGGCGGCGATGGCGGCGGCACTGAGTTTCCACACGGGCTTCTCCTGGCTGGTCGGCTGCGGTCGCACGGGATCCGGTGGGGCTGCCCCCGGCGGGGTCGCCACCGTTTCCGATGCGCTTGCATCGGAACCCTAGCCGGGGAACCGATACGATCGCATCGGATTAACGGATGGGAGGAGAGCAACGGATGCCCAAGCAGGTGGACCACGAGGAGCGGCGCCGGCGGATCGCCGACGCGGTGTGCGCACTGATCGACACCCAGGGCCTGGAGGGCGTCACCCTGCGGGACGTCGCCGTCCGGGCGGAGGTCTCGATGGGCGCCGTCCAGCGCTGCTTCCGCACCAAGGAGGAGATGCTGCGGTTCGCCCTCGGCCACATCGGCGAACGCGTCACCGAACGGGCGCACGCCCGGGTGCTGGCCGGCCCGGCGCAGTCGGCCGCGAGCACGGTGGGCCACGTGGCCGGCGAGGTGGCCCTGCTGCGGGACGAGCACCGCACCGAGGCCCGGATCTGGCTGGCCTTCCTCGCCGCGGCCGCCGTCAACCCGCCGCTGGCGACCGCCCTACGGACCAGCTACGTCGACCTGGAAGCGCTCCTGGCCCGGCTGATCGAGCAGGCCGGCCTCGACCCCGCCCCGGCCCGCCGGGAGGCCCGGACCCTGCTCGCCCTCACCGACGGCCTCACCGCGCACGTCCTCATCGGCCACCGCACGACGACGGAGGCCGAGGAACTCCTGCACACCCACCTGGCCGCGCTCTGGCAGCGCGCCGGCGCCTGAGCGACCGGACGCGCCCCGACGGTTCCGTCACGCGCCCCCGGCACGCCCCGGGCTGCCGATGCGCAGCAGGTTGCCACTGCGGTCGACCAGGGCGAACTCCCGCATCCGGTAGGCGGTGTCGACCACCTCCGTCAGTCGGCTGCCGGTGACCGGCTCGGCCGGGATACCGAGGCGTGCCCAATCCCCGTGCAGGGCGTCCGCGTCGCGGACCTGGAGGTAGCAACTTCCCGCGGTGGACAGCGGATCCACCCCCGGGTCGGGCCGGAAGTGGAGCTCCACGGTGCCCCGGACCAGGATCAGGTAGCCGTCCGGCCCGTCCCAGCGGCCGCGCGACTCGAAGCCGAGGCGGCCGTAGAACTCCTGGGTCTCGTCGAGGTCCCGGCTCGGCAGGATCGGCACCGCGTACTCCTCCATGCCGAAACCCCCGTCCTCGCTCCCCGAGCGTCACATGACGTACTGTCAGATCGTTGCACACTGCACGCGCGACGACGCACGAGGAGAGCATTCACCATGCCCCGCTCAGCCCACATCGCCATGGTCAACATACCGGCACACGGCCACGTCAACCCCAGCCTGGACGTCATCCGGGAACTGGTCTCCCGCGGCCACCGGGTCAGTTACGTCAACGACCCGGCGTTCGCCGAGCAGATCGAGGCCACCGGCGCCGCGTTCGTGCCCCACCAGACGGGCCTGCCGATCCTCAAGGGCGCGGTCACGCCCGGGTTCAACATGCACGCCCGGGTCTTCGAGGAGGCCCGGGTGATGCTGCCGCGGATGCGGGAGGCGTTCGAGGACGACCGGCCCGACCTCGTCCTGTACGACTTCATGGCGTACGCGGGACGGGCCCTGGCCGACAGTTGGGGCGTGCCGTCCATGATGATCTCGCCGGCCAGGGTCCCCCCGCAGGACGCCGAGCGGGAGCCGTTCCGGACGCTGATGGAGGCCCTGCGGTCGGAGAACATCCCGGAGCGCTTCGCCCAGTGGCTGAGCGACAACGGGCTGCCGACCGACGACATCTTCACGTACATGGTGCGGCCCGACCGCGGACTCGCGCTCATCCCGCACGTGCTCCAGCCCGAACCGGAGCAGGTCGACCCCGAGTTGTTCTCCTACGCCGGGCCCTGCCTCGACAACCGCGAGTACCAAGGGAGTTGGACCCGGCCGGCGGACGCCCGGAAGGTGCTGCTGATCTCGCTGGGCTCCGCCTTCACCCACCGGCCCGCCTTCTACCGCGCCTGCCTGGAGGCCTTCGGCGGCCTCACCGACTGGCACGTGGTGCTCCAGGTCGGCCGGGCGACCGACCAGGCCGAGCTGGGCGAGATTCCGTCGAACGTCGAAGTCCACCCGTGGGTACCGCAGTTCGCCGTGCTCCAGCAGGCCGACGCGTTCATCACCCACGCCGGGATGGGCGGGTGCAGCGAGGGCCTGTACTGCGGGCTGCCGATGGTCGCGGTGCCGCAGGCCGCCGACCAGTTCCAGAACGCGGACCGACTGGTCGAACTCGGCGTCGCCCGCCGCCTGGACACCGAGCTGGCCACCCCCGCCGCGCTCCGCTCCGCCCTACTGGAGCTGACCGCCGACCCGGCGGTGGCGGCCCGGCTGGCCGAGCTCAAGGCCGAGGTCCGCGCGGGCGCGGGCGCGCGCCGGGCCGCCGACCTGATCGAGGCCGCGCTGGCCTGACGGGCCCGACAACCGGTCCGCCCCCGCCCGTCGCCCACGGCCCGCTACCGGGCGGTGGACGACGGGCCGACCACCGGGACCCCCTCCGCCCGCCCCGCGAGCAGCGCCGCGATGTGGTCGGCGCAGCGCAGCGCCGCCTCGGCCATGGCGCTCCTGGTCATCCCGGCGATGTGCGGAGTGAGCAGGGTGTTGGGCAGGCCGAACAGCGGCGAGGCGAAGGCGGCGTGCTCGTGGGCGAAGGTGTCGACGGCCGCCGCCGCCGGCGGGCCCGCCGGATCGCGCAGGGCGTCCGCGAGAGCCCGCTCGTCGACGATCCCGCCGCGGGCGGTGTTGAGCAGGATCGATCCGGGCCGCATCCGCGCCAACTCCGCCCGGCCGATCAGCCCTTCGGTGTCCGGGGTGAGCGGGACGTGCAGCGAGACCACGTCGCTGGTGGCGAGCAGGGCGTCGAGGGAGTCGACCCGGCGTACGGCGGGGTGGGTGGAGCGCCGCGCGTACCCCTGGACGGTCATGCCCAGTGCGGTGGCGCGCTCCGCCAGGGCCGATCCGATCCGGCCGAGGCCGACGAGGCCCAGGGTCAGCTCCGACAGCTCGACCGCCGGGGCGCTCGGTGCGAGCCAACGACCTTGCTGCGCGGCCTCGTTGGACGGCACCAGCGCCCTGGTCAGGGCGAGCAGCTGGGCCAGCGCGAACTCCGCGACGGCGTTGGCGTTGGAGCCGGGCGTGTGGGTGACGGCGACCCCGTGCCGGGCCGCGGCGGCCAGGTCGACGTGGTCGGTGCCCGCCCCGGCCCGTGCGACCACCCGAAGCCGGTGGGCCAGCCCGCGGTCGGTCGCGGCCGCCAGGAACCGGGCCCGCAGCGGCGCGCCGGCCCGGGACTTGACCGCGTGGTACCCCCGTCCGCCGCGCACTGCCTCCCCGATCAACGCCGTCTCGTCGAACAGGTCGACCTCGGTGAACTCCACCCGCCCCGCCCACCGCCCGGTCACCCCCGCCGGATCGCCCACCCGCCGCAGGTTCAGCGTGACGTCGAGCCCGTGCCCGACCAGCCGCGTCAGCTCCCGGTCCAGCAGTTCCCCCGGAGCCGCGTCCAACAGCAGGACCCGCATCCGCCCCCCTTGAGGTTCGTCGAGATCGTCGGTTCGTCGAGACCGTTCTCGTGCGCCCCGGACACCGCGGTCGCCCCCGGCCGCCGGCCCCTCGGTACCGCGCAGCGCCGAGTACCGCCACACGGTACCGCCGAGCGGAGGGGCTGCGAGGGCTCCGGCCACCCGTCCGATGACCCTTCGCGCATCGATCATCACTTTCGGTTCACTTCCCCGGGGCCGCCCGCACCGCCGTCAACGCCTCGGGCGGCCGTCGCCCGTTCGGCCGACATACGCTGGCTCTGATCACCCCGCCCACAGGCCGCCGGAGGGCCGATGATCCGACGCCGCCCCGCCGACCGCCCGAGCGCGGACGACCTGCTGACCGAGCTCGGTCGGCTGACCGCGTCCGCCCTGGAGCAGGCCGAGCTCCAGCAGGCCCGGGTGGAGCTGGCCGAGGCGCTGCAGCGCGAGCTGCTGCCGGCCGCGCTGCCGCAGCCGCCCGGGCTGCGGGTGGCGGCCCGGTACGCGCCCGCCCGGCACGGCCTGAGCATCGGCGGCGACTGGTACGACGGCTTCCCGCTGCCGGACGGCTCGGTGGCCTTCTCGCTCGGCGACGTCCAGGGCCACGACGTGGAGGCGGCGGCGATCATGGGCCAGGTACGGGTCGGCCTGCGCGCCGTGGCGGCCACTGCCGCCGACCCCGGCGAGGTCCTGGGCCGGGCCAACGACCTGCTGATCTCCATGGACAGCCGCCGCTTCGCCACCTGCAGCTTCCTGCGCTACGACCCGGCCACCGGGGACCTCTCGCACGCCCGGGCCGGGCACGTCCCGCCGGTCTGGGCGGACGGCGAGGGCCGCTGGGGGCACTACCCCGACGAGGGCGGTCCGCCGCTCGGCGTGGTGCCCGGCCAGCGGTACCCGGTGAGCCACCACCGGCTCTCCGGGGCCGGGGTCGTCGCCCTGGTCACGGACGGGGTGGTCGAGGGGCCGGCCTTCCCGATCGAGGCCGGGCTGGCCCGGGTGGCGGCCGTGCTGCGGGAGCGGGTCTCGGACGATCCGGACACCCTGGCCGCCGAACTGCTGGGGGTCGCCGACCTGACCGGGCACACCGACGACGCGGCCGTGCTGGTGCTGCGCCACGACGGCTGAGACCCCGGTCGAGCGCCCGCCCGCCACCCGCCCGCCGCCTGCCCGCCACGATCGACGGGACCGGGCCCGAGGCCCCCGGACGGCCGGTCCGGGTGACGGCCCCTGCGTGTCACGCCCGCACGGTGCCGCCCGGACGTAGTCAGATGACTACTGTGCCGCCGACCACCACACCCCCTTCCCGCACCCCCCGCCAGCTGGCCGTGACCGCCCTGCGGCTGCTGGCCGTCACCGCGGTCTACCTCGCGGCCGGGCGGATCGGCCTGCTGCAACAGGTGGTGATCGGCGGGGCCAAGGTCACCCCGCTCTGGCCGCCGACCGGGATCGCGCTCACCTGCCTGCTGCTGTTCGGGCTCCGGGTCTGGCCGGGCGTGGCGCTGGGCGCCTTCCTGGTGATCGTCGTCACCGGGCCGCCCCGCTGGGGCTCGCTCGGCATCGTCACCGGGAACACCCTCGCCCCCGTCGCCGCCTACCTGATGCTGCGCCGGACCGGGTTCCGGATCGAGCTCGACCGGCTCCGGGACGGCATGGCCCTGGTCTTCCTGGGGGCGTTCGCCGGGATGCTGATCAGCTCCGGCACCGGCAGCGCGGTCCTGGTCCTCAACGGCACCCTGCCGGCCGACGGGTTCTGGTCCACCTGGACCGCCTGGTGGACCGGCGACGCGATGGGCGTCCTGGTGGTCGCCCCGCTGCTGCTGGCGCTGCGCACCGCCCGGCTGCCCGCCGACCGGGGCCCGTTCACCTGGCTGGAACCGGTCCTGCTGCTGGCCAGCACCGCCGCCGTCACCGTGGTCGCCACCTCCACCACGCTGAGCGTGCTCTTCCTGGTCTTCCCGTTCCTGATCTGGGCCGCGCTCCGCTTCCAACTGCTCGGCGCGGCCCCCTGCGTCCTCCTGGTCTCGGTCATCACCATCACGGCCGCCATCGACCAAGTCGGCCCGTTCACCGGGCACGGGCTGGTCGCCGCGATGGTGATGCTGCAGGCGCTCAACGGCTGCGCGGCGCTCACCGGACTGCTGCTGTCCGCGATCGTCGCCGAGCAGCGCAACACCTACCGGCGGATCGAACAGGCCACCGTCGAGCTGGCCCGGGTCGTCCAGCGGCTGGCCCCCGGCAAGGTCGACACCGACCGGTGGCTGCCGCCGGAGGACGGCGACCACTGACCGCTCCGGTCCCGGTCCCGGTACCGCTTCCGGCCCGGGGTCCGCAACGGAACGTCCACCGCTCCCCCCACCGTCCTCCACAAACCGCCCGCCCCGGCAAAAGGATCACCCCCGCGACCGTCCACCCCCGTCCTGACCTGGCAGGATCTCCCGCCATGACGCACAACGAGACGCCCGGGACGCCCGTGCCCGCCGCCGGGCCGCAGGACCAGCCGGGCGGCCAGGGCGGCCAAGGGGGCGGGGCGAAGAGCGGCAAGAAGAACGACGCTCCGTGGCCGCGTCACCCGTGGCTGACCGCGCTGTGGATCCCGGCGGCCGCCGTGCTGATGCCGCTCGGCGGGGCGCTCGGCGCGTTCGGGGCCTGGTTCATCCTCCTGTCGCTGGTCCTGGCCTTCGCCGGGGCGATCGGCCTGATCTACGCCCTGGTGTCGCTCTGCCAGTCCGGGCCGCTGCGCGGCGCGGCCCTGGCGCTGCTGATCGCCCCGCTGATCGCCGTACCGCTGATGAGCATGAACGCCGTGCAGTCCGCCGTGCTGTCCGCCCGCGGCACCGTCCACCAGGGCACCGTCACCGACATCACGGTCAGCCACGGCAGAGGCACCTCGTACACCTGCTCGGTGCACTACGACCACGACGCCCCGGAGCGCACCCACTCCGTCCCCTGCGGCTCCCTCGACACGGTGGGCGAACAGGTCAGCGTCACCGAGGACCCGGGCGGCCTGGTGGAGCCGGAGTTCACCGCGAGCGCCGAGAACCCCCGCTTCGACGTCACCATGGTCGGCCTCGCCGACGTCGCCCTGCTCACCGTCTCCGCCGGCGCCGCCACCCTCGGCGCCCTGCTCCACCTGCTGCGGAAGCGTCGTAATCCCCTTGCGGAGGCGGCAGGGTAGCGGACATCCTCCGGTGATGGACCAGGTACGACAGGCCGAGCAGGAAATCGTCCTCGGTGAGGTGACGCTCCGCCGTTTCCGCGGCGAGGCGGACCTCCCCGAGTTCTTCCAGGTCATCGAGGAGTCGCTGGAGCACCTGCGGCCCTGGATGCCGTGGGTCGCCGAGCACAGCCGGGCGAAGACCACCGAGTTCCTGGCCGAACGGGCCGAACTGTGGGAGAGCGGACGGGACTTCACCTACGCGATCCTGCTGGACGGCGCCATCGTCGGCGCATGCGGGCTGTTCCGCCGCGAGGACACCGCCGAGAACGGCCGGGAGATCGGCTTCTGGCTGCACCCAGCCGCCACCGGTCGCGGCATCGCCACCCGGACGGCCCGGGCGCTGACCGAGCAGGCCTTCCGACTCCCCGGCGTGGACTTCGTCGAGATCGTCCACGACCCGGCCAACCACGCCAGTCGCGCCGTCCCGATCCGCCTCGGCTTCACCGAGCACGCCCGCCGCCCCGCCGAAGCGCTCGCCCCGGCCGAGACCGGCGAGGAGCAGATCTGGCGGCTCCGACACGCCTGACCGGCCCCGCAGAACCCCACCCCGGGCAGGGCGGGGCCCGACGGTCCGCCGCCGTGGGGGAGGCGAACGGACCGCCGGGCGGCGCCCGCCGGACGGGACGATCCGGCCGGACGCCGTGGGAACGGACGCGGCCGGAGACCTCACCTCCGCGCGGAGCGCCCCATCTCGAACCCCGCGTTCCGGCCGCATACCCTCTGCCGCGACCTCCCGCGTCCGTTCCCACGCCCAGGAGACCGCCCGACGGCGGTGCCGATAACACTTTTTCGCCCCCACCCGCGCCGCCCTTCCACTCCCGCCCCACGGCACGTGATCGTCTACTGTCGGCGGAAGCCGCCCACCCCGGCGGCGACGCCGACAGGAGACCGCCACCGTGCCCGACGCCCCCGTGATCCGCAGCGACGTCCCCGGATCCTTCGCCCGGAGCGTCTTCCACGAGCGCCACCCCGAACTCATCCGGCGCGTCCTCGACGCCCTGCCGTACGGCCCCGCCGAACGGGCGGCGATCGAGCGGCTGCTCACCGAGAGCACCGGCGGCGGCATCCTGGAGCCCCTCCCCGCGGACGCCCCGGACGCCGCCCAGTGGCTGGCCTGGGGCGAGGGCCGGTGGGGCGAGCCCTGGAGCGAGGCGCCGTTCCTGTGGGCGGAGAGCTACTTCTACCGCCGACTGCTCGACGCCACCGGCTACTTCCGGCCCGGCGCCTGGCAGGGCGTCGACCCGTTCGCGCCGTTCAAGGACGCCGAACTGCGCGGAACCGCCGTGGACGGGGAGTTGGCCGCCCTGAGCGGCCTCACCGACCTGCCGCCCGACCGACGGACGGACGCCCTGCTGGCCTCCGCCCTGTGGGGCAACCGCGCGGACCTCAGCTTCGCCATGGCCGCCCAGTCCGACGAGCCCGACGAGCCCGACGACCGAGGGCCGTCCGTACCGGCCGCCTCCGTACCGGCCGCCTCCCCACTGGCCGCCGACGACAGCGCACTGCTGCACGCCGAGTTGACCCGGTCCGGACCCGGACGGGTCTGCCTGATCGCCGACAACGCGGGCCGCGAACTGCTGCCGGACCTCGTCCTGATCGACCACCTGCTGACCGCCGACCTCGCCGCCGAGGTCGTCCTCCACGTCAAACCGCAGCCGTACTTCGTGTCGGACGCGACGACGGACGACGTCCTCGCCACCGTCCAACGCCTGCGCACCGCACCGGTACCCGCCGCCGAGGCCATCGGCCGCCGCCTCTGGCAGGCGCTGACCGGCGGCACCCTCACGATCCGCACCCACCCGTTCCACTGCGCCCCGCTGCCCTACCACGACCTGCCCGCCGACCTCCGCGCCGAACTCGCCGGCGCCACACTGACGATCCTCAAGGGCGACCTCAACTACCGCCGCCTGGTGGGCGACCGCCACTGGCCCCCGACCACCCCCTTCGCCACCGCGGCCGGCCACTTCCCCTCCCCCGTCGCGGCCCTGCGCACCCTCAAGTCGGACGTCGTCGTCGGCCTCGCCCCCACCACCGTCACCCGCCTCGACGCCACCGGCACCCCCTGGCGCACCAACGGCCGGCACGCCGTCATCCAGCTCCGCCCGCACCCGTAGCCGCCGTCCGACCTGCCTGGTCGCACCCCCGCATCCCGGCCCGCAGGCCCGGGTACGGTGTGATCGACCGTCACCCGGACGCCGCACGGAGGAACCGCCCCATGCCCGAGCAGCACACCACGGCGCAGGCCCTCGTGGCGGCCGCGCTCGACCGGGCCACCGCCGTCGAGCACCTCAACGCGTTCATCACGCTCGACGCGGAGGGGGCGCTCACGGAGGCGGCCCGGCGGGACGCAGGGGACTCACAGGACGCGGGCGACGCGCGGGACGCGGGAGGCCCGGAGGGCGTGCGGGCGAAGGCCTGGGGCCTGGTCGTCAAGGACAACATCCACGTCGCCGGCCTGCCCAACACCGCGGGCACCCCCGCGCTGACCGGCTTCGTCCCGGACGCCGACGCACCCGTGGTCACGGCCCTGCGCTCGGCCGGGGCGATCGTGCTGGGCAAGACCAACATGCATGAGCTCTCGCTCGGGGCCACCTCCTGCAACCACACCTTCGGCGCCGTCGGCAACGCCGCCGACCCGGCCCTGTTCGCGGGCGGCAGCAGCGGCGGTACGGCGGCCGCGGTGGCGGCGGGCGTCGCGGAGGCCGGCCTCGGCACCGACACCGGCGGGTCCGTCACCGTCCCGGCCGCGCTGAACGGGGTCTACGGCCTGCGCCCCAGCGCCGGGCGCTACCCCTCGGCGGGGATCACCCCGCTGTCCACCACCCGGGACACCCCCGGGCTGATCGCCCGCACCCTGGCCCGGCTGACCGCGCTCGACACCCTGGTCACCGGGGAGACCTCCGACCACCGGGATCCGGAGCGTCCACTACGGCTGGGCCTGCCGCGGCAGGTGTTCGCCGAGGACCTGGAGGGCCCGGTCCAGGCCGCCTGGGAGGTCGCGGTCGACCGGCTCGATCCGGCCCGGGTCCAGTGGGTCCCGGTGGACACCGCGCACCTGGCGACCGCCGACGCCCGGATCGGTTTCCCGCTCGTCTTCGGCGAGTTCGCCGCCGCGCTGGCCCGCTACCTGAACGAGCACCGCACCGGCCTCTCCCCCGTCGAGGTGCTGGACGCGGTCGGCGATCCGGACATCGCCGAGCTGCTCAAGGCCACCGCGCTGCCCGACGCCCCCGGGTTCCTGGGGCCCGCCGGCCTGGACACCGCGCTGGACCGGCGCCGCGCCCTGCAGGCGGACTACGCCGAACTGTTCACGGCGAACGGGCTGGACGCGATCCTCTGCCCCACCGTCCCGGTCTGCGCCCGACCGCTGCGCCGGTACGAGGACAGCCTCCCGCTCAACGGCCGCGAGGTGTCCACCTTCCACACCCTGATCCGCAACACCTCCCCGGCGGCCACCGCGGGCCTGCCCTCGGTGACGCTCCCCCTCCCGGTCGACGGATCGGCGCCGGTCGGCGTCCAGCTGATCGGCCCCCGGCTGGCCGACCGGGCGCTGCTGTCGGCGGCCGCCCGGGTCGACGCCCTGCTGCACGCCTGACGCCTGACGCCGGGGGCCGTCCGCCCGCCACGTCGGTCGAGGCGCAGCGGACGGACGGCCCGGTCGGTCAGACGTCAGGCGGTCAGCCGTCGGGCGGTCAGCCGTCGGGCCGTCGACCCGTCAGCCCGCGTAGACGTCCTCGACGTAGCGGCCGGCCTCGACCAGGCCCTGCAGCCAGTCCTGTGCCTGCCGCTCGTCCGCCCCCGGCGTGCGCTCCCGGTAGAGCGCCCGGAAGGCCTCCCGCACGCCGGGCGCCATCCGGGCGCCGTCGCCGCACACGTACACCTCGGCCCCGGCGGCGAGCAGCGCCCAGACCTCCGCCGCCTCGGCCGCGATCCGGTCCTGGACGAAGCGCCGCCCGTCCTGCGGCCGCTCGCTGAACGCGGGCCGCATCGAGACGGCGCCGGCCCGCTCGGCCGCCTCCAGCTCGGACCGGTGCAGGTAGTCGGCGTCCGGGGCGTCGCAGCCGAAGTACAGCAGCGCCGGGGCGAGCCCGGTTCCGGAGGAGAGCAGCGCCCGGCGGTCGGCGACGGCACCGCGGAAGGGTGCCAGGCCGGTACCGGCCGCGATCATGATCACCGGGGTGCCGTGCCCGATCCGGAACGCCTCCCGGCACGGCTGGACCCGGGCGAGCACGGTGTCCCCGACGGCCACCCGGTCGAGGTAGCCGGAGCCGGTGCCGCGGTAGGTGCCGCGGCCGGAGCGGGCCGGGGCGCTGAGCACCGACACCATCAGGTCGACCTCGCCGCCCCCTCCGGAGCCCCCCGCACCGGCGGCCGGTGAGGAGGAGATCGAGTAGTGCCGGGGCCGGATCGGCGGCAGCAGCTCCAGCAGCACCGGCCAGGTCAGCACCTCCCGCAGCGCCGGGTGGTCCTCGATCAGGTCCAGCAGGGTGCGCGGGTCGTCCGCGGGCAGCGCCCGCAGCGCGGCCTGCTCGGGCGGGCAGGGGTTGAGCGCGGCCAGTGCGGCGCGCTGCTCGGCGGTCGGGCGGTCCTGCAGCTCGACGTGGTGGGTGAGCAGTTCCCGGACGGTCAACGGGCGGTCGACGGCCGGCCCGGTGCGCCGGTGGCCGACGATGCCGAGCAGCGTCTCCGGGTCGGCGCCGAACAGCCGGGCGGCCCGCTCGACCAGGACGGGGTCGTTGGCCGGGAGCACGGTCAGGTGGTCGGCGGTCCGGTAGTCGGTGCCCGCCGGCAGGGCGAGCCGGACCAGCCGCTTCACCCGGTGGTAGCCGGGGTCGGTCAGGCTGTCGACGGCGGTGACGGTCAACTCGCTCATGCCGTGCCGGGCGGCCAGCGCGTGCAGCGGGCCGCCGACCAGCTCGGTCACGGTGAACCCGGCCTCCTCGCGCGGCGCGGCCACCGCCTCGGCGTCGCCGTGCCGGGTCAGCAGCAGGTCGGTCAGCGCCTCGGTGAACTCCCGTACCGTGCCGGTGAGATCGCCGGAGGCGTCGGCCTCCGCGCGGTCGAGCAGCCGGGTGCCGCCGAGGGCGGTGAGCCGCTCGTCGATCAGGCCGGGGACGCGCTGGTAGGTGGCGGCGTAGGTGCGGTCGCCGATGCCGAGCACGGCGTACTCGACGCCGGCGGCGGCGCCCTCCGGGGCCTCGCCCAGGCGGCGGAAGAACTCGGCGGCGTCGTCGGTGGGTTGGCCGTTGTACGAGGCGGCGGTGATCACCACCAGCCGGTCGGTGGGCAGGCCGTCGGCGTACGCGTCCAGCGGGGCGATCGCGGTGTCGCAGCCCAGGTCGGCCGCGGTCTCGGCGAGTTGGCGGCTGAACTCGCGGCAGGCGCCGTAGTTGGAGCCGTGCAGGAGCAGCAGTCCGGTGCCCTGGCGGACCCGGCCGGGGCGCTCGGCGACCTGCGCGACCCCGGCCCGCCGCACCCCCTGGTCCGGCTGGTCCGACCGGAGCGGCTGGACCGGCGCGGGGGTGCGCGGGGCGAGGGCGAGGGTGAACCCGTCGGGCTTGATGGTGAGGGTCTGCTTGAGGTTCAGCCGGTAGCCGGCGTGGTCGATCAGCCGGTAGCGGTGCACCAGCATGCCCAGCAGCATGGCCGCCTCGTGCAGCGCGAACTGCCGTCCGATGCAGGCGCGTTCGCCGGTGCCGAAGGGCTTGAAGGCGTGCGGCGAGCGGGCCTCCTCGCGCTTCGGGTCGAACCGGGAGGGGTCAAACAGCTCCGGGTTGTCGCCCCAGGCCCGGTCGCGGTGCAGCATCGGGGTCAGCACGAAGATCGGCAGTCCGGGGCGGACCGGGATCCGCCCGCCGAGCAGGGTCTCCGCCCGCGCCTCCCGGCTGAACTGGGGCGCCGTCGGCCACAGTCGCAGCGCCTCGCTGAGCACCTGCCGGGTGCGGCGCAGCCGGCCGACGTCCTCGTAGGAGGGCTCCGGGTCGGCCTGGTCGCCCCAGAGCGCGTCCACCTCCTGCTGCACCAGCCGGAGTTCGGAGGGGTGCTTGGCCAGGTAGTGCAGCGCGAAGGAGAGCGCGCCCGAGGTGGTCTCGTGGCCGGCGATCAGGAAGGTGATCACCTGGTTGCGGATGTTCTCGATGTCCAGCCGGGTGCCGTCGGAGGGGTGCACCGCGCCGAGCATCAGGCCGAGCAGGTCCTCGGCCGGCCCGGCCTCGGCACCGCTCTCCACCCGGGCGGCGATCACCTCGTCCACCACGCCGGCCAGGTAGTCGGCGTCCCTCCGGAAGGCGGCGTCCCGCTCGGTGTGGTCGAGGTCGGGGTCGCGGGTGAGCTTGGTCATCGCCCACTCCAGGCAGCGCACCATGGCCTCCACGAACGGGTGGGGCTCGTCCCGCTCGAAGGAGCCGAAGTCGAAGCCGAACCCGGCCAGCCCGATGGTGTCCAGGGTCATCCGGGTCATGTCGCCGGGCACGTCCACCGTCAGCCCGGCGGCCGAGCGGCGGTCCCAGGACTCGATCACCCGACGGGCCACCCTGAGCATCACCGGGTGGTAGGTGCGCATCGAGCCGAGCGCGAACGCCGGCATCAGGATGTCGTGCGCCCGGGCCCAGTTCGGTTCGTCGTTGTAGGCGGTGAACAGGCCGTCCCCGGTGAACTCCCGGACGTTCTCCAGCGCCGGGCCGACCGCCTTGGTGAAGCGCTCCTCGTCGGCCAGCTCCTCCACCAGCTCCAGGCTGCTGACCATCAGCACCTCCCGGCCGTGCAGGCGCTGGAGGAACACCGAGCCGTGCTCTCTGGCCAGGTCCATGGTCCGCAGCACGGGTACGTTGACCGGCGGCAGGCCGGAGATGTCCACCAGCGGCACCCCCGGCACCCAGGTGTCGATCACGGCCCCGGTGGCGGTCGCGGTCCCGTCGGCGGCCGCGGTCACGGCCCCGGAAACGGTGTCGCGGATGGCCTCGGCGGCGGCGTCGACGGCTTCGGACCTGGCCTCGGTCGTGGTGTCGGTCATCGGTGGGTCCCTCCCACGGCAGGAAAGTTCTCGGTATCTCCACTCTCTGCCCCCGCCGAACGGTCCGGGCCGCCCTCACTACATGATTGTGTAGTGCCAGCGGCATCAGGGGACTTGCCTACGACCCGTCAGTTCTGACCTGGGCGGTTGCCGCGGGAGGAGGACGAGGCATGCGACCGACCGACAGCTTCGGTCCGGCACCGGGCACCCGCCCGGACGCCGCGGTGATCTGGCGCAACCGGGCGCTGCGCCTGCTGGACCACGTGCCGCTGCCCATCGCGGTGTGCGAGTGGGGCGGCCGGATCCTGATCGTCAACCGCGCGATGGCCGCCGAGTTCGGCGGTCTGCCGGGCCAGTTGCGCAACCGCCGCATCCTGGAGTACTTCACCCTGCGGGACGACGCCACGCTCCAGGCACTCGGCGAGGCGGTCCGGCTGCACCGCCGCTCGCAGTACTCGGCCCGGGTCTCCTGGACGCCCGCCGGCCGCGGCGAGCGCCGGGGCGAGATGACCGTCGACCTGGTCAGCGACACCCCCGAGCAGACCCCGAACCTGCTGCTCTCCCTGCACGCCCGCGACGAACCCGCCACCCGCCCGACGCCGCCGGTCCCCGCCACCCGGCCCACGGCCAGCCCGATCGAGGCCCGGATCCTCGCCGCGGCCGCCCGGGGCGCCACCACCGCGCGGATCGCCAAGGAGATCGGCCTCACCCCGGACGGCGTCAACTACCACCTCACCCGGCTCTCCCGCCGCTGGCAGCTGCCCAACCGCACCGCCCTGGTCGCCCACGCGTACGCCCTCGGCGTCCTCGCCCCCGACACCTGGCCCCCGGAACCGGCCCACCCGCACTGACGGGGGCGGACCCGGTAGACCGGGGTGCGGTTGGCGTCGGCCTCCTCCCCCAGGGCGCGGACCCGCTACCGCCGCACCGGGCAGCCGATGCCACGTCACATCAGGGGACTCGGCGGTCCTCCGGTGCACCGGAGAACCGCCTGCACCGCCTGCACCGCCTGCACCGCCTGCACCGCCTGCACCGCCTGCACCGCCTGCGAATGGCCGCTCCCGACTCGCCGTCAGGACCGGCACGTGCTCTGGTAAGGCGCATGACCATCTCATCGCTGGCCCGCCTGGCCGTCCCGCTCGCCACCGCCGCCGTCCTCGCCCTCACCGGCGCCGCCCCCGCCCTGGCCCTCCCGGCCGACGTCACCCGCGAGCAGTGCGAGGCGGGCGGGGGCACCGTCCAGGGCGGCGGCTACTGCGTGGGCGCCGTCGGCGAGGACGAGTGGGGCGCGGACATCGACGGGCAGGGCATCGCCTGACCCGGCATCGCCGGCCCCCGCCTGACCGTCCCGCGCCATCACCACCCTGCGCCATCACCACCCTGCGTCACCGCCGCCCGGGGTCGAGCCCGGCGTCCCGCCCCTCGGACGCCGCCGACCCCCGGCCCGATGTCACCGTCCCGCAGCCGATGTCACCGCCGTGTGGGCGGAAGGTCGCGGACCGGTAAAAGCCTGACCCCCCGCCCCACCCCCGCGCTGACCGGCCGCTACGCTCTGGGCCGCGCCGCGCCACGGGGGCCGGCGGATCCGCCACGGGGGGAACCACAGTGCGTTACCTGGTCCGCGACCGCATGTTCGCCTTCCACGAGGAGGCCTGGATCGAGACCGAGCACCGGGAGAGGCTCTACCGGGTGAACCGGAGGTTCTTCCGGCTGCGCCGCACCTTCGCCCTGGTCGACACCCGCGGCGAACACGTCGCGAGCATCGTCCGCAAGGCCTTCACGATCCACCACACCCTGCTGATCAAGCAGGAGGGCCAGCCGACCGCCAAGATCAGCAAGAAGATGTTCGCGCTGTTCGGCGACCGCTTCAAGGTCCGTCTCGGCGACGGCCGCCGGCTCAAGGTCAGCGGCAACCTGTGGGACCGCGAGTTCGACATCCGGCACGAGGGCACCACCCTCGCCCACATATCCCGCCGCTGGTTCACCGTCCGCGACGCCTACGCCGTCGACGTGCTCAGCGAGCAGGACGCCCTGATCCTGGTCATCCTCGCGGTCTGCGTCGACCACGTGATCGAGGACGCCAAGGGCGACCAGCTGACCAACCTCTGACGGCTGTCACGGCAGCCGTCACGCCCCCAGGACCACCGGGTCCTCCGCCAGTTCGGCGAGCAGCGCGTCCAGCTTGGCCCGGTCGACCGAGGGCATCACGAACACGTGCACATAGCTGCGCCGGGTGGTCTCGTCGCCCGGGACCATCAGCACGTCCTGGGAGGACAGCGACCACTTGGCCACCAGCTCCGGGCTCGGCTTGCGGAACCGCACCGTGACGGCGCCCGGGGTGCGGGCCGGCCAGAGCTCGACGCCGAGCTCCCGCTCCAGCGCGACCAGCCGCCGCTCCAGGTAGGCCGCGAGCTCCTGGGCCCCGCGGATCCGCGCCACCTGGTCGCGGTAGGAGTACCGGGACAGGTGGTCCCAGAGGACCAGCGGGGAGAAGCCGTTGCGGGAGCCGGCGAAGGTCGTGTCCGGCGCGCCGATGTAGTCCGGCTGGGACGGCGGCGAGATCTGGTACTTCACCTTGGTCATGTAGATGCCGCACGGCCACGGCGCGCCCGCCCACTTGTGGCCGCTCATCGCGATCGAGGAGACCATGTCGACCTCGCCGTGCCCGGCGGTGGGCAGCCGCAGGCCGAAGTCGAACTCGGGCAGCTCCGCCTCCGGCGTCCAGCCGTACGCCTCCGGGTCCGCCGCGGCCAGCCGCAGGAACGGCGCGTACCCGGCGCCGAGCGCGCCGTCCACGTGGATCCAGAAGCCGCGGCGCAGGTCGACCAGCGGCCGGCCGGTCCGCGGGCAGCTGCCGTAGACCACCTCGCGCTCCACCAGCCCGTGCCGCTCGAAGATCGGCAGCAGTCGCTCGCAGACCGCCCGGACGTCGTCGTGGGCGCCCTTGAAGGTGCTGCCGAGGTTGAGGTTGACGAAGACCGGGTGCCCCTTGGCGGCGAAGAACTCGACCAGCACGGCGAGCGCGTCGACGTCTATCTCGCCCGTACCGTCCCAGGACAGCCCGGACGGGCCGGGGCGGGACGGCACCTCGGTGGGCCAGCTGCGCAGCCCGGTCACCGGGTCGACCAACGGGCACTCGTCGGGGTACAGCTCCAGGCCGACGGCGTGGAAGGTCTCCACGCCCAGCACGGCGACGGCCTTGGCGAAGGAGTAGTGGGTGTCCTCGGAGTAGAACGCCACCGGGTGGTGGGCGTTCGGGTTGTGCCGGTCCGGGTCCGCCTTGACGTAGCGCAGGGTGTCGAGCGGGACGGTCGGCGGCTGGATCAGCGCCTTGCCGCTGAGGTAGTCCCGGGCGTTCCACAGGGCGTACATGTTGCCCTCGGTCGAGCCCATGGACAGCATGTAGCCCCAGTAGGACTCCGGGTCGGCGGGGTCGTGCGGCCGCTCGGCGTGCCAGAGCTTCGCGTAGTAGTCGAGCACCGCGCGCTCGACGACCTTGGTGTTGGGCTTGTAGCCGCCACTCTGGAACGGGTCGCCGAGGTTGTTGATGTTGTTCGGCAGGAACCGGGCCAGGTCCAGCGCGGTGCCCTGCATGTCCTGGGTGGCCTGGTAGCCCACCAGGTGCTTGCGCTTGCGGGTCAGGTACTCGTCCACGGCGTCCAGCGCGCGCAGCCGCCGCTCCTCGCCCAGACCGCCCTCGGGGAGGGCGAAGTCGCCGCCGTCCAGCTCCGGACCGGGGTCGACGGCGGTCGCGGCGAGGGGGAAGGCGGTCGGGCTCATGGGCGGTGCGCTCCGGGTTCTTCAGGCACGACGACGGACGGCCGTCACCGTCGGTCGCGATCGTCGATCACGTTCGTCGATCGCGGTCGTCGGTAAGGACCGTCGGTAAGGATGGAACTTTCGGACGCCCCTGGGAAGCCTCGCCGAAGAACATTCGATCCATGCCCGACCAGGTTTGCGATCCTGCGGAAACGGCTGGAATCCTGGCAGGCATGCCGAACAATCCGCAGGCCCGCCGGGCACCGATCGACCACGTCGACCGGGCGATCATCCGCGCCCTGGCCGACAACGCCCGCCTCCCCAACAACGCCCTCGCGGCCGCCGTCGGCATCGCCCCCTCCACCTGCCTGGCCCGGGTCCGGGCCCTCCAGGAGCGCGGCACGATCCGTGGCTTCCGGGCCGAACTGGACCCCGCCGCGATCGGTCTGCCGCTCCAGGCGATGATCTCGGTCCGCCTACGCGCCCACACCCGCGAGCAGAACGAGAGCTTCCGCGGCACCGCCCCCGACCTGCCCGGCGTCCTCGCCGTCTTCCACATGGCCGGCTCCGACGACTACCTGCTGCACGTCGGCGTGGCCGGCCCCGAGGCCCTGCGCGACTTCGTCGTCGACCACCTCACCACCCACCCCGCGGTCGCCCAGACCCGCACCAACCTGATCTTCGAGCAGATACCGGGCCGCCACTACCTCGCCCCCGGCCCCTGACGGCCGGGCCCGTCAGCCGCCCTCGGCCGCCTCCCCCGACCGGAGCGAGTATTCCCTTGACCGGAGTGAGTGCTCACTCCGATACTGTCGAGCATGACACCGGAACCCACCCGTCGACGGGCACCCGCAATGGATCCCGACAGCCGCCGGGAGATGATCGTCCGGACCGCCCTCCCGCTCGTGATCGAGCACGGCAGCGCGGTGACGACCCGCCAGATCGCCCAGGCCGCCGGCATCGGGGAGGGCACCATCTTCCGCGTCTTCGCGGACAAGGACGAACTCCTCGACGCCTGCACGGCCGAGGCGCTCAGCCCGGCCACCGCACTCGCCGAACTCGCCCTCGTCCCCCTGGACCAACCGCTCGCCGCCCGGCTGGCCGAGGCCGCCACGGCGCTGCAGGCCCACCTGGAGCGGATCGGCGCCCTGATCGGCGCTCTCCACGCGACCGGCGGGCGCGAACGGACCGGCCGCACCGGCACCGCGGGCGCACCGCCGGACCGGGCGGCCGGCTCGCTGCCGGTCCGGGCCGCCGTGGCCGAACTCTTCGCCCCGGACCGCGACGCGCTCCGGCTGTCCCCGGATCAGGCGGCGGCGGTCTTCCTCGGCCTCCAGTTCGTCGGGGTCCACGAGCCGGCGGACTCACCGGCCCGGCTGACCACCGAGGAGCTCGTCGACCTCGTCCTGCACGGCGTCCTGTCCCGGCCGACCGAACCCTGAGCGGCGCGCATGCCCATCACGCTGAACCACACCATCGTCCCGGCCCACGACAACGAGGCCGCGGCGCGCTTCTTCGCCTCCGTCATGGGCCTGGAGTACCGGGGCGCCGACCGGCACTTCGCGCCGGTACGGGTCAACGAGGCGCTCACGCTGGACTTCCTGTCCGTCGCGACCCCGGAGGGGCACCACCTGGCCTTCGACGTGGACCCGGAGACCTTCGACGGGATCCTCGGCCGGCTGCGCGCCGCCGGGGTGCCGTACGGTGACGACCCGCGCGAACCCGACAACGGGCGGATCGACCACCCGCTGTGCGCCCGCGGCCTGTACTTCGCCGACGCGGCGGGGAACCTCTACGAGGTCATGTCGCCCGCGTGACGGCGCCGACTCCACGTCTTCCGATCCAGCCGGGCATGCGGCGCCCGGCAGGACCGGAAGCCCGGCGGAACCGAACCGGGAGGCCCTACCCGGCGGTCTCCTCGATGCCGCCGAGCAGGGCCCGGACGGTCTCGCGGGCGAAGTCCTCCAGGGCGCCCGGTCTGAGCACGTCGGCCGGGCCCTCCCCGGCGTAGAAGACCTCCAGGAAGGCCCGGTGGAAGCAGGCCCCGATCAGCAGCATCGCGGTGGCGTCCGGGTCGACGTCGGCGATCCGGCCGAGTTGCCGCTCCGCCCGCAGGTAGTCGGCCAGACGTGAACTGACGTGGTGCGGACCGGCGTTGTCGAGCCTGCGGCGGTGGGCGGCGAGCAGTTCGGGGCTGGCGAGCAGTCCGCCGGCCATCGGGAAGGACTGCCGGTAGAACGGCACCGCGACCAGGACGACCGCCTCCAGGTGCTCACGCACCGTGCCCTGCCCGGCCCGGGCGGGCAGTTCGGCGATGGCCTCGGCCAGCCGCGGGGCGCGTTCGCGCAGGACCCGGACGAAGATCTCCTCCTTGTCCCGGAAGTGCTTGTAGAGGGCGGCCTCCGAGCAGCCCGCCTCCCGGGCGATCTGCTTCGTGGTCGCCTTGACCAGACCGACCGTGCCGATCAGCCGGGCCGCGGCGTCCAGCACCCGCGCCCTGGTCAGCGCCCCTCCGGTGAGCGGCCCGGCCTCGTCGCGCTTCCCCTCGTCCGTCATGGGCGCCAGCCTACCTTGACGTGTGGGTGAGTGCTCACTCACCATGGAGGAGAGGAGGGGAGTGAACACTCACCCACCCCTCACTCACCCTGCACCCGCCCTGCACTCACCCACCCCCGGGAGGGGCCATGAAACTCGCCGTTCTGGGCGCCACCGGCGGCATCGGCCGCCACCTGGTCGCCCTCGCCCTCGCCGACGGACACCAGGTGACGGCCGCCGTCCGCGACCCGGCCCGACTGCCCGTCCAGCACGACCGGCTGACCGTGGTCCGGGCCGACGCCCTGGACCCGGTCTCCCTCGAACCCGTGATCGCGGGCGCCGACGCCGTCCTCTCCGGCATCGGCGCGATCGGCCGGATCGATCCCCGCAAACCGGCCTCGACCTCCGCCCGCGCGGCGGCCACCGCCATGGCCGCCACTGGAGTGCGCCGCATCCTGGTGGTCAGCGCCGGCCCGCTCAACCGCTCCGGGGCCGGGCAGTCCCTGCTCAGCGCGAAGGTCTTCGGCCCGCTGCTGTGGGCCGTGCTCCGGGACGTCTACACCGACCTGGAGGCCATGGAGCGCATCCTGCGCGCGAGCGACCTGGACTGGACGGCGGTGCGGCCGCCGCGACTGACGGACCACCCCGGCCAGGGGCGCTACCGGCACGCCGTCGAGGCCGGACCGGCCGGGGCCGCCGTCCCGCGCGCCGACGTCGCCCGGGCCATGCTGGACCTGGTCGCCGACCCGACGAGCTTCCGGCACGCGGTCGGCGTCAGCTCCTGAGCCCCGACCCGGCTCCGCCCACGATTTCGCCACGTTCTCCACGGATGTGCGGGAAAAGTGGAGTCGACGCGTCCTGCCCCCTTGTCAGGCCCAAGGTTCCTCCCTACCTTCGTGGTTCGGGATCCCGGGCGGCTCGCACTCCGAGCGTCCGTGAGGGCTGCGACCCATGGCGTGTCATCGGAGCACGACAAGAGATCTGGAGGCGTCACATGCCCGGAACCATGATCGAGGAGATCCGCGACGCGGGTCCGCTGGTGGTCGACGACGAGGCCGTCCTGTTCGAGGACGACGACCGCACCGACCGGGAGGCCACGGCCTGTCTCGCCGACCCGTGGGTCACGGCCACCACCCGACTCGCCTGCGACTTCAACTCCTGACGGTGACCGGTTCCACCGCCGGCCGCCGCGGTTGGTCCGACGACACCTGGTCGTACCTGACCGACCCGCGGATGCCGGCGGTGGAACACGGTTGGAAGCTGCACCTCTCGGCGCGGCCCGGTGGGCTGGCCGAGCTGACCGCCCTGGTGCTGCCGGTGCTGGCGCGGCACGTCTGCCACGCCAAGTGGGCGGCTGGCCCGGAGGTCCTGCGGGAGCTCAACTCCGGTGGGCGCGGCGACGGTTCGGTCGGCAAGGCGGTCACCGTCTACCCGGCCCCGGACACCGTGGTCGCGCTCGCCGACGAACTCGTCACGGCGCTGCGCGGCCGGGAGGGTCCACAGGTCGTCAGCGACCGGCAGGTCGACCCGGACGCACCCGTCTACTACCGGTACGGGCCGTTCACCGGCGACTACCGGACCGGCCGGAGCGGACGGCTGGAGTCGGTCATGGTCGGCCCGGACGGCCGGCTCTTCGACGGGCTGGCGGTCGGCTCCTACCGCTGCCCGCCCTGGGCCGCCGACCCCTTCGCGCAGCGGGCGGCCACCACCCGCACCTCCCCCGACCCGGCCACCACCCGCGCCTCCCCCGGCCTCGGCGGCGGCCGCTACCGGGTCACCGTCGGCATCGCCCGCAAGCCCCAGGGCAACGTCTACCGGGCGGTCGACCTGACCGACGGACGGCCGGTGGTCGTCAAGCAGGCCCGCGCCTTCGTCGCCGAGGACGAGTCCGGCGCGGACGCCCGCACCCGACTGCACAACGAACGGGCCGTCCTCACCGCGCTCGACGGCCTCCCCGGCGTACCCCGGGCCCTCGACTGCTTCCGGCACCGCGCGGACGATTACCTGGTGATGACCAGCTGCGGCGACCGCGACCTGCGCCGCGAGGTCCAGCAGCACGGCCCGTACGCCCCCGACCGGCTCGCCGACCTGGCCGGGCGGCTGCTCCGCCTCCTGGACGGCATCCATCGGCGGGGCGTGGTGGTCCGCGACCTGAAGCCCGACAACGTCGCCCTGGACGCCGAAGGCCGGTGCCACCTGGTCGACTTCGGGATCAGCGCCCTGAACGGCACCGACCCGGACGGCGCGACGCCCGGCTACAGCGGACCGGTCCGGCGCCCGACCGGAGAGCCGGCCCAACCCGCCGACGACTACCACGCGTTGGGCGCGACCCTCGCCTTCGCCGCCACCGGCCTGGACCCGGTGATCGTCGACCCGGACCCCGCCGTCAACCGGGACCGCACCCTGACCGGTCTCGACTGGGCCCTACCCGGCGCCGAACACCGTCAACTGCGCGACCTGATCGCCGAATTGACCAGCGCCGACCCGGCGGTCCGAGCCGCCGGCGCACACCGGCTGCGCACCGGGACGCCCTCCGGGAGCCGCCCGCACCACCCCGGCCCGCCGCGCGGCCCCGGGCAATCGCTTGTCGACGACGACCTGCTCGCCGAGATCATCGCGCACACCAGCGCCTACTGCGTCGCCGAGGCCCACCGGATCGCCGACCCGGCGCTCGCCGCCCGAACGGCCGTCCCGACCCCGATCGACGTCTACGGCGGCAGCGCGGGCCTCGGCCTGGAGCTGCTCCGCCACCTCCACCGGCCCGGCGTGCCCGAGGCCGTCGACGCGCTGGCGCACTGGACGGCGGGCCAGTCCCGCAGCCTGTCGCCGGGCTTCTACTCCGGCCGCACCGGCGTCGACCTGTTCCTCACCGAGGCCGGGATCACCACCACCCACATCACCGACAGCGTTGGGCCGCCCGCCCGGGGCCCGGACGGCGGACCACCCGAGGCGGACCTGATCGAGGGCGTCGCCGGCATCGGCATCGGCCGCCTGCTGCTCGCCCGGCACCCCGGCACCGACCACGCCCGGCACCTCGCCGTGGCCGCCGACTGCGCCCGGATGCTGGCCTCCGGCCAGGCCCGGCTGTCACCCGCGGGCGCCGACACCCCCGGCCGCGCCGCCCTGCGCGAGGGCCTGGCGCACGGCACCGCGGGCATCGCCTACTTCCTATTGGAGTACGGGAGTTCGAGCGGCGACCCGACCGCCCGCCGCCGGGCCGAACAGGCCTGCGCCCAGCTGGCCGCCGTCACCCCGGACCTGCTCGCCCGGGCGACCGCGCCGGGCGCGACCCGGCGCTACGGCTCCTGGTGCCGTGGCCTGGCCGGGGTCGGGGCGGTGCTGGTCCGGGCCGCCGACCGGCTCGACGAGCCCGGGTACCTCGCCCTCGCCCAGCGGACCGCCCGCACCTGTGCCGCGCTCGCGCCGCGGATGCCGCTGGTCACCCAGTGCTGCGGCCTCGCCGGGGTCGGCGACCTGCTGGTGGACGTCGCCGTCGCGTCCCGGTCCTGCTCCGAGGAGTTCTGGGACGCCGCCACGACCGTCGCCGCCGTCATCCTGAGCCGCAGCGGCGGCACCCCGTCCCGCCCGGTCTTCCCGGACACCGGCCTCACCCGGCCCTCCGCCGCCTGGGCCGGCGGCTCCGCCGGCGTGCTCGGCTTCCTCCGCCGCCTGCACGACCGGGGCGGCCCACGCCTCGGCCTGCTCGACTGACCAGCGTCGGCCAACCAGGACCGACGGACCTCACCTACGGACCCACCTGAGCCGCCCCGCCGCCATCCGGCCGAGGCCCCGCGCTGAGCACTCCGGTGACGATCTAACTTTGCGCTCATGAGAACTCACTCTTCGCGCTCGACCGCCCCGCGCGGCGGCCGGGCCGGGCGCTGGGCACGGGTCGGCATCGCCGCCGCCACCACGCTGCTGTTCGGCGCCACCGCGCCCGGCGGCGCCGTCGCCCGCCCCGCCACCCCCGGCCCGTTCCTCGGCCCGCTGAACACCGTCTCCACGGTGGCCTCCACCGTCCCGGCCAACGGCGACGTGAACCCGTACGGCACGTTCACCATTCGGCACAGCGTCGGCCGACTGAACCGCGGCAACGTGCTGGTCAGCAACTTCAACAACTCGACCAACCTGCAAGGCACCGGCACCACCCTGGTGCAGGTCGGCCCGGACGGCACCACCAGCCTGTTCGCGCAGATCGACCCGGCGCACCTGCCGGGCCCCTGCCCCGGCGGGATCGGCCTCACCACCGCCCTGACCGTACTGCCGGGTGGCTGGGTCGTGGTCGGCAGCCTGCCCACCCTGGACGGCACCGCCGCCACCGCCCAGGCCGGCTGCCTGCTGGTGCTGGACAGCAGCGGAGCGGTGCGCGAGACGATCGCCGGCGACGGCATCAACGGGCCGTGGGACATGACCGCCGTCAGCTTCGGCGACCGCGACGAGCTGTTCGTCACCAACGTGCTCAACGGGACGGTGGCCGGCGGCGGGAGCGTGGTCAACCAGGGCACCGTGCTGCGGATCACCCTGTGCCGACAGGGGGACGAGCCGCCACAGCGGGTCGCGACCACCCGGATCGGCTCGGGCTTCGGTGAGCGGAGCGACCCCACGGCCCTGGTGGTCGGCCCGACCGGCGTCGGCCTCGGCCGTGACGACACGCTCTTCGTGGCGGACACCGTCGGCAACCGGATCACCGCGATCCCCGACGCCCTCCACCGCACCGGCGACACCGGAACCGGCGCCGTGGTCAGCAGCGGCGGCGCCCTCAACGGGCCGCTCGGCCTCGCCGTCGCCCCCGGCGGCGACGTCCTCACGGTGAACGCCGGGGACGGCAACATCGTCGAGACCACCCCGACGGGCGAGCAGGTCGCGGTCCGTACGCTCGACAGCAGCGGCACCCCGCCCGGCGCGGGTGCGCTGTTCGGCCTGGCGGTCGACCTCGACCGGAACGCGGTCTACTTCGTCGACGACGCGACCAACACCCTCAACGTCCTCCACTGAACGGCGTTCCCCCGAGCGTGCCCCGGCGCCGACCGCCGGGGCACGCTTCGCCGTTCAGCCCCCGCCCACACCCAACAGCCTCCGCCAGCGAGGCAGTTCGGTGACGCGACCAAAACACCTCCACCACGTATCCGGCACACCACAGGGCACCGACTCCGGCCCACCGACAAGGACTTGGTATGAGCACGGCAAAGGCTTCCCACCCCCCTGTCCGCCAACTGGACGGACCACCGGCCGAGTTGATGTGGTGTCCGGGCTCAACCCGTACCAACAAACCTCCCACACCCTCACACTCGGGAGCAGACGCATGCGCACACCGCTCAAGGCCGCCGCCCACACCCTCACCGCGCTGGCCCTGGCCGCCTTCTGCACCACCGCGCTGGCCACCGGCGCCGAGGCGCAACCCGCCCCGGCCGGCGCCCACTTCGGCGCCAAACCGCTCACCCCCGGCGCCGGGCACCGGTCGGCCACGGCCGCCACCAACACCCTCTCGGTCGGCTCCGCCGCCGGCCAGGGCGTGGTGTCCCCCACCCCCAAGGTGTACCTGGTGTTCTGGGGCACCCAGTGGTCCTCCGACCCGGCGAAGGTCGCCCCCGACATGCAGAACATGTTCAAGGGCCTCTACGGCGCCAAGGACACCTGGGGCACCATCCTCTCCCAGTACTGCGAGGGCGTCGCCGTCGGCACCACCACCTGCGGCACCAAGGGCGTCCACGTCCAGCACCCGGCGACCACCCCGCTGGCCGGCGTCTGGTTCGACAAGTCCGGTGCCGCGCCCACCAACGCGACCGCCGCCCAGATCGCCGCCGAGGCCGGCAAGGCCGCCGCCCACTTCGGCAACACCACCCAGGCGCCCAACCTCAACGCCCAGTACGTGGTGCTCTCCCCCACCGGAACGCACCCCGACGGCTTCCCCAACTCCGGCTTCTGCGCCTGGCACGACTTCACCAGCACCGCGTACGGCAAACTGGCCTACACCAACCTGCCGTACATCCCGGACAACGGCGCCGGCGCCTGCACCACCTTCACCGACGGCCGGCTGCTCTCCGGCATCGAGTCCACCGAGACCCACGAGTACGCCGAGACCGTCACCGACTTCTGGCCCAGCATCGGCTGGAACGGCAGCGGCGGAGAGATCGGCGACGAGTGCATCAACCTCGACGCCTACGTCACCCTGAGCACCGGCACCTTCGACCTCCAGGGCCTGTGGTCCAACAGCGCCAACAAGTGCGTGACGCACGGCTGACGGCCACGCGCCGAGGCATGGGGGGAAGCCCCCACGCCTCCCTGCCACCTCACCCCAGACCCAGCACCGCCTCCGCGAAGGCCCCCGGCGCCTCCTGCGGCACGTTGTGCCCCACCCCGGGCAGCGTCCTGACCTCGCACGGCCCGGTGAACCGCTCCGTACCGGTCTGATCCACGGCGGGGATCACCCCGTTCTCCTCGCCCACCAGGACCACCGTGGGCGCCGCGATCGACGGCCGGGCCGCCAACACCTCCTCCAACTCCCGGTAACGCGGGTCGCCTTCGACCAATCCGAAGCGATGCCGGTAGGAGTGGATCACGACGTCCACGAAGTCCGGATTGTGCAGACTGACCGCCGAGGCCGCGAACGCCTCCTCCACCCCCGCCCACGTCGGCGACCAGAGCCGCCAGAGCAGCCCGCACAGCTCCTCACGGTTCCGCTCCAGCCCCTGGCGGCCCCGCTCGGAATGGAAGTAGTACTGGTACCAGAGGTTGCGCTCCGCCTCCGGCGAGGCCGGCTCCATCGCCCGGGCGATGTCCTGAACGGTGTAACCACCCGCCGCGACCAGGCCCTCGACCCGCTCCGGCCACAACGCCGCCGCCGCACAGGCCGCCCGCCCACCCCAGTCGTAACCGGCGACCACGGCCCGCTCGATCCCCAGCGCGTCCATGAACTCCACCAGATCCCGCGCCAACGCGGCCTGCTGCCCGCTACGCACCGCCCCCTCCGCCAGGAACCGCGTCGGCCCGTACCCCCGCAGGTACGGCACCAGCACCTCCCGCCCGGCCCCGGCGAGCAGCCCCGCCACCTCGTCGTAGGCCCGCACGTCGTACGGAAAGCCGTGCAGCAGGATCACCGGAACGTCGGACGCCCGTCCGCGCTCACCGACCCGGTGGTAGGCGATCTCCAGCACCGGCGTCGTCACCCGGTGCAGGTCGTAGGAAGTCGAAGTCATCCGGCCATGCTCGCACGGCCCGAAGCGGGCAGGGTCGCGGGTCAACACAGGTACTGCTCCGACCACATGAGCGCCCTGCGCACACAAGTCGACCCCGGCACCGGACCCGACCGCGGCACCATGACACGGCGTGGCCCCGGTACACCGAACCGGCCGCGCCGGTCCGCCTCCGGAGGTCCCCGGCGCCGTAGGGTCCTCCTCGAAGAGACGGGGCCGACCGGTCGCCCGAACCGGGGCGTCGGAAGGCGTCGTGCCACGGGATCAACACGACGAAGGGCTGACACGCCACATGCGACAGCGCAGTCTGCGGGACCTCCAGGTGTCGGCCATCGGCCTCGGCTGCATGGGGATGTCCGCCTTCTACGGCACGGCCGACCAGGACGAGGGCGTCGCAACCATCCGGCGCGCCCTGGACCTCGGCATCACCTTCCTCGACACGGCGCAGGTCTACGGACCGCTCACCAACGAATCCCTGGTCGGCGAGGCCGTCCGGGGTCACCGCGACGAGTACGTGATCGCCACGAAGTTCAACTACCGCATGGACGGCGCGGTTCCGGGTGACATGTCGACCGTCGGCCGCCAGGACGGCTCCGCCGAGCACGTCCGCAGTTCCGTCCACGGTTCGCTCACGCGGCTCGGCACCGACCGCATCGACCTGTACTACCAGCACCGGGTCGACCCGAACGTGCCCATCGAGGAAACCGTCGGCGCCCTCGGCGAACTGGTCGCCGAGGGCAAGGTCCGGCACATCGGGCTGAGCGAGGCCAGCGCGGAGACCATCCGCCGCGCCCACGCCGTCCACCCGGTCACCGCCGTCCAGAGCGAGTACTCGCTCTGGAGCCGGGACGTGGAGGCCGAGGTCCTCCCCACCTGCCGGCAACTCGGCATCGGCTTCGTACCGTACTCCCCACTCGGCCGCGGCTTCCTCGCGGGCCGCTTCAGCTCCCCCGACGAGCTGGACCGGGACGACTTCCGCCGCACCAACCCGCGCTTCGCCGAGGCCAATCTGGCGGCCAACCTGCAGCTCGCGGAGAAGGTGAAGGAGATCGCCGCCGAGAAGGACGTCACCCCGGCCCAGCTGGCGATCGCCTGGGTCCTGACCCGCGGCGAGAACGTCGTGCCGATCCCCGGCACCAAGCGCCGCACCTATCTGGAGCAGAACGCGGGCGCGGTCGACGTCGAACTGACCGCTGAGGACCTGGCCCGCATCGACGCCGAGCTGCCCGAGGCGGCGGGCGAGCGCTACGACGAGGACGGGATGCGGGCAGTGAACCGCTGACCGACCGGTCCGACGTCGGTGGTTCAGCGGTGTTCGGGGTTCTCGAAGTCGAAGCGGCAGCCGGCGTCCCACTCGGAACGCTGGTTGCCGTGGGCCGGGATGCCGCCGGCGTCCTTGAGCATGCGGGCCAGGTGGAGCTGGTTCCAGGTCATGAAGGTGGTGTTGCGGTTGGTGAAGTCGTTCTCCGGGCCGCCCGATCCCGGGTCGAGGTACGACGGCCCGGGCCCGGCCTCGCCGACCCAACCCGCGTCGGCCTGGGGCGGGATGGTGTAGCCCAGGTGCTGGAGGCTGTAGAGGACGTTCATCGCGCAGTGCTTGGCGCCGTCCTCGTTGCCGGTGATCAAGCAGCCGCCGACCCGCCCGTAATAGGCGTACTGGCCCTCGGCGTTGAGGATCGACGAGCAGGCGTACAACCGCTCGATGACCTTCTTCATCACGGAGGAGTTGTCCCCCAGCCACACCGGTCCCGCGAGTGTCAGGATGTCGGCGGCCATCACCTGGGAGTAGATCACCGGCCACTCGTCGGTCTCCCAGCCGTGCTCGGTCATGTCCGGCCAGACGCCCGTCGCGATGTCGATGTCGACCGCTCGGAGGACCTCGACCGCGACGCCCTGGCGCTCCAGGATGCCGGTGCTGACGTCGATCAGGCCCTGGGTGTGGCTGCGCTCCGGGGAGCGTTTGAGGGTGCAGTTGATCACCAGGGCGCGCAGGTCGGTGTAGGACGTCGTCGGGTCCGGCATGGGTTCCTCACTCGGAGCGGTCGGGAGACCGGCGGGGTCGCGGACTCCCGGCACAGCTCACCAGCCGGGCCGTCCGGGCGCTCGCGGGGCTGGGCCGGTCGCCTGACGGCGCGCCGCTCACCGGGCCGCCGTCGGCGGCGGCAGCCGCAGGCCGGCCAGGTCCGGGGGGACGCAGGAGTCGGGGCGGAAGAAGTAGGGGGCCGCCTCCCCGTCGGTCGCGGTGGCGGGCGCGTCGGTGAGCCGGAAGCGGTCCCGGAGGCGCCCGTAGAAATCGGTGGGCCGCAGGCGGACGAGCCGTACGCGTTGCGGGGCGCGGTACACGCCGATCCAGTCGCCCGGGTCGAGGACGCCCCGCAGCCGGCCGTCGATGCTGACGGCGGCGCGGCCGGAGTGCGGCAGGACGCGCAGCGCGATCGGTTCGTCGGGGGCGGCCACGACGGTGCGGTTGAAGGTCATGTGGGCGGCGATCGGGGTGAAGACGACGGCGTCCATGTGCGGGGAGAGCACGGGTCCGCCGGCGGCGAAGCTGTAGGCGGTGGAGCCGGTGGGGGTGGCGACGACGAGGGCGTCGGCGGAGTAGGCGGCCAGCAGCCGGCCGGAGATGTAGACACCGGCGCTGACCTGGTGGTCCCGGGCGAGTTTCTCCACCACCACGTCGTTGAGGGCGTTGACGTCGAGGGGCAGGCCCCAGCCGTCGCCCGCGGTGCTCTCCGGCCGCACCTGCGGTGGCGGCAGGGCGGGGCCGCGGCCGTAGGTGAGGAACGCCTCCAGTTCCGCGGGCACCTCCGGCGGCCGGGAGGCCCGCAGGGTCAGGGTCATCCGCTCCTCGACCGGGGCGTGGCCGTCGTGGACGGCGTCGAGCGCGGCGGCGATGTCGCAGGCCGGCACCTCGGTGAGGAAGCCGACCTTGCCGAGGTCGACGCCGAGCACGGTGGCGCCGGTCTTGACGGCGATCCGGGCGCCGCGCAGGAAGGTCCCGTCCCCGCCCAGGGTGACGACCAGGTCTGGGTCCCCGGCGGCGTGGGCCTCCTCGCGGGCGGAGCGGCGGTGCTGCTCCGCGGACCACACATCGATCTCGGTGCACCGGACGCCGTGCGCCTCGCACCAGCCGTGCACGACGCGCGCGGCGGCCCGGGCAGCGGCCCGGCCCTGGTGGACCACCAGTCCGACACGGTGCACGGGCATGACGGACCTCGCCTGATTTCCTCGTTCCACGGCGGCGCCCGCCGGACTGCGGAGGCCGCCTGTTCCCACCGGGCCCATCCTGACGCCTCGCCGTACGATCGGCCCGCCGACTTACTACACCCCCATTGCAGTATTAGCGCAACAGTGTTGCCCTAGCTGCACGAGCATCCACCCGCACGCCTGGGCCTGCCAAGGGGGCTCCCGGTCAGGCCTCGGCGAGGCGGGCGGCCAGCGCGTCCAGGCCGAAGGAGCCGTGGGCGAGCACCCGGGAGTGCCAGGCCCGGAGGTCGAAGTCCGCGCCCTGTCGACGCCGGGCGGCCTCCCGGCCCTCCAGCCAGACGCGTTCGCCGAGCTTGTAGCCGATGGCCTGGCCGGGCCAGCCGAGGTAGCGGTCGATCTCGGAGGCGCGGCGCGGGAACTCGCTGCCGTGGTGGGCGGCCATGAACCCGTCCGCGAGGGCGGGGGTCCAGCGCTCGCCGGCGTGGCCGCTCCACTCCTCGGTGGCCGCGTCGGCGGGGACGGCGAGTTCCAGGTGCATGCCGAGGTCGACGATCACCCGGATGATCCGCAGCATCTGCTTGTCCAGGTAGCCGAGCCGGCGGGCCGGGTCGGTCAGGAAGCCCAGTTCGTCCATCAGCCGCTCGGCGTACAGCGCCCAGCCCTCCTTGTCGGCGCTGACCGCCCCGAGGGTGATCTGGTACGTGCTGAGCCGGTCGGCGCAGGCCGTCCAGCGGGCGGTCTGCAGGTGGTGGCCCGGCACGCCCTCGTGGTACCAGGTGCTGACCAGCTGCCAGGTGGGGAAGGACGTCCGGCCGAGGGTGGGCAGGTAGGTGCGGCCGGGACGGCTGAAGTCCAGGCTGGGGCCGTTGTAGTAGGGCGCGCCCGAGCTGCCCGGCGGCGCGATCCTGGTCTCCACCCGGCGCATCGCCCCGGTGATGTCGAAGTGGGTGCCGTCCAGGGCGTCGATCGCCTCGTCGATGACCTGCTGGAGCCAGGCGCGGACGTTCTCCTCGCCCTCGACGGCGTGGCCGTGCCGGTTGAGGTGCGCCATGGTGGCCCGGACGCCCGCGCCGGGGAGGATCCGCTCCGCCTCGACCCGCATCTCGGCGACCGTGCGGTGGAACTCCTCCCAGGCCCAGGCGTACGCCTCCGCCGGGTCGGTGTCGGCGCCGTTGGACCAGCGGGCGGCACGCAGGTAGCGCTCACGGCCGACGGCGTCCGGGGTGCCGTCGGCGGCGGGCAGGTAGGTGTCGTGCAGCCAGTCGCGGAAGGCCGCCGTCGCGGCGGTCGCACGCTCGGCGGCGGTGTCGAGTTCGCTCCGCAGTACGGCGGGGCCGCCCGCCGCGAACCCGGTGAACCAGCTCGCGCCGCCGTTCTCCCGCCCGGTCCAGGCGTCGAGTTGGGCGATCACCGCGCGGGCCTGCCGGGGTGCGCTCAGCAGCCCGCGGCCGATGCCCTCGGCGAGGGTGGCCCGGTAGCCGTCCAACGCGCCCGGCACTCCGCGCAGCCGCCCGGCGACGGCGGCCCACTGCTCCTCGGTGTCGGTCGGCATCATGGTGAGGATTCCCCGCACCTGGTGCAGCGGCGAGTTGACGTTGCGCAGCGCCCGGAAGTGGTCCCCGGCCTCGTGCACCGCGAGTTCGGCGGTGAGCCGTTCCCGCAGCAGCCCGGCGCAGTCCCGCTCGGCGGGATCGCCGCAGAGATCGCCGCTGAGATCGTTGCCGGGACCGTCACCGGGAGCAGCGGCCGCGTCGAGCACCGCGAGTGTCCTGCGGGCCAGTTCGGCCCGCGCCTCGAAGCCCTCCGGCGACAGGTCCGGCTGCCGGTCGTCGCCGGGGTGCAGACCCAGTCTGGTCGCGGTCGCCGGGTCGAGTTCGGCGACCCGTGCGACGTGCTCGTCGGCGATCGTGCGGGCGGACTTCGGCGTCTCGGGCATGCCCCCATGCTCGCTCAGCGGTCGACCGGCCGTCCAGGGTGCCGGACTTCGGACACCCCGGACGGCCGGTCGGCCCGCGGGATCAGCCCTGGCAGATCCCCCGGCTGTAGTCGAAGGTCGCCGCGGCCTGCGAGTACTGCCACTGCGGGGCGAGCAGCTGGGCGTCCAACTGCGCTGCGGCGGTGCGGTTCTCGACCACGTAACCGAAGTCCTGCAGCCAGGCCGGGTACAGGTTCTTGGAGCCGATGAAGAAGGCCGACCCGTCGACCGAGACCAGCTTGTGGTGCAGCGCGTACGGGTGGCCGTCGGCCCAGGTCGGGGTGGACGCGGCCCGGAACGGGGCGAGTTGGAGGTTGCGGCACATCGTGGTCCGGGCCTTGGCCGGGTCGCCGAGGCGGGCGGTGAGCCGGGCGGCGAGGGTGTCGCTGATCTCGTTCAGCGACCTGATCTGCGAGTAGCCGCCGCTGCCGACCGTGCCCCGGTTGGCGGGGTCGCTGACCACGATGCGGACCTTCACGCCGTCGGCGAGCTTGCCGGCCAGCTGGTCGAAGAGCCGCACGTCGTAGCGGGGCATCGGCGGGCAGGTGCCGGTCATGTCCTGCTGGGAGATGTCGATCCGGCTGCCGGCACCGGCGATCAGGGCGCGCAGCGCGCTCTCCTCCGGGTTGACCGCCGCGTAGTCGCGGTCGTCGTTGGTGCGGTCGCGCAGGCCGATCGGGCCGCACTTGACGTCGTCGACGGCCGGCAGCGGGCCCGGACGGTAGTCGGAGGCGGGGTCGGTGTCGCGGATCCCGACGCCCAGGCCGCCGACGGCGATCACCGGCAAGGTGCCGGTGGCCGGCACCTGGGCGGCCGGCGGGTTGAGCCGCTGCTCCAGGTCCGGGGTGCACCCGGCGCCGTTGGTGGAGGCGAACCAGGCGGCCGAGAGGAGGCCGCTGTTGCGGCAGGTCCAGTCCCACAGGGTGTCCAGGTAGGCGCCGGCGGAGGCGGCGGCCGGGCCGGTCAGCGCGAGGTCGACGTCGCTCACCGGGTGGGCGGTGTCCAGGTAGTCGTTCTTCCAGTTGTTGATCCCGCCGGTGATGACGCTCTGCCCGTCGACGACCAGCAGCTTGGAGTGGTTCCAGGAGAACGCCGTCTTCGCGGTGGTCATCGAGGCCACCTCGACGGTCACACTGCGCGCGGCGCCGCCGAGCCGGGCCACCAGGTCGTCCCGGTACTTCGAGGGCAGCGCGGTGATGTTGTACAGCGGCGCGGCCCCGGCCAGGATCCGCACGTGCGGGGTGTTGCCCGCGGCCACCGACGCCTTGAGGCCGTCCGCGATGGCGTCCTGGAACGCACCGTCCGGGAAGGGCGCGAGAGTTGATATGTCGACGGTCCGGGTGGCCCGGCCGATGTTCTCCCTCATCTTGTCCAACAGCCGCTTGGTGCCTGCCCGTTCGGTGCAGGAGGCGTCGCCCCAGCACCCCGGCGTCTGCAGCAGCCAGCCGCCCGGGTCGCCGGCCGGCGCGTCCAGCCGGTTGCCGGCCGTCCGCTGCCACACCGTCCCCTCCGTCCCGGGGGACACCTGGCGCAGGGCCTGCTCGACCGCGTCCAGGTAGGGAGTGGCATCCGCCTGGGCAGCGGAGGCGGGGGCCGGTTCGGCGAACGCGGGGGCGACGGGCAGCAGGGCGACGGCGGCGACGAGGGCCAGCGCGGAACCGGCCAGACGGCGGCCGGAACGGCGGGACTGGTGAGAGAGCACGTACGAGTCCTTCAAAGGAGGCCGGGGACGTTCACCCGGACGACTCCTTTAAATTACCTTAAGTTAACCTGATGTGGCGTCATGGTCCCATCAAACCTGCCGATTCGGCCTGACACAGGCTCAGGAGCACGGGACGGACGGAGGAAACCACGGGGTCGGCACACACCCGCGCAACGCAAAGAAGCCGGGGCCGACGCAACAAGTGCGTCGACCCCGGCTTCTGCTAGTAGCGGGGACAGGATTTGAACCTGCGACCTCTGGGTTATGAGCCCAGCGAGCTACCGAGCTGCTCCACCCCGCGTCGGTGAGACCACTGTAGGCGACAACCCGGCCGAAACAGAAATCGTTAACACCCTCCCCCACGCCGGACTCAGCAGATCCGCGGCAACTGCTCCCCGATCGGCAGGTCGACCACCCGGGTGCCGCCGAAGCCGGTCCGGGCGACGACCATCCCGGGGTGGTCCTCGACGCACTCGCCGATCACCACCGCCTCCGCGCCCAGCGGGTGCGCCCGCATCGCGGCGAGCACGGCCTCCGCCTCGCCGCGCGGGACGAAGGCGACCAGCTTGCCCTCGTTCGCGACGTACATCGGATCCAGGCCGAGCAGGCCGCAGGCGTTGGCCACCGGCTCCGGGACCGGCACGGCCCGCTCGCTCACCACCACCCCCACCCCGGCCGCCGCCGCGATCTCGTTGAGCGCCGCCGCCAGTCCGCCCCGGGTGGGGTCGCGCAGCACGTGCAGATCGCGGGTCGCCGCCAGCATCGCCCCGACCAGGCCGCCGAGCGCCGCGCAGTCGCTGCGCACCTCGACCCCGAACTCCAGCCCCTCCCGGACGCTCATGATCGCCACCCCGTGCAGCCCGATCGGCCCGCTGACGATCACCACGTCGCCCGGCCGGGCCCGCTGCGGCCGGATGTCCACCCCGGCCGGGACGAGCCCGATGCCGGCGGTGTTCAGGTAGACGCCGTCCCCGTGCCCGGCCTCGACCACCTTGGTGTCCCCGGTGGCCACCTCCACCCCGGCGGTACGGGCGGCGGCGCCGAGCGCCCGGGCCACCCGGTCGACCACCGCCATCTCCACCCCCTCCTCCAGGATGAAGCCGCAGGACAGGTAGGCCGCCCGGGCCCCGCTCATGGCCAGGTCGTTGACCGTGCCGTTGACCGCGAGGTCCCCGATGCAGCCGCCGGGGAAGAACAGCGGCCGCACCACGTAGGAGTCGGTGGAGAAGGCGAGCCGGGCGCCGCCCAGCTCCAGCACCGCGGAGTCGCCGAGGCCCGCCAGCGCCGGACCGCCGAACGCGGGCGCGAAGAGGTTCTCCACCAGCTCGGCGGACATCGCCCCGCCGCCCCCGTGGCCCATCACCACCCGGGGGTGGTCGCGCAGCGGCAGCGGGCAGCTCCAGCCGGAGAAGTCGGGCGCGGGTTCCGTCAGGATCTCGGTGTCAGCCAACGGGGCTCGCCTCCTGGGCGGGGTTCGGCGCGCTCAGCCGCCGGTAGAGGTAGTACGCGGCGCAGGCCCCTTCGCTGGAGACCATGGTGGCGCCGAGCGGGGTGCGCGGGGTGCAGACCGTGCCGAAGGCCTCGCACTGGTGGGGCTTCAGCAGGCCTTGCAGCACCTCACCGGCCCGGCACTGGGCGGGCTCGCTGGTCCGGATGCCCGCGACGTCGAAGCGGTGCTCGGCATCGTGGTCCCGGTAGGCCGGGGCGAGCCGCCAGCCGCTGCGCGGGATCACCCCGATGCCCCGCCAGGGGCGGTCGGTCACCTCGAAGACGTCCTCCAGCATCGCCCGGGCGGCCGGGTTGCCCTCCGGCCGGACGGCCCGCGGGTAGGCGTTGTCGACGGTGTGCTCGCCGCGCTCCAACTGCCGTACAGTGCGCCGGATTCCCTCCAGGATGTCCAGCGGCTCGAAGCCGGTGACCACGATCGGCACCCGGTGGCGCTCGGCGAGCGCCGGGTACTCGGCGGTGCCCATCACGCTGCACACGTGCCCGGCGGCGAGGAAGGCCTGCACCCGGCAGTCCGGCGAGGCCATGATCGCGTCGATCGCCGGGGGCACCCGGACGTGCGAGACCAGCATGCTGAAGTTGCCCAGGCCCTGCTTCCGGGCCTGGTGGACGGCCATCGCGTTGGGCGGGGCGGTGGTCTCGAAGCCGATGCCGAAGAAGACCACCTCCCGGTCGGGGTTCTCCCGGGCGATCCGCAGCGCGTCCAGCGGCGAGTACACCACCCGGACGTCACCGCCCTCGCCCCGGACCCGGAACAGGTCGCGGTCGGTGCCGGGCACCCGCAGCATGTCCCCGAAGGAGCAGAAGATCACCTCGGGCCGGGCGGCGATCGCCAGTGCCCGGTCGATCACCTCCAGCGGGGTGACGCACACCGGGCAGCCCGGGCCGTGGATCAACTCGACCTCGTCCGGCAGTAGTTGGTCGATGGCATGCCGGATGATGCTGTGCGTCTGGCCGCCGCACACCTCCATCAGCGCCCACGGCCGGGTGACCGTCGCCCTGATGTCGGCGAGCAGGCCCGCCGCCAGCTCGGGGTTGCGGAACTCCTCCAGGTACTTCACCGCTCACCGCCCTCCTCGACCATGCCGGCCACTCCCGCCGGCCCGACCGCCGGCCCGTCCGTCGGCCCGTCCGACGCCGCCTCCCACGGGTCGCCGAACTCCTCCTGCAGCAGCCCGAGTTCCTCGAACAGCGCCAGGGTCCGCCGGGCCGACTCCTCGTCCAGGCGCTGCAACGCGAAGCCCACGTGGACGATCGCGTACTCCCCCACCCCCAGATCGGGCAGGTACTCCAGGCACACGTCCTTGACCACCCCGCCGAAATCCATCACCGCCATCCGGGTCCCGTCCCGCTCCCCGATCTCCGTCACCCTGCCGGGCACCGCCAGGCACATCCGCTCTCACTCCTCCCTGGCGGCCGACGACCGGCCGGCCACCATCAGCTGGCCGAGCGCCAGCCCTCCGTCGTTGGGCGGCACCCGGCGGTGCCGCAGCACGGTGAAGCCGTCCTCCCCGAGGCCGCGCGCGCAGGCCGAGGAGAGCAGCGCGTTGGCGAAGACGCCGCCGCTGAGCGCGACCGTGCCGGTGCCGTGCCGGTCCCGGACGACCGCGCAGATCCGCCGGACCAGGTCGGCCACCGCGGTGTGGAAGCGCGCGGCGACCAGCCCGACCGGTGCGCCCGCGGTCACGTCCGCGACCACCCCGGCCAGCACCGGTCCGGGATCGGCGGTCCAGCCGTCCCGGCGGGCGTCCAGCCCGAAGTCGTAGCCCGCGGCCGGGCCGAACTCCACGGCCGCCGCCTCCAGTTCGATCGCCGCCTGGGCCTCGTACCCGGCCCGGTGGCAGATCCCGGCCAGCGAGGACACCGCGTCGAACAGCCGGCCCATGCTGGAGGTCGGCACACAGTTCAGCCCGCGCGCCAACTGACTTTCCAGCAGCCGCAGTTCCTCCTCCGGGCAGGCCCGGACCGGCGGCAGCCCGGCGGCCCAGGGCAGCCCGGCCGCACGCAGGTGGGCGAGCGCCGTCCGGTACGGGCGCCGCACCGCCGCGTCCCCGCCCGGCAGCGGTACGTAGCCGAGGTGGGCGAGGCGGCGGAAGCCGTCGTAGTCGGCCAGCAGCACCTCGCCGCCCCAGATCGCGCCGTCCTCGCCGTAGCCGGTGCCGTCGAAGGCCACCCCGAGCACCGGGCGGCCGCCGTCCAGTCCGTGTTCGGCCAGCACGGCGGCGATGTGGGCGTGGTGGTGCTGTACCCGGCGCAGCGGCCGGCCGGCGGCGGTGCGCTCGGCGTGCCGGACCGAGCGGTAGCCGGGGTGCCGGTCGGCGACCAGCAGGTCGGGCCGCACCCCGCTGACCGTGCCGAGCTGCTCGACGGCGCGGTCGAAGGCGCGCAGGGTGGCCAGGTCGTCCATGTCGCCGATGTGCCCGGACAGCCAGGCGTAGCCGTCCCGGGCCAGCGCGAAGGCGTTCTTGAGGTCGCCGCCGACCGCGAGCACCGGCCGGACCGGCACCGGCAGCGGGAGCGGCAGCGGGGCGTACCCGCGCGAGCGGCGCAGCGGCAGCAGTTCGCCGTCCACCACCCGCACCACCGAGTCCTCGCAGGGCACGTGGATCGGCCGGTCGTGGCTGAGCCAGCCGTCCACCAGCGGGGCGAGCGCGGTGAGCGCCTGCCGGTCGTCGGTGACGATCGGCTCCCCGGAGAGGTTGGCGCTGGTCATCACCAGCAGGTCGGGCCCGGGGGCGGCGAGCAGCAGGTGGTGCAGCGGGGTGTACGGGAGCAGCACCCCGAGGTCGGGGCTGCCGGGGGCGACCGCCGGGAGTTCCGCCGCGAAGCCGCCGGGGCGGCGCAGCAGGACGATCGGCCGGACCGGGCCGGTGAGCAGTTCCCGCTCGACCGGCCCGAGCGGCCGTAGTTGCTCGACGGTGGCGAGGTCGCGGGCCATCACGGCGAAGGGCTTGTCGCCACGCCGCTTGCGTCGGCGCAGCAGGGCGACGGCCGCGGTGTCGCGCGCGTCGCAGGCGAGGTGGTAGCCGCCGATGCCTTTGACGGCGAGGACCGCCCCGTCGGCCAGCAGCCGCCGGGCCTCGCCGAGGGCGTCCTCGCCGTCGAGGGCGTCCTGCCCGGACACGGTCAGGGTGAGCCGGGGGCCGCAGGCGTGGCAGGCGACGGGCTGGGCGTGGAAGCGGCGGTCGGCGGGGTCGGCGTACTCGCGGGCGCAGTCCGGGCACATCGGGAAGCCGGCCATGGTGGTGTTGCCGCGGTCGTACGGCAGGCCGGTCACGATGGTGTGCCGGGGGCCGCAGTTGGTGCAGCTGATGAACGGGTGCCGGTGGCGCCGGTCGGCCGGGTCGATGAGTTCGGCCAGGCAGTCGGCGCAGGTCGCCACGTCGGGCGGGATCAGGGTGGCGCGCGGGCCGTCGGTGCGGGAGGGGGTGATGGTGAAGCCGGGGGTGCCGGTGGCGGCGAGCGGCGCGTGCTCGACCGAGGCGACCCGGGCCAGCGGGGGCGCGTCGGCGGCCAGCCGGTGGCAGAACGCGTCCAGGGCCGCCGGGCTGCCCTCGACCTCGGCGAGCACGCCCTCACCGGTGTTGGTGACGCTGCCGTCGAGCCCCAGCTCCCCGGCCAGCGCGAAGACGAACGGCCGGAAGCCGACGCCCTGCACCAGGCCGCGGACGGCGACCCGGCGCCGCTCACGGTCGAGCGCGGTCACGGGACCTCCGGCGCCGCGTGCTGGTGCCCCGCGGGTGTCCCGTGCCCATGCCCGTCGTACGCGTGCCCATCGTCCGTGTGCCCGTCATGGACGTGCCCCTCGTGCGCGTGCGCGTGCCCGTCGTGGACGTGCCCCGCGTGCCCGGCCGCCGCCATCACCGGCCGGTGCGGCACCGCGCCGTCCAGCAGGCCCGACGCCCGCTCCAGCAGCGCCCCGATCCCCTCCCCGCTGCGCGCCGAGGTGCGCACCACCTCCACCCCGGGGTTGACCCGCTGGACGTTCGCCAGGAACGTCGCCTCGTCGAACCCGACCGCCGCGGCGATGTCCGTCTTGGTCACCAGGACGAGGTTGGCCAGCCCGAACGCGGTCGGGTACTTCAGCGGCTTGTCCTCGCCCTCGGTGACCGAGGCCAGCACCACCCGCAGCGTCTCGCCGAGGTCGTAGGAGGCCGGGCAGACCAGGTTGCCGACGTTCTCCACGAACAGCAGCCGGCAGTCCTCGGGCAGCCAGCCGTCCAGGTGCCCGGCCAGCATCCGCGCCTCCAGGTGGCAGAGCCCGTCGGTCAGCACCTGCTTCACCGGCGCGCCCGAACGGGCCAGCCGTAGCGCGTCGTTCTCGGTGGCGAGGTCGGCGGTGAGCGCGGCGACCGGGATCCCGCGCCGCCGGGCGAGCCCCAACTCGGCCTCCAGCAGGGCGGTTTTGCCGCTGCCCGGGCTGGAGAGCAGATTGACCGCGGCGGTGCCGCGGGCGGCGAGCGCGGCCCGCAGGCCGCGGGCGCTGTCGTCGTTGCGGGCGAGGACCGCCCGCCGGAGGTCGACCGTGTGGCCCGTCTCGCACATCGGGATCAGCCTTTCTGCCCGGCCGGCGGGCACCGGGCCCACTCGACGTCGAGGATCTGGAGCTCGCGCCCGGCGAGCAGGTGGACGTTGCCGCCGGTGCGGCAGTTCGGGCAGCCGAGGTCCGGCGGCATGCCGACGGCCCATTCGACCGCGCAGGGCGCGCAGCGGGCCCGCGCCGTCACCGGCTCGGTGTCCAGCGCCGCGCCCTCCACCAGGGTTCCGGCGCAGGCCAGTTCGAAGCAGAAGTCGAGGGCCTCGGCGACCACCCCGGCCAACTCGCCCACCTGCAACCGCACTCGCGCCACCCCGGGGGCCCCGTGCCGCCGGGCGGCCTCGTCCACCTGCTCGACGACGGCGGCGGCGATCGACATCTCGTGCATCGGTCCCTTCCCACGGCGGGCGGCAACGCGCCCCATTACAGGGGTCGGTGGCGGCCACGGCCCGAAGCCGCGCCGCCACCGCACCCGGGGCTGCACCGTTCGCAGCAATCCGCGACTCACATCCGGGAGATCTTCAGGTACCGCTTGAGATCCGGCAGGCTCTGCCAGACCAGCGCGCCGAACGCGGTCAGCAGGGCCGCGCAGAACAGTTTCCTCAGCATGGTGTCGTCCTCCTCTCCGGCTGCGTGCTCTCCTCCGCCACGGCCCGGAGCACCATCCGAACGGCCTGCTCCACGGCGGCGGCGACGGGTTCGCTCAGCCCGATGCCCTCCTCCAGCGACGCCGGTTCGCAGCCGACCACCAGCACCCGTTCCGGCGCCGAGCCCCCGGTGCCGGCCGCGAGCGTGGCGAGCAGTCCGAGCACGGCGTCCGGGCCCATCCGGTGGCCGTCCAGGACGGGCACCTCCAGCGGTTCGGCGGCCGCCTCGATCAGGTAGACGGTGCCGGGTGCGCCGCCGCGGCAGGTGGCGTCCACCAGGACGGCGGTGCGATAGCCGTCGAGCAGCCGGTAGGCCAGGTCGACGCCGCGCACCCCGATGTCGACCAGCTCGACGCCCGCCGGCAGCGGGTGGGCGGCCAGCCGCCGGACGGTCTCGACGCCGAAGCCGTCGTCGCCGAGGAAGATGTTGCCGACCCCGGCGACCAGCACCTTCCCGCCGGTCACGACTCCTCCAGCGGGGTGACCTCGTCGGGCTGGAAGTAGCGGAAGCGCCCCTGGGCCCGCCAGAGGTCCGCGCCCGGGTCGTCCTCCACCGTGACGGCCAGGTGCACCGAGCCGTCGACGTCGTGCAGGACCGCCTCGACGACGCCGGTCCGCCCGGCCAGGAAGAGGTCCTGGGCGTCGGTGCGTCGCCGTCCGGGTCGCAGCACCACCCGGCTGCCCGCGCCGACCGACCGGCCGTCGACCAGCACCCGGTCCCGCTCGGGGTCCACCGTCGGGTCGCCGCCCGGGTCCCACCAGGGCTGCTCGGGGCCGGAGTCGCCGGTGATCTCGCGCAGCCCCCGGACCGCGCCGTGCAGCCGTTCCAGCACCTCGGGCGGCATCGACTCGGCCAGGTCGACCACCGCGCCGGCCCGGTCGTCGGTGCCCCGGGCCTCGCGCTTCTCGTCCTCGGTCAGGGCCGCCGTGCGCAGCGCCAGGATCTCGTCGATCTCGGTGGCGTCGTAGAGGGTGCCGAGGCTCTCCGGGGCGATCCTCGGGTGGTCCTCCAGGATGATCGGCGAGGAGAGCAGCACCCGGTTGTCGCCGTCGGCGCCGGCCAGCACCGGCCAGGTGTGCTTGTTGCGGCAGCGCTGGACGGCCGGGCGGGCCCACTCGGGCGGATCGGTGACCGAGAGGAAGCGGCCGTGCTCCAGTCCGAGCAGCAGGTGGACGGAGACCAGGGAGCGCGGCAGCGCCTCCTCGCGGCCGGTCTTGCGGCGCGGTGTCCAGGTGGAGGCGTTCTCCACCTCGACGGTGAGCCGCTGGGCCCGGTACGGGCCGGGCAGTTCCTCGACCCGCAACCGCACCAGCCCGTCGACCTGTTCGCGCCGTCGCACCAGCCGGCCGACCGCCGTGCCGTGCTCGTGCAGCAGCTCGGTGCTGCCGACGCCCGGCAGCCGGAACCCGTGCTGCTGCCCTCCCGTGCCGGTCAACTCCTCGACCGGCAGCAGCAGTTCGATCCGCTCCTCGACGCCCTCGTCCCATTCGACCAGCACCCGGTCGGCCAGCTCCAGCCGCTCCACCGGCTCGAACTGCCCGTTGGCAGTGGCCTGTTCGACGGTGCGCCGCTGGACCCGCAGGAAGCGCAGCTCGACCGCCAGCCGGTCGTCGGCGCGCGCCTCCATCACGCATTCGGTGCGCTGGTGGGAGTGCTCGCCGCCCTGTGCGGTGTACTCGGGCGGCACCAGGACGCCGAACTGCCAGCGCAGCCGGTTCTTGGCGGCCGAGGCACGGTAGGGGTAGAGCACGTAGCCCTCCAGCAGTACCGCGTCGGCGATCTGCCGGGCGGCCGCGAAGCCGCGCTCGATCCCCTCGGGGAAGCCGTTCACCGGGCCCCCTCCGCCACCTCGGCGCCGGCCAGCAGTTCGCGCACCGTCGCCTCCCAGGAGGGCAGGGCCCGGCGGGAGCGGTAGGCCAGCAGTTCGTCGAGGACGTCCTCGGGCAGCCGCAGCCAGCCGCAGCCGGGGAAGTGCCGGTCGACGGCCTCCCGCCAGACCCGGACCGGCATCCGCACCCGGGCCTCCTTGTCCCAGGGCACCGGGGTGACCTGGAAGCCGCCGGGCCCGGCGAAGGCGGTGCCGGAGAACAGCAGCAGCAGCGGCACCTCGCCGCCGTCCAGTGCGCGGAAGTACCGGGCGCCGGCCACCTCCAGGTCGTAGCTGGCCGGGACGACGAGGTCGGCCTCGGTCTCCCCGGTGAAGCCGGGCACCAGCAGCGGCACGGTGGCGAACTGGATCGGGTTGAGCGTGGTCGCCCAGCGCTCCCGGCCGCCGAACAGGTCGGTCAGCCGCTCGCCCTCGGCGTCGCCGTACGGCCGGCGGGCGGGTTCGATCCGCAGCTGGCACTGCAGCGCGAGGGCGTGCACCCGGGTGTCGGCGGGCGCCGTGATCCGCAGCCGGAACACCAGGGTCGGCCCGGCCGCGTACGGGTCGGTGCGCACCCCGGTGCAGGCGAAGCCGAGCGTCGTCACGCCGTCACCGCCGTCGGCAGCGGGCGGGCCCGGACGGTCAACTGCCCGAAGAACGCGTCGAGTTCGGCCTGCGCCTCGGCTCCGCCGTCGAAGCCGTGCCAGCACCGCCGGAGCCGGCCGACCAGTTCGTAGCAGACGTCGATCGGCACCAGGAAGCAGGACACCCGCCCCTCCGTGCGGCGCAGCAGCAGCGCCTCCACGTCCGGTTCCAGGGCGGCGGCCAGCCGGTTCGCGCCGAGGGCGCGCTGCCAGGCCTCCTGGTCCACCTCGCTCTCGGTGGCGCCGGCCGGCCCGGGGTAGAAGGCGAGCAGCCGGTCGAGCACGGCGTTGCGGAACAGGAAGACGGTGCCGACCGGGACGCCCAGCACCGACCAGGCCCGCTCGTCGACCGTTCCGTCCGGGTCGGTGAGGACCCGGTCCGGGACGGTGCGGTAGCGGCCGCCGGCCGCGCCCGGCTGCTCGAACAGCAGGCCGCAGGCGGTGCAGCTGCAGGCCAGCGCGCGGTCCTCGACGTCGACCAGGTGGCGGTGGCCGGGGGGCAGGTCGCGGCCGCACAGGCCGCACTGTTCGGGGCGCGGCGGGGCCGGCTCGCGCAGTCGGCGCAGCAGGGCGGTCCCGTCCCGGGAGACCCTGCGGGTGTTCACCGGGCCTCCGCGGGCTGCGGCGGGCGGCTGCCGATCTGGAGCAGTTGCGGGGCGCGCTCCAGTTCCAGGGCGGTCACCTCGGGCACGTGGCGGGCGAGGGCGGCCTCCACCTCCTGTTCCCCGCAGCCGCAGCCGGTGGCCGTGCGGCGCAGCCGCAGGGCGCCGGTCACGGGGTCGAAGCCGAGCACCTCGATCCGCTCGGGCAGGTCGGCCAGCGCCCGGCCGATCCGGGCGGTGACGTCCTCGGGGTGCAGGTCGTGCAGGAGCAGCAGCCCGGCGACCGCCGGGTCGTCCAGCATCCGTTCCAGGGCGGGCGGCGGCAGCGCCGGGACGAGTCTGGCCAGTCCCTCGCCGTAGAACTCCATCAGGTCGCGGACGAGTTGCTCGCCCGCCTGCTCGGCGCCGCTGCCGGCCAGTGCGTCCAGGGCCTGCTGGATCCGCAGCCCGGTCTGTTCGGCCGTCATGCGGTGAGCCCGCTCAGGCCGGTGGGCACGTGCATGGTCTTCAGGGTGCGGCCGTTGCCGACGTACATGTGCACGCCGCAGGGCAGACAGGGGTCGAAGCTGCGCACGGCGCGCATGATGTCGATGCCCTTGAAGTTCTCCGGGGAGTTCTCCTCGAAGATCGGGGTGTTCTGCACCGCGTCCTCGTACGGTCCGGGCGTGCCGTAGCTGTCCCGCACGCTGGCGTTCCACGGGGTGGGCGGGTACGGGTGGTAGTTGGCGATCTTGCCGTCGCGGATGACCATGTGGTGCGAGAGCACGCCGCGCACGGCCTCGGTGAAGCCGCAGCCGATGGACTCGTCCGGCACCTCGAAGCGCTCCCAGGTCTGGCTGCGCCCGGCGCGGACCTCGTCGAGGGCCTTCTCGGCGAAGTGCAGGGCGGCGGCGGCCGCGTAGGCCTGGAAGTAGGTGCGGGCGCGGTTGCGCTCGATGGCGTTGCTCCACTGCGGGATCTTCCACTCGAAGCTGACCTCGGGCTTGGTCATCGAGCGGGGCAGGTTGATCACGACGCTGTGGCCGGTGGCCTTGACGTAGCCGATGTCGACCAGGCCGGAGAGCGCGGTGGACCACAGCCGGGCGATCGGGCCGCCGCCGGTGTCCAGGGCGAGGTGGTCCTTGCCGTCGAACCAGCGCGGGGACATCACCCAGCTGTACTTGTCGTCGAAGTTGCGCTTCTGCGGCTGGGGGATGGTGTGCTGGTTCCACGGGTGCCGGGGGTCGACCGGGTTGCCGAGCGGGTCGTGGGTGACGAACTGTTCCTTGCCCTGCCAGTCCTCGTAGTAGGAGCTGCCGAGCAGGATCCGGATGCCGAGGTTGATCTGCGTCAGGTCGTTGGTGACCAGCTTGCCGTCCACCACGACGCCGGGGGTGACGAACATCCGTCGGCCCCAGTCGGTCATGTTGCGGTAGGTGAAGTCGCAGTGGTCGGGGTCGTTGAGGCTGCCCCAGCAGCCGAGCAGGACCCGGCGCCGGCCGACCTCCTCGTAGCCGGGCAGCGCCTGGTAGAAGAAGTCGAAGAGGTCGTCGTGCAGCGGCACGACCTTCTTCATGAACTCGACGTAGCGCATCAGCCGGGTCAGGTAGTCGGTGAACAGCTGCACGGTGGCGACCGTGCCGACGCCGCCCGGGTAGAGCGTGGAGGGGTGCACGTGGCGGCCCTCCATCAGGCAGAACATCTCCCGGGTGTACCGGCTGACCTGCAGCGCCTCGCGGTAGAACTCGCCCTCGATCGGGTTGAGCGAGCGCATGATGTCGGCGATGGTCTTGTAGCCGTGGTCGCCGGCGTGCGGGGCCTCGGTGCGTTCGGCGAGTTCGAGGACGCCCGGGTTGGTCTCGCGGACCATCTTCTCGCAGTAGTCGACCCCGACCAGGTTCTCCTGGAAGATGTTGTGGTCGAACATGTACTCGGCGGCCTCGCCGAGGTTGATGATCCATTCGCCCAGGTGCGGGGGCTTCACCCCGTAGGCCATGTTCTGGGTGTAGACCGAGCAGGTGGCGTGGTTGTCGCCGCAGATCCCGCAGATCCGGCTGGTGATGAAGTGGGCGTCGCGCGGGTCCTTGCCGCGCATGAAGACGCTGTAGCCGCGGAAGACCGAGGAGGTGCTGTAGCACTCCGCGACCCGCTTCTGCTTGAAGTCGATCTTCGTGTGGATGCCCAGACTGCCCACGATCCGGGTGATCGGATCCCACGACATCTCGGTCAGGCCGCTGCCGTCGCCGGCCGCCCTGGTCGTCGGTGTTGCCATCGTCTCTGCGTTTCCTTGTCTACGGGGTCTGCGGGTTCCACTGGCCGGGCGGCGGCCGACGGGGGCCGCACACCGGGGGCGGTGTGCGGCCCTCCGCTGTCACCAGGGCGGGCGGTAACCCGTGGTCAGCTGGCGGCCGGTGCGGCGCCACTTGGGTTCCTTGTCGACGGTCTGCTGGGTGATCGCGCGCAGTCGGCGGATCACCGCGCCGTACACGGTGCTGGCGCCGGTGGAGACGCGTGCGCCGGGCGGCGGGTCCATGAAGGGCATGAACTTGTCCGGGAAGCCGGGCATGGTGCAGGCGATGCAGATGCCGCCCACGTTCGGGCAGCCGCCGACGCCGTTGATCCAGCCGCGCTTGGTGACGTTGCACTTGACGACCGGGCCCCAGCAGCCGAGCCGCACCAGGCACTCGGGGGTGCCGTAGTCGGTGGCGAACTGGCCCTGTTCGTAGTAGCCGCCGCGGTCGCAGCCCTCGTGCACGGTGGCGCCGAACAGCCAGGCGGGCCGCAGCTTGTCGTCGAGCGGGATCATCGGCGCGGAACCGGCCAGCTGGTAGAGCAGGTAGGTCAGGGTCTCGGCGAAGTTGTCGGGCTGGATCGGGCAGCCCGGGACGCAGACGATCGGCAGTCCGGCCTTGGACTTCCAGTCCCAGCCGAGGTAGTCCGGCACGCCCATCGCGCCGGTCGGGTTGCCGGCCATGGCGTGGATGCCGCCGTACGTGGCGCAGGTGCCGATCGCGACCACGGCGGTCGCCTTGGAGGCGAGCCGGTCCAGCCACTCACTGGTGGTGATGGGCTGGCCGGTGGCGGGGTCGTCGCCGAAGCCGCACCAGTAGCCCTCCTTCTTGATCTTCTCGTTGGGGATCGACCCCTCGACGACCAGCACGAACGGTTCGAGCTCGCCGCGGTCGGCCTTGAAGAACCATTCGACGAAGTTGTCCGCGCCCTGGACCGGGCCGCACTCGAAGTCGATCAGCGGCCAGTGCACGGCGACCTTCGGCAGGCCGGGCAGCGCGCCGGTGACGATCTCCTCGATGCTGGGCTGCATCGCGGCGGTCAGCGAGACGGAGTCGCCGTCGCAGCTGAGGCCCGCGTTGATCCAGAGAATGTGCACCACGTCGGTGTCGGTTGTTGCAGCACCCATGAGGATGCCTCCTCGGGGATGGGAGCCGGGGTGAGTGGCTCGAACCCAGTCATAGCAACGCTCGGGGACGGCCGCCGCTCCGCGCGGCGGGCGGGACCGCCCGGTGCGCGCAAGGCCGGCGGGGCCGTTCGGGTCACAGCCGGGCGCGGAGCCCGGCGGGCACCGGGCGCTTGCGCACGAATGCGGACCGCAGCGCGTGGTACGGCGATTCGGGTGCGAAGAACTGCCGGTGCATGACCGTGAGCTCCTCCTCCCGGTACGCGGCGAGCGGCTTCACCCGCTCGTCGGCCTCGCGCGCCGCCTTCTTCGCCGCGATCCGGCGCTGGGCGCCGGGCGAGGCGGCGAGCAGCCCGGCCAGTCGGGCCGCGGCGGGACCGAAGCCCTCCGGCCCGGCGTCGAGCACCCGGTCGACCAGGCCGAGCCGTTCGGCGGTGGTCGCGGACACCGGGAGGGCCTGGCGGGTCAGCCGCTCGGCCTCCGCCGCGCCCACCCGGCGCGGCAGGGTGTACGTCCAGTACTCCGAGCCGTACAGCCCCATCAGCCGGTAGTGCGGGTTGAGCACGGCACCGCGGCGGCACCACACCTCGTCGGCGGCCAGCGCCAGCATCACCCCGCCGGCCGCGGCGTTGCCGCCGAGGGCGGCGACCACCAGCCGGTCGGTGGTGGTGAGCACCTCGGCGACCAGGTCGTCCATCGCGGTGATGGTGGCCCAGGACTCGGCGGCCGGGTCCTCGGCGGCCTCGATGACGTTGAGGTGGATGCCGTTGGAGAAGAAGTCCCGGCCGCCGCCCAGCACCAGCACCGAGGTCGGGCGGCCGAGCGCGAAGCGGTAGGCCGCCCGCAGCCGGCGGCAGTGGTCGGCGGACATCGCGCCGCCGGGGAAGGAGAAGTGCAGGAAGCCCACCGGGCCGTCCTCGCGGTAGCGCAGGTCCGACCAGCCGACGCGCTCGCCCGGCTCCGGCATCAGCGGCGCCGAACGCTCCGGGACGGGCGGCAGCAGGGCGCCGAGCGCCGTCACGGCCGGGAGCTTGAAGGTCGCGGGCCCGCCCGGGGTGCGGCGGCGGCGAAGTTCGGGGAGCCACACTGCTCCGTCCGGGGTAGCCCGGCAGACGGCGCCGGCCCGGGTGGCGAGCAGGTCGCCCGGGCGGCCGCGCAGCAGCGGCTCGGGGTGGCCGCCGTGCAGGTACCACTCGGCGCCGCACAGGTCGTCCAGCACCCCGGGCTGGGAGTCGGCGGCGCGCAGCCGGCGCAGCACCGCCTCGGTGGTGTCGGCGGTCCAGTCGATCCGGCGCTCGGCCTGGCGCAGTGCCGGCCGGGTGCGGACGGTCCCCTGCCAGCCGGGGCCGTGCTGCGGCTGGGGCGCGTGGGTGCCGGAGGCGACCCGCTCCACGGCGAGCAGGGCGGCGGCCACGGCGGCGTCGGAGACCTCGTTGCGGTAGAGGTCGCTCTTCCCGCGCCCGGGCAGACGGCAGGGCGCCCAGGCCCAGACCGGTCCGGCGTCCATCTCCTCCTCGGCCTGGAGCACGGTGACGCCCCACTCGGTGCGGCCGTCCTGGATCGCCCGGTCCAGCGAGGAGGGACCGCGGTCGCCGGGCGGGCCGGGGTGGACGACCAGGCAGGTGAGCCGGGACCAGACCTCCCGCGGGATCGCGCTGCGCAGCATCGGCGCGAGCAGCAGGTCCGGCCGCAGCCGGTCCACCGCAGCCGTCAACTCGTCTTCGTCACCGGCCAGTTGGACGTCCACCTGGTGGCGTCGGTCGCGCAGTTCGGCGTGCAGGCGCTGGCTGAGACTGTTGAACGCGCTGGCGAGGAGCAGGATCCGCATGTCCGCCTCCGACGGTGAGGGCCTCCGGGATCCCGCAGATCATCGCCTTCGGGCCGTCCGGCCCCCGGCCCGTCCGTCCCGCCGCGCCGCCCGTTCACCCGGGCGGCGGGGCGGGCGCTCGGGCGGCCCCGGGCCGCTCAGCCGACGGTGAGGGTGCCGTGCATGAACGGGTGGATGGTGCAGATGTACGGGTGGGCGCCGCTCTGCGGGGCGGTGAAGGTGGCGGAGGCGCCGGGCTGGATCGGGCCGGTGTCGAAGGACTTGTCGTCGGCGGTGAGGGTGTGGGCGGCGGAGTCCTGGTTGACCACGGTGACGGTCTGCCCGGGGCTGACCGTGAGGGCGGCGGGGGCGAAGGCGAAGTTCCTGATGGTGACCTGGGCGGCGGCGTTGCCGCTGGGCGCGGCGGGGCTGGTCAGGGCCGCGTCGGCCACCGAGCCGGAGGCGCTGTTCGACGGGGTGCCGGAGCCGGCGCAGCCCGCGAGGGCGGCGGAGAGCAGCAGCGCGGCGGCTGCCCGGAGGGGGCGGGGGCGGGTCACGGACGGGCTCCGTTCGGGAGGGGTGCGGGGGCGTGGTTCCAGCCTCCGTCGGCCCGGTGCCGCCGTGGTCGGGCCGAGGGCTCCGGACAGCCCGCCGTTTCATTCCTGAGAGTGAAAGAGCGGGCCCGGAGTTGACGGCGGGTGGTCCGCGCGGACGGGCGATGCGCGGGAATTGTGGAGATTCCTCCCCCCTCGGCTGCCACGCGGCGCACCGGGTAGGCGCCCCCGGGTAGGCCGGAGCGTGCCGGTCGGGCGCGCCGTGACCACAGGAGGCCGCGATGCAGTTGTCCACCGTCCGCCCGGTGCCCGTCACCTTCCCCGACAGCGCGGCGCCCGACGTCCCGATCGAGGCCCAGCTGCGCTTCGACGCGAGCCTGCCGTACGCCGCCTGCCTGGCGTTCCCGCTCACCCCGTGCCGGTGCACCGGGGACACCGCCCGGGTGTGCTGGTACTTCAGCCGGGAGCTGCTGAACGAGGGCCGGCTCACCCCCGTCGGCAGCGGCGACGTGCAGGTCCGGCCGGGTCCGGCGGGCGAGGTGCTGATCACCTTGCGGGGGCCGGTCGGGCGGGCCGTGGTCAGCGCCCCGGAGGAGTTGGTCACGGCCTTCCTCTCGGACTCCTTCACGCTGGTGCCGGCCGGGTCGGAGTCCGAGCACCTCGACCTCGACCGCGCGCTCGCCCGGCTGCTCGACGCCGGCTGAGCCGGGCGCCCGCCCTCCTCCGTAGAATCCTCGGGCCGCTCCCGCCCGCCCTCAGGAGGCCCCGTTGACGCCCGACCCCGGACCAGGTGTGCTCACCCGGCTGGATTCCCTGCTCCGGCGGACCCCCGCCGACCGCGGCGGGGCGCTGTGGCGGCTGCAGGAGGACGGCCGCCAGCTGGACGCCAACATCATCCGCCTCCCGGCCGACGCCGAGGTCCCCGCGCACGTCGAACCGGACCTCGACGTGCTGCTCCAAGTACTCGACGGCAGCGGCCGGTTGGAGACGGACGGCACCGGGCAGCCGCTCTCCCCCGGCTGCACCGCCTGGCTCCCGCGCGGCGCCCGCCGGGCCCTGGCGGCGGGCGGGGACGGCCTGGTCTACCTCACCGTCCACCGCCGCCGCCCCGGCCTCACCGTCCGCCCGGCGCCGGCCGGGTAGACCCGTCCCCGGCTCAGACTGTGGGCAGCGGGATCCGGGCGGCCGAGGTGCCGAGGCCGGTGGGCCGGGGCAGGTCGCGGCCGTGGTGGCGGCGCAGGTCGGCCTCCGGGTAGCGGCGGGAGACGCCGTGCCAGTGCAGGTTGGCGGTCATCAGGTTCCGGAGGTAGCGGACGTGGTCGTCGACGGCCTGCCGGGTGGCACCGTCGAGGCGCAGGTCCGCGCAGAGCACGGGCAGTTCACGGGCCGCCAGGTGCTCGAACTGGTCGAGCCGGGCGGTGACCAGGTCGCCGACGATGCGCGCCGCCTCCGGGTACCCGCAGTCGAGGAAGTGCTGCACGACCAGGGAGGCGTTGTGGAAGTCGCCCTCGAACTCGATCTCCCGCTGGTACGAGAACAGGTCGTTGACCAGGCCGGCGTGGTCGGCGGCCGAGTCCTCCAGCGCCCGCATCGTGCCGCTCGCCAGCACGGCGGCCGGCAGTGCCGGGCGCAGCAGGCCGGGGAGGGCGAGGAAGAAGCCGCTGCCGATGGTCCGGCGGCGGGTCTCCAGGTAGTCGACCGGGTCGGGGACGCGGTGGTGGGCGAGGCCGGCGATCTCGGTGAGCCAGCCGTCCAGCAGCTCGGCGAGCAGGGTCCGGACGGTGTCGCGGTCGGCCGGTGACAGTCGGGCGGTGGCGCGCGGCCAGAACTCGGCGAGGCCGCGTTCCAGCGCGTTCGCGGGTGCCACCGGCCCGACCGGGTCCGGCGCGGTGATGGCCAGCAGGCGTGCGACGGCCGCTTCGGCGCCGGCCTGGTCGCGTCGGTGTCCGTGGGCGGCGGAGAGGTAGTCGTCGCCGTAGCTGCCCCAGGTGACGAAGGTCGCGACCAGGTCGAGCTGTCCGGCGGTGGCCTCCGGGAGGGTGTAGGCGGTGAACCCGCCGAAGTCGTAGTCGTCGAGCCGTTCCCCGGTCCAGAGCGGGCGGCCGCCGAGGAGGGGTTCCGGAGCGAACATGCCCACCCGGCGTGCCCAGTCCACCGTCGTGCGCCGGACCTCGTCCGCGTGCCGGTTGATGCGCGGGGCGCTCGGGAGGCGGAGTTCGGGGACGAGGGAGGGGCCGGTCCGCCGGTGCGGGACGAAGGTGAAGTTCCGGACCCGCTGCGCGCCGGTGGCGGCGACCAGCCGCCGGACGTCCAGCGCCGAGGTGCCGAGGGTGCCCAGCGGGAGGCCCGAACTGCCGTGGCGTCCACCGCCGTTCATGTAGCGGCTGGAGTGCAGGTGCCACTCGTGGCCGCCCGCCTGCCAGTCCTGCAGCCCCTTGACGTATGCCAGCACCCGGGCGGTCTCCTCGGCGGTGAGGCCGTGTTCGGCGAACAGCGGGCCCAGTTCGGTGAGCACGGTGTCCTCGAACTGCTGCATCCGGGAGGTCACCAGGTCGTTGACCCGGTTCGCCGCCTCCTGGGTGGAGACGGCGAGGAAGGTCTCCAGCACCAGGACACCGTTGCTCAGTTCGCCCTCCTCCTCGATCTCGCGCTGGTAGGAGAACAGGTCGTTGCGCAGGTGCACCGCATCGGAGAAGGTGTCCCGGAGCACCCGCAGCGGCCGGGTGTACGCGACCGCGGCCGGGACCTCGGCGCCCGCCGCGTGTTCCACCAGCCCGGCCGACCAGGGCGCGCCGCCCACCTTGCGGCGCATCTCGATGTACTCGACCGGGTTGGGGATCCGACCAATGTCGATGTTCGACAGTTCCCAGATCGACTCGTCGAGCAGGTGCCCGGTGCTCAGGGCGAAGCGTTTCCGCCAGTCCGCCGAGGTGCCCGGGACGGTGCGCCGCCAGAGGTCGGCGAGGCCCGCCTCCACCGGGTTCCGCGGTTCGGGCGTCCCGGCCGAGGGGTCCGGCGGCATGAAGGCGGGCAGCCGGTCGAGGTGGGACCGGGCGCCGACCCGGTCCCGGGCGCGCTTGAAGGTCTCCAGGAAGTGGTCGTCGAAGAAGAACACCCAGACGTGCCAGTCGGTGACCAGGGACAGCTCGACCCCGTCGCAGTCCGGGTAGGTGTACGCGCACAGCAGTGGGTAGTCGTGGGCGTCGAGGTCCCGCTGCTCCCAGATGCCGGAACCCTCCAGCATGCCCATCCCACGGGCCCAGCGGCGGGAGTGCTCGCGCGCCTGTTCCAGGTGGGGATTGCGGCGGGCGGGGTGCGGCAGGTAGAAGGCGGGAAGTTCGAAGGGCTGGGACACAGGGGGTCGCGCTCTCTGCTGGGGACGGCCGGTCCACTGGTCAACGACCGCTCCTCGGGAGCGGTGTGCCCCCGGAGAGTTACTTGACAAGCTCAACCTTTCAGGCCTAGCGTCGTCGCGATTGCTTCAGCAAATGAAACATTGAGCGCACAAGCCGTCGGGCGCGGGCCGCCCGCGCCGCCGCGCCCCCGGAGCACTGGAGACCACCCTCATGACCCCGCAGGACCGCGGCGCCGCCGTCGCCGCCGAGACCGCCCGCTTCGTCGCCGCCGTACGGGACGCCGACCTCACCCTCCCGGTGCCCGACTGCCCGGACTGGACGCTCGCCGACCTCGTCCGGCACGCCGGCAGCGTGCAGCGCTGGTTCACCGTGCTGATCCGCCAGCGGATCCAGGAGCGCCCGCTCAGCCGGGACGTGGACCTGCGGCTGCCCGAGCGGCCCGAGGAGCTCCCGGACTGGCTGGCCGAGGCCGCCGCGCAGGCCGCCGCGGCCTTCGCCGAGGGCGACCTCGACGAGCCGATGTGGGCCTGGGGCGCCGACCAGCACGCCCGGTTCTGGGTCCGCCGGATGCTGTTCGAGACCCTGGTCCACCGCGTCGACGCCGAGCGCGCGCTCGGCCTGGCGGCGGAGATCGACCCGGAGCTCGCCGCCGACGGCGTGGACGAGTTCCTGACCAACCTGCCGTTCGCCGCCTTCTTCGCCCCCGGGACGGCCGAGCTGCGCGGCGAGGACCGCACCATCCGCTTCGCCCGCACCGACGGCGAAGGCGACTGGCTGGTCCGGCTGCGCCCCGACGGCTTCGGCCTCGACCAGGGCGACGGCACCGAGGGCGACACGGCCGCCGACGCCACCGTCCGGGCCACCGCCGCCGAGCTGCTGCTGCTCCTCTACCGGCGGCTCGACCGCACCGCGGCCGGCGTGGAGCTGGCCGGGGACCAGGAGCTGCTGGCGCTCTGGTTCGAGCACTCGGCGTTCTGAGCGCCCGTCCGGCACTTGTCCGGACAAGGAACCGGCCGGACCTTCGCAGGTCCGGCCGGTTCCGTCAGTTCACCCAGGTGATCCAGGGTGCCCGGTTGTCGCGACAAGTGGGCTCAGGCGGTCGCGGCCAGGGTGCCGTCGAAGGTGGCGGCCGCGAGGCCGAAGGAGAGGGTCATCCCGACACCCGAGGTGACCGAGATCGCCCGCACGCCCGGGGCCAGGTCGCGGACCAGCAGCGGGCCGCGCGGGCTGCTGGCGTAGACGCCCTGCCAGCGCTCCAGCACCCGCAGCTCCGGCACGCCCAGCACCCGGGCGACGGCGTCGATCAGCAGCTCGTAGGTGCGCTCGTCGATGAACGGCGGAGTGGTGGCGTCGTAGTGGTGCGAGTCGCCGACCAGCACCGAACCGTCCGGCAGCCGGGTGAACATCACATTGGCGCCGATCCCCAGCAGCTCCGCGCTGTGGCCGAGCACCTCGGTGCGCAGCGGGGCGGCCGACGGCTGGGCGGTGAAGGCGTCGTAGCGGAGCATCGAAGTCGCCGTCAGCACCGCGGAGTTGGTGCGGAACCCGGCCGGGGCCTCGACCCGCGCCATGCTCAGCCGGCAGCGCTCGATCCCGTGGTCCTCGGCGATGTCCGGGAACAGGTAGTCCACGTCGTGGCCGACGCAGACCAGGATCCGGTCACCGTGGACCGGGCCGCGGGTGGTGTGCACGGCGCCGGTCTCGACGCCGGTGACGGCGGTGCCCCACAGCACCCGGCCGCGCGGGTGCTCCGCGACCCAGCGGGCCAGCGCGGGCGCCGCCTCGCGCGGGTTGACCCGCAGGTCGGCGGGCAGCAGCGCGCCGCCCACCAGGTCGCCGGCCGCGTCGAGCGGGCGGCCCAGCGCTTCGGCGGTCTGCGCGGCGGTGCGCAACCGCACGGCGTCGCCGCCGCGTGCGGCGCTCAGCTCCTCCAGGACGGCCGCCTCGGTCGCCGACCGGGCCACCACCAGGGCGCCCGCCTGCTCGGCCCAGAAGCCGGCCGCCTCGGCGGCGCGCAGCCAGCCGGTCCGGGACCGCCGGGCGAGGGCGAGCAGGTCGCCGTCCTGGGCGGTGATGCAGCAGTGGCCGAAGTTGCGGATCGAGGCGCCGACCGGCTCGCGGTCGCGCTCGACCACGGTGACGGACAGTCCGTTGCTGAGGGCCTCGAAGGCGTGGGCCAGGCCGACGATGCCGGCGCCCACGATCACCACGTCACTGGAGACGGAGGACGCGGCGGGGGTGTGTGCGGATGCGGTGCTGCTGCTCATGGGGCCAGCTAAGGGGCTTCCGGCGGCTGGAGTCAAGAGATGTATGTACAAGTTACCATCTGTTCACCCAGGCGACGGCCTTCGGGGACGAACAGATGAACAAGTGAAACCGCAGGTCGCGCGGCCTTGAGAAGTTCCACCCCGGGGTGCCATAGTCAACTTGTGAAGACAAGTGAGGACCTCCCTCTCCACCAACGGCTCGGCGCCGAGTTCCTGCGCCGCATCGAGTCCGGCGAGTGGCCCGAGGGCAAGCCGGTGCCCAGCGAGTCGCAGCTCTGCGCCGAGTTCGGCACCTCCCGCGGCCCGGTCCGCCAGGCCCTGGCCATGCTGCGCACCGCGGGCAGCCTGGTCGGCGGGCGCGGCAAGCCGCCCGTCGCCCGCCGCACCACGCCCTCCCAGCCCTTCGGCACGTTCCTGTCCTTCACCCAGTGGGCCCGCACCATCGGCCGAGAACCCGGGCAGAGCACCGTCGAGGTGGCCCGCCGACGGGCGTCCGCGGAGACGGCGGCCCGACTCGGCCTGGCCGAGGGCGAACCGGTGGTCGAACTCGTCCGGCTGCGGCTGCTGGACGGCGTCCCGGCCATGCTGGAGCGCTCCACCTTCGTCCACGAGGTCGGCCGGATCCTGTTCGACTTCGACCCGGACCACGGCTCGGTCTACCAGGAGCTGCTGCGCCGCGAGGTCGACCTGCACCACGCCCGGCACACCATCGACGCCGTCGCCGCCGGGCCGCAGGACGCCGAACTGCTCCGGGTCGCCGCCGGGGACCCGCTGCTGCGGGTGCGCCGGCTCACCACGTCCAGCCAGGGCGTGCCGCTGGAGGACGCCGACGACCGCTACCTGCCGGCCATGGCCACCTTCACCATCGAGAACACCATCGAAGGCCGAACCGTGATCGGCCGTTACCGCACCGAAGAGGACTGACCACCGTGATCGAGCTCGCCGTCCTGGACATGGCCGGTACCACCATCAACGAGTCCGGCGCCGTCTACCGGGCGCTGCGCACCGCCGTCGAGCGGAACGGGGTGACCGTCGCCGAGGCCGACCTGCAGACCTGGATGGGCACCGACAAGCGCGAGGCCATCGCCGCCCTGGTCCGGATCGGGGGCGGCACCCCGAGCCCGGAGCTGGTCGAGGAGAGCTACGCGGCCTTCGCCGAGTTCCTGCGCGAGGCCTACCGGGCCACGCCGCCGCAGGCCATCGAGGGCGTCGAGGCCGCACTGGCCGAGCTGCGCGCCCGCGGCATCAAGGTCGCGCTGACCACCGGGTTCAGCGACGACGTCGCCTACCCGCTGCTGGAGTCGATCGGCTGGTCCACCGGCGAGGGCGGCAACCTGGACGCCGTGGTCACCTCGGACGAGGTGCCGCGCGGCCGTCCGGCGCCGTACATGATCCACCGGGCGATGGAGAAGACCGGCGTGATCGACACCCGCCGGGTGCTGACCGCCGGTGACACCGTGGTGGACGTCCAGGCCGGCCGCAACGCCGGGGCCGGGGTCGTCGTCGGGGTGCTGACCGGTGAGCTCGGCCGGGCCGACTTCGACGGGCACCCGCAGACCCACGTGCTGTCCGGCGTCACCGAGATCCCCGGCCTCCCCGAGGCCCAGCAGACCGTCTGACCGCTTCCCGCGGCCTCTCCCCGGCCGCGGGACCCGCCGACGCCATCGCCGCCCCCACGGCGATGGCGTCGGCGTTTTCGCGTCCCGGGCCGCCCTCCGGCCACCCCTCCGGGAGGCCATGTCCGCGTCATCGCCCGGACCGGAGCCGTTCACTGCGCGGGAGTGGCTCGGGGCGGCCCGCGCTCCCCAGACTTGTCCAGCCAAGTCGGGAAGCACTTGTCCAGACAAGAGGAGCCCCTCGTGACCCCCGTGTCCCGCCGAACGTTCATGGGATTCGCCGCAGCCGCCGCCGGAGCGACCGCCGGCCTCTCCGCCCTCCCCGAGTCCCTGCAGCAGGCCGTGGCCGCCCCCGCCGCCAGCGGCACCATCAACGACGTCCAGCACGTCGTGATCTTCATGCAGGAGAACCGCGCCTTCGACCACTACTACGGCACGATGAACGGCGTCCGGGGCTTCGGCGACCGCAACGCGATCAACCTGCCCGGCGGCAACCCGGCCTTCTACCAGCCGTACTCGAACTCCGACGGCTACATCCTGCCGTTCCGGATGGACACCACCACGACCAGCGCCACCTGTGCCGACGCCCCGGCGATGAGCTACCCGGTCGACACCGCGATCTGGCACGGCGGCAAGTACGACGCCTGGAACACCGCCCGCACCCCCGGCCTCGGCATGGGCTACTTCGCCCGCCCCGACCTGCCCTTCTACTACGCGCTCGCGGACGCCTTCACCATCTGCGACCACTACTTCTGCTCCACCCTGACCCAGACCAACCCCAACCGGCTGCACCTGTTCACCGGCTCCAACGGCCTCTCGGTCGGCAAGTCGGCCGTCCTCGACAACACCGAGCCCGCGGCCGGCTTCGGCTGGACCACCTACGCGGAGCGGCTGGAGGCCGCCGGGATCAGCTGGAAGGTCTACCAGCAGAGCGACAACTTCGACGACAACGCGCTCGCCTGGTTCGCCAAGTTCAAGAACGCCAAGCCGGGTTCACCGCTGCACGACAAGGGCATGGCCACCGTCCCCGACCTGGTCGCCGCCTTCCGGAAGGACGTCGACGCGGGCACCCTGCCGCAGGTGTCCTGGATCGTCGCGCCGGCCTCGCTCTCCGAGCACGCCAACTACCGGCCCGCCTACGGCGAGGACCTCAGCGCCCGGCTGCTCCAGGTGCTGGCCGCCAACCGGTCCGTCTGGTCGCAGACCGCCTTCATCCTCAACTACGACGAGAACGGCGGCTTCTTCGACCACGTCCCGCCGCCGGTCCCGCCGGCCACCTCCTCCCAGGGCAAGAGCTCGGTCTCCACCGTCGGCGAGGTCTCCGGCGGCCGGGCGATCGGGATGGGACCGCGGGTGCCTCTCATCGTGGTCTCCCCCTGGACCCGCGGCGGCTACGTCAACTCCCAGGTGTTCGACCACACCTCGGTGATCCGCTTCCTGGAGCAGCGGTTCGGCGTCAAGGAGCCCAACATCAGCGCCTGGCGGCGCGCGGTCAGCGGCGACCTGACCTCCGTCTTCGGCTTCTCCGGCCAGGACAGCAGCTGGCCCGCGCTGCCGGACACCAGCGGCTACGTCTCCGGCGCGGACGACCAGTGCGGCAGCCTCCCGGCGCCGAGCGTCCCGGCCGTCCAGTCGATGCCCGTCCAGGAGCCCGGCACCCGCCCGGCCCGCGCGCTGCCCTGGCAGCCCGACGCCAACGGCCGCACCGACTGCGCGGGCGGGACGTTCTGGATCGACATGACCAACACCGGGACGGCGGGCGTCGTCTTCTACGTCTACCCGAACGCCTACCGCACCGACGGCCCGTGGCTGTACACCGTCGGCGCTGGCGCCACCGTCTCCGACTACTGGACGGCCGGCACCCCGACCGGCGCCTACGACCTGTCGCTCTACGGCCCCAACGGGTTCCACCGCCGCTTCGCCGGCAACCGCAGCACCGCCTGCGGCAGCGGCGCGACCCTGGTCGAGGTCGCGTCCGGCTACGACACCGCGAACGCCGCCCTCACCCTGGCGTTCACCAACACCGGCGGCACGGCGGCCACCGTGACCGTCACCGACAACGCCTACGGCACCGGCGGCCCCTGGACGTACAGCGTCCCGGCCGGGACCACCGCCGGCGCCCCGGTGAGCGCCACCTTCGCGACCAGGAGCGGCTGGTACGACCTGACCGTCACCGCGGACACCTCCGACGGCTTCCTGCGCCGCCTGGCCGGCCACCTGGAGACCGGCACGGACAGCATCACCGACCCCGGCCCGGCGTCCTGACCGAGCGCCCCTCGACCGTGCTGGGCGCCGAGTCCGGCGCCTAGCACGGGTCGCCCCGGGAGGCGGAAGGAACACGTCAAAGTCGCCGCGGCGGGCACCCCGCCCGGCGCGTCGTCCGGGTCGACCCGCTAGCCTGGACCGCTCCCCTACCGAGGTTCCCCGAGGAGCACAGCGCCGTGTCCGACAGCTTTGCGCACCTGCACGTCCACACCGAGTACTCGATGCTCGACGGGGCGGCGAAGAACGGCAAGCTGTTCGCCGAGGCGGAGAGACAGGGCATGCCCGCCATCGCGATGAGCGACCACGGCAACATGTTCGGCGCCTACGAGTTCTTCCACGCGGCCGCCAAGACCGGGGTGAAGCCGATCATCGGCATCGAGGCGTACGTGGCGCCCGGGTCGCGCTTCCACAAGAAGCAGGTGTTCTGGTCGCCGGGCGGCCAGCGCCCGAGCAGCAGTGACGGCGAGGGCGGCAAGGACGTCTCCGGCGGCGGCCGCTACACCCACATGACCATGTGGGCGCAGAACGCGACCGGTCTGCGCAACCTCTTCAAGCTCTCCTCGCTCGCGTCGATGGAGGGCTACTACATGAAGCCCCGGATGGACCGCGAGCTGATCGCCGCGAACGCCACCGGGATCATCGCCACCACCGGCTGCCCCTCCGGCGAGGTGCAGACCCGGCTGCGGCTGGGCCAGTACGACGAGGCGGTCAAGGCGGCCGGCGCCTACCAGGACATCTTCGGCAAGGAGAACTACTTCCTGGAGCTGATGGACCACGGCCTCTCCATCGAGAAGGACGTCCGCGACGACCTGCTGCGCCTGGCCAAGGACCTCAACATCCCGCTGCTGGCCACCAACGACTCGCACTACGTGACCGCCGACCAGGCGGACGCCCACGACAGCCTGCTCTGCGTCGGCGTGGGCAAGAACAAGGACGACCCGAACCGGTTCAAGTTCCAGGGCACCGGCTACTACGTGAAGACCGCCGAGGAGATGCGCGAGCTCTTCCGCGAGCTGCCGGAGGCCTGCGACAACACCCTGGCGATCGCCGAGCGGATCGAGTCGTACGAGGAGGTCTTCACCTACGTCGACCGGATGCCCCAGTTCGACGTGCCCGAGGGCGAGACCCAGGCGTCCTTCCTGCGCAAGAAGATCGAGATCGGGCTCCAGCACCGGTACGGCGACAGCCCGAGCCAGGAGGTGCTGGACCGGATCGAGCTGGAGATGGGCGTCATCACCCCGATGGGGTTCGACGCCTACTTCCTCGTGGTCGCCGACATCTGCCAGTACGGCCGGGACAACGGCATCCCGGTCGGCCCCGGCCGTGGCTCGGCGGCGGGCTCGATGGTCGCCTACCTGACCGGGATCACCCAGCTGGACCCGCTGGAGCACGACCTGCTGTTCGAGCGCTTCCTCAACCCCGAGCGCATCAACCCCCCGGACGTCGACATCGACTTCGACGACCGCCAGCGCGACCAGATGGTCCGCTACGTGACCGAGAAGTACGGCGCCGCGTACACCGCCCAGGTGAACACCTTCGGCACCATCAAGGCCAAGGCCGCCGTGAAGGACGCCAACCGCATCCTCGGCTACCCGTTCTCGATGGGCGACCGGATCACCAAGGCGATGCCGCCGGACGTCATGGGCAAGGGCGTGCCGCTGGCCGACCTGTTCGACGAGAAGCACTCCCGGTACAACGAGGGCACCGAGATCCGGGCGCTGTACCAGAACGAGCCCGACGTCAAGAAGATCATCGACACCGGCCGGGGCATCGAGGGCCTGATCCGCGGCACCGGCGTGCACGCGGCCGCGGTCATCCTCTCCTCGACCCCGCTGCTCGACCTGATCCCGCTGCACATGCGGGACAAGGACGGCGTGATCATCACCGGCTTCGACTACCCGTCGTGCGAAGCCATGGGCCTGATCAAGATGGACTTCCTGGGTCTGCGGAACCTGGGCATCATCGACCACTGCATCAAGATCGTGAAGGCCAACCGGGGCGTCGACGTCGACATCGAGAAGATCCCGATCGACGACCCCACCACCTACCAGCTGCTGGCCCGGGGCGACACCCTGGGCGTGTTCCAGCTCGACGGCGGGCCCATGCGCGCCCTGCTCAAGCTGATGAAGCCCACCGAGTTCGCCGACATCTCCGCCGTCTCGGCGCTGTACCGGCCCGGCCCGATGGGCATGAACTCGCACACCAACTACGCCCTGCGCAAGAACGCCCAGCAGGAGATCATCCCGATCCACCCCGAGCTGGAGGAGCCGCTCAAGGACGTCCTCGGCCCGACCTACGGTCTGATCGTCTACCAGGAGCAGGTGCAGCGAGCCGCCCAGGTGTTGGCCGGCTACTCGCTCGGCCAGGCAGACCTGCTGCGCCGCGCGATGGGCAAGAAGAAGAAGGAGGTGCTGGAGAAGGAGTTCGTGCCCTTCCACGCGGGCTGCAAGGAGCGCGGCTACTCCGACGAGGCGATCCAGGCGGTGTGGGACGTCCTGGTCCCGTTCGCCGGCTACGCGTTCAACAAGTCGCACTCCGCCGCGTACGGCCTGGTCTCGTACCAGACCGCCTACCTGAAGGCCAACTACCCGGCCGAGTACATGGCCGCGCTGCTCACGTCCGTCGCCGACGACAAGGACAAGATGGCGGTCTACCTGGCCGAGTGCCGGCAGATGGGCATCAAGATCCTCTCCCCCGACGTCAACGAGTCGGTGGTCGACTTCACCGCCGTCGGCAGCGACGTCCGGTTCGGCCTCAAGGCGGTGCGCAACGTCGGTGTGCCGGTGATCGAGTCGCTGGTGCGCACCCGCGAGGAGAACGGCAAGTACACCTCCTTCGCCGACTTCCTGGACAAGGTCGAGCTGGTGGTCTGCAACAAGCGCACCGTCGACTCGCTGGTCAAGGCGGGCGCCTTCGACTCGCTCGGCCACTCCCGGCTGTCGCTCAGCAGCGTGCACGAGAGCGCCATCGACGCCGTCACCGGGGTGAAGAAGCAGCAGGCCATCGGCCAGGACGACCTGTTCGGCGCCCTCGACGGCGGCGACGGCTCGCCGACCATCGGGCTGGACTTCCAGCTCACCGACAACGAGTGGCCCCGGCGCCAACTCCTCGCCCTGGAACGCGAGATGCTCGGCCTGTACGTCTCCAGCCACCCGCTGGACGGCGCCGAGCACATCCTCTCCCAGAACCGCGACACCTCGATCGCCGAACTCCTCGGCTCCGGCCGCTCGGAGGGCGAGGTCCGGCTCTCCGGGCTGATCACCGGCGTGGACCGGCGGATCAACAAGGCGGGCAACGCCTGGGCGATCATCACCCTGTCCGACCGGGACGGCTCGGTCGAGGTGCTGTTCTTCCCGGCCACCTACAACCTGATGGCCGACCAGATGATCGAGGACAACGTGATCTCGGTCCGCGGTCGGCTCAACGAGCGCGACGGCTCGCTGAGCATCTTCGGCCAGGAGATCACCACCCTCGACGTCTCCTCCGCCGAGCTGGGCACCAAGCCGCCGGTCCAGATCACCGTGCCGGTGCACCGGATCACCCCCCAGCTGGTCTCCGAGCTCAAGCTCGCCCTGGAGGCCCACCCCGGCGACGTCCCGATCCGGCTGCTCACCACCAACTGGGACAAGAACACCCTGTACGAGCTGGGCTTCCGGGTGAACCCCGACAACGGGCTCGCCTCGGACGTCAAGACCCTGCTGGGCAACCGCGCCTGGGCGGGCGCGGCGGTCCGCTCGGCCGGCGGCGACCCGGGCGCCGGCCGCTAGGCCCCGTCCGGCCTTCGAACTCCCGTCCGCGGAAGCGGGGCGGGGCGCGATGGCGCCCCGCCCCGCTTTTCCGTGTGTGCGCCCCGTTTCCGTGTGGGCGTCAGCATTAGATGAAAACGGATATCATTATGGTGCGGGCAGTGGATCGCGCCGGTTCGTTGCCAATTCATATGGACATGACAGACATTGGCAATCGAACGGGGAGTGCGCATGCGCACGGACACTGCGGGAGTCGGAATGCCGGTCGACGAGACCCTGGCCGGAGCCTGGGTGGAACGCTGGGAGCGCCAGCAGGAGCAGTACGCGGTCGAACGCGAGGAGCGGTTCACCGTCATCGTCGACGTACTGGAACAGGTCGTCGGCCACCACGAACGGCCGCTGATCGCCGACCTCGGCAGCGGCCCCGGCTCGCTGTCCGCCCGCGTCGCGGACCGGCTGCCGCACGCCGAGGTCCTCGCCGTCGACATCGACCCGCTGCTGCTCGCCCTCGGCCGGGCCGGCCACCCCCGGGTCACCCGCTGGGTGGAGACCATGATCGGCCGCCCGGGCTGGATCGCGGACCTCGGGCTGGACCGCCCGCTGGACGCCGTGATCTCCTCCACCGCGCTGCACTACCCGCCGCCGGAGGCGCTGCTCGGGATCTACCGCGACCTGGCGGGCGCGCTGCGCCCCGGCGCCGTCCTGGTCAACGGCGACCACCTGATCCCCGAGGAGCCCTCGCTCGCCGAACTCGCGCTCGCCATCGGCCGGCGCCGCTCCCAGCGCCGGGGCCTCGCCGACACCGAGGACTGGGCGCAGTGGTGGGACGCCGCCCGGCTGATCCCCGAGTTCGCCGAACTGCTGGCCGCCCGGGAGCGCCAACTGCCGCCGACCGAGGGCGACAGCAACGGGCTGTCGGCCACCCAGCACGCCGAACTGCTGCGGATGGCGGGCTTCCGCCAGGCCGGGTCGGTGTGGCAGTACGGCGCCAGCTCCGTCCTGGTGGCGCTGCGCTGAGCGTCCCGCCCCCGGACCCCTCCCTGACCACCCTCGGAGATCCAACTCCCTTTTGTCACAAGTGGATTGATTGCTTTCGGATTGGCACAGTCTTTGCGATGGTGTGACAGAAAATCCTGTTGATCCAATGTGAAAACAGTTACCGTTTCCCTCGGTCGGCGACGCCCACCGAAGTGAGATCGGCGCGCCGCCCGGCCCCACGCCGACCTCCGACGGGAGCAGCTCACCGATGCGGCCCTCACCGCTCTATCTGGAACCACGGCTGGAACCCCGACTCCGATCCCTCCTGGAGACACCCGACTTCCTGCACCCCCTCGTCGACGCGCTCGGGTCACCGCTCAACCTGCTCCTGCCCGAACAGCTCGCCGACAACCTGGCCCGCTTCCGGTCCGTCTTCCGCAAGCACCACCTCACCGGCCGGATCTACTTCGCCCACAAGGCGAACCGCTCCAGCGCGCTGGTCCGCCGGCTCGCCGCCACCGACGCCGGACTGGACGCCGGCCTCGACGTCGGCTCGCTCGCCGAACTCCAGCACGCCCTCGGGGCCGGCTGGACGCCCGAGCGGATCATCGCCACCGGCCCCAAGAGCCGCGAGTTCCTCTGGCTGGCCGCCCGCACCGGCGCCACCGTCCACCTGGACTCCCGGGCCGAACTCGACGACCTGGCCGACCTGGTGCGCAAGCACGCCCTCCCCCGGGTGCCCGTCATGCCCCGGCTGTCCGGCTTCCGCGCACCCGGCGTCACCGTGCTCACCCGGCCGAGCCGGTTCGGCTCCCCGGTCGGCGAACTCGACCACCTGCTGGACGCCCTCGCCCGCCACCGGGACGCCGTCGAACTCACCGGCGTGGCCTACCACCTGGACACCACCGGGATCGCCGAGAAGGCCGTCGCCCTGGACACCTGCCTCCGGGTGATGGACGACTGCCACCGGCGCGGACTGCGCCCCCGCACCATCGACATCGGCGGCGGCTTCGGGGTCGACTACCTCGCCCACGCCGCCCAGTGGGAGCAGTACACCACCGAGCTGACCAACGCCGTCCTCGGCCGGCGGCCCGCGCTCACCTGGCAGGACCACGGCTACGGGCTGCGCAACGAGTCCGGCACCCTGCGCGGCACGCTCGGCCTCTACCCCGCGCACCGCCCGGTGGCCGCCGAGGCCTACCTCGACGAACTGCTCTCCCAGCCCGCGCCCACCCTCGGCCGCCCGCTCGCCACCCTGCTGCTGGAGAACATGTACGAGCTGGCCGTCGAACCCGGCCGGGCCCTGGTGGACCAGTGCGGAGCCACCCTCGCCCGGGTCCTGGAGGTCCGGCACACCCCGGACGGCGACCACCTGGTGCGGCTGGAACTGAACGCCCGGGACGCCGCCCTGGAGGACCACGGGGTGCTGATGGACCCGGTGCTGGTCCCCCGCCCGGGCGCCCCGGCCGGCGCCGCCGAGCCCGTCGGCGTCTACCTGCTCGGCAACCTCTGCCTGGAGGCCGACCTGATCACCCGTCGACTGGTCTTCCTGCCCCGCCTGCCCGCCCCCGGCGACCTGCTCGCCTTCGCCAACACGGCGGGCTATCTGATGGACTTCAACGCCGGCGGGCCGATCCAGCAGCCCGTCGCCCGCAAGGTCGCCGCCTACCGGCAGGACGGCGCCTGGCACTGGCGCCTCGACGAGCAGTACTGGCCCCTGGACACCACCGGGGCCACGAACCACCAGGGGGAGAGCCGCGGATGAGGTACGACAGCATCACCGACGCGATCGGCGAGACCCCGCTGCTGCGGATCGACCCGGCCGTGACCGGCCTGCGCACCATCGACCTGTACGCCAAGCTCGAACTGCTCAACCCCTTCGGCTCGGTCAAGGACCGCGCCGCCTGGAACATGACCCGCGAGGCCCTCGCCGCCGCCGTCGAGCGGGGCGACACCGTGGTGGAACTGTCCAGCGGCAACACCGCCAAGGCGCTGGCACTGATCGCGGGCATGCACGGACTGCCGTTCCGCAGCGTCACCAACCGGATGAAGGTCCCCGAGATCAAGGACCTGTTGCTGCTGCTCGGCGCCGAGATCGAGGAACTGCCCGGCCGGGCCGAGTGCCTCGACCCGACCGACACCGACGACCCGCTCACCCGGATCCACCGGATGCTCTCCGAGGCCGAGTCCGGCTACCTGCACACCGACCAGTACTACAGCCGGCTCAACGTCCAGGCGCACCTGACCGGCACCGGGCCGGAGATCGTCCGCGACCTGGACGGCCGGGCCCCCGACTTCTTCATCGCCTGTGTGGGCACCGCCGGTTCGTCCACCGGCGTGGCCACCGTGCTGCGCGCCCACAACCCCGCGGTCGAGGTGGTCGGGCTGGTCGCCCACAAGTCCGACTTCATCCCGGGCATCCGCACCATCGACGAGGTGCACGAGGTCGGGCTGTTCGACCCCGGCACCTACGACAGCATCGAGTCGGTGACCGCCGACCAGGCCATCGACGGGATGCTCACCCTGGTCCGCCGCTGCGGCCTGCTCGCCGGGCCCACCGGCGGCGGCGCCTACTACGGCGCGCTGCGCCACCTGCGCGCCCTGGACGAGCAGCCGGGCGGGGCGACCGGGCGCCGGACCGCCGTGTTCATCGTCTGCGACCGGGTGGAGAGCTACCTCGGCTACATCCGCGACCGGCGGCCGGAGCTGTTCAACCAGCCCGCGCGGCCCAACTCGGTGGGCACCCTGACCCCGGCCGAGCTCGCCGCCGCCCGGGTCGTCGACGTGGACGCCGCCCGCAAGTGGATCGCCGAGGACCACCCGCTGGTGGTCGACCTGCGCGGCCCGTTCGCCTACTCCGCGCTGCACATCGAGGGCTCGATCAACATCGTCGACGAGCTGTTCGACGAACTCCTGCACGGCGGCCTGCCGTTCGGCACCCGGCAGCCCGTGCTGCTGGCCTGTCCGATCGGCGAGAAGTCGGTCCAGTACGCCGCCCTGCTCACCCGGATGGGCCACCGGGACGTCCGCAGCCTCGCGGGCGGCATCATCGGCTGGCGCGACGCGGGCGCGCCGCTGGTCCGGGACTGAGCGGGGGCCACCATGGAGACCTTCGAGGAACTCGACTCCTGGCACCGCGAGTTGCGGGCCCAGTTCCCCATCGTCACGGCCGACCCGTCCCAGGTCTACCTGGACAGCGCGGCCACCGCGCAGAAGCCGCGGGCCGTGCTCGACACCGTCCAGCGGTACCTGACCACCGCCAACGCCAACGCCGGCCGCGGCACCTACACCTGGGCCAACGCCACCACCGCCCTGGTCGAACGCACCCGCACCCGGGTCGCCGCGTTCCTGGGCGACCCCGACCCCGGGCGGCCCTCCGCCGTCCACTTCACCAGCGGCACCACCGAGGGGCTGCGCACCGTCGCCCGGGACTGGCTGACCGAACTCCTCCGGGACGGCGACGAGATCATCGTGCCGTTCGCCGACCACCAGGCCAACGCCCTGCCCTGGCTGGAGGCCCAACGGCTGCTGGCGGAGCGGGGCGTGCGCGTCCGGGTCCGCGAACTGCCCTACGACCCGGCCTCGCACGACTACGACCACCGGGCCCTGCCGCAACTCGTCACCGAGCGCACGGCGTTCGTCGCCGCCACCCACGTCCACCACGTCTACGGCGGGGACATGAACGTCCACCGGATCCGGGCCGCCGTCGGCCCGTCCGTCCCGATCTGCCTGGACGCGGCCCAGAGCGTCGGCCACCTGCCGGTGGACGTCGGCGCCCTCGACGTCGACTTCGTGGTCTTCTCCGGCCACAAGGCGATGGCCCTGCCCGGCACCGGCGCCGTCTGGGCCCGCAACACCCGGGGCCCCGCCTTCCGCCCCGGCGGCTGGAGCGGCACCCCCAACACCTGTGGGATCGCCAGCCTGGAGGCCGCCCTCGACTGGCTGGACGCGGCCGGCCCGGACCGCATCCAGCGCTGGACCGGTGCCCTGGCCACCCGGCTCACCGACGGTCTGCGCGGCTGCGACGCCTACCAGGTCCTCGGGTGCCAGCAGAGCCTGGCCGCCGACTCACCGGTCCAGCGGCGGGAGGGCATCGTCACCCTCCGGCACCGCGCGATCCCCTCCAACGACCTGGGCTTCGTCCTCGCCAGCCACGGCCTGATGGTCCGCGCCGACGGCCACTGCCAGGCCCGGGCCGGCGAGTCCGACAGCTCGGTCCGGGTGAGCCTGCACGTCTACAACTCCCCCGAGGAGATCGACCGGCTGCTCGCCGTCCTGCTCACGCTGTGAACGGGCCGGCCCCGGCTCGGCGCTGCTGCCGAACCGGGGCCGTCGCCGCGGGGATCAGCCGTCGTTCTCGGCGGAGGGGATGTAGGCGCCGGGGACGTCGTTCGGGGCCTGGACGGTGGACTCACCCGGGTACGGGGCGCTCCAGTTGTGGGTCTGGTACCAGGTGAGGTGGTTCATCTGGGCCGGGTTGGCGCGGTCGGGGGCGGCGTCCGGGCCGGTCAGGTGCTGCTTGGCCTTCCAGGCGTCCCACTGGGCGGCGATGCTCCGCTCGGCGGCCGGCGGATCGGTGGTGACGGGCGCCGCGGCCGCGCTGCGGTCCTGGGCGCCGGGGACGTCCGAGCCGCAGGAGGGCTGGGTCTTCAGACCGTCGGTCAGCGAGGTGCGGTTGGGCACCGCGTCGAACGGGGTGAAGTCCGGCTTGTCGGTGAAGGCCGTGGCCATCGGGGTGGCCGCGCTGTCCTTCTGGTTCATCGGGTGGATCCCGAGGATCTGCTCGATGGTGCGGACCATGGTGATCTGGGAGTAGTAGCGGCTGTCGACCTTCCCGTGCTGCGCCCAGGGGCTGATCACCTGGATCGGGGCGCGGTGGCCGTCCACGTGGTCCAGGCCGGCCTGGGAGTCGTCCTCGACCACGAAGATCGCGGTGTCCTTCCAGTACTCGCTGTGCGAGATCTCCTGGACGATCCTCCCCACCGCCAGGTCGTTGTCCGCGACCTGGGCGGCCGGGCTGGCCGGGCCACCGGTGTGGTCACTGGACAGCCACAGCATGTTGAGGTTGGCCGGGCCGTTCTGCTCGAAGTCCTGCTTCCAGATCTGGTACCGGTACTGGTCCGGCACGTCCAGGTCGAACTTCGGGAAGCCGGGCACCGAGGCGTCGTTGAGCGAGGGGATCGGCGAGGAGGAGTTGAGCGGGTACGCGGTGTCGTCCCCGGTCGCCTCCATGTTCTTGGCGTCGCAGTAGAGGTTCTGCCAGTTCGCGCCGTCGGGCTTGGTCAGGAACTGGTGGAACTCGCCGAAGTCGCGCACGTCCTGGCCGACCGCCTGGGCGCCGGTCCACAGGAAGCCCGAGCGCTGGTGGCCGAGGGCGTCGTCCTCGGTGTCGTAGCTGCGCTCGTACTCGCCCGCCGAGGACTCGGTGTACTCCGGGTTGTCCGCCTGCATCAGCCAGTTGTGGCCCTCGGCGGAGTTGGTGCCGATGTCGTAGGTGTTGTCGTAGAGCCCGAACTGCCTGGCCAGCGCCTGCTGGTTGGGCGTCACATTGGCGCCGAACTGGGCCAGCTTCGGGTCGCCGTTGCCCTTGCCGATGTCGCCGAAGAGCTGGTCGTAGGTCCGGTTCTCCTTGACGATCAGGAAGACGTGCTTGATCGTCGACGGGTCGCCGATCCGGCTCGGCACCGGGACCGCCTTCGCCTTGTGGCGGTCGGCGGTCTGCACCGCGCCCTTGGTCCAGCCGTTCTGCTTGAAGACCTTGTCGGTCTGCGAGCGGATCTCCCTGTCACCGGGCAGGGTGAACCGGGTCACGCTGGAGGTGGTGTCGTGGGTGTTGTGGGCGCCGGTGGAGTTGGGCCGCCGGGCGTCGATGCCACGGGTGTTGGAGACGACCACCTGGTTGCCGACGGTGGTGACCTCCGCCGGGAAGTAGTCGGTGGGCAGCAGGCCGACGTAGCTCACCGGCTCCTGGGCGCCGCTGAAGCGGTAGACCGCGATCGCGTTGGCCCGGCCGAGGGTGACCAGCAGCCGGCCGTCGTCGGTGAGGGTCACGGCGGTGGGCTCGTAGCCGACCGAGGCCTCCGGCCACGGCCGGGTGGAGATCCGCTGCACCACCACGTCCCGGCCGGCGTCGATCACGGACACCTGGTCGGAGGAGGTGTCCGCGACGAAGACCGTGCCGTTCTTGGCGTACACCGAGGTCGGGTGCAGGCCGACGTCGATGCTCCCGACGGCCGCGGCCGGGTCGGAGAGGTCGATCACGCTGACGGTGCCCGAGGTGGCGGCACCGGTGTCCGGGTCGGCCGGCACCTGGGTGCCGTAGGAGTTCAGGGTGTCGTCGTCGGGGGTGGCGGCGCGGCCGCCCTCGTTGCCGACGTACAGCTTGTGACCGACCAGGGCGATGCCGCGCGGCGCGGTGCCCGTGGTCCAGCTCTGCCCGAGCCTGCCGGTCGCCGCGTCGATCGCGACCACCCGGTTCTGCCCGTTGACCGCCGCGTAGACCGTCGAGCCGTCGGCGGAGAACACCGCGCCGGAGGCCAGCGCGTGCTTGGCGCCGTCGGCCGGGATGGCGACCGTCACCGGGTCGGCCAGCGAGCCGTCGGGGTTCACGGTGAACCTGGTGTAGCCATCGAGCTGGCCCAGCCAGAGCTGCTTGCCGTCCGGCGAGTAGACCGGGGCCTCCTGGCCGACCGAGCCGTCCGCCAGGTGCACATCGGCGTTCTTGGCCTTGCCGGCACGCTGCTGCACCTTGCCGGTCTTCAGGTCCACGACGACCAGCGAGGCGTCGCCGTCGGCCACCGAGGCGGCCAGGTGGCTGCCGTCCGGGCTGACCCGGGAGCCCATGATCTTGCCGTTGTCGATGACCAGCCGGTCGCCGTACGGGGCGAGGTACTGGTCGCTGGATATCACCTGGCCGTCGGCGGTGACCTGGCCGACCTGCTGGGTGCCGAACTGCTGGGTGCTCGCGAAAGCGGTGCCGGTGGCCACGGCCACGGCCGTGATGCACGCCGTGGCCAGGGTGGCCCGGCGGCTCGTGCGCCGGCCGAGCACGACGAGGTGCTCGTTCCGGGCGCGTCGACGACGCGTTACCTGCATGGCGTCAGCCCTTCCTGGGGATCGATTGCCTGCTGGGGTCGGTGCGTTGGGAGCGTTCGGAGGGGGTGGCGCCGCTCGGTCCGTCGAGTCGGTCCGTCGAGTCAGTCCGTCGAGGCGGAGAGCAGGTCGATCTGGCCGTCGAACTGCCAGAGCGGGTTGGGCGCGTCCCCGGTCGGGGTGTGCACCAGGAAGTAGCCGTTCACTTCCTTCGGCCCGTCGCCGTCGGCCATCACCCGGCCGTCCGAGGCGACGTCCAGCTGGTAGATCGCCGTCCCCGGGGCGGCCGTGCCGGGCAGGTGCCAGGTGACCACGCAGCGCCAGTCGTTGCCCGGCCCCTCCGGGTCGACCTGGCCGTCGCCCCGGTTGCAGTCCGCCGTGACCCGCAGGTCGGCCTCGGTGACGGCGGGGCGGTGCAGCTGCTCGGTCTGCAGTCGGTAGAGGTGGGCGAACACGGTGGCGACCGAGTGCTGCACCTTGGCCTGCGAGATCCCCGAGCCGGTGGACGGCGCGGCCACCGCGACCGCCCCGGAGGTCAGCGCGAGCAGCCCGGCCAGCGGCAGCACCGCGTGGGTCAGCGCACGGCGCTTCTCGCCGTCCTCGCTGCCGTTGGTGAAGTCCCGCCGGACGAACAGCCGGTAGGCCGCGAGGGTCGCCACCACCGCCCACACCAGGCTCACCGTCACGGAGATCAGCAGCTCCGGCAGCCGGTTGGGGTCGGCGAACAGACCGTTCCAGGAGAAAAAGGCGTAGCCGGGCAGCGCGAGGCGCAGCGGTACGGGCAGCGGCAGCATCTGGGCGAGCTGCATCGCGACCGCGGACAGCGCGGGGACCAGCAGCCCCATCGGGGAGCGGCCGAGGACGACCGAGCCGAGCAGTCCGAGCGCGGCCAGCGCCAGGGTGGGGGCCAGGGCGGCCGTCCAGGCCAGCAGGACGGCGGTGGCCGCGTCCGAGGGGGCCAGCTGGTGCCCGTCGACGCCGACCAGCGGCTGGTTGCCGACGGCCGCGAGGCCGCCCGCGATGCCGGAGGCGACCAGTCCGACCACCAGCAGGACGATCACGGTCGCGCTCGCCAGGGTCTTCGAGAGGAAGATCCGCCGCGGCGAGCGGACCGCCACCAGCAGGTGCCGCCAGGTGCCGAGCCGGTCCTCGGCGGCGAACACGTCGCCCGCGACCACGGAGGTCAGCAGCGGCAGCGCCCAGGAGCCGGAGAAGCCCAGTACCACCAGCGGACCGGCCCAGCCGGTGGCGTGCATCCAGCGGCCGAACAGGGTGTCCGAGGGCAGCGTCCCCTGCTGGGCGACGGCGGCGACGAACAGCCCGGGCAGCACCCAACAGGCCAGCACCAGCAGCCGGATCCGCCACTGCGAGACGAGTTTGACCAGTTCGAAGCGGTACACCCGGCCGACCGGGACCCGTCGTTCCTCGGCCGCGGCGGCGGCTCCGGCCACCGCGTCGCCGGCTGCGATCGTGCTCATCGCCCGTCCTCCTGCTGCTCGGTCAGGGCGAGGTAGGCGGCCTCCAGCGGCGACACCACGGGGGCCACCTCGCGCACCCGGACGCCCTCCTGCACCAATCCGGCCACCAGCTGCTCGACGGCGGGCCCGGCGGCGCGCACCACCAGCGCCTCCGTCCCGCGCCACGCCCCGGCGCCGTCCACCACCCGGACGCCCGCGGTCGCCCCGGCCACCCGGCGCGCGGCCGGCGGATCGGAGGTCAGCAGGCGGTGGTCCAACTCGCGGGCCCCGGCCGCAAGTTCGCCCAGCGGGCCGGAGAACCGGACCCGCCCGGTCGCCAGGATCGTCACCTCGGCGCAGAGCGACTCCAGGTCGTCCATCCGGTGGCTGGACAGCACGACGGTGACGCCGGAGTCGGCGAGTCGGCGCAGCGCCCGGTGGACGTGGAGCTTGCCCGCCGGGTCGAGGCCGTTGGACGGCTCGTCGAGCACCAGCAGCTCCGGCTCGGTGAGCAGGGCGGCGGCCAGGCCCAGGCGCTGGCGCATGCCCAGCGAGAAGCCGCGCACCCGGTCGTCGGCGACGTCCGTCAGCCCGACCTCGGCCAGCACCTCGTCGATCCGGTCGGACCCGGTGTCCTGTCCGCGCAGGGCGGCCAGGGCGGAAAGGTTCCTGCGCGCGGTCAGCGTGGGGTACAGGCCGGGACCGTCGACGAATCCGGCCACTCCGCGCGGCGCCGCCAGTGCCCGTCCGACCGGTCTGCCCAGCACCTCCAGCTCGCCGCCGTCGGCGACGGCCAGGCCGAGCAGCAGCCCGAGCAGTGTGGTCTTCCCGGCGCCGTTCGGGCCGGCCAGCCCGTGGATCCGGCCGGGGACCAGCTCCAGTCCGACCCCGTCGAGCGCCACCACGTCGCCGAAGCACTTCGTCAATCCGCTTGCCCGTACGGCAGGTTGGGTGTCTTCCATGGCTCCTTCTCGCAGTCCACGAGGGAAGGTAGGGGCTTGACGGGGTGGAGTCAGGAGCCCGCGGTTGAACACCGGTGGAACATCGGACGGTCTGATCTTCGACAGTGCTCCGGCGGTTGAGCGTCGATCTCCATAACCTTTCAATACGGTTATGACGTGGTCGAGCTCACATTGCCGATCGTCCGTCACTTTTCCCTTTTACTGGGGCAAACCCCCTGACATGAGAGGCGATTAGCCATGGGGCTCCTTGACGGCCCCCGGGAACCCGCCAATACTCATCACCAGTTAGACCGGTGACGCCGACAGCGGCTCACCGAACGGACATCCAGACGGACACTCATCAGGAGGCACAGCCATGGCAGTCAGCTACACCGGAACGGTCATCGTGACGGGCGAGGGCCGCAACGGCGGGCACGTCGCCTCCAGCGACGGCAACCTGACCACCTCGCTCGCCATCCCCGCGGAGCTGGGCGGCGCCGGTGGGGCCACCAACCCGGAGCAGCTCCTCGCGGCCGGCTGGGGCGCCTGCTTCCTGGGCGCCGTCCGCCGCGCCGCCGCCGAGCGCGGGGTCCGGCTCGGCAGCACCTCGATCGCGGTCGAGACGACGCTGACCCACGGCGACGACGGGGAGTTCGGCCTCAGCGCCGCGCTCCACCTCGAACTGGGCGGGGTGGACCAGGAGACGGCCACCGAGCTGGGCGAGGCGGCGCACCGGATCTGCCCGTACTCCAAGGCGACCCGGGGCAACATCCCGGTGACGGTCAAGGCCACCGCACTGCTCGGCTGAGGCCGGTGGACCCCCGGGAACGCCGAACCCCCGCCCTGCCGTCGCGACAGCGACCAGGACGGGGGTTCGGGGAAGCCGCGCTCGGCCTCGGTCTTCGGCGTCAGCCCTCGGCGCTGCCGTGCTGGCGCGCGCGGTAGCTGGCGGCCTTGACCCGGTTGCCGCAGGTCCGCATGGCGCACCACTCCCGCCGGTGGCCGCGCGAACGGTCGAGGTAGACCTGGGTGCACTCCGGTCGGGAGCACTCGCGGAGCAGGGCGGCGTCGTCGCCGCCGAGGATCCCGACGGCCTCCCGGGCGAGTGCGGCGAGGCCCTGGGACACGGATCCGCTCCGGGTCGCACCGGTGGCCTGCAGCCGCACTGTGACCGGCAACCCGGCCGCGTGCCGGTTCAGTTCGGCGATCGCCCGGGGCGGCATCGGCTGCCCGTCGAGCCGGGCGGCGACCAGCGAGTAGATCGCCTCGCGCAGGTCCACCGCGATGTCGACGTCGGTCCCGTCGGCGCCGGGCGCGCTGTCCAGCATCCCGGACTCCACGAACCAGGCGTCCAGCTGTGCGGGCGAGGCCAGCTTCTCCAGCGGTGCGGCGTTGCGCCGGGCGCGCAGCGTGCCGACGAAGTCGAGGGGCAGGGTCCCGCAGGGGAAGGCGTGCATCACGTCACCATACTGACCGGTCACCGCCTCGGGGCGCAATGCCCGGTACCCCGCTCCGTCCTGCTCCGTCTTCGCGCATCCCCGTCGAGCCACCGTCTCCATCACTGTCCAGACCAGTAACGTCCTGCCCGGCTCGGCCTCCCGAGCCGGTCCTCCCAGCTCCGGAAGGCAACTCATGATCGACAGGCGTGGCTTCCACAAGTCCCTCGGGCTCGGCGCCGGCGCGGCCGCCCTCTCGCTGACCGGCCTCTCCGGCGTCGCCGGCGCCACGCCGGCCCGCTCCGGCCCCGCCCGCTCCGGCCCCGCCCGCTCCGGCCCGTCCCACTCCGGCCCGGCTCCGGTGGTGCCCAGCATCGCCCCCGGCACCCACACCTCCTTCCCGGCGCTGAAGCAGGTCACCGCCGGGGTGCTCGACGTCGGCTACGCCGAACTGGGCCCTGCGGACGGCCCGGTGGTGCTCTGCCTGCACGGCTGGCCGTACGACATCCACAGCTTCGTGGACGTCGCCCCGCTGCTGGCCGACCTCGGCTACCGGGTGATCGTCCCCTACCTGCGCGGTCACGGCTCCACCCGCTTCCGCTCGTCGCGGACCGCCCGCAACGGGCAGCAGGCGGCCATCGCGCGGGACGTCCTCGCACTGCTGGACGCGCTGCGGATCGACCGCGCGGTGGTGGCCGGGTTCGACTGGGGCGCGCGGACCGGCGACATCCTGGCGGCACTGTGGCCCGAGCGGGTCAAGGCCCTGGTGTCGGTGGGCGGTTACCTGGTCACCAACCGGGACGCCCAGCGGATCCCGCTCGCCCCGGCCGCCGAGCGCACCTGGTGGTACCAGTTCTACTTCGCCACCGAGCGCGGTGAACGGGCGATGCACGACCAGCGGCTGCGGCACGACCTGACCCGGTTCGTCTGGCAGACCGTCTCCCCCACCTGGCACTTCGACGACGCCACCTTCGAGCGCACCGAGGCCGCCTTCGAGAACCCCGACTACGCCGCGATCGTGATCCACAACTACCGCTGGCGGCTGAGCATCGCCGACGGCGAGCGCCGCTACGACCACGACGAGCACCTACTGGCCCGCAAGCCGACCATCGGCGTGCCGACGATCACCCTCGACCCGGTGCTGGACCCGTTCACCGCGGCCCCCGGCGACGGCTCCTCCTACCGCGCCATGTTCACCGGTCCGTACGAGCACCGGGCGCTGCCCGGCGTCGGCCACAACCTGCCGCAGGAGGCGCCGACTTCCTTCGCCCAGGCCGTCGTCGACGCGGACCGTCTGTGACGCCGACCGCCGTCCGTTCATTAATGGGAGGCCCCGGAGAAGACGGACTGCTACGCTGACGATCGACCTACCCCTATCGAGGAGTGCAGCAGACATGGCGGGTGACGACGACATCTCCGGGTGAATCCCGGGCTTGAAGGCCGTTGCGGGTGCAGGGCACCCAGTGCAGCGGTCCGAGTCGTCCTACCCAGTCCCCCTGTCTCTTTCGGGCCGGACTCGTCTCCGCCCGCCCAACTCCCGGGTCGTTCCATGTCCTTCGCGTCCATCGTCTGTTCCCAGCTGTCCTTCTCCTGGCCCGACGACACCCCCGTCTTCCAGGACCTCTCCTTCACCGTCGGCACCGGCCGCACCGGCCTGGTCGCGCCCAACGGCTCGGGCAAGAGCACCCTGCTCAAGCTGATCGCCGGTCAACTGCGCCCGTCCGCCGGGTCGGTGACGATCGGCGGCACGGCCGGCTACCTCCCCCAGGACCTCCCGCTGACGGCCGGGCTCACGGTCGCCGAGGTGCTCGGCGTGGCCGCGGTGATCCGGGCGATCGACGCCGTGGAGTCCGGCGACGTCGCCGAGGAGCACTTCACCACCATCGGCGAGGACTGGGACATCGAGGAGCGCTCCCTCGCCCAGCTCGAACGCCTCGGCCTCGGCGGGCTCGGGCTCGACCGGGGGCTGGGCACCCTCAGCGGCGGTCAGATCGTCCGACTGGGCCTCGCCGCCCAGCTGCTCAGGCGGCCGGACGTGCTGCTGCTCGACGAACCCACCAACAACCTCGACGTCGAGGCCCGCCGCCGGCTGCACGACGCCCTGGAGGACTTCACCGGCTGCCTGCTGGTGGTCAGCCACGACCGCGCCCTGCTCGACCGGATGCACCGCATCGCCGAGCTCGACAGCCATGAACTGCGCCTCTACGGGGGCGACTTCACGGCGTACGAGCAGGCCGTGCAGGCCGAGCGGGAGGTCGCGGAGAAGAATGTCCGCACCGCCGAACAGGAGTTGAAGCGGGAGAAGCGGGAGCTGCAGCAGGCCCGCGAACGCGCCGAGCGCCGGGCCGGAAACGCGGCCCGCAACCTCAAGAGCGCCGGGCTGCCCCGGATCTTCGCCGGGAACATGAAGCGCGGCGCCCAGGAGTCCGCCGGGCGCTCCGGCCAGGTGCACGCCGCCCGGGTCGACGAGGCCCGGGCCCGGCTCGACGAGGCCGGGCGCGCGGTGCGCGACGAGCAGCGCCTCACCCTGGACCTCACCGGGACCAAGGTGCCCAGCGGGCGGGACCTCTTCATCGGCGAACGGCTCCAGGTGCTGCGCGACGGCACCCCGCTGTTCGCCGACGGCGGGATCGACCTGACCGTCCGGGGCCCGGAGCGGATCGCCCTGTCCGGTGCCAACGGGGCCGGGAAGACCACCCTGCTGCGGCTGCTCGTCGGGGACCTCGCCCCGGACGACGGACAGGTCAGGCGCGCCGACGGCCGGGTGGCCTACCTCTCCCAGCGGCTGGACCTGCTGGACGAGGACCGCACCGTCGCGGAGAACTTCGCCGCGGCGGCGCCGGAACGCCCCGAGGCCGAGCGGATGAACCTGCTCGCCCGCTTCCTCTTCCGCGGCGCCCGGGCCCACCTGCCGGTCCGGGCGCTGTCCGGCGGCGAGCGGCTGCGCGCCACGCTGGCCTGCGTGCTGTGCGCGGAGCCCGCGCCCCAACTGCTGCTGCTGGACGAGCCGACCAACAATCTGGACCTGGTCAGCGTCGGGCAGTTGGAGGGCGCCCTCGACTCCTACCAGGGGGCGTTCCTGGTGGTCAGCCACGACGAGCGCTTCCTGGCCGGGATCGGCGTCGACCGGTGGCTACGGCTGGCGGACGGCGAGTTGACGGAGACCGGGGCCCCGGAGCTGTGAGCCGCCGCCCGTCGCCCCTCCGGAGGGGCGACGGGCGGCCGAGCGCCCGGGTCTCAGCCGGTGACCTCGATCGTGACGTCGTAGACCCGCTGGTCCGGCGCGCAGCTGAGGGCCTCGCCGCAGACGCTGCGGGAGGCGGTGAGGTGCACCGTCCCGGCCTTGTGGGCGGTGAAGGTGGTGGTGACGGTACCGCAGCCGCCGCCCGGGCGGCAGGACGGGGCCGGCGTGGTGGTCGGGGCGCCGGTCGCGGTGACCACGTCGGGGGCGGAGCTGGTGGCGGCGGACCAGTAGGTGCTGTGCAGTTCGACCGAGACGGTCGCGCCGACGACCGCCTTCACCGTGGTGCGGTCGGCGTGTTCGTCGGCGGTCACCGGGGCCGGCCGGCTCACCACCAGGGCGGTGGCGGACTCGGCCGTCGACGTACCACCGGTCGAGCCGCAGCCGGCCAGGGCCAGCAGGGCGGCGGCGCAACTCAGGGCGAGGGCGGCAGGTCTGCGAAGGGTCACGGTGCTTCCTTGGGGCCGAGGTGCCAGGGGTACCGGTTGGACGCGGCGGAGGTCGGATCGGATCCCCCGGGCAGGCCCCCCGGAACCGGAAGAACACACCGGGGCGGGCCCGAAGGCCCACCCCGGTGCGTTCAACGTGCTGACGTACGACGTGCTTTCGACGTGCGCGCTACCTCAGGAGGCGTTGAGGGCGGTGTCGTCGATGACGAAGCTGGTCTGGCCGTTGCCGTTCTCGGTACCGGTGAACTTCACGGTCACGGACTTGCCCGCGAAGCTCGACAGGTCGAAGGTCTTCTGGACGTAGCCGTTGCCGGCGTCGAGGTTGGAGTAGGTGGCCAGGGTGGTGGAGCCGGCCTGGACGGTCAGGGTGTCGTCGGCCGTGGTCGAGGTCTTGGCCGTGTCGACGTGGACCCAGAAGGAGAAGCTGGCCTTGCAGTTGGCCGGGACGGTGACGGTCTGGCTCAGGGTGTCGGTGTGCGGGGCGCCGTAGCCGTCCAGCCAGGCCTTCCAGCTGCCGCTGTGGGCGGGCTCGGAGGAGCTGTTGTCGATCACGCCGGAGGTGGCGGTCCAGGGCGCGGCGCTGCCGGTCTCGAAGCCGGGGTTGCCGAGCAGCTGGCCGGGCTTGGCGCAGGTGCCACCACCGCCGGAGCCCGCGACGGCCCAGGTGAAGGAGGCGCTACCGCTGGCGCCGGTGGAGTCGGTGACGGTGACCGTGACGCTGCTGCTGCCCGCGGTGGTCGGGGTGCCGGAGATCAGACCGGTCGAGGAGTTGATCGACAGGCCGGCCGGCAGGCCGGTGGCCGCGTAGCTCAGGGTCTGGCCGGAGGCCGAGTCACTCGCGCTGACCTGGAGGCTGGCCGCGGTGCCGACGGTGCCGGACTGGTTGCCCGGGCTGGTGACGGTGACCGTGTTGCCCGGGTTGCCGTGGGTCAGGATGGCGTGCGAGATCGCGCAGGAGTTGGTGTCGTTCGACCAGCTGGCCTGCTCGGCGTAGGTGCCGTAGGAGCCGAAGGAGATGTTCGCGGCGCCGCCGGTCGTGCCGGGCTGGAGCCAGGCGCACTCGTCCGAGTTCTCCTGGTTGAGGTAGGAGCTGCCGGCCACGTGGTTGGTCCAGCCGCCGGCCGGGTTCTGGTCCGACATCATCTCGTGCCACTCGTGGCCGAGGGTCATCGTGTAGCCGTCCAGCGTGCCGGGCGAGTTGACGAAGCCGACGCCGCAGGTGCTGCCCTGGTCGACGTTGTACGGCTGGTTGGAGAAGGCGACGTCGCCGTAGGGCGAGCTCGCCGCGCCACCGGTGAGGGTGGTGTCGCCGTTCCAGTCGTGCCAGGCGCAGTACCCGGTGGTGGGGTTCTGGTAGTCGTCCGGGTTGGTGCCGTGCGGCGACAGGATGATGTAGTACGCGTCGCGGTTGGCGGCGGCCGTGGTGTTGCCGAAGTGGCCGGCCGCGCTGACGGCCTCCTGGGCGAGCTGGTTGCCGCTGGCCTGGGCGGGCGAGGCGGCCGCGTTGTCGTACCAGACGCCGGAGAGCACACCGCCGGTCTGGTACGGGATGAAGTTGGCGTTGGACGGGCAGCTGACCGCGCCGGTGGCGACGTTGGGGCCGTCGCACCACTGGGTCAGGTCGGCCGACCAGGTCTCGCCGTTGGTGCCGATGCCCTTGAACATCTGCTGGGTGGCCCCGGCCGCGCCGGCCGAGTCGCCGGAGAACTTGGCGTTGCCGTTGGCGTCGGTCGACTGGGTGCCCCACTGGTTGCCGTAGAACACCAGGTAGACCTTGGAGTGACCGCTCTGCACGCCGATGCCGTCGACTCCGCCGCCGTAGGACAGCGTCTGCTGGCCGGTGGCCGCCGCGACGGCGTGCTCCGCCGCCCACTTCTTGTAGTTCTCGTGCTGCTCGGTCCCCGGGACCGCACCGTGGCGGTACGGGTGGCCGTTCTGCGGGCTCCAGGGGTTGGTCTCCGGGGCGCTGCTGCCGGAGGAGCTGGAGATGGACTGCGCGGAGGCCGGTGCGGCCGCGCCGGCGAGGCCGGCGGCGGCGAGGGCGAGGGACGCGATGCCGGTCAGCGCCGCGTACTTCGCACGCCGCGTTCTGCGGGAGTGACCCATGGGGTGAGGGTGCCTCTCTCGTTACCGATCGCCCGGCGGCTGGGGGCCGACGAACGATCCCTTTGTGGGGAAGGGAGACAGGTCCATTCCACCGGGCGTCGAATCCGGTCGTTTCTTCCGGGCAACCGGAATTGACGGTCTTTCGGTGGGGGTGCCTGCTGGGCATGAAGGAAAGCAGGTTTGATGAACGCAGGTCAACGGCCGCGGGTAAGGAAACATTAAGAGCGGCGTTCCGGCAGGTGGAGGCCTCGCCGGAACGCCGTGGAAGCGCCCTCCGCATTCACTGAATGCGAGTCAGAAGACTGTTTCGGAATTTCGAGATTCGATGAAAAGTCGCGCCTTCACCATTCCGTCATGAACGAGGACCGGCCCTACAGCCGGCCGCCGCCGGTGTCGGCGGACAGCCGCTGGGCCAGGTACACCGGGACGACCGAGAGCAGCACCAGGACCGCCGCGACCACGTTGACCACCGGCGCCTGGTTGGGCCGCGCCAGGTTGTCGTAGATCCAGAGCGGCAGCGTCCGGATGCCGGGGCCGGCGGTGAAGGTGGTCACCACGATCTCGTCGAAGGAGAGCGCGAAGGCCAGCAGCGCGCCCGCCAGCAGGGCCGACCGGACCGCCGGGAAGGTGACGTACCGGAAGGTCTGGAAGGTGTGGGCGCCGAGGTCCGCCGAGGCCTCCTCGGCCGAGGGGGACATCCGGCGCAGTCTGGCCACCACGTTGTTGAAGACCACCACGATGCAGAAGGTGGCGTGTCCGACGACCACGGTGAGCAGGCCGAAGCCGACGCCCGCCGGGCCCAGCACGGTGCGGAACGCGGCGTTGAGCGCGATGCCGGTGACGATGCCGGGCAGCGCGATCGGCAGGATCACCAGGAAGGAGACCGCCTGCCGGCCGAAGAACCGGTACCGCTGCACGGCGAAGGCCGTCATGGTGCCCAGCACCAGGGCCACCGCGGTGGCCCCCGCCCCCGCCTTCAGCGAGGCGGCCAGCGCGTCGCGGGCGCCCTCGGACTCCCAGGCCCGCACCCACCACTCGGTGGTCAGCCCGGTCGGCGGCCAGGCGAAGGAGCGGTCCCGGTTCAGCGAGTTGAGCAGCACCAGCAGCAGCGGCAGGTACACCACGGCGAGGCCGGCGGCCGTGGCCGCGCGCAGCGCGAACCGGGCACGGCGGGAGAGGATCACGGTGTTCGACCTCCTAGAGGGAGTCCAGGGCGCCGGTGCGGCGCACGGCGAGCAGGTAGCCGACGATCAGCAGCACCGGCACGCAGGACAGCGCGGCCGCCAGCGGCAGGTTGAGCGTCACGTTGTCGGCGATCGCGGTGCCCAGCACCTGGGTCTTGCCGCCGACCAGCCGCACGGTGATGTAGTCGCCCAGGCTCAGCGAGAAGGTGAACACCGAACCGGCGAACACCGCGGGCAGCACCTGCGGGAGGACCACCGAGCGGAAGGTCCGCCCGGCGGAGGCACCGAGGTCGGCCGAGGCGTCGAGCAGGTTGGCCGGCAGGTTCTCCAGCCCGGCGTAGACCGGCAGGATCATGTACGGCAGCCACAGGTAGGCGAGCACCACGATCACCGCCGTCGTGCCGTACCCGGGGCTGGAGAGCCCGAACGGCCGACCCGCCCAGTCGAGCACGCCGCCCTGGCCGAGGATGACCCGCCAGGCGTACGCCTTGACCAGGTAGCTGGCCCAGAGCGGGGTCAGCACCGCGACCACCAGCAGCCGGCGGGTGCGCGGCCGGGCGATCCGGGCCATGTAGAAGGCCATCGGGAAGGCCACCACGGCGTCGATCACGGTGACCGCGGCGGCGATCCCGAGGGTGCGCAGGGCGATCGTCCGGTAGACCGGTTCGGTGAGGACGGTGTGGAAGTTGGCGGTGTTCCAGACCCGGACGACGTCGTAGGTGAAGTCGTCGACCGCCCAGAAGGCCGATATCAGCAGCACGGCCAGCGAGCCCAGGTAGGCGAGCACCAGCCAGGCCATCGGCGCGGACAGCAGCAGCGCCAGCCGCAGCCCGGCGTGCCGGTGCAGGACGGCGGCCGCACGCCGCACGCCGCCCCGCCGGCGCGGCGGGGCGGCCGCTTCGGTCGCCATCGGTCAGCCCTTGATCTCGGTCCAGGCGGCGGTCCAGGCGGCGTAGTCGGTGCAGGCCACCGTGCGGCCGTCCAGGCAGCTCTTGACCGGGGTGGTCCAGTAGTAGACGTCCTTCCAGTAGGCCTCGTCGGTGGCGTGGAAGGTGCTGCAGAAGTTCTTGTCCGTGGTCTGGTCGCAGGCCTTGGAGTTGGCCGGGGCCTCGCCGAACCACTGGGCGACCTGGGCGTTGGCCTTCGGCGAGACGATCCAGTTCATCCACTGGTAGGCGCAGTTGGGGTGGGCGGCCTTCGCCGACACCATCCAGGTGTCCGACCAGCCGGTCGCGCCCTCCTTCGGCAGCACCGCCTGGACCGGCGCCTTGTCGGCCTGCGCCATGTTGGCGATCACCTGCCAGCTGGTGCCGACCACGGTGTCACCGGTCTTGAAGGAGTTCTCCGCCTTCTGGAAGTCGCTCCAGTACTCGCCGACCGACTTGTGCTGGAGCTTCAACAGGTCGACGGCGGCCTTGAGTTGGGTCTCGTCCAGGGCGTAGGGGTTCTTGATGCCGAGCTCCGGCCTGGTCTTCATCAGGTACAGCGCCGCGTCGGCGACGGAGATCGGCGAGTCGTAGGCGGTGACGTGACCGGCATAGGCGGACGCGCCCTCGAAGACCACCCGCCAGGAGTCCGGCGCGGGGGTGACCTTGTCGGTGCGGTACATCAGCAGGTTGGCGCCGCGGCCGTGCGGGATGCCGTACATCTGGCCGTTCACGGAGTTCCACGGCTGGTTCTTCAGCCCGTCGAAGACGTCCGCGTAGTTCGGGACCAGCGTGGTGTTGACCGGCGCGACGTCGCCCGCCGCGATCAGCCGCAGGGTGGCGTCGCCGGAGGCGGAGACGGCGTCGTACTGGCCGGTCTTCATCAGCGAGACCATCTCGTCCGAGGTGCCGGCGATCTTCGCGTTGACCTTGCAGCCGGTCTGCTGCTCGAACGGGTGGATCCAGTCCACGGACTTGTCGTCCGAGCCGTCCTCGGCGTAGCCGGCCCAGGCGACCAGGTTCACCTGGCCCTCGCCGGTGCCCAGGGACTGGAGCATCGGCAGCTTCGGCGGGTTCAGGCCGTGACCGCCGGCCGTGCCGGTCGAGCCACCGCCGCTGCCGCACCCCGCGGCGAGCAGGACGGCGGCGCCGGCGGCGGCCGCGGTGCGGGCGATCTTGGGGAGGCGCATGGGAGCTGTTCCTTCGTGGAGTGGCGGGAGTAGGGGCGCGTCTGTGGAGGGGAGGTGCGTCCGTGCAGGGGGGGTGGGGGTGCGTCAGGAGCCGACGCGGACGGTGTGCTTGCGCTGCCAGGCCAGCACGACGTCGGTGCCGCGGTGGCGCAGCACGTCGGCCGAGCCCTCGTCGAGGTTCTGCCGGACGGCGGTCAACCGGCCGCCGGCCTCCAGGTCCACCAGGAAGCGGGTGTGGCCGCCCGCGTAGACCACCTCGGCGACCCGGCCGGTGGCCGAGAGCTCGTCCGGACCGGCCGGGTCGTCCGGGTGCGCTATCCGGATCTTCTCCGGGCGCACGCTGAACAGCCCGGCCGCGCCGACGACCTGCTCGGCGGCCGCGCCCTCCAGCAGGTTGGAGGTGCCGACGAAACCGGCCACGAAGGCGGTGGCCGGGCGCTCGTACACGTCGGCGGGCGAGCCGACCTGCTCGATCCGCCCCGCGTTGAACACCGCCACCCGGTCGCTCATGGTCAGGGCCTCGTCCTGGTCGTGGGTGACGAAGACGAAGGTGATCCCGACCTCGCGCTGGATCCGCTTGAGCTCCGCCTGCATCTCGTGCCGGAGCTTGAGGTCCAGCGCGCCGAGCGGCTCGTCCAGCAGCAGCACCTTCGGGCGGTTCACCAACGCCCTGGCCAGCGCGACCCGTTGGCGCTGGCCGCCGGAGAGCTGGGACGGGCGTCGGCGCTCGAAGCCGTCCAGCCGGACCATCGCGAGCGCCGCCCGCACCCGCTCGGCCCGCTCGGCCCTGGGCACCCTGCGGACCATCAGGCCGTAGCCGACGTTCTGTTCGACCGTCATGTGCGGGAACAGCGCGTAGTCCTGGAACACCGTGTTGACGTCCCGGTCGAACGGCGGACGCCCGGTGACGTCGGCGCCGCCGAGCAGGATCCGGCCGGAGCTCGGCTCCTCGAAGCCCGCGATCATGCGCAGCACCGTGGTCTTCCCGGAGCCGGACGGGCCGAGCATCGCGAAGAACTCGCCCTCGCCGATCTCCAGGTCCACGCCGTCGACCGCCCGGACCCGGCCGCCGTCGAAGGTCTTCGCCAGCCCTTCGAGCCGGACCGCGCCGGGCGCCGGATCCGGTCGGGGCGGACGGTCGTCGCTCTTCAACTCCGGCTTCAACTCCGGTGGCCCTTCGGTTCGGTGATCACGATCGGTTCGCTCGGAACAGTAGGGAGGAATCCCCCCGTCCGGCTATGGACGCCTGCACGGTCTTCCGTCCCCGCATTGTGCGGCGCTACAGTCCGGCGCATGCCGGTGACGCTGCGCGATCTGCTTGGGGAAGAGGGCCTCGGCCTGCGACTGTGCACCGGCACGGCCGGGGTCGAACGCGTGGTGCGCTGGGTCGCGGTGACCGAACTCGCCGACCCCACCGGTTGGATGACGGGCGGCGAGCTGCTGCTCACCACCGGCCTGCGGCAGCGCACCGCCGAGGCCCAGACCGCCTTCGTCCGGCGGGTGGCGGCCGCCGGCGCCTCGGCGATCGGCTTCGGCACCGGGCTGAGCCACCCCACCGTGCCGCGGGCGACGGTGGCCGAGGCCGAGCGGCTCGGCCTGGCGGTGCTGGAGGTGCCGTACGAGACGCCGTTCATCGCGGTGAACCGGCTGGTCGCCGAGCGGGTCACGGCCGAGGACCACAGTGCGCAGCGGCGGCTGGTCGACCAGCACGACCTGCTGGTGCAGGCGTTGTCGAGCGGCGAGGGACTGCCCGCCCTGCTGCGGGTGCTGCGGCGCGCGTGCGGCTCCGAGGTCGCCGTGGTGGACCGGCACGGCGTGGTGCTGGCCACCGTGCCGGAGCGGGCGGCGCCGGAGCCGGCCGTCCCGGAGCCGGCCGTCCCGGAGTGGCAGGAGCCCGGGCCGGCCGGGGACGGAGTCGGCGGCGCCGGGGCCGTGCGACTGCCGGTGCGGGTCGACGGGGTGGTCACGGCGTACCTGTGCCTGCGCTCGGCGGGCCCGGCGGCGGACGTGCTGCCGTACGCCGTCCGACTGGTCGGGCTGGAACTGGCCCGCCGTCAGGCCTACCTGGCCGGACGGCGGGAGCTGGTCGGCCAGGTCGTCGAGGACATCGTGCGGGACGTGATCGCGCCGGCCGCCGCCGAACGCCGGCTCGCCGCGTTCGGGCTGGACCCCAAGGGCGCCCACCGGATCGTCCTGGGCCGGCTGACGCCGGAGGCCGAGCGCTCGGGGGACCGTCCCGGCGACGGGCGTCGGGACGGCCGCCCGGAGGCCGAGCAGCGCCTGACCCGGCTGGCCCGGCTGTCCTGGCAGTCCGCGGGCCGACCGGACTCCCCCGAACCGGTGCTCACCGCCGTGGTCGACCGGTACCTGGTGGCGGTGCTCCCGCAGTCCGTCCCGGTGGACGAGCCGGCCCGGCGGTTCGGCGCCGCCCTCTCCGGCCTGGACACCGGGGCCTCGGTCGGGATCGGCGGCTGCTACCGGGGCGTGGACGGCCTGCGCCGGAGCTGGTTCGAGGCGCAGGCCGCCCTCACCAAGGGCCCCGGGGTGCACGGTGGCGACCCGCTCAACCTGCCGCGGCTGCTGCTGTCCACCCCGGACCTCCCGCTCAAGGAGCTGGCAGACGAGGTGCTGCGCCCGCTCACCCGCTTCGACCGGGCCAACCGCGCCGACCTGGTCACCACCCTGCACGCCTACCTGGCCGCGGACTGCTCGGTCCAGGCGGTCGCGGACCGGCTGTACGTCCACCGCAACACCGTCCGCTACCGGCTGGACCAGATCGAGCGGCTCACCGGACGGTCGCTGCAGTCGCTGCAGGACCGCTTCCAGCTCTGGCTGGCGCTGCTCGCCGCCTACCCGGAGCGCCAGCCGGCCACCGTCCCGCACACCGACTGACGGCGACCCCGGCTGACGGCCGATCGGGTGAGCCGGGCCGTCCACCGTCACCCGTACGAGTGACAGCGTGCTGGTGCGGGCCGGAAGCCGGGTGGGAAGGTGGGCGCGCCCGCTCGACGGCCCCCAGCAAGCGATCGGAGCCGACCGTGAATCCAGCGCCCAGCCGTGGTCACCGCGGCACCGGCCACGCGCTCGTCCTGGGTGCGGGCATCGGCGGCCTCTGTGCCGCCCGGGCGCTCTCCGGGTTCTTCGAGCGCGTCACCGTGGTCGAACGGGACACCTTCCCGGAGACCTCCGATGTCCGGCGCGGAGTCCCTCAGGGGGCGCACGTCCATTCGCTCACGCCGGGCGGGGCGCAGGTCCTGGACGAGTTCTTCCCGGGCTTCACCGCCGAACTGGCGGCCGGGGGCGGCACGTTGGCCGGGGCGCTGGACGAGCTCGACATCGTGTTCTTCGGCTCGCGCCTGCGTCAGGTCCCGCTCGGCCGGGTGCTCCAGGTCAGCCGCCCCTTCCTGGAGGACCGGCTGCGCACGCGGGTCCTCGCACTGCCCGGCGTCAGCCTGCGGTCGGGGCTGGAGGCCACCGCACCGATCGCCACCGGTCCGGCCGGGGTGAGCGGGGTCCGGCTGGCCCGTCCCGGCGAACCCGACTCCGTCGAGGCCGTCGACGCGGACCTCGTCGTGGACGCGATGGGCCGCGCGGGCCGGGGCGCGGCCTGGCTCACCTCCCTGGGTTACCGGGCGCCCTCCGCGGCCCGGCTACACGTCGACGTCGCCTACGCCAGCCGCCGCTACCAGGTCACCCCGGGCACCCTGGGCCCGGCCAGGGGCGTGCTGATCGGGGCGACCCAGGCCCGCCCGCGCGGCGCCGTGCTCACCCAGCAGGAGAACGACGCCTGGGTGCTCTCGCTCTACGGCTTCGGCAAGGACCACCACCCGCCGACCGCGCCGGAGCGCTTCCTCGACTTCGCGGCGGACCTGCTCCCCGCCGACACCCGGGCCGCGCTCCGGACGGCCGAACCGATCACCGGGATCTCCTCCTTCGGCTACCCGGCCGCCGTCCGCCGGGACTTCCACCGGCTGCGCCGGCTCCCCGAGGGCCTGATCTCCATCGGGGACGCGGTGTGCAGCCTCAACCCGATCTACGGGGCGGGCATGACGGTCGCCGCCCTGGAGGCGAAGGCGCTGCGGAGGTGCCTCCACGACGGTCCGGCGGGCCTGCCCCGCCGGTTCTACCGCGAGACCGCGCGGGCGGTGCGGCTCCCCTGGCTGTTCTCCACCATGGCCGACCGGTCCATGCCGCAGGTCCCGGGCACCCACCCCGCCCTGGCCCGGCTGCTGGCGACGTCCTTCCGGGCCACCATGCGCGCCGCGGCCGAGGACGCCCGGGTCGCCACCGCCGTCTGGAACGCCGTCAGCCTGACCGGCTCCCCGGCGGAGCTCGCCCGGCCCGGTGTGCTCGCCGCCGTGTTCCGGCACCGGTGATCACGACGCACCGCACGGCAACGCCACGATACAGAGAGGAAGGACTCCCATGCCGGACCCCGACCTGAGCGAGCGGAAGGCGTTCGTCGAACGCTGGGTGACCATGTGGGACTCCCCCACGGCCCCCACCGACGCCATGGCGTACTACACCGAGGACGCCGTGATCGAGGACAAGGCCTTCGACCACACCTACCGGGGCCACCAGGAGCTGCACGAGTACTTCAGCCGGGCCGACCAGCTGTTCTCCGACATCCGTTCGGTCAGCCTGGGCGTGCTGGTCGGCCCGGACCACGCGGTGGCCCAGGTGCACTACAGCGCCACCATCCGGCAGCCGTTCCTCTGCCTCCCGGAATCCAGCCGGGGACAGCGGTTCTCGCTCTACCTGATGAGCCTGCTCGAATTCGCCGAGGACGGCCGGATCTCCCGGTCGGTGGACGCCTACGACCGCACCTCGGTCCTCCAGCAGCTCGGCGTCCTCCCCGGCGACGCCGACTGGACGGCCTCGTCCGGCACGCCCTTCTCCGACGGGCCGTCCGCCGGTACGTCCTCCCGGGGCCCGGCGCCGACCGGCTGACCCCGGTTCACGGGGCCCGGCCCTCGCCGGCCCGGCCGGTGGCGCGAAGGGCCGGGGCGCGCGCGGGTCGGATGCCGCGTGCGCCCCGGCCGTTCGCGCGACACCGCCCGTCGGCGGACCCGCGGAGCAGGACGGCTCTCCTAGCATCGGGGACACAACGGTTGCCAGGAACGGGGTTGCTCCGCCATGACCGAACAGCGCAGCGGGATCGACGAGTCCAAGCCCAGCATCGCCCGGGTGTACGACTACCTGCTCGGCGGCACCGACAACTTCGCGGTCGACCGCGAGATCGGCGACTTCTTCCTCCGGGACCTGCCCGGTTCGGCGGCCATGGCCCTCGCCAACCGCCAGGCGCTGGTGCGCGCCGTGGGCGCGATGGCCGACGCCGGTGTCCACCAGTTCATCGACATGGGCAGCGGGCTGCCGACCGCCGACAACGTGCACCAGGTCGCCCGGCGGCACGTCCCCGACGCGCGCGTCGCCTACATCGACCACGACCCGACCGTCCTCGCCCACGGCCGTGCCCTGCTGGCCGCCGACGAGCGCACCGCGCTGGTCGAGGCGGACCTGCGCGAGCCGGAGTCCATCCGTCGGCATCCCGAGGTGCAGCGCCTGATCGACTTCGACCAGCCGGTGGGCGTGATCTTCAGCGCGATCCTGCACCACCTCAACGACACCGAACGGCCCGCCGCCCTGGCCCGCTGGTGGGTGGACCGGGTGCCCTCGGGCAGTCTGGTGTACATCTCGCACTTCCGCTCCGGCGCGGGCACCGGTGCGGAGCAGGAGACCCGGCGCGCCGAGCAGAAGCTCCAGCAGAGCCTGGGCCGCGGCCGCTGGCGCACCGACGAGGAGATCCTGACCCTGTTCGACGGCCTCGACCTGCTCGAACCGGGCCTGGTCCCCTGCTCGCTGTGGCGCCCCGACCCGACCGCCACCCAAGTCCCCACGGGCGAGGGCGACTTGTCGCTGTGGGAGCGGCTGATCAGCTGCGGCCTGGGCCGCAAGCCCTGACCGGTGCCACCTCACGCGCCGGTCGGCGCACCCGCCCGGTGCCGGTGGCACGCGGCACCGGGCGGGGGTCTAGCGGGTCACTGCCCGGGCTTGCGGCCGTGGTTGGCGCCCTTCTTCCGCCGGGCCTTCTTCTTGCGCGCGCGCTTGGACATCGTGCTGTTCCTTCGGGTCGTCGGGTTGGGGACGTTCAAGCGGCCCGGCCGACCAGCTGGTCGGCGAGCTTGGCCAGGCGCTTCTGCGAGCGCTCCTCCTGGGCGACCTGGGCCGTCGGAGCGGCGACGCCGCCGTCGTAGTAGGCGCCGTTGGCGACCTCCACGTCCGGCAGGCAGAGCCGGACCACGGCCGCCGCGCCCTCGGCGGCCGGCGCGCCGACCCGCCCGTACAGCGGGAGCAGCGCGGTGTCGCACAGGCCCGGGTTGAGGCTGACGGCGGTGATGCCGGAGCCGGCCGGGGCCATCTCGGCGGTCGCCATGGTGAGCGCGAGCTGCGACTGGGCGTACGCGGCGACCCGGGAGTACTTCTTCACCCGGTGCGGGTCCGACCAGTTCATCGACGCGGTGCGGTGCAGCGAGGACGAGACGTTGACGATCCGGGCGTCGCCGGCCGCCGAGAGCGGGGCCCGCAGCAGCTTGGCCAGCAGGTGCGCGGCGAGGAAGTTGACCTGCAGCGAGACCTCGTTGCCGTCGTCGGTGAGGGTGCAGCGCTCGGGCGCCATCACGGCGGCGTTGTTCACCAGCAGGTCCAGCGCGGGGTAGTGCTTGACGACCGTGCCGGCCAGCACCGCGACCTCCGCCAGCTTGCCGAAGTCGGCTGCCAGCTCGACCAGTTGGTCCCGGCGGGCGCCCGCGGCGATCAGTCGGCCGACGGCGTCCTCGGCCTCGGCGGTGGTCCTGGCGTGCACCAGGACGGTGGCACCCAGACCGGAGAGCAGCCGGGCGGTCTCCCAGCCGATGCCGGAGGAGGCGCCGGTGACGAGGGCGGTGCGGGCGGACAGAACTGCGTCGGACATGACCCATCCAAGGGTGTACGGCACCGGCGGGGTGCGGAGACGGGACGGCACGCGGCCGCCCGCCCCGGGGCCGCCGGTGCGAAAAGGGTGGTGAGGTGAGGACGCTCGCCCGCCCCCGCCCTCGGAGCCGAACGGGGCGGGGGACGGGCGGCGATGACGGCACGGATCCGGTGAATCGGAGCCCGGGCCCGTGCGCGCGGCCGGTGACCAAGCGGGAAGGGGCTGGGGCCTACCGGACGGCGGTGGCGACCGCGACCGCGACGACGAACCGCGGCCGGCTATGCGGCGGGCGGTCGTGGTGGCGGTTCGAGCGGTGCATGTCCCTCATCAAAGCCTGCCCGGGGGCCCGGGGCAAGCCCGTTCACCCGCCCTGACGAACCCCTGACACGCTGCCGACGTCCCGTTGACGCCGTGTCTTGACGCCTCGTCGACCCGCGTCAACTCGCCCCGGCCCACCGGCAGTCGCCAAGGTCGCGTCAGCAACCGGCCCGCCGCTGCCAGGCTTTCGTCAACGTGCCGCCGCCCGGGCCCGCACTCCGGCGTACTGGTCGGATGTCCGTCACCACCCCGCCGCCCGTCGCCCCCCTTCCCGCCACCGTCCGGTCCGCCGCCGAGCGGCCCGGCGCCGGCCTCCTCCCCGCCCACGTCCTCCGCAGCGGCCACGGCGGCTGGTGGGCGGACGATCCCGGCGCGATGGGTGCGCTGCTGGTGCACTGCGGGCCGGAGCGGCTGCTGCGCGGGGACCCGGCGCGGCTGGACCGGGACGTGCTGGCCCGGTACGGGCGGGGGCAGTTCCACGCCCCGGAACGCTTCCTGCCGCTGCTCGGCCGCACCTTCAGCCACCTCACCCCGTGGGTGCGGGTGCTGCACGTCCACGCGGAGCGGCCCCGGCCGGTGTCCCGGCACATCGCCGCCTGGGTCCGTCCGCTGGACGCGGGCGACGAGCCCCGGCTCGACCACTTCGCCCGGCGCAGCACCGCCGTGCCCTCCCCGGGCCCGCACTGGATCGCCGAGACCTGGGGCGGCCACCGCGCCCTCGCCGCGAGCGGCTTCGCCTGGGGCGCGTTCCTCGGCCCCTACCTGGCCTCGCTGGTGTGCGGCTACCTGGTCGGCCGGGAGCACCTGGACCTCGCGGTGGCCACCGACCCGGCGTTCCGCCGGCTCGACCTCGCGCTCGCCTGCGTGGACGCCGCCACCGCCGCCGCCCGCGACCGGGGGCTCACCCCGACCTGGTCGGCGCCCCGGAGCAACGGGGCCAGCCGGGCACTGGCCGCGGCGGCGGGCTTCCGGCCGGTGCGGCAGGAGCTGGTGTACTGGGCCGGCCCGGCGCTGTAGGTCCGCTCCCCCTGGTCCCGGGCCGGGTCAGGGGGCGGCCGGGCCGTCGACGGGGAGGCGGGAGACCCGGATCGTCCGGCGCGGCAGGGCGGCGGGCAGCGAGAGCAGCAGGGCGGCGGCGGTGAACAGCCCGAAGTGCTCGCCCTCGACGCCCGCCCCGGCCCAGCCGAGTTCGGCGTGGTGGTGCTCGGCGAAGGCGTTGCAGCACAGCCAGGCCGCCAGGCCGACCACCGGGGCGGCCGGCGGCCGGGAGAACGCCCCGGCGAAGGCGGCCAGGCCGAGGTAGGCGACGTACGGGAACCAGCCGGCGTGGAGTTCGCCGACCCGGTCGAGGCCGAGCGCGAGCAGCCCGCCGGACAGCAGGGCCACGGTGAAGGAGACCGGGACCGGCAGCCGGTCCAGCACCGGCCGGTAGCGTCGGCCCCCGGGCCGGGCGGAGTACATGCGCATGGTCCCGTCCCAGCCTCGCCGTACGTTCGTTCGGCGCCAGCCAACCCGACGGCCGACGCGCCGCCGTGGCGTCTTGACGCGATCCTGACGCCGACGCCCGCCGTCCCTACGCGGTCTTGACGCCCGGACCGCGGACCGGTCGGCGTCACGACGGCGGGCCCTCGGTCGGCGGCGCACGGTCAGTCCGTGGCCCGGGCCAGGCCGATCACGTAGGCGGTGCCGCCGCCGGGCGCCGGCTCGACCGTCAGGTCGCCGTTCATCGCCTCCACGAAGCCGCGCAGCACGGCCGGCTCCGTGCCCTCCCGGCCGGCGGGCCGGTGGCCCTGGACGGTGACCCGGACGTCCACCCGGCCGGCCACCGCGCCGGCGGCCACCACCACCGGCCCGGCGCCCGCCGCGCCCAGGGCCAGCACGTCCGCGAACGCCCGCGTCAGCAGTCCGGGATCGGCCAGCACCCGGGGCAGCCCCGGCACCAGCTCGATCCGGACGCCCGGCGCCCCCTCGGCGGCCGCCCGGACCGTCTCGGCCAGGTCGGTCGGCCGCAGCACCACGGGCATCGCCCCGGCCCGCAGCCGGCCCAGGTCCAGCAGGTCGGCGACCAGCCGTTCCATCCGGTCCGCCGCGGCGCCGATCCGCTGCCCGGCCGGAGCGGGCAGCCGCCCGGCCTCCCGCCGCACCGTCGCCACCGGCGCCCGCAGCTCCCGGCCGACGGCCTCCAGCAGCGCGGTGTACAGCTCGTCGGTGTGGGCGAGCGCCGCCGCGGCGGAGGCCTGGGCGGCCAGCCGCTCCCGTTCCCGGGCCAGCTTCAGCTGGGTGACGTAGGGGCCCAGCAGCCGGGTGTCCTCCTCGGTGAGCGGGGTGCCGCGCAGGACCAGCACCGCGCCCTCGCCGAGGTCGACGGAGAACGACGCCTCGTCCGGGCCCTGCGGCACCGTCGCCCCGGCCGCGGCCGCCGACTGCCACAGCGCGCCGGTCCGCACCAGCACGGCGGCGCCGTCCAGCCCGAACACCTGCCGCAGTTCGGCCACCAGGTCGGGCAGCACCCGCGGCCCGGACTCCACCGTCTCCCCCGCCAGCCGGGCCAGCACGGCCGCCTCCGCGCGCGCCCGTCCGGCCTGCTGGGAGCGCCGGGTGAGGCCGTCGATCAGATGGGCGATCACCCCGGCCACCGCGAGGAACAGCAGCAGCGCGGCGAGGTCCGCGCCGTGCTCCACCGTCAGGCTGTGCCACGGCGTGGTGAAGAACCAGTCCGCCGCCAGCGCTCCGGCGGCGGTGGCGCCGGCGGCCGGCAGCAGTCCGCCCAGCCGGGCCGTGCCGGCCACCGCCAGCAGCAGGCAGAGCAGCACGCCGGACAGGCCCAGGGAGTGCCGCAGCGGGGACAGCGCCCAGGCCAGCGCGACCGCGCCGGCCGGGCCGAGCAGCCAGGCCAGCCGGCGCCGCCGGACCGGGACCAGCGCCGGACGCCGCCGCCGGGGCCCGGCCGGTACGGTCAGCAGTCCCGGCTCGCGGGCCGGCAGGACCCGCACGTCGATCGGGCCGGCCAGCCGGATCACCCGGTTGATCACCGAACCGTGCACCAGCTCGCGCAGCCTGCTGCGGCCGGTCGGCCCGAGCAGGATCTGGGTGGCACTCTCGGCCCGGGCGAAGTCCACCAGCGCCGGCGCCACGTCGCCGCCGCTCACCTCGACGAAGCTGCCGTGCAGTTCCTGGAGCAACGCGCGCTGCGCCGCCAGGCCCGGCGGCTCGTGCCGGGCCGTGCCGTCGTCCAGCCGGACGTGCACGCCGATCAGGTCACCGTGCACCCGGGCCGCCGTCCGGGCGCCCCGGCGGATCAGGTGCTCGCCCTGCGGGGCGCCGTTCAGGGCGACCACGATCCGCTCCTTGGTCTCCCAGGGTGCCCGGATGCCGTGCCGGGAGCGGTAGTCGGCGAGCTCCTCCTCGACCCGGTCCGCGAGCCAGAGCAGCGCCAGTTCGCGCAGGGCGCCCAGGTTGCCGGCCCGGAAGTAGTGGTCCAGCGCGACGTCGATCCGGTCCGGCGGGTAGATCTCGCCCCGGGCCAGCCGGGTGCGCAGCGCCTCCGGGCTCAGGTCGACCAGCTCGATCCGGTCGGCGGCCCGGACCACCTCGTCGGGGATGGTCTCCCGCTGGGCGACGCCGGTGATCTGCTCGACCACGTCGTTGAGGCTCTCCAGGTGCTGGATGTTGAGCGTGGTCGCCACGTCGATGCCCGCGTCCAGCAGCTCCTGAACGTCCTGCCAGCGCTTCCGGTGCCGCCCGCCGGGCACGTCGGTGTGCGCGAGCTCGTCCACCAGCGCGAGCGCCGGGCGGCGCGCCAGCAGGCCGTCCAGGTCCAGCTCCGCCAGCCGGGCGCCCCGGTACGGCACCGGGCGCCGGGGCAGCACCGGCAGGTCCCCCAGTTGTTCCGCGGTGCCGGGCCGGTCGTACGTCTCCACCAGGCCGACCACCACGTCCAGCCCCTCGCCGCGCAGCCGCCGGGCCTCCCGCAGCATCGCGTACGTCTTGCCGACCCCCGGCGCCGCCCCCAGGAACACCCGCAGCTTCCCGGTCACCGTCTGCCCGTCACCTCTTCCGCCTCGCTGTCCATGGTCCGCCCGGCCCGGGGGTTCCGGCGAGGAGCCCGGGACCCGGTCGGCGGCCGGGCGAAACGCTATGCGACCGGGCCCGCCGCTCCCGGCATCCGCTCGCCCGGTGTCCCTCCGTCGGTCCAGCCGGACCGCCCGGGGCCAGCGCGCGCCCATGGCGACGGCCCGCCCCCGCGGGGTGCGGGGGCGGGCCGTCGGGTGGAGGTCAGCGGGGCGTCAACGGCCCTGGAGGGACTTGACGTTGTCGCCGAAGCTCCAGCCCTTGGAGCCGTCCCAGTTGAGCGACCAGGTCATCAGCCCCTTGAGGGCGCCGCCGAAGGCGCTCCAGGACTGGCCGACCGAGCCCGGGTCCATGTACCCGCCGCCCGCGCCGGGTTGGGCCGGCAGGCCGGGGACCTGCTTGTCGTACGGGACGGTGATCGTGGTGCCCTGGACGGTCAGGCCGTTGTTCAGGCAGGTGGTCTGCACGGTGAAGCCCTGGACGGTGCCGGCCTGGTAGGAGTCACCGGAGCAGCCGTACATGCTGCCGTTGTAGTACTGCATGTTCAGCCACCAGAGCTGGCCGTTGTCGACGTACTTCTTGATGATCGGCAGGTAGGCGCCCCAGATCGAGCCGTAGGTGACGCTGCCGCCGGTGACGTACGCGGTCTCGGGGGCCATGGTCAGGCCGAAGCCGGCGGGCATCTGGGCCAGCACGCCGTCGATGATGCGCTCCAGGTTGGCCTGCGAGGCGGAGAGCGTCTTGATGTCGCCGCTCCCGGACAGGCCGGTCTCGATGTCGATGTCGATCCCGTCGAAGTTGTACTTCTTGAGGATCGGGACGACGGTCGCCACGAAGCGGTCGGCGACGGTGCTGGAGCTGAGGTCGATGCCCGCGGCGGCGCCGCCGATCGACATCAGGATGGTCGCGCCGTTCGCCTTGGCCTGGCACATCTCGGCGGGGGTGGACACCTTGACGTTGGTGTCCATGCCGTCCTGCCACTGCACGGTGCCGTCCGAGAGGATCACCGGGAAGGCGGCGTTGATGACGTTGTAGCCGTGCGCGGCGATCCGGCTGTCGGTGATCGGGACCCAGCCGAGGCCCGGGTGGACGCCGTTGGAGGCGCCGTCCCAGTTCTCCCAGTAGCCCTGGAGGACCTTGCCGGAGGGCCGGGGCTTGGTCGGGCAGGTGTCACCGCCCGGCGGGGTGGTGGGAGGGGTGGTGGGCGGCGTCGTCGGCGGGGTGGTGGGAGGCGTCGTGGGCGGGGTGGTCGGCGGAGTGGTGGGGGGCGTGGCGGGCGGGGTGGTGGTCGGCGTCGCGGTCGGCGAGGGGCTGCTGCCGCCGGGGCCGGTGAGCGACACGTCGTCCGCGTAGTAGGCGGGCTGCCCGTACCAGCCGTGCAGGTAGACGGTCACCGAGGTGGTGTTCGCCCCGGTGGTGAAGCCGACGCTGAGCTGGCCGTACGAGGGGTTGCTCGCCGTCCAGGTGGACGGGTCGCTGCCGGCGCCGGTGCCGCTGGCGCCCAGGTAGACGTAGCTGCCCTGGACGTAGGCGCTCAGCGTGTACTGGGAGTTGGGCTGCACGCTGACGGTCTGGCTGCACTGGGCGGTGTCCTGGCCGGTCGGGGTGGCCTGGAGGGCGGAGTTGCCGGAGTGGACCGGGCTGCTGACGACCGTGCCGGTGCCGCCGGAGCAGGTCCAGCCGGCGAGCCCGTTCTCGAACCCGGGGTTGGTCACCAGGTTGGTGGTCGCCGCGCCGGCGGTGACCGAGCCCACGGCGGCGATCCCGGCCCCGATGACCGCGGCCGCGCTCACCACGGCCAGCGAGCGCCGCAGCACCGTCGGGCCGGGCTGGGCGCGGTCGCTCCGGTGCACCCGGGTGGCGCGCTCCGGGGCCGTCCGGGGCGGCTCGCTCCCGGGGCGGCCGTCCGCGGGACGGCCGGGGGCCGGAGTGGGGCGGAGACCATCCGACGCACGGGGGTTGCGCGACCTCCGACGGAACATGCTGAACTCCCTTCCCGGCCGGGCGCCATGGACATGACCGACGCGTGGGGGGCGTGCCGCCCGGCTGGATGAGGTGGGGGACATGTGGGGCTGTGCCGGACCGGATCGTAGGAGGGGCGGCCGAACCGGTCAATAGGTCTGGACCATTTAGGTCTGGACCAATTCCGGGGCACGGCCCGGACCAGCACCGTTCCGGCCGGCGCCCCCGTCGGCGCACGACCCACGAACGACGGGTGCGCGGGACGTCGGAAGGCCGACGTCCCGCGCACCCGGGGTCAGTGATCGGTGGCCAGGGGCCAGGGGTCAGGAGTCAGAGGCCAGGGATCAGGGGTCAGAGGCCGGGGGTCGGTGGCCGGGCTCAGCCGCTGAAGCCGAGCGAGCCGGGCGTCGGACCGTCGGCGGCCGCCGGCTGGGTGCCGCGCCACCAGCGCGGCGCCGCCGCCTTGGCAGCCTTGGCGCCGTTCGCCGGGGCGCCCGGCAGCTCGATGGACCTGATCAGCTCCCCCGCCCGGCCGCGGATGTCGATCCGGACCGGCAGGGTGCGGCCCGACACGCACGTCCCGCCCGGGCCGACCTCGTGCACCTGACCCAGCGTCGCCGTCACGGCCCGGACCAGCGCCAGCGCCACGTCGTCGCCGGTCACCGGCCCGAGGTCGTCCCGGAGCCAGTGCAGGTAGAGCGTCCACTCCCGGCCCCGGCCCGCCGTGCGCGGCTGGGTGGGCTCGGCGCTGAAGCCGAGCTCGGTGAGCGCCTCGATCAGCGACTCCACGTCGTCGCCGTCCAGGTGCTGGAAGTTCTCTTCGACGAGCAGCTGCGCCATGGCCGTTCCCCCGTGTGATGACCGTTCGGACGGGGGCGCGGGCGACGCCCCCGGAGGACGATCTTGACGGCCCGGGCGCCGCACCGGAATGCGCGGGCCGCTGTCTTGACGCTTTCCGTACGCGCCGACCTGATGATCAGCGCTGACGGGCAGCCGCCCCCGGGAGGGGGCGACTGCCCGTCAGCGCCGGCCGGCGGAAGGCCGGTCAGTAGAACAGGTCGGGGCTGAGCTGGTAGTCGTAGCCGCTGCCGCCGGGCCAGTAGAAGCGCACCTCGGCCTTGTAGTCGTGGCCGCCGCTCGGGTTGGTGAGGGTGTAGGAGTAGGTGTACTCACCGCTGTGACAGCCGAAGGTGGTGTCCAGCGCCTTGCCACCGGTGGTGTAGTCCCAGAGGATCACCTCCTCGTTGCAGTTGCCGTTGCCGAAGTTGCTGTACGCCTGCGCCGTCACCTGGCCGTTCCCCGCGCTCACGCAGGCCCGCTCGGTGTCGGTGCCGCCGCAACCGCCGCCGCTCGACGCCGCGGCGCTGCCGGCGCCGGCCAGGCCGAGGCCGGCGACCAGCGCCGTGCCGAGCAGGGCGACGGCCGTCTTGCGGACTCCGTTGACGAACATCCCGGTACTCCCTCTCGATCGCGACCCGGCCCTTCGACCGGGCACACCGGAAGGTTCGGACACCGCGATGGACAAACGATGAGCACGCCCGTCAGGCCAGCCCGTGCAGTGCCAGTTCGACCTCGGCCGCGTGCACCGGGAGCTCCAACTGCCGGAACCGGCGCAGTGCTTCGTTCAGGAGGTCGCGAGCCCGGTCGGTGCGGCGCAGCATCGCGCAGGCCTCGCCGAGGACGCCCAGCGCGTACCCTTCGAGCGTGCCCGAGGCCTGCCGGGCCAACGGCAGGGTCGCCTCCGCCGAGCGGACGGCGGCCCGCGCCCGCCCCGCCGCCAGGTGGACCTGGGCGACCAGCACGCCCGCGGCGACCTGGTAGTCGGTCAGGCCGAAGCTGCTCAGCCGCCTGCGCGCGTGCTCGGCCTCGGCGAGCGCCGGGATCAGGTCGCCGCCCAGGTGCAGCACCCGGGCCAGGTAGAACCGGCTGACCGCCTCCGCGCCGCGGAACTGCCGACCGGTCAGCTCGGCTCCCCGGACGGCGGTGGCCCGGGCCCGCGCGAAGCGGCCGGTCTGCGCCTGGCAGACGGCGAGTTCGCCGAGCGTCAGGCCCTCGGCCGCCTCGTCCCCGAGTCGGTGGAAGAGCACGGCGGCCTCGCCCAGCACCCCGATCGCCTCCTGGTAGCGCCGCTCCAGCCGCGCGGTCGCCCCGAGCAGGTGCAGGACCCGCGCCCGCAGCCCGCGCAGCTCCCGCGCCCGGCACAGCGGCAGCGCCCGGTTCAGCTCGGCGCCGGCCTGCGCGAAGCGGCCGGTGTGCCAGAGCATGCCGCCGCGCACCGAGCGGGCCAGGGCCTCGGCGGCCGGCTCGGCACGCCGGTGCGCGGCCTCGGCCAACCGCCCGGCGAGCTCGGCCACCGAGGCCGCGTAGCCGCGGCCGAAGAACGCCCCGCCCATGGTGTCCACCAGCTCGGCGGCCTGGGCCAGCGACAGCCCGTCGTCCCCGCAGGCCCGGTGGACCACCGCGTGGTGCAGGGCGCTCTGGCCCCGCATCCAGGTGTTGGCCGCCTCGATGCTGCGGAAGGCCGGGCCCGCCCCGGTGGTCACCACCGGGGCCGCGCCGCGCCGGGCCAGGTCGGTGCGGTGGGCCGCCGCCGCCGCGTTGCGGGCGCCCGCCAGGCAGTGGTCGAGCAGCCGGGCGAACGCGGCGGTGACCGCCCCGGGAGCGTCCTGCCGACCGCTCCGCTGCCGGGCGAACACCCGGACCAGGTCGTGGCAGCCGTAGTGGTCGGCGGTCGGGGACTGCAGCAGGTTGAGGTCCACCAGCGCCTCCAGCAGGTCGCGGGTCTCCGCCGGGCACCGGTCGAGCAGCGCGGCTGCGGCCGGGAGCGCGAGTTCGGGCGCGTCCGGCAGGGCCACCAGCCGCAGGGCACAGGCCTGCGCCGCGTCCAGCCGGGCGTAGGAGAGCGCCAGGGCGGGCTCCACCGCGGTGTGGTGGTAGGTGAGTTCGGCGAGCCGGGTCGACTCGTCGGCGAGGCTCGCCGCGAGCCCGGCGAGCGGCTGCCCGGGGTCGGCGGCCAGCCGGGAACCGGCCACCCGCACCGCCAGCGGCAGCAGGCCGCAGGCCTCGACGATCGCGGCGGCCGCCCCGGGCTCGGCCTCGACCCTGGCCCGCCCGGCCTCGGCGGCCAGCAGGTCGAGCGCCTCGGACGGCGCCAGGGCGTCGAGGTGGAGGTGCTGGGCCCCGGGCAGCCCGCTCAGCCAGCTCCGGCTGGTGACCAGCACCGCACAGCTCCGGGTCCCGGGCAGCAACGGGAGCACCTGGGCGGCGTCGGCCGCGTTGTCCAGCAGGAGCAGCAGCCGGCGCCCGGCCACCGTGGTGCGGTAGAGCGCGGCGCGCTCGGCCGGGTCGGCGGGGATCGCCCGCTCGGCCACCCCGAGGGCACCGAGCAGCACGGCGAGCGCTTCGGCGGGGTCGAGCGGGTCGGTGCGGGTGCCGCGCAGGTCCAGGTGGAGCCGGCCGTCGGGGTAGTGGTCGCGCAGCGCGTGGGCGACGTGCAGGGCCAGGGTGGTCTTCCCGACCCCGCCCAGGCCGTTGACGGCGAGCACGACCACGGCCGCCGGGTCGGGTCGGCGGAGTTCCGCGGTCAGTCGCGCCACGGCCGTACGGCGGCCGGTGAAGTCGGCGACGGCGGCGGGCAGTCGGGTCGGATCGGGGGCCTGGACGGTGGCGGGGGCGCCGGCCGGGGTGGCGGCGGTGCGCCCGGTCCGGACCGGTGGGGTGTCCAACTCCGGTTGCCCCAGGCCCTGTTCCTCGAAGAAACGGTGGGCCTCGGCCCGCACCGCGCGGGCTTCGGCCGGCCGGCCCGCGCGGTGCAGCTCTGCTGCCAGCAGGGCCCGGAAGCGCTCGTGGAACGGGTGGGCGAAGACGGCCCGGCCGAGGTCGACCAGGCAGGTCGGGCTGTCCCCCAGCTCGACGTCCAGGCCGAGCTTGGCCTCCAGGGCCGTGAGCCGGCGAAGGACCAGCCGAAGACGCAGCTCGGCGGCGTGCGGGCCCGGCAGGCCGGCCAGCGGCTCGCCCCGGTGCAGGGCCAGGGCCTGGTCCAACAGCTCGCGGGCGTGCGGGAGTTCACCGGCGGCGGTGGCCCGGTCGGCCTGCCCGACCAGGGCGTCGAAGGTGCCGACGTCCACCGCCCCGGCGGGTACGTCCAACCGGTAACCGCCGTCGACGGTCACCAGCAGGTGCTCGGCGGCGAACTTCTTGAACTCCCGGCGCAGCCGGTAGGCGTGGGTGGCCAGCACGGACCTGGGCCGGGCCGGCGGGCGGTCCTCCTCGAACACCCCGGCCGCGAGCGCCTCGGCCGTCAGCACCCGGCCCGGCCGGGCCAACAGCATGGCGAGGAAGGCCTGTTGCTGCCGCCGCCCCAGGTCGAGCGGGTGCTCGTGGCACCACCCGGCCGGCGGGCCCAGCAGCCTGAAGCCCAGCCCGGCCCCGCCGCCGTCGGGCCCGGTCCGGCTCACCGCTCCTCACGGGAGGCCCGGCGCCGCCCGCCCCGCGGGCTCCGCCGGCGCGGGCTCAGCTGCCGCACCGCTGCCGTTCCAGCACCGGGAGGACCAGGGCCGAGATCGACCAGGACGGCCGGCGCAGCAGCAGGTCGGCCGCGCGGCACAGCGGGCCCGGCAGGTAGTCGCAGGCGGCGGCCAGGGCCCGGGCGGAGTGCGGCTCCCGGGCCGCCCGGGCCGGGCCGAGGAGCCGGTAGAGCAGGGACAGCGCGTCGGCCGGGCTCAGCCGGCCCAGCCGGACGGTGTGCCCACCGTCGGGGCCCGCGCCCGGGTCGCCCCACTCGGCGAGCGTGACGAGGGCGGCGCAGCCGGGTGCCGTCGGCAGCAGCGGGCGGACCGGCTCCACGGCGGTGGCGCCGTCCAGGACGACCAGGACGCGCCGACCGGTCAGCAGCCGGTGGAACAGCGCCCGGAGGTCGGCCGGGTCGACCGGCACCGCAGGTTCCTCGACGCCCAGTGCGCGGACGAAGGCGGCCAGGATCCCGGGCACCCCCTCCGAGCCCACGCCGCGCAGGTCCGCGTACAACTGCCCGTCCGGGTAGGAGGCTTCGGCCCGGTGGGCGGCGTGCACCGCCAGGGCGCTCTTGCCGGTCCCGGCCGGGCCGGTGACACGGATCAGCGGAGCCGTCGCCCCGGGCGGCCCGGTCAGCACCTCGGCGATCTCGGCCAGTTGCGCTTGCCGGCCGGTGAAGTCGGCCAGGTCGGGCGGCAGTTGGAACGGTCGGTGGACCGCCCGGGCACCCGGCGCAGGGCCGGACGGGCCGGACAGCTCCAGGTCGAGGTCCCGGCGGTGCCGCAGCGCCTCCTCCCGTCGGCCGTCCAGCAGGCGTCGTTCGTGCGCCGCGAACGGTCCGGGGACGTCGTCCAGGGCGCGGCCCGTCCAGAGCGCGAGGGCGTCGGTGAGCAGTGAACGGGCCCGCTCCGGCTGCCAGTTGCGGCGGGCGGTGGCGGCCTCGGCGATCCCGGCCAGGAAGGCCGTCCGGTCGACGAGGTCGGGGTCGACGTCCAGCCGGTACCCCTTGCCCTCGTGCCGCAGGACGCTCGCGCCGGACCGCTCCGCGGCCGGACCGTCCAACTCCTTGCGCAGCCGGTACACATGGCCGGGCAGCGCGCCGACCCGGTCCGGCGCCTCGTCGCCCTCCTCGCCCCAGACCCCGTCGACGATCTCCCCCACCGGGACGGGCCGCCCGGCGGCGGCGAGGAGCACGGCGAGCACCGCGCGGTCCCGGGCCCGGTTGAACCGCAGTTCCCGGCCCGCGCGCCAGGCCCGCAGTGGTCCCAGGACGGTGAATTGCAGCTCTGGCACGGCTCCTCCAGCGCACGGGCGATGACCGTCGGTCATCCTACCTATCCGTAGGGTGAGTTGACGCGAGGCGCTGAACGGCCGCCGTTCCGATGGTGGATCGCGGCGCCGAGGGGGCGCGACACCTCGGCGCACGCCGCAGGCGGAGCGGGAGTGGCCGGGGCGACGAAAAGGGCGGACGGCCCGCCAGCTGGGCTGGCGGGCCGTCCGGTCATGCGGGTCTATCGAGGCAGGACCGACATCAACGCGGCTTCTTGAAACCGAACGTCGTCGCGTCCTTCTTGGTGTAGATGGTGCCGTCCGTGTCCTTGGTGAAGTCGCCGACCTTGGCGGCCGCCGGCGGGGTGTAGCGCACGGGGAGCTTCTGGTTCTTGGTCACGGTGCTCTCCAATCCATCGAGATCGAGGCCTGGCGTGGCCTCGGATTCATTGAGCCGTCAACCGACCATGGTGTCTACACGGACGATGGGAATCCGGCCATTGCACCGCGACTTCGATATTCATACGAGTGGATCGTCACCAAATCATTGGGTGATCGAATCATCCTGCGTTGTGGACATGACAGCACTCAGCTCGATCAAAATCGATCAGAACAGGGCTCAGTTTCGCCATGATCGGCATATTATCGACGCGCGATGGCGTGAACCACCCCCCGATCAAATGGCGCGATCAGCAACCGGGCCGGATTCAGCCGGTTGTGCGACCTCCACCAGTGGTGCACGGTTCTGGGGCGAAGCACCTGTGGTGCTGATTAAGACCTGATAACCGTGATACCTGGGGGGTGAGAGAGGTGAAGTCTCCGAACGACCACCTCGTGGTCTTTCCGGATTCCCCGGGCGGCGCCCGGGCCCACCGTCAGATCGCCGACGAGGCACGGCGCGAGGCGCCGCGACTGGTGAACCACGCCTCCGGACGACCGTGGCTGGCCGGCTCCTGGGCGCCCGAGGAACTGGTGGTCGCGGAGGCCGGCCCGGTCCGGGTCGCGGTGTTCGGGCCCAGCCCGGTCGACCGGGCCCGGCTGGACGCGCTGGTCTCCTCCGTGCGCGAGCTCTCGGACCTGGACGCGCTGGCCCGCAGCCTGCCCGGCAACACCCATGTAGTGGCCTCCGTGCACGGACAGGTGCGGTTCCAGGGCACCGTCACCGGGACGCGCCTCGTGTTCACCGCCCGGCTGGACGGTGTGCCGGTCGCCGCCGACCGGGCCGACGTGCTGGCCGAGCTGACCGGTGCCGAACCGGACGAGGACCTGATCGCCGCCAGCGTGACGTACGGGATGCTCTTCACCCCGCTGAGCGAGCGCAGCTGGTGGCGCGGTGTGCGCCAAGTACCCTCGGACTCCTGCCTGGTGCTCCCCGGCGACGGGGCCGCCCGGTCGGTGCGCTGGTGGCAGCCGCCCGAGCCGGACCTCCCGCTGGCCCGGGGCGCCGAGGCGGTGCGCGAGCGGCTGCGCGCCGCGGTCGCCCTGCGCCGCCAGGAGGAGGGGCGGCTGTCGGCCGACCTGTCCGGCGGGATGGACTCCACCTCGCTCTGCTTCCTCGCCGCCGAGCACACCCCCGACCTGCTGACCTTCTGCTGGACCGGCGGCAGCGCGATCAACGACGACCCCCTGTACGCCGGCCAGGCCGCCCGGCTGCTGGAGCACGGTGAGCACCTGACCGTGCCGGACACCGACGCCCCGCCGGTGTTCGCCCCGCCGTACTGGACGATCGACACCGAGGCCCCGCGCGCGGCCACCCGGGGGATGAACGCGGTCCGCTACGGGATCCGGCACCTGGTCGACCACGGCGCCACCCGGCACCTGGCCGGGCACGGGGCGGACGAGCTGTTCACCGGCGGCGCGGCCTACCTGCACACCCTGCTGCGCCGCAGCCCCCTGGACGCCTGGCGGCAACTGCGTGCCCACCAGGCGCTCAACGACTGGCCGTTGCTGCCCAGTGTGGCCGGGCTGCTGCGCGGCGGCGACCTCGGCGGCTGGTGGCGGCAGTCCGCCGACGACCTCGGCCGCGGCGCGCCGCCGCCCCGCACCCCCTCGCTCGGCTGGGGCGAGCGCATCCCGGCGACACCGTGGGCCAGCGCGGACGCGGTGCGGACCACCCAGCGGATCTTCCGCGAGGTGGCCGGCCAGGTCGCACCGCTGGCGCCCGACCGCGGCCAGCACGAGGCGCTCACCGCCCTGCGCAGCGCGGGCCCGGTGCTCCGGCTGATCGTCCGCGAGTACGCCGCCGCCGGGCTGCCGCTCGAACTGCCCTACCTGGACGACCGGGTGGTCGAGGCCGTGCTGTCGATCCGCACCCACGAGCGCTACAGCCCCTGGCAGTTCAAGCCGGTGCTGGCCACCGCGATGCAGGGCCTGGTGCCCGAGGTGATCCTCAACCGGACCACCAAGGGCGACTGCGAGGAGCCCGTCGACCGTGCCCTCCAGGAGCACGTCCCCGACCTGCTGGACCTCTTCGCGGACTCCGAACTGGGCCGTCGCGGCCTGATCGACGTGCGGCGGCTGCGCACCACCCTGGTCACCCCGCCGCGCTCCGGGGACGTCTGGTCCGCCCAGTTGGAGGCGACCATCGGCGCCGAGCTGTGGCTGCGGGAGATCGCGGCCCGCCCCGCCACCCAGCCCGCCCTGGTCGGCCCGGCCGGTGGCGCCGACCGCCCGCACCCCGGCACCGACCCCGAGGAGACGCCGTGACCAGCCCGCCCGTCGCACTCCAGTCACGCACCCGACTGCCCCTGCACCGGCGCCTGCTCCCGCTCGCCGCCGTGGCGATCGCCCGTCCGCTGGCCAGGCTGTCGCCCCGGCACCTGAGCACCGTGCTCGGGGTGCTGAGCACCGGCGCCCGGCCGGTCACCGCCGCCGGGGCCTCCGATGCGCGCGGCGCGGTCGTCGCGGTCAGCCTGCGCTGCGCCGTCCACAACTGCCTCCAGCGCTCGATCGCCACCGCCGTGCTGTGCCGGTTCAGGGGCACCTGGCCCACCTGGCAGGCCGGGGTGCGGACCACGCCGTTCGGCGCCCACGCCTGGGTCGAGGCCGAGGGCCGGATCATCGACGAGCCCTACCCCGACGGCTACTTCCGGCCGATGGTCACCGTCGCCCCCAAGCGGGGCAGGCGCGGGTCGCACGGCCCCGAACAGCAGCCTGCGCCGACCGCCTGACCACCGGACCCGCACCCACGACAACCGGCCCCGCGCCACGACCACGCCCGGGAGGGCCGCATGACGCTCCGCCTGACCACCCACACGGTCTCCACCGACACCGAGGACGGCGCCGTGCTGCTCAGCCGGCGCACCGGAGCCTACTGGCAGCTCAACCAGACCGGTGCCTACGCCCTGCAGCGCCTGCTGGACGGCCACAGCCTGGACGAGGTGGCCGCGGAGTTCGCCGCCCACTTCGGCATCGAAGCGGGCGAGGCGCAGCAGGACCTCACCGCCATGACCGACCAACTCCGGTCCTCCGGGCTGGTGGAGGCCCGCTGACCCCCGGCCGTCGCACCGCCGGCCGTCGCACCTCCGGGGGGAGCCGGGCACACGAGAGGGGAGCCGAGCACACCATGCTTCGACAGCTGTGGAACCTGACCAAGGGGCAACGACCCGCCCTGGCCGCCGCCCTGGTGTTCACCCTCATCGCAGCCACCGTGGGCGTGGCCCAGCCCCTGGCCGCCAAGGGGGTGGTCGACGCGCTCACCGCGCACCGGCCGCTGCTGCTCCCGGTCACCGTCCTCGTCCTGCTGCTGCTGGCCCAGGCCCTGATCGGCGCCGTCGCCGTGTTCCTGCTGGAACGCACCGGCGAGCGCTTCGTGCTGGGCCTGCGGACCGGGCTGATCGCGCGGCTGTTACGGGTCCGGATGGAGGCCTTCGACCGGCTGCGGGTCGGCGACCTGATGGCCCGCGCCTCGACGGACGTGGTCGTCCTGCGCGAGGCGCTGACGCACGTGTCGGTCCAGATCTCCACCAACCTGTGCGTCGCCCTGGGCAGCGTGGCGGCGATGTTCGTGCTGGACCCGGTCCTGATGCTGCTCATCCTGGGGGTGCTGCTCGGCTGCGGCCTGGTGGTGCACCGGCTGTCGGCGGAGATCGGCCGCTCCTCGACCGAGCTGCAGGGCACCGTCGGCGCGATCTCGGCCGGACTGGAACGGGCCCTGTCGGCGCTGCGCACGGTCCGGGCCAACCGGGCCGAGCAGCGCGAGATCGACCGGCTCGACGCGCTCTCCCACGGCGCCTACGACGCGGCGCTGCGCGGCGCCCGGCTGACCGCCCTGATCGCCCCGGTCGCCCAACTCGCCATCAACGCCGCCTTCGTGCTGGTCCTGCTGCTCGGCGCGGCCCGGGTCGACCGGGGCGCCCTGTCGCTCGGCGCGCTGGTGGCGATGCTGCTGTACGCCACCCAGCTGACCGGGCCGGTCACCGAGCTGATGGAGGGCATCGCCTCGGTGAACCGGGCCAAGGGCTCCATCGACCGGATCCAGGAGGTGCACGCCCTCCCGGTCGAGGACGGCACCGCCGCCGCCCTCGACGGCCGCGAACCACCGGCTGCGGCACCGTCGTTGGAGATCCGCGACCTCCGGTTCGGCTACCGCCCGGACACGCCGATCCTCCGGGGGCTGTCGCTGACCGTCCCGCCGCACGGGCTGGTCGCCCTGGTCGGCCCGTCCGGGGCCGGCAAGTCGACCACCTTCGCCCTGATCAACCGCTTCTACGAGCCGTGGAGCGGCAGCATCAGCCTCGCCGGGCGGCCGGCCGAGGAGCTCAGCCTCCAGGACTGGCGCGCGCACATCGGCTGGGTCGAGCAGGACTGCCCGATCCTGCACGGGACCCTGCGCGACAACCTCTGCTACGCCGCCCCGGACGCGCCCGAGGACCGGCTGTGGGAGGTCCTCGACCTGGTCAACCTCGCCGAGAAGGTGCACGGCCTGCCGGCCGGGCTGGACACCGAGGTCGGCGACCGCGGGCTGGGCCTGTCCAGCGGTGAGCGCCAGCGGCTGGCCATCGCCCGTGCGCTGCTGGCCCGGCCCCGGCTGCTGCTGCTGGACGAACCCACCGCCCACCTCGACCCGGCCAACGAGGTCGCGCTGACGGTGAACCTCAACCGGCTCCGCAAGGAGTGCGCCCTGCTGGTCATCGCCCACCGGATGTCCACCATCGAGGCGGCGGACACCGTCGTGATGCTCTCCGACGGGACGGCCACCGCGAGCGGCCGGTACGCCGAACTCCTGGACGGGCACCCGGGCTTCCGGCACCTCGCCGGGCGCTGACGGGCGGGTAGGGGCGGGAACGGGCACGGGGGCGGGTAGGGGCGCCGACCCCGGGGCCCGCTACGCGTCCACCGGCCGGAGCACCGAGGTCACCACCCGGACGCAGCCGAGCAGCGCGTCCGCCGAGTCCCAGCCGCCGGAGCGCCAGAGCAGCAGGTCGGTGCCGTCCACCCGCCAGCTGAACGGCTGCGGTGCGGCGGCCAGTTCGCGCACCCGCGGGGCGGACAGCACCCGCCGGGCCTGATCCGGATCGGCGGCGTAGCTGCGGTACCGGGCGTCGAAGTCGCTCTCCCCGCTGGTGACCCGCCCCTCGGGCACCGGCTCGGTGACCAGGACGGAGTGGAAGGGCCGTTCGTGCCGGACCTCGACCCGGTCCACCGGGGAGGGCAGCGACAGCACCGCGAGGCCGTAGACGTGGGTCTCGCCGTTGTACCGGCAGCTGTACCCGGCCACGGTGAGCGGCAGCCCGTCGAGCACGCCGCCCACCTGGTCGGTGAGCCGCTGGGCGGCGCCGTAGTGGAACGGCGGACCGGCCACCGGCAACCGGGATGCGGTGAACTCCGGCCTGGGCCTGAAGTCATGACGTTCCGTCAGTTCACCGGCCAGCTCGGCGGACCGGCGTCGCCCGCGGAACGCGTCGAAGCGCGGCGCGGTGAGCACCAGCGTGACGAAGGCGAGGAAGACCACGAGGGGGACGACGACGTCCATGGCGCGCTCCAGCGGTCGGAACCGTGTCCACGGCACCTCCCGACCGCGAGGAGGCGCACGCGACCTTCACGCCGACCAGGCTTCCCGGCACACCGCCATCGACTGTACGCGATCGGCCGTCCCGCGCAAGGGGCCCGGCAAGCGGTCGAACTGCCGTACGCCCGAGGGTGGTTGCCTCGACCGCTCGCCGGGCCCGGGACGCGGCGGACGGGCCGTCCGGAGCGGACGGCCCGTCGACCGGTCAGCGGCCCAGCTCGTCCGGGTGGCGCCAGCTCACGAGGCGGGCGCCGTCCGGCGGGACGGGCACCACCTCCTGGCCGAAGACCCGGTTGATCGAGCTGTTCCCGTTCAGCGTGATGTCGGCGCCGTAGACGTGCAGCGAGACCGCGCGGCCGGTGCCGCCGTTGGAGACCCGGTGGACGTCCTCGTCGGGCGGCACCAGCAGCTGGACCCGGCCGGGCGAGCAGGTGGTCCGGCCGGCCGGCACCAGGACCCGGCGCCCGGAGCGGGGCAGCCGCCAGAGCCGGAAGGCCTCGTCCACCTCCACGCCCTCGACCACGCCGGAGACGCACCAGGCGACGTGGTCGTGGATCGGGGTGGACTGCCCGGGCAGCCAGGTCAGCGCGACCACGGAGAACGTCCGCCCGGCGTGCAGCACCCGCTGGGAGTAGCCGTCGGTGTCGCCGGCGCACAGGTCGTCCGGGACGATCAGCCCGGCGCGCAGGTACTTGCGCAGGGTGTCCGCGGTGAGCTGGGCGGTCAGCACCTCGGCGGCGGCGTAGCGGGCGAGGTCGGAGAGGAACTCGTCGAGGTTGGATCCCGTCGTCATGGTCTACCGCCCCACGCCGGTGAGCGCGCGGACTTCGAGCTGCTCGAAGCCACGGCCGTCCGGGTCCTCGTCGCGGCGGCGGCGACCGCCGACCAGCGAGCCGACGATCGCGGCCGCGAACCCGATCGGGATCGAGACGATGCCCGGGTTCTGCAGCGGGACCGGTGCGGTGGTGGTGCAGGAGATCAGTGCGGTGGCGTTGCCGACCTCCTTGCTGGCGGCGGGCACCCCGCAGTCCTTCGCCTGGGCGGCGGTCAGCTTCACCGCGGGCACGGTGGCGCTCGCGCCGCCCCAGCAGATCGGGGAGAGCAGCACCAGGCCGATCGCGCTGACCAGGCCGGCGTAGATGCCGCACTTGGCGCCGAAGGTGGTGAAGCGCTTCCAGAACAGGGTCAGCAGGATGGCGGGCAGGTTGGCCGAGGCGGCGATGGCGAAGGCCAGGGCGACCAGGAACGCCACGTTGAGGTCCCGGGCGAAGATCGACAGGGCGACCGCGACGGCGCCGATCACCACGGCGGCGATCTTCGCGGTGACCAGTTCCTGCCGTTCGGTGGCCCGGCCCTTGCGGATCACGTTGGCGTAGAGGTCGTGGGCGAAGGAGGACGAGGAGGTGAGGGTGAGTCCGGCGACCACCGCGAGGATGGTGGCGAAGGCGACCGCCGCGATGAAGGCGAGCATCAGGGAGCCGCCGGTGGTGCCCGCGCCGCCGCCGAGGTGCTCGGCCAGCAGGGTGGCGGCGGTGTTGCCGGACGGGTCCTTCGCCTTGATCGTCGCCGTGCCGACCAGGGCGGCCGCGCCGAAGCCGAGCACCAGGGTCATCAGGTAGAAGACCCCGATGATGCCGATCGACCAGTTGACCGACTTGCGGGCGTCCCGGCCGGTCGGGACGGTGTAGAAGCGGACCAGCACGTGCGGCAGCGCGGCGGTGCCGAGCACCAGCGCGGTGCCGAGGCTGACCAGGTCGAGCTTCGACCAGCCGTCGGTCGCCCCGTACTTCAGGCCGGGTTCGAGGAAGGCGTCGCCCTTCTTGGAAGCCGCCGCGGCGTCCCCGAGCAGGTGGCTGAGGTTGAAGCCGTACTTCGCCAGCACCCACACGGTCATGGTGGCCGCGCCGGCGATCAGCAGCACCGCCTTGACGATCTGCACCCAGGTGGTGCCCTTCATCCCGCCGACCACCACGTAGACGATCATCAGGGCGCCGACCCCGACGATGGTCCAGACCTGTGCGGCGGCGCCCTTGACGTCCAGCAGCTGCCCCACGATGGTGGCGGCGCCGACCATCTGGGCGATCAGGTAGAAGATCGAGACCACGATGGTCGACACCCCGGCGGCGGTCCGCATCGGCCCGCTGCGCAGTCGCGCGGCCAGCACGTCGGCCATGGTGAACCGGCCGGTGTTGCGCAGCAGTTCGGCGACCAGCAGCAGGGCGACCAGCCAGGCGACCAGGAAGCCGATCGAGTAGAGGAAGCCGTCGTACCCGGCAAGCGCGATGATCCCGGCGATGCCGAGGAAGGACGCCGCGGAGAGGTAGTCGCCCGAGATGGCGATGCCGTTCTGCAGTGCGGAGAACTCGCCGCCGCCGGTGTAGAAGCCGCCGGTGCCCCGGGTGCTCCGCCGGGCCCAGAGGGTGATGACCAGGGTCACCGCCACCAGGGCGACGAAGAGGCCGATGGTCAGGCCCTTGGTGGAGTTCGACTTCGCCGCCTCGGCGGCGAGTTGCAGGTGCTGGGTCATGCCGGGATCTCCGTCGGTTCCTGGTCGCCGCCCCGGCCGGTCCGGCCCGCGGGGTCGGAATGGGCCGCGTCGGAACGGCCCGCGTCGGTACGGGCCGCGTCCGCACTGCGCAGCGCCTCGGCCAGCGGGTCCAACCGCCGGGCGGCGTACCGGCCGTAGGCCAGGGCGATGCCGAAGGTCGAGACGAACTGCAGCAGTCCGAAGACCAGGGCCACGTTGACGTGGCCGACGACCTTGGTCGCCATCAGGTCACGGGCGTAGGCCGAGCAGAGCACGTACGTCAGGAACCAGAGCAGGAACGCTGCGGTCACCGGGAACACGAACCGGCGGTACGCGGCGCGCAACTCGCCGAAGCGTGGATCGTCGCCGATCCAGGACGTGTCGCGGCGCGACGACACGGCGGGGTCGATCATGAGAGTCCTTCTGAGCAGTGCGGAACTTGCCGATGGGACCGACCGTAGGAGCCGCCGGTAGACGGCTGATCAACGGCGCCGGGGAGGCCGGATCCGGGCACGGCGACGCGAACCGAACGGGCCCTGGCCGGAATGAGATGGTCCGGACCTCATGGGTGTTCCGCTTCCCCTTCCGTCACACCGGAATTCACGATTCACAGTGGCCCCAGCGGTAAATCACCCACCACCAGTCCGTTTCTTCACACCGTCACGGCCACCCGGTGAGCGTCGATTCCGCAGGTCACCGGGGATGCGGGCGCTTTCGGAACGGGCTTCGGCGATCTTCTTCCGAAGATCGTTCTTCAAATGTCGAGCACGTGTTTCACACATCCAGCTCTTTGGGCGACCCGGATGCTCTACATTGATTTTCGCCCCGCAGGGATGGGCGCAAGGCGGCATTCAAGTGATCCACCGGTCGACGCTGCGAGCGACCGGTGGCGCCCCCGGCGGCAGGCGTGGGGATCGGTCGTTCCCCGACGCCCGATGGGGGTTCTTTCGAGTAGCGCTGCAACAGGTGGATTCGCCATGCGCCGGGGGCGGGGGCCTCCCGGAGGTAGGAACAGCGCGGTACCGGGAGGCGGTGCCTCCCGAGGGGAGGAACAGTGCGGGAGGCCCCGGCCTCCCGGGGGGAGGAACCGTGTGGAGCGAACACGTCGAACCCACTGGCGACTTGGAAGGAGCGGTTGAGCACGGGGAGGGGGAGTTAGTCGGCCGGTCCCCGTCCCGGTCCCAGTCCCCGTCGACGCGGGGGCGTTCGGCGGACCGACGACTGCGCCGGTCCACGATCGACTGGGAACAGCAGTACCGCCGGGCCGTGATGGTCAGCGACACCGCGGCCACCGCCCTGGTGGTGGCGGCGATCGGCGGCTTCTTCGGCGTGCGGGACGCCGCCAACTGGCACGAGAAGTGGGGCATCCTCGCCTTCGGCACCGAACTGCTGGTGCTGGGGGCGCTGGCGATGACCCGCTCCTGGGCCGCGCCGGTACTCGGCCAGGGCGCCGAGGAGTTCCGCCGGCTCGGCCGGGCACTGTTCACGGCGGCCGTCGTGCTGGCGCTCGGCGGGATCGCCCTGGGCTCGCACAACATCAGGCTCTGGATCTTCGTCGCGATCCCGGCGATCACGGCCGTCACCATGACCGAGCGGTACCTGCTGCGCCTGTGGCTGCACAAGCAGCGCAACGCGGGGCGCTGCCTGCGCCCGGTGCTCGCCGCCGGGAGCCCGGCCACGGTGCGCGACCTGATCACCCGGACCCGCAAGTTCCCGCACCTGGGCTGGCGGGTGGACGCGGTGTGCACGCCGTACACCCTCGGCCGGGGTGCCGACCGGCTGGACGGCGTGCCGGTGGTCGGCCGGCTGGCGGACGTGGCCAACCACGTGCACCGGGACGGCTACCGGGTCGTCGCGGTCACCCCGGACCCGCACTGGACTCCGGACCGGCTGCAGCGGCTGGCCTGGAACCTGGAGGGCGGCGACGCCGAGATGGTGGTCGCCCCGGTGCTGATGGAGGTGGCCGGCCCGCGGCTGCACGTCGACGCGGTGCTCGGCATCCCGATGCTGCGGGTCAGCATGCCGACCTTCACCGGCGGCCCCCGGGCCGTCAAGGAGGTCGTCGACCGGCTGGGCGCCGCCGTGCTGCTGGTGCTGTTCTCGCCGCTGATGCTGGCCGTCGGACTGCTCGTGCTGGCGGACAGCCGGGGCGGGGCGTTCTACCGGCAGCACCGGATCGGCAAGGACGGCCGCGCGTTCACCCTGGTCAAGTTCCGCACCATGGTGGTCGGGGCCGACCGGGCCAAGGCCGGCCTGGCCGAGCGCAACGAGGGCGCCGGCCTGCTGTTCAAGCTCCGCCGGGACCCGCGGGTGACCCGGGTCGGCGGGGTGCTGCGCCGGTACTCGCTCGACGAGCTACCGCAGCTGCTCAACGTCCTCACCGGCTCGATGTCGCTGGTCGGCCCGCGGCCGCCGCTGCCGGAGGAGTCCGCGGCGTACGGCCCGGACATCCGGCGCCGACTGCTGGTCAAGCCCGGGCTCACCGGCCTGTGGCAGATCAGCGGACGCAGCGACCTGCCGTGGGAGGAGGCGGTCCGACTGGACCTGCGGTACGTGGAGGACTGGTCGCTGGCCCTGGACGCGGTGATCCTCTGGAAGACGCTGCGCGCGGTGCTCCAGGGGCAGGGGGCCTACTGATGGGTGGGGTGCGCCGTCCGATCGGCGCGCGGATGGCCGGCCGGAACGGCCTGGCCGAGGGGAGGAACGGGTCATGCGGGTCAGCGTCTTAGGGCTCGGCTACGTGGGCTGCGTGTCGGCCGCGTGCCTGGCGAGCCTGGGGCACGAGGTCATCGGGGTGGACGTCAACCAGGTGAAGGTCGACCTGGTCAACGACGGCAAGGCCCCGGTGGTCGAGGAGCGGATCGGCGAGCTGATCGCCGAGATGGTGGCGAGCGGGGCGCTGCGCGCCACCACCGACGTCCGGGAGGCCATCCTGGGCAGCGAGGTGTCGCTGGTCTGCGTGGGCACGCCCTCGGAGCCCAACGGCAGCCTGTGCACCACCTATCTGGAGCGGGTCACCGAGCAGATCGGTGCCGCGGTGGCCGAGCGGGGCGGGCGGCAGACCGTGGTGTTCCGCAGCACCATGCTCCCGGGCACCTGCCTGGACCTGCTGGTGCCGATCCTGGAGAAGCACGCCGGCGGCACCGCCGGGGTGGACTTCGGGGTCGCGGTCAACCCGGAGTTCCTGCGCGAGGGCACCAGCGTGCGGGACTTCTTCGACCCGCCCAAGACCGTCATCGGCCAACTCGACGCGGCCAGCGGTGACGTGGTGGCGGCGCTGTACGGGGGACTGCCCGGCGAGGTGTTCCGGGTGCCGGTCCCGGTGGCCGAGGCGATCAAGTACGCGGACAACGCCTTCCACGGCCTCAAAATCGGCTTCGCCAACGAGCTGGGCGCGGTCTGCCAGGCGCTCGGGGTGGACTCGCACCAGGTGATCGACGTCTTCCTGGCCGACCGCAAGCTCAACATCAGCCCCGCCTACCTGCGGCCCGGCTTCGCCTTCGGCGGCTCCTGCCTGCCCAAGGACCTGCGCAGCCTGGTGCACGCGGCGAAGCGGGCCGACGTCTCGGTGCCGATCCTCTCGCACGTGCTGCCGTCCAACGCCGACCACCTGGCGCGCGCGGTGGAGCTGGTCGAGCGCACCGGCAAGCGCCGGGTCGGCCTGTTCGGGCTGTCCTTCAAGCCCGGCACCGACGACCTGCGGGAGAGCCCGCTGGTCGAGCTCGCCGAGCGGCTCTTCGGCAAGGGCTACGACCTGCGGATCCACGACCCCAATGTGCACCTCTCCCGGCTGCTCGGGGCCAACCGCGAGTACATCGAGACCCGGCTCCCGCACCTCGCCCAGCTGCTCACCGACTCGGTCACCGAGGTGCTCGACCACGCCGAGGTGTGCGTGGTCGGGACCAAGGACCCGGCCGTGCTGGCGGCGCTGCCGCACGGCACGGGCCCGGCGATCGTCGATCTCGTCCGCCTTCCCGACGCCGAGCTGCGTCGGACCGAACCGGGGTATGCGGGCCTTGCCTGGTGACGCGTCGTCCAAGCACAGGAGCGGCGGCGGGCGCACCCGCCGCGCGCTGATCCTGGTGGAGAACCTCTCGGTGCCCTTCGACCGGCGGGTGTGGCAGGAGTGCACCACGCTGCGCGACGCGGGCTGGACGGTGGACGTCATCTGCCCGCAGGGCACCAAGCGGGACACCGAGCCGGAGGCGGTGATCGACGGGGTGCGGATCCACCGCTACCCGCTGCGCGCGGCCACCGGCGGGCCGGCCGGCTACCTCCAGGAGTACGGCTCGGCGCTGTGGCACACCATGCGGCTGGCCCGGAAGGTCGGCCCGGTCGACGTGGTGCACGCCTGCAACCCGCCCGACCTGCTGTTCCTGCCCGCCCTGTGGCTGAAGCGGCGCGGCGCGCGGTTCGTCTTCGACCAGCACGACCTGGTGCCCGAGCTGTACCTGTCCCGGTTCGACCGCGGCGAGGACCTGCTCTACCGGGCCGTGTGCGCCCTGGAGCGGCGGACCTACCGGGCCGCCGACGTGGTGCTCGCCACCAACGAGAGCTACCGGGACGTCGCGCTGCGCCGCGGCGGCAAGCGGCCCGAGGACGTCTTCGTGGTGCGCAGCGCGCCCGACACCGAACGCTTCAAACCGGTGCCGGCGGAGCCGGATTTGAAGCGCGGCAAGCCCCATCTGCTGTGCTACCTCGGTGTGATGGGCCCGCAGGACGGCGTCGACTACGCCCTGCGGGCGCTGGCGAAGCTGCGCGACGAGGTCGGCCGGACCGACTGGCACGCGGTGTTCGTCGGCGGCGGCGACACCTTCGACGCGATGGTGGAGCTGTCCCGGACGCTCGGCCTCGCCGAGCAGGTGGAGTTCACCGGGCGGGTGCCGGACGCCGACCTGGTGCGCTACCTGTCCAGCGCGGACGTCTGCCTCTCCCCCGACCCGCGCAACCCGCTCAACGACGTGTCGACCATGAACAAGGTCCTGGAGTACATGGTCATGGGCCGCCCGATCGTCTCCTTCGACCTGAGGGAGGCCCGGGTCTCCGCCGGGGACGCCGCCGTGTACGCGCCCGCGAACGACGAGTCCGCGTTCGCGCGGCTCGTCGCGGAGCTGCTGGACGATCCGGAGAAGCGGGCCCTGATGGGCAAGGTCGGCCAGGAGCGGATCAACGGTCCGCTCGCCTGGCGGAACTCCCAGCGGTCGCTGCTCGCCGCCTACGCCGCCGCCTGCCGGGAGGGCGGCGCGGCGCCGGACGGCGACCCGGACCGGGCCGGGAGTAGGCCGCACCCTTGAGCGACGACACGATACGCCTGGTCACGATCGGCCGGATCCTGCGCCGGCGGTGGCGGCTGCTCGCCGTCCTCGCCGCGCTGGGTGCGCTGGTCGGCTTCGGCGCCTCGCTGCTGTTCCCGCCGAGCTACACCACCTCGACGTCGGTGCTGCTGCCCGGGGTGTGGCAGGACCGCGAGTTGCTGACCCAGGCGGAGATCGCGACCAGTTCGGTGGTGGTCGACCGGGCCGCCGCCGCGCTCAACTGGTCCGGCGTCGACGGCACCAAGCTGCAGAGCCGGGTGAGCGCCTCGGCCGCGGACGGCAACATCATCAAGATCTCGGGCACCGCGGAGACCCCGGAGCGCGCCCAGCAGCTCTCCGACCAGGTGGCCCACCAGTTCGTCTCCTTCGCCGCCCGGATCGCGGGCGACAGCACCGCCCCGGAGGCGGCGCAGCCCGAGGCGCTGCGGCAGCTGGTGGTGCAGGCCAGCCGGCGGATCACCGACCTGGCCGCGGCCGCCGACCCGGGGAAGTCCGTGGAGAGCGTGCAGACCCGCACCGAACTGGAGAAGCTGCGCACCACGCTGCAGGACGCCGTCAAGAAGCTGGACCAGGTCGATCCGGCGGCCAACAAGGCCAACATGGTGGTGATGGGGTCGGCGGCCCGGCCGACCGGCGAGGCGCCGCCGACCCGGACCCAACTCATCGCCGCCGGGGCGCTGTTGTCCCTGGTGCTGGCGGTCGTCGGCCATCTCACCGCGGCCCGGGTGAGCCGCCGGCCGCGCACCGGGCCGGAGATCGCCTCGGCGCTGGGCGCGGAGCTGCTCGGCACCGTCGACGTCCCCGGCGTGCGGGCCGCCAGGCGGCCGACCGGCCGGGGCCCGCGGGCGCTGGCCGCCCGGCTGCTGGGCACCGACGTCCGCTGGGACGTCCCGCCGCCGCGGGCCTCCGGCGACGAGGCCGGCCGGCAGCTGCGCTACCGGCGGGTGTGCGCCCGGCTCCAGGAGCAACTACCGTCCTTCCGGCCGCTGTTGGTGGTCGTCCCGGACGGCGACGAACCGGCCCGCCGGGCCGCCGGACTGCTCGCCGCCGAGGCGGTGGACGGTCCGGAGCCGCGGGTGGTCGAGGTCTCGGCGCAGCGGCCGCTGCTGCCGGACCGTACGGACGAGTCCGGCGCCCTGGTCGTGCTCAGCCCCGGCGGCTGGACCACCGCGGAGCTGGCCGGGCTCGCCGAGGCCTGTGCGGACGGCGGGCACGAGCTGGTCGGCGTCCTGGTGGCCGGCCCGGTCCGGGACCGTCCGGGACGCTCCGCCGGCACCGCCCCGGACGCCCCCGTCCCCGCGCTCGTAGGCGGCGAGGTGCCCGCACTCGCGGGCGGCGAGGACCCCGGGCGAGGTGCGGGGTGACGACCCGTACGGCCTCGGATCCGGCCCCCGCCCCGCTGCTTGACCTCCAGGCGCTGGTGGTCGCGGTGCGTCGGCGCCGCCGGCTGTGGTGCACCACGGCGCTGCTCGGGCTGCTGCTCGGCGCGGCGCTGGCCGTCCTGAAGCCGCCGCCGCCGACCGCGGTGGCCAAGGTGCTGGTCGCGCACCAGGCGGACCAGCCCAACGACCCCGGCACGCTGATCCGCACCGACGTCGCCCTGCTGCAGACCACCGGGATCGCCGACCAGGCCCTGAAGACCCTCAACTCCCCCCAGAAACCGGAGGACTTCATGAAGGAGTACTCCGGCGCCGGGCTGACCAACAACCTGCTGCAGATCACCGCGACCGGCCGCACCGACACCGAGGCGCAGTCCCGGGCCAAGGCGCTGGCCGACGCCTTCGTCGCGGACCACGTCCGGCGGATCAAGGAGGCCGCGGACGCCCAGGCCAAGGCCCTGACCGACGAGCGGGACCGGATGCGCGAGGAACTCGCCCAGGTCAACCAGTCGATCGGTTCCGGGGCGCAGCAGACCGGGCCGAACGCCTCCGCCAACCTGGAGTCGCTCTACGCCAGCCGGGCCGAACTCACCTCCCGGATCACCGACTTCGGCCAGCGCGCGGCCGAGGCGCAGGTCGGCACGCCCGCGCTGGTGGCCGGCACCCAGATCGTGGACGCCCCGCGCGCGGTGCGCCAGTCGCTGCCCACCACGGCCGCCACCGACGGCGGGCTCGGACTGGTGCTCGGGCTGGTGCTCGGCCTCGCGGTGGCCGCGATCGGCGCGGTGGTGGCGGACCGCCCGGTACTGCGCCGGGAGATCGCCGCCGACCTCGGGGCCTCGGTCCTCGCGGAGCTGCGCCGGGTGCCCCGCCGTCCGCCCGGACGGTGGCGGGGGCGGCGGACCAGGGCGGCCCGGACCAGGCTCGCCACCACCCTGGCCCGTACCGTGCGCGGTTCGACGGAGGCGGTCTCGGTGCTGGAGCTGGGCTGTGCGCACAGCGCGGTGGAGATCGCGCTGGACCTCGCCCGGGAACTGACGGACGGGGCATCGGCGGACCTGGAGTCGCCGGGCCGGGAGCCGGTGGCCGGGGAGCCTTCGGCCGGCGGCCCGGTGGTGCTGGTGGACGGCCTGCCCGGCCCGCAGCTCGCCAAGCGCCGCGCCCGGCCGGGCGACCCGACCGTGATCGGCGGCGAACCCGCCGCGGCCGTACCCGGGCACCAACGCCGGATCGGCGTCGGCTCGGTCTCCCCCGGCACGGCGTGGACCGACCTCCAGCACCTCGGCACCCGCACGGTGCTGGTGGTCCGGGCCGGGCACGGCAGCGCCGCCTGGCTGCACACCGTGGCCCGGCAGCTCGCCGAACAGCGCATCCCGGTGCTCGGTGTGGTGCTGATCGACCCCGATCCGCGCGACCGGACCGACGGCACCCTGTGGGACGGCCCGCGCCCCGCGCCGCGCGGCCGGGGCGAACGGCCGGCCCGGATCCTCGGCCCGGCCAGGCGGCGGACGGAACGACTACCGATGTGGACCGCACGGGTCCCGGACAGCGATCAGGAGGCGAGGTAGCCCATGTGCGGCATCGCAGGCACGTACCGATGGCCGGACGGGAAGGCCGTCACCGACCTGCTCACCGAGACCCTCGCCCACCGCGGCCCGGACGGGTCGGGCCGGTACAGCCACCCCGTCGGCGACGGCGAGGTGCAGCTGGGGCACCGCCGGCTGGCCATCATCGACCTGTCCGAGACCGGCGCCCAGCCGATGGTCTCCGACGGCCTGGTGCTGACCTACAACGGCGAGCTGTACAACGCGCCCGAACTGCGGGCCGAACTGGCGGCCGCCGGGGTGCGCTTCCGCGGCACCTCGGACACCGAGGTGCTGCTGGAGGCCTGGCGGCGCTGGGGCACCGACTGCCTGCCCCGGCTGCGCGGGATGTTCGCGTTCGGGATCTTCGACGAGCGCACCGGTGAACTGGTGCTGGCCCGCGACCAGCTCGGCATCAAGCCGCTGTTCCTGGTCCGGCGCGGCGGGGGCCTGGTGTTCGCCTCCGAGCTCAAGGCGCTGGCCGCCGCCACCGGCGGGTCGCTGGAGGTGGACCACGGGGCGATGGTGGCCTCGCTGCTGTACTACTGGGTGCCGGACTCCCGGTGCGCGCTGCGCGGGGCGGAGAAGCTGCCGCCGGGCAGCTGGCTGCGCTGCCGACCGGACGGCCGGGTGGAGCGCGGCCGGTACTGGCACCTGCGGGAGGTCGCCGCGGAGGGCCGGGAGCGGGCCCGGGCCGGCGAACTGCCCGACCTCGCCGCGATCGTCGAGGAGTCGACCCGGCGTCACCTGCTCTCCGACGTCCCGGTCGCGACCTTCCTCTCCGGCGGGCTGGACTCCAGCTACCTGACCGCGCTGGCGGCCCGCGACCGCCCCGGGATCTCCGCCTACACGATCGGCTTCCGGGCCGAGGACGCCAGGTTCGAGGCGATGCCGGACGACCTGCGCTACGCCCGGCAGGTGGCCGGGCAGTTCGGCGTCGACCTGCACGAGATCGAGATCGCCCCGGACGTGCTGGACCTGCTGCCGCGGATGACGTACCACCTGGACGAGCCGATCGGCGACCCGGCCGCGATCAACACCTTCCTGATCTGCACGGCCGCCCGGGAGGCCGGGGTCAAGGTGCTGCTGTCCGGGATGGGCGCCGACGAGCTGTTCGCCGGCTACCGCAAGCACCTGGCCAACCGGCTGGCGCTGCGCTACCAGCGCGTCCCGCGGCCGCTGCGCCGCGGCCTGTCCGCGGCGGTGGACCGGCTGCCGGTGGCCACCTCCCGCCGGGGGTTGCGGTCGGTGCGCTTCGCCAAGCGCTTCCTGTCCTTCGCCGACCTGCCGGAGGAGACCGCGTTCCGGCGCAGCTACACCATGTACGACCGGGAGGAACTGCTCGGCCTGGTCGATCCGGACCTGGCCGGGACGGTCCAGGACGTGCTGACCGAGCACGCGGACGTCTACCAGGACAACGACCTGGACGACTTCGTCAACCGGATGTGCCTGGGCGACGCCCGGATGTTCCTGCCGGGCCTCAACCTCGCCTACACCGACCGCTCCAGCATGGCCGCGTCCACCGAGGTGCGGGTGCCGTACGTGGACGTCGAGGTGGTCCGGGCGGCCTTCACGGTGCCCGGCGACCGCAAGATCGTCGGCCGCCAGGGCAAGGCCGTCCTCAAGGAGGCGGCCACCTCGGTGCTGCCCCGGGAGATCGTCTACCGGCCCAAGGGCCTGTTCAGCGCCCCGCTGCGGGCCTGGATGAGCCGGGACCTGGCGCCGCTGGTGCGCGAGGTGATCAACGACGGCGAGCTGGTGCGCTCCGGGTTCCTGCGCCGCGAGGCGCTGGCCCGGCTGGTCGCCGAGGACGCGGCCGGGCAGCAGGACTACTCCAAGCACCTCTGGCACGTGCTCACCCTGGAGTACTGGTACCGCGGCGTGACCTCCGGCTCCGGCCGGCCCACCTGACGGCTCGAACCGACGGCTCGACACGACGGCTCGAACTGACGGGCCCGACACGACGGCTCGATCCAACCGCTCGACATGACGGCTCAGCAGCAAGGGGACTTCGGTGAAACAGGTTGTGCAGAACTACAAGAGCGGCGAGCTGTCGGTGCTGGACGTGCCGGTGCCCGGGTGCAAGCCCGGCGGGGTGCTGGTGCGCACCGCCTTCTCGCTGATCTCCACCGGGACCGAGCTGATGAAGGTCTCCGAGGCCGGGATGTCGATGCTGGGCAAGGCCCGCTCCCGGCCGGACCAGGTGGCCAAGGTGATGCAGAGCGTGGCCGTCAACGGGCTGCCCGCCACCTACCGCAAGGTGATGGGCAAGCTGGACTCGTACACCCCGCTGGGCTACTCGCTGTGCGGGGTGGTCGAGCAGGTCGGCGCCGGGATCGACGACGTGAAGGTCGGCGACCTGGTGGCCTGCGCGGGCAACGAGCACGCGCTGCACGCCGAGCTGAACTGGGTGCCGCGGAACCTCTACACCCCGGTGCCGGACGGCCTCGCGCCGCGGCACGCGGCCTTCGGCACCGTCGGGTCGATCGCCCTCCAGGGCGTCCGCCAGGGCGAACCTCAGCTCGGCGAGGTGGCGTTGGTGATCGGCCTCGGGCTGATCGGGCAGCTGGTGGTGCAGCTGCTGACGGCGGCGGGGGTGCGGGTGGTCGGCGCCGACCCCGACCCGGCACGCTGCGAACTGGCCGAGCGGCTGGGCGCGGTGGCCTGCGGCGACCCCGGCTCCGCGGCCGTGGAGACGGCCGTCGCCGAGCTCACCGACGGCCACGGCGTGGACCAGGTGTACCTGGCCGCCGGCGGCGCGAGCAACCAGCCGGTGGAGCTGGCCGCCCACCTGGCCCGGGACCGCGGCCGGGTGGTCGACATCGGCAAGTGCCGCCTCGACCTGCCGTGGAACGCCTACTACGAGAAGGAGTTGGACGTCCGGTTCTCCCGCTCCTACGGCCCCGGGCGCTACGACCCCTCGTACGAACTGGAGGGCCGGGACTACCCGATCGGCTACGTGCGCTGGACCGAGCGCCGCAACCTGGCCTGCTTCCTCGACCTGATGGCCCGCGGCCGGGTCGACGTGGAGCCGTTGGTCTCCCACGTCGCCGAGTTCGAGGACGCCGTCGAGACCTACCGGCGGCTGAAGGAGGGCGAGTTGAAGGCCGTCGCGGTGCTGTTCCGGTACCCGGAGCCGGAGGGCGCGGGGACGACGGAGGCCCCGAAGGTGGCGGTGCCCGCCGTGCTCCGCGGCGAGCGGACCGTTCCGGTCCGGCCGGGCCGGCCGGGCCGGACCCCGGTGCGGCTGGCGTTCGTCGGCGCCGGGAACTACGCCAGCTCGATGCTGCTGCCGCACCTGGCCCAGCGCGAGGGCGTCGCGCTCTCCACCGTCGTCACCACCACCGCGCTGTCCGCCGCCAACGCCCAGCGCAAGTTCGGCTTCGCGCAGGCCACCACCGACCTGGACGCCGTGCTCGGCGACGACTCCGTCGACGCGGTGTTCGTGGTCACCCGGCACAGCTCGCACGCCGAACTGACCAAGCGGGCTCTGCTGGCCGGCAAGGCGGTGTTCGTGGAGAAGCCGCTGGCCCTCACCGAGGAGGAGCTCGCCGGGGTGCTCGCGGTGGTGGAGGAGTCCGGCAACGACCGCCTCCAGGTCGGCTTCAACCGCCGCTTCGCCCCGCTGCTGCGCGAGGCCCGGGCCCGCTTCGGCGCCCGCACCGGCCCGGCCAGCCTGCGCTACCTGGTCAACGCCGGCCGGCTGCAGCACGGCAGCTGGTACCTCCAGCAGGGCACCGAGGGCTCCCGGTTCGCCGGCGAGGGCGGGCACTTCATCGACACCGCGAGCTGGCTGCTCGGCGCCGACCCGGTCTCGGTGTACGCGGTCGCGCCCTCCGGCAACGAGGACCTCCAGATCGTGCTGCGCTACCCCGACGGCTCCACCGCCACCCTCAGCTACGTCACCACCGGCGCCCCCGGCTTCCCCAAGGAGACCCTGGACCTGGTCGCCGACGGCAAGGTGCTCAAGCTGGACGACTTCGTCCGCGCCTCGGTGTACGGGAACAAGCGCTGGGTCAGCTCGCGGCTGCCCAAGGCCCGGGACAAGGGCCAGTCCGCCCAACTGGCCGCGTTCGTCAAGGCGGTGCGCACCGGCGGGCCGATGCCGGTGCCGCTGGAGTCGCTGGCGGCCACCACGGCGGCCACCCTCGCGGTGCGGGCCGGCCTGGCCGCCGGCGCGCCGGTGACGCTGGCGGGGCCGCGATGACCATGAGTGCGGGCTGGTACCTGCGACGGCTGTCCCGGATGGGGCCGGGCGAGGTCGGCGGCCGGGCGGGCGACGCGCTGCGCCGGCGGCGCTGGCGCTCGGCGCAGCCGCACGGCCCGGCGGTGTCCGGCGCCCGGTTCACCGCCGTGCTGCCCGCCGGGGCGCTCGCCGCGGTCCCGGCCGACGCCGCCGAGCGCCTGGTCGCCGCCGCGGACCGGCTGATGGCCGGGCACGCCGAGTACTTCGGGGTGGCCCGCACGGACCTGGCCGACCCGGACTGGTCGCTCGACCCGAAGACCGGCCGCCGGGCCCCCGACGGCTACGCCTTCGACCTGCCGTACCGGGACGAGGACGCGGTCGGCGACATCAAGCAGATCTGGGAGCCGTCCCGGCACCAGCACCTGACCGTGCTCGCCGCCGCCTACGCGCTCACCGGTGACGAGCGCTACGCCGAGCGGGTCGCCGGGCAGCTGCGGTCCTGGTGGGAGGCCAACCCGCCGCTGCGCGGGGTGCACTGGATCAGCGGCATCGAGCTGGGCATCCGGCTGCTGTCCTGGGTGTGGGTGCGTCGGCTGCTGGACGGCTGGCCGGGCGCGGCCGCCCTGTTCGAGTCCAACCCGGTGGCGGTGCGGCAGATCTGGCACCACCAGCGCTGGCTGGCCGCCTTCCCCAGCCGGGGCTCCTCGGCGAACAACCACGTGATCGCCGAGGCGGCCGGGCAGTTCGCCGCGGCCTGCGCCTTCGACTGGTTCCCCGCCTCGGCGCGCTGGCGCTCCGGCGCGCTGCGCTCGCTGGAGCGGCACCTGCGCGGCAACACCTTCCCCTCCGGCCTCAACCGCGAACTGGCCACCGAGTACCACGGGCTGGTCCTGGAACTCGGCCTGGCCGCGCTGGCCGAGGCGGACGCCGCCGCCGTGCCCGTCCCCCGGACCGTCCGGCTGGTGCTGCTGCGGATGAGCGACGCGCTCGCGGCCGTGGTGGACGACCGGCTGCGGCCGCCGCGCCAGGGCGACGCCGACGACGGCCACGGACTGGTCCTGGACGGCGCGGGCACCGACCGCTGGGCCTCGCTGCTGGCCACCGGCGCGGCCGTGTTCGGCCGGCTCCCCTGGTGGCCGGAGGTCACCGGCACCGATGTGCGCACCCCGCTGCTGGCCGCGCTGCTGCGCCCGTACGGCCGGGGGGTGAGCCGCCCGAAGGAGCGCCCGGTGCACTTCCCCGACGCGGGGATGACCGTCCTGCGCGGCCCGGCCGGGATCTGGGCCCGCTGCGACGGCGGCCCGCACGGCTTCCTGTCCATCGCCGCGCACGGCCACGCCGACGCGCTCTCCCTGGAGGTCCGGCAGGACGGCGTCGACCTGCTCGCCGACCCGGGCACGTACTGCTACCACGGCCAGCCCGAGTGGCGGCGGTACTTCCGCTCCACCCTGGGCCACAACACCCTGGAGCTGGACGGCGCGGACCAGTCCGTCTCCGGCGGGCCGTTCCTGTGGACCAGGCACGCCCGCAGCCGGGTCCTGGTCGCCGACACCTCCGATCCCAAGGTGTCCCGCTGGTGCGCCGAGCACGACGGCTACCGGCCCGCGGTGCACCGCCGCCGGGTCGAACTACACTCCGCCGAACGGGAGTTGCGCGTACTCGACGAGGTGCGCGGCCCGCGCCGGGCGGCCGCCCGACTGGCCTTCCACCTCGGCCCGGCGGTCACCGCCGAGCTGACCGGCAACCGGGTCGAGCTCAGCTGGACCAGGGACGGCGAGCTGTGCTCCGCGGTGCTGGAGCTGCCCGGACAGCTGACCTGGCGGGCGCACCGCGGCGAGGACGAGCCCCCGCTCGGCTGGTACTCGGAGGGCTTCGGCCGCCGGGAGCCCGCCACCACGCTGGTCGGCACCGGCTTCGCCGACGGCGCGCAGGGGTTCACCACCGTGCTCAGGTTCCGGGGCTAGGGGGCGGAGGTGCGGATCAGAAGGCGGCTCCCGGCGACGGCGGCGGCGGTGCTGGCGCTGGCGCTGCTGGCGACCGGCTGCTCCGGCGGCTCGGACGGCGCCCGCCCGGCGCCGACCACCCCGCCGCCCGCGCCGGTGGCCGTGGCCCGGGTCTGCGACCAACCCGCGGCCGGGCCGTCGGCCGCCCCGGCGGGCGCGGTCACGGTCGACCCGTCCGTGGTCGGCGACCTCACCGTCAAGACCAGGAACAGCCCGCCGAACACCGTGTTCTGGCTGGCCCCGGGCACCCACCGGCTCGAAGCGGACCAGTACGCCCAGGTCGCCCCCAAGGAGGGCGACAGCTACCTCGGCGCGCCCGGCGCGGTGCTCGACGGCGGGAAGACCAACCAGTACGCCTTCACCGGCTCCGCCACCGGCGTCACCATCCGCTACCTGACCGTGCAGGGCTTCGTCGCCCCGCAGAACGAGGGCGTGGTCAACCACGACTCGGCCGACGGCTGGGTGATCGAGCACAACACGATCCAGCGCAACTCCGGCGCCGGGCTGATGGCCGGCGCCCACCAGCAGGTCCGCGCCAACTGCCTGCGGGACAACGGGCAGTACGGGATGAACGCCTACAAGACCGGGGCCCCGGTCACCAACCTGGTGGTCGAGGGCAACGAGATCACCGGCAACGACACCGACGGCTGGGAGCAGCGCCAGCCGGGCTGCGGCTGCACCGGCGGGGTCAAGTTCTGGGCCGTCAACACCGCCGACGTGCGCGGCAACTGGGTGCACGACAACCGCGGCCCCGGACTGTGGGCGGACACCAACGACAACGACTTCCGCATCGAGGACAACCTGCTGGAGGCCAACGACGGTGCCGCGCTGATCTACGAGACCAGCTACAACGCCGTCATCCGCGGCAACACCATCCGGCACAACGACTGGGTCGAGGGCCGCCGCTCCGCCGACCGCGGCGACACCTTCCCGTACGCGACCGTCTACATCTCCGAGTCCGGCGGCGAGCCGAGGGTCCCGGCCCGCACCGACAAGCTGGAGATCGACCACAACCAGCTGGAGGACAACTGGTCCGGGATCACCCTGTGGGAGAACGCCGACCGGTTCTGCAACAGCCCGGCCAACACCTCCTCCGGCGACTGCACCCTGCTGGTGAAGGACACCTCCCGCTGCGCCCAGCCGACGATCGCCAGCGCACCGCTGTACGCCGACTGCCGCTGGAAGACCCAGCGGGTGGACATCCACGACAACCGCTTCGCCTTCGACCCGTCGGTGGTCGGCTGCACGGTGGACTGCGGACGGATGGCGGTGCTGTCCAACTACGGCAGCTACCCGGACTGGTCGCCGTACAAGGGCCAGCCGGTGGCCGACGCGATCACCGGCAAGCAGCAGAACCGCTGGCACGACAACACCTACGTCGGGCCGTGGAGCTTCGTCGCCCACGACCCCAGCCGCACCCTCGACTTCGGTCAGTGGCAGGGCGCGCCCTACCAGCAGGACGCGGGCAGCACCCTGCGGCCCGGGGCCGGTGGTTGAGGTGAACGAAGCACGGCCGGCCGCCACCCCGAAGGTCGTCGGGCTGATCTGGGGGCTGCTGATCCTCAACACCCTGGGCTCCGCCGGGGCGGTGACCGTCGTGCCGCTGCCGCGCTCGCTGATCCAGATGGCCACCATGGGCGCGCTGGTCTCCGCCTTCGTGCTGGCGCTGCTGGTCAACCTGCGGCTGCACCTGCGGCCCAGCTCCTACCTGTTCCTGCTCACCCTGCTGCTGGTGTTCAGCGTGATCTCCAGCGCCAACCTGGAGTCCGGGTTCGGCGCGCTGTTCCGCTGCTTCCGGCTGGCCCTGTTCGTCGGCACGCTGTGGCTGCTCAGCCGCTGGTGGGACGGCGGGGAGGAGTTCGTCCGGCACCACATCCGGGCGTACTTCCTGGTGCTGGTCACCGTGGCGGCCGGTCTGGTCGCCTCCCCCGGCCTGGCCTTCCCCGACGTGTACGGCGGACGGCTGGTCGGCGCGCTGTGGCCGCTCACCCCGCCGCAGATCGGCCAGTACGCCGCGGTGATCATCGGGCTGACCGCGCTGCTCCTGCTGGGCCGCCGGACCACCGGGCGGGACGCGGCGCTGGTCATCGTGCCCTCGCTCCTCCTGCTCGCGCTGACCCACACCCGGACGGCCACCCTCGGCCTGCTCATCGGGCTGGTGCTGGCGGTCGGCTCGCTGCTGCTGACCAGCGCCTCCGCCCGCCGGTTCTTCACCTGGTCGGTGGTCTGCGCCACGGTGGCCGCGGTGGGCCTCAGTTCACTGCTCCAGGCCTGGTTCCTGCGCGGCCAGAGCCAGGAGAACTTCTCCAACCTCACCGGCCGGGCCAAGGTCTGGGACGCCCTGCTGGCCGCCCCCCGGACCACCGTCGAGCAGCTGTTCGGCGTGGGCCTGGGCGACAAGTCCTTCGGCGGGCTGCCGATCGACAACAGCTGGCTGGCCGTCTACAACGAACAGGGCCTGGCCGGGGTCGCCATCGTCGCGGTGGTCTTCCTGGTGCTCGGCGGCGTCGCCCTGCTCCGGCCGCCGTCACTGGCCCGGGCCTGCGCGATCTTCCTGATCAGCTACTGCGCGATCGCCTCCTACACCGAGGCCGGGCTGGGCGACGCCTCGCCGTACCTGCTGCACCTGACCGTGGCCGCCTCTCTCCTGGTGGTGCCCGCCCCGGCGGCTCCCCTCCCGGCGCCCGACGTCCCCCGGCCGCGCACCGCGCACCGGGCCCGCACACCGGAGGGAACCTGACCATGCACGTCCTCGTGGTGCACAACCGCTACGCCTCGGCGCAGCCCAGCGGGGAGAACAGGGTGGTCGACCAGGAGGTCGCGCTGCTGCGCGGGGCCGGCCACCGGGTCGACCTGTTCGAGCGGCGCAGCGACTCCATCGCCGCCAAGTCCCTGCCGGCCAAGGCCGCGGTGCCGCTGCTGGTGCCGTGGAACCCGGCGGTGCGCGCGGAGCTCGCCGCCCGGCTGCGCCGCGAACGGCCGGACGTGGTGCACGTCCACAACGTGTTCCCGCTGCTGTCGCCCGCGGTACTGGCCGGCTGCGCCGACGCCGGGGTGCCGGTGGTCGCCACGCTGCACAACTACACCCAGATCTGCCCGCCGGGCACCCTGCAGCGGGACGGCCGGCCGTGCACCGAGTGCGTCGGGGGCTCACCGCTGCCCGCCGTGCGGCACGGCTGCTACCGGAACTCGCGGCTGGCGACGGTGCCGCTGGCGGTCAGCCTGGCGGTCAACCGGCGGCGCTGGTGGTCCGGCGTGGAGCGGTTCTTCTGCATCTCCGCGGCGCAGCGCGACGTGCTGGCGCGGGCCGGGCTGCCGGCCGACCGGCTGGCGGTGAAGCACAACTTCGTGCCCGAGCCGGACGTGCGGCGGACCGGCGCCGGGGAGCACGTGCTCTACCTCGGCCGGCTCGCGGAGGCCAAGGGCGTACGGCTGCTGATGACCGCCTGGGACGCGCTCGCCGCCGAGGGCGGGGTGGGCGTACCGCTGGTGGTGGCCGGCACCGGGCCGCTGGAGCGGGAGGTCGCGGACTGGGCGGCGGGGCGCGCGGACGTGCGCTACGTCGGCCTGTACGACCCGGCGCAGTGCCGGGAGGCCGTCGCCCGGTCGGTGGCCGTACTGGCGCCGTCGACCTGGCTGGAGGCCTTCGGCCTGGTGGTGGTGGAGGCGATGGCGGCCGGCGTGCCGGTCGTCGCCGCCGGTCACGGCGCCTTCGTCGAACTGGTCGAGGACGGGGTGACCGGGCTGCTGCACCGGCCGGGCGACCCGGCCTCGCTGGCCGCGGGCGTCCGACGGCTCACCGCCGAACCGGAGTTCAACCGGGAGCTGGGCCGCGCGGCCCGGCTCCGCTACGAGCAGGGCTTCAGCCCGGACGTCGGGCTGGAGCACCTGGTGGAGGGGTACCGCGGCGCGATCGCGCGGCGGGCCGGCGGCGCGAACGGCGCGCCGCCGGTAGGGAACGGACACGCTGGCCCGCGGCGGGACACCCGCGCGGGCGGGAATCGGGAGCAGTAGATGACACGATGCCGGCTGTGCGGCTCGACGGCGATGGGGAGCGTCGTCGACCTGGGGGCGACCCCGCCGTGCGAGAGCTTCCTCGCCGCCGACCAACTGGACCGGCCGGAACCGGCGTACCCGCTGCACCTGCGGGTCTGCACGGACTGCTGGCTGGCGCAGATCCCCCCGCTGATCACGCCGGAGGAGACCTTCTCCGAGTACGCCTACTTCTCCTCCTACTCGACCTCCTGGGTGGAGCACGCCCGCGACTTCGTCGAGGGCGCCGCGCGGCGGCTGGAACTCGGTCCGCACTCCTTCGTGGTCGAGGTGGCGAGCAACGACGGCTACCTGCTGCGGCACGTGGTGGACCGGGGGATCCGCTGCCTGGGCATCGAACCGTCGGTGAACGTCGGCGCCGCCGCCCGGGAGGCCGGGGTGCCCACCCTCACCGAGTTCCTGGACCCGGCCACCGGCGAGGCCGTCCGGGCCGAACACGGCCCGGCGGACCTGGTGGTGGCCAACAACGTGTACGCCCACATCCCCGACGTGGTCGGCTTCACCCGGGGCCTGCGCGCCCTGGTCGCCGACGACGGCTGGGTCTCGATCGAGGTGCAGCACCTGCTCACCCTGATCGAGGAGAACCAGTACGACACCATCTACCACGAGCACTTCCAGTACTACACGGTCGCCTCCGCCGCCCGGGCGCTGGCCAGCGGCGGCCTCACCCTGGTCGACGTCGAGCTGCTGCCCACCCACGGCGGCTCGATCCGGCTCTGGGCCCGCCCGGACGCGGTGGCCGGCGAGCCGACCCGGCGGGTGGCCGAGGTGCTGGACCGGGAGAAGGCCGCCGGGCTCCAGGAGACCTCCGGGTACACCGAGTTCTCCGCCCGGGTCGCCAAGGTCCGCCGGGACCTGCTGCGCTTCCTGATCGAGGCGGCCGAGCGCGGCGAGACGGTCGTCGGCTACGGCGCCCCCGGCAAGGGCAACACCCTGCTCAACCACTGCGGCATCCGGCCCGACCTGCTCCCCTACACGGTCGACCGCAACCCCTACAAGCACGGCCGGTTCACCCCGGGCACCCGCATCCCGATCCTGCCGCCCGAGCAGATCAGGACCGACCGGCCGGACTACGTCCTGGTCCTCCCCTGGAACCTGCGGGCCGAACTGACCGAGCAGCTGTCCTTCGTGCACGAGTGGGGCGGCCGTCTGGTCTTCCCCATCCCGGAACTCAGCATTGTCGAGGTGCAGCGGTGAAGGTCGTCCTGTTCTGCGGCGGTTACGGGCTGCGGATGCGCAGCGGGGCCTCCGACGACGTGCCCAAGCCGATGGCGATGGTCGGGCCGCGGCCGCTGATCTGGCACGTGATGCGCTACTACGCGTACTACGGGCACACCGAGTTCATCCTGTGCCTGGGCTACGGGGCCCGGCACATCAAGGACTTCTTCCTCAACTACCAGGAGACGGCGTCCAACGACTTCGTGCTGCGCGGCGGGCGGACCGAACTGCTCTCCACCGACATCTCCTCCTGGACGATCACCTTCGCCCAGACCGGCATCGAGTCGCCGATCGGCGAGCGGCTGCGCCGGGTGCGCCACCACCTGGACGGCGACGAGATGTTCCTCGCCAACTACGCCGACGTGCTCACCGACGCCCCGCTGCCGGAGATGATCGAGAAGTTCTCCCGGCGCGACGCGGGCGCCTCGATGATGGTGGTGCCGCCGCAGTCCTCCTTCCACTGCGTGGAGTTGGGCGAGGACAACCTGGTCGGCGGGATCACCGCGGTGAGCGACATGCCGCTGTGGGAGAACGGCGGCTACTTCGTGCTCCGCCAGGAGGTCTTCGACCACATCCCGGAGAACGGGGACCTGGTCGCCGACGGCTGCGCCGGACTGGCCAAGCAGGGCCGGCTGGTGGCCCACCGGCACCGCGGCTTCTGGAAGCCGACCGACACCGTCAAGGAGCGGGCCGCGCTGGACGCCGCCTACGCCCGGGGCGACCGGCCGTGGGCCGTGTGGGAGAAGGACGGCTCCGGCGTGAGGACCGCGTGATCCGCCTCGGAGCCGCAGGCCTGAGCGGGGTCGTCGCCGTCGGCGCGCACTGCGACGACCTCGCCATCGGCGCCGGCGGCACCCTGCTGACGATGTGCCTGGCGCGTCCCGGGCTGCGGGTGGACGCGCTGGTGCTCTCCGGCGGCGGCGGTGAGCGCGAGCAGGAGGAGCAGGCCGCGCTGGCCGCCTTCTGCCCGGGCGCCGACCTGCGGCTGACCGTCCTCAAGCTGCCGGACGGCCGGCTGCCCGCGCACTGGGACGAGGCCAAGGCCGCGGTCGAGGAGCTGCGCGCCCGGACCGAACCGGACCTGGTGCTCGCCCCGCGCACCGAGGACGCCCACCAGGACCACCGCGGCCTGGCGACGCTGATGACCACCGCCTTCCGCGACCACCTGGTGCTCGGCTACGAGATCGTCAAGTGGGACGGCGACCTCGGCCGCCCGACCGCCTACCAGCCGCTCGACCCCGAGGTCGCCGAGGAGAAGGTCCGGCTGCTGCTGGAGCACTACCCCTCCCAGCGGCACCGGCCCTGGTACGACCGGGAGGCCTTCCTCGGACTGGCGCGGATCCGCGGCATCGAATGCCACACCCGCTACGCCGAGGCGTTCGCCGTCACCAAACTGACTCTTGATCTGGAGGGCTGACCCATGCGCGTACTGCTGACCGGACACCAGGGCTACCTGGGCACCGTGATGGCCCCGGTCCTCGCCGCCGCCGGGCACGAAGTCGTCGGCCTGGACGCCGGCCTGTTCGCCGACTGCCTGCTCGGCCCGGCGCCCGCCGACCCGCCCGGCCACCGGGTGGACCTGCGCGACGTGACGGCCGAGCACGTGGCCGGGGTGGACGCCGTGATCCACCTGGCCGCGCTCTCCAACGACCCGCTGGGCTCGCTGGCACCGGACCTCACCTACGACATCAACCACCACGCCTCGGTGCGGCTGGCCCGGCTGGCCCGCGAGGCCGGGGTGCGGCGCTTCCTGTACGCCTCCACCTGCTCCGTCTACGGCGCCGCCGGCGGCGACGACCTGGTCACCGAGGACGCGCCGCTGCGCCCGGTGACGCCGTACGCGGAGTCCAAGGTGCGGGTGGAGGACGACCTGCACGAGCTGGCCGACGGCGACTTCAGCCCGGTGTACATGCGCAACGCCACCGCCTTCGGCTACTCGCCCCGGCTGCGCGCCGACATCGTGCTGAACAACCTGGTCGGCCACGCGCTGCTGTCCGGCGAGGTGCTGGTGCTCTCCGACGGCACCCCGTGGCGCCCGCTGGTGCACGCCGCCGACATCGCCCGGGCCTTCACGGCCGCGCTGAGCGCGCCGCGCGAGGCGGTGCACGACCGGGCGTTCAACATCGGCAGCGAGGCCAACAACGTCACGGTCGCCGAGATCGCCGAGCAGGTCGCCGAGGCGGTGGACGGCGCGAAGGTGCGGATCACCGGGGAGAACGGCGCCGACCCGCGCTCCTACCGGGTGGACTTCGCCCGCTTCCGGGCCGCGCTGCCGGGCTTCGACTGCGAGTGGACGGTCAAGCGGGGCGCGCTCGAACTCGCCGAGGCCTACCGGAACTTCGGGCTGACCCGGGAGGACTTCGAGCGGCGCTTCACCCGGCTCGCGGTGCTCCGCGCGGCGTCCGAGGCCGGCACCGTCGACGACACCCTGCGGTGGCGCCGATGAGCACGGCCGAGGTCGGGGACGACGTGGTCGGGGACGGGTTCGGGGCGGAGACGGCCGCGGCTGCGGTCGGCGCGCAGATGCACGCCCTGGTGGAGCGGCTCTACCCGATCTGCCGCAGCATCACCGGCGACGGCGTGCGCGCGACCCTCGACATCGTCGGCGAGCACCTCCCGCTCCAGGTCCACGAGGTGCCCACCGGCACCCAGGTGCTGGACTGGACGGTGCCGCAGGAGTGGAACATCCGCGACGCGTACGTGGCGGACGCCTCCGGGCGGCGGGTCGTTGACTTCGCCGCCTCCAGCCTGCACGTGCTGGGCTACAGCGTGCCGGTGGCGGCGACCATGCCGCTGAGCGAGCTGCGGCCGCACCTGTACACCCTGCCCGACCAGCCCTCGCTGGTGCCGTACCGCACCAGCTACTACCAGCCCCAGTGGGGCTTCTGCCTGGCGCAGGAGACCCTGGACGCCCTGCCCGAGGGCGACTACGAGGTGCGGATCGACTCCACCCTCGCCGACGGCCACCTCACCTACGCCGAGCACGTGGTGCCCGGCCGGGTCGCCGACGAGGTCATCGTCTCCACCCACGTCTGCCACCCCGCGCTCGCCAACGACAACATGGCGGGCGTGGCGGTGGCGGTCTTCCTGGCCAAGGAGCTGGCGAAGCGCGACAACCGGTACACCTACCGGTTCGTCTTCGCCCCCGGCACCATCGGGGCGATCACCTGGCTGGCCCGCAACGCCGAGCGGATCGAACAGGTCCAGCACGGCCTGGTGCTGGCCTGCGCCGGCGACCGGGGCCGGCTCACGTACAAGCAGAGCCGGCGCGGCGACGCGGAGATCGACCGGGTGCTCCGGCACGTCCTCGCCGGCTCCGAACGGCCGCACGAGATCCGCGAGTTCACCCCGTACGGCTACGACGAGCGGCAGTACTGCTCGCCCGGCTTCGACCTCGGCGTCGGCTCGCTCAGCCGCACCCCGTACGCCGGGTACCCCGAGTACCACACCTCGGGGGACAACCCGGACTTCGTCACCCCGGAGGCGCTGGCGGACACCCTGGCGGTCTGCCGCGAGGCCTTCGCCGTGCTCGACCGCAACCGCCGCTACCGCAACCTCAGCCCGTACGGCGAACCGCAGTTGGGCCGGCGCGGGCTGTACGACTCGCTCGGCGGCCGCAGCGACGCCAAGCAGGCGCAGCTGGCGATGCTCTGGGTGCTCAGCCTGTCCGACGGGGAGCACAGCCTGCTGGACGTCGCCGAGCGCGCCGCACTGCCCTTCGACACCGTCGCCGTCGCGGCCGACGCCCTCCGGGGCGCCGGACTGATCAAGGAGTGACGCCGATGGCCACCGAGGGGGTGCGGACGGCGGCCCCGCCCGCGCAGGCCGGGCGGAGTGCCAAGCGGGGTGTGCTCGGGCGGCTGTCCTGGGGGCTGGCCGACCAGGCGGTCAACAGCATGATCAACTTCGTGGTGGGCGCCTACGTCGCCCGGGAACTGGGCGTGCACGCCTTCGGCGTGTTCAGCCTGGCCTGGCTCACCTACGGCGTGGTGCTCAACGTCTCCCGCGGGGTGGCCACCGACCCGCTGATGGTGCGGTTCAGCGGGGTACCGGAGGCCGTCTGGCGGGCCGCCGCGGGCCGGGCCTCGGGGGCCGCGCTCGCCGTCGGCGGCACCCTCGGGACGGCCTGCCTGCTGGTCGGGCTCGGCATCGGCGGCGAGGTCGGGCCCGCCTTCGCCTCGCTCGGCCTCGCCCTGCCGTTCCTGCTGCTGCAGGACTCCCGGCGGTTCGCCTTCTTCGCCGCCGGCACCGGCCAGAAGGCCTTCGCCAACGACCTGGTGCAGGGCGTCGCGCTGATCCCGGCCATGGTGGTGGCGGCCCGGGTCGGCACCGTGGCCGCCTTCGTCCTGGCCTGGGGCGCGGCGGCCGCGGCCGCCGCCGGGTACGGCTTCCTCCAGTCCGGCATCCGGCCCCGGGTCACCCAGGCCCGCGGCTGGCTGCGCGAGCAGCGCGACCTCGGCTCCCGCTACCTGGTCGAGAACGTCAGCCTGAGCGGCGCCGGCCAGCTGCGGGCGTACGGGCTCGGCGCCATCGTCGGGGTCGCCGCGGTGGGCGCCGTCCGAGGCGCCGAACTGCTGCAGGGGCCGTTCCTGGCCCTGCTGATGGGACTGTCCCTGGTCACCGTCGCGGAGGCGGCCCGGGTGCTGCGGCAGGAACCGCGGCGGCTCGGCCGGTTCTGCCTCCTGCTGGGCGGCGGCCAGGCCGGCGCCGCCCTGCTGTGGGGCGCGACCCTGCTGCTGCTGCCGGACCGGGCCGGCGAGCTGGTGCTCGGCGACGTCTGGCACTCCGCCGCCCCGCTCATCGTGCCCGCCACCCTCGGCGTCGCCGGCGCCGGCCTCGGCAGCGGCGCCGCCGCCGGGCTGCGCGCGCTCGCCGCCGCCCGGCGCAGCCTGCGCTGCCAACTGTTCGCCTCCGCCTGCTACCTGGCCGGCGGGCTCGGCGGGGCGGCCGCGGCCGGCACCGTCGGCTCGGCCTGGGGCGTCGCCACCGCGACCGCCTGCGGCTCGGCCGTGTGGTGGCTGCAACTGCGGGCCGCCCTGCGCGAGCACCACCGCGGCACCTCTTCCGAAGCACGTGAAGGCAACTCCCATGTGAGGACGCAATGACCGCCGTTCCCCGGTTGAGCATCGGGCTGCCCGTCTACAACGGCGAGGAGTACCTCGCCGAGTCCCTCGACGCCCTGCTCGGCCAGACCTACGCGGACTTCGAGCTGGTCATCTCCGACAACGCCTCGACCGACACCACCGAGGAGATCTGCCGCGACTACGCCGCGAAGGACTCCCGGATCCGCTACCTCCGGCTGCCCGTGAACGTCGGCGCGGCGCCCAACCACAACTACGTGTTCACCCAGTGCCGCGGCGAGCTGTTCAAGTGGGCCTCGCACGACGACCTGTACGCCCGGGACCTGCTGCTGCGCTGCGTCGAGGCGCTGGACGAACGGCCCGACGTCATCCTCGCCCACTCCGACCAGGCCGTCATCGACGAGACCGGCAAGGTCAAGGTGCCGTACGAGTACGGGCTGGCCACCGACTCGCCGTCCGCCCCCGTCCGCTTCCGCAGCCTGCTGTTCGAGCCCGGCGGGGACGACTTCTACGGGGTGATGCGGGCCGACGTGCTGCGCCGCGTCAAGCCGCACGACAGCTACCACCACGCCGACCGCACCTTCGTCGCCGAGATCACCCTGCACGGGCCGTTCCACCAGGTGCCCGAGCTGCTCTACTTCCGCCGCGACCACCCCACCCGGGCCGAGCGGGCCAACCCCTCCAAGCGCTCGCGCTGCGTCAACCTGGACCCGCGCCGGGCCGGGCTGCTGCACCCGACGCCGCGGCTGCTCGTCGAGTACGTCTGGGGCTTCGTCGAGGCGATCCAGCGGGCGCCGCTGTCCCCGCAGGACCGCCGCGAGTGCTACCGCGCCCTGCGCTCCTGGCTGACCAGCCGCCGCCGCTCCGGCGCCGGCGAGCGGGTCGAGGACCGCGCACCGGTCGTGCCGCCCGAGCTCGCCGTCTCCGTGGACGACCTGGTGGCCGGGCGCGAAGGGAGGCGGTCGTGACCGCCCGACGCCCGCTGCGCGTCGGGGTGTTCGGCCTGCTCGGCTCCGGCAACCTCGGCAACGACGGGTCGCTGGAGGCCGTGCTCGGCTACCTGCGGACCGAGCACCCGGCGGCGGTCGTGGACGCGCTGTGCGGCGGGCCCGAGGCGGTGCGGGCCCGGTACCGGATCCCGGCGACCCGGCTGCACTGGTACCGCGGCGAGTACCGCACGGCCTCCCGGGCGGGCTCGATCGCGGGCAAGGCGGTGGGCAAACTCGTCGACGTCGTGCGCACCGCCGCCTGGGTGCGCCGGCACGACGTGGTGATCGTGCCCGGCATGGGCGTCCTGGAGGCCACCCTGCCGCTGCGGCCGTGGGGCTTCCCGTACGCGCTGTTCCTGCTCTGCGCCTCCGGGCGGCTGTTCGGCACCAGGGTGGCGCTGGCCGGCGTCGGCGCCGCCCCGATCGCCGACCGGGCGGTCCGGGCCCTGGTGCGCCGGTCGGCCCGGCTGGCCGCGTACCGCTCGTACCGGGACGAGCTGTCCCGCGCGGCGATGCGGGAGATGGGCGTGGACACCACGCGGGACGAGGTCTACCCGGACCTCGCCTTCTCGCTGCCGACGCCGGTCGTCGAGGAGCCCGCGCCCGGGCGGGTCTGCGTGGGCGTCATGGACTTCCACGGCGGCAACGACGACCGGGACCGGGCCGAGGAGATCCACCGGCGCTACGTCGACGGCACCACCCGGTTCGTCCGCGCGCTGGTCGAGGACGGCCGGCCGGTGCGGCTTCTCACCGGCGACGGCGCCGACTTCGCCGTGGTCGGGGCGATCATCGAGGCCGTCGACTCCCCGCTGGTCACCGCCTCCGACGCGTCCTCGCTGGCCGAGCTGATGGCGGAGACCGCCGCCGCCGACGCCGTGGTGGCGACCAGGTACCACAACCTGGTCTGCGCGCTGAAGTCCGGCACCCCGACCCTCGCCCTCAGCTACGCGGCCAAGAGCGACGCCCTGATGGAGCTGATGGGGCTGGGCGAATTCCGCCACCCGGCCCGCGAGGTCGACGCCGACCGACTGATCGAGCAGTTCCGGGAGTTGGAGAAGCGGGCGGCGGAGCTGCGGCAGACCCTGACCGAACGGAACCTGGCCGCCCGCCGACGCCTTGAGCACCAGTTCACCGCCCTGACCACGGCCCTCTTCCCGAAGGAATCCCCTTGAAGGTGACCGAAGTGCCGGCGATCGCCGGCGCGTTCCGCTTCGACCCGACGCCGTACGCCGACGAACGCGGCTTCTTCTGCCGCACCTTCGACGCCGAGGTGCTCCGGTCCGTGGGCATCGACCCGGACGCCTTCGTCCAGCACAGCGTCTCCCGCTCGCTGCGGGGCGTGCTGCGCGGAATGCACCTGCGCTCCGGCGCCGGGGAGGCCAAGATCGTGCGCTGCTCGCACGGCGAGGTCTTCGACGTCGTCGTCGACCTGCGCCCCGACTCGCCGACCTACCGCAACGTGGCCACCTTCGAACTCTCCGGCGAGACCCAGACCAGCGTCTACATCCCGGCGGGCTGCGCCCACGGCTTCCAGGCGCTCACCGACGCCGACGTCTCGTACCGGATCGACCGACCGCACGACCCGGCCGAGGACGTGACGATCGCCCACGACGACCCCGAACTCGCCATCCCCTGGCCGCTGCCGGCCGTGTCGATGTCCAAGCGGGACCGGGAGGCGCCGAGCCTCGCCGAGGCCCTGCGCTCCGAGGAGAACTGATCCCCATGGCCGTTGACGACTTCCGGCTCCCCAAGTCCCGGGCAGCCAACGAGCGGCTGCACGCCCTGATCCCCGGCGGCGCCCACACCTACGCCAAGGGCGACGACCAGTACCCCGAGGGCCTCGCCCCGGTCATCAGCCACGGCCGCGGCGCCCACGTGTGGGACGTCGACGGCAACCGCTACGTCGAGTACGGCTCCGGGCTGCGCTCGGTCAGCCTCGGCCACGCCCACCCGCGCGTGGTCGAGGCGGTGCGCCACGAACTCGACCGGGGCAGCAACTTCGTCCGGCCGTCCGTCCTCGAACTGGAGGCCGCCGAACGCTTCCTGGCCACCGTGCCCACCGCCGAGATGGTGAAGTTCGCCAAGAACGGCTCCGACGTCACCACCGCCGCCGTCCGCCTCGCCCGCGCCGCCACCGGGCGCACCCTGGTGGCCGTCTGCGCGGACCACCCGTTCTTCTCCGTCGACGACTGGTTCATCGGCACCACCCCGATGGACGCGGGCATCCCGGCGGCGATCACCGACCTCACCGTGGCGTTCCCGTACGGGGACCTCTCCGCCACCGAGGAACTGCTCACCCGGCACCGGGACGAGATCGCCTGCCTGATCCTCGAACCCGCCGGGCACACCGAGCCGCCGCCCGGCTACCTGGCCGGGCTGCGCGAACTGGCCGACCGGCACGGCTGCCTGCTGGTCTTCGACGAGATGATCACCGGCCTACGCTGGTCCGAGGCCGGCGCCCAGGGCCTCTACGGCGTCGTCCCCGACCTCTCCACCTTCGGCAAGGCACTGGGCAACGGCTTCGCCGTCTCCGCCCTGGCCGGACGCCGCGACCTGATGGAACTCGGCGGGCTGCGGCACTCCGAGGACCGGGTCTTCCTGCTCTCCACCACCCACGGCGCGGAGACCCACGCACTGGCCGCCGCCATGGCCGTGCAGACCACCTACGTCGAGGAGGGCATCACCGCCCGCCTGCACGCCCTCGGGGAGCAGTTGGCCGCCGGGGTCCGCGAGGCCTCCGCCGGGATGGGCACCGACAAGCACGTGCTGGTCCGGGGCCGGGCCAGCAACCTGGTCTTCGCCACCCTCGACGCCACCGGACAACCCTCCCAGGAGTACCGCACCCTGTTCCTCCGCCAGCTGCTGGCGGGCGGGGTGCTGGCCCCCTCCTTCGTGGTCAGCAGCGCACTGACGGAGGCCGACATCGCCCACACCGTCGACGCGGTGGCCGCCGCCTGCACCGTCTACCGCAAGGCCCTCGACGCCGGCGACCCCACCCCCTGGCTGGGCGGCCGGCCCGTGAAACCTGTGTTCCGGCGCTACGCCTGAACCATCTGTTCCCCACTACCCGATCGACCGCCAACACGGCACGCCAGCCGCCCAGCGCGTCGATCGGGTAGTGCGCGCTCGGCGTCGCCGGACCTGACTGAACCTCGGCGCAACCGGCCACGAGTGGCCGTACGCTGTGCGGATGGAGCGAGCTTCAGTGACTTCGTTTCGTGCGGTGGTCTTCGACTTCTTCGGCGTCCTGACCTCGAACATGGTCGAGGTCATCACGTGGTTCGAGAACCGGGAGCGGATCGCCCCGGGGACGTTCCTGCGTGCCTGGTCCGACCCCCGGGGTCAGGACCTGTTCCGGAGTCTCGAACTCGGCCGGATCAGCCAGGAGGACTGGAACACCGGGTTCGCGGCTCTGATGGGCGTGAAGCCGGACAACCTGCTGGCCAGGTACCTGCACGATGCGTTCCCGGCGTACCAGGTTCTCCAGGTCGCGCGGCAGATCCGTGCAGCGGGCGTGCGGACGGCGGTGCTGTCCAACAGCCTCGGGCGGCAGCCCTACGACCCGTACGCAGGTTTCGACCTGCACCACACCTTCGATGCGGTGGTGCTGTCGACGGAACTCGGTGTCCGCAAACCCGAACCCGAGGCATTCAGGGTCGTGCTGGAGCGCCTAGGCGTCACTGCCGAGGAGAGCCTGTTCGTGGACGACAGCGAGGAGAACCTCGCCGCCGCCCACCGGCTCGGCTTCACCCCTGTGCTGGGGCTTGACGAGGACGTGGTCGTCCGGCGGCTACGCGAACTTCTGAGGCTTCCCGGCCTCTAGGAAATCGCGGACCCCCGCGTGGGCGGTGTGCGGAGCCAGTTTCTCGCGCAGGCCGCGCAGTTGGGATGCGGAACGCGCGGAGTCGACCGCTCCGAGGCAGACCGCCGCGTGCCGACCCGTTGCGACGGCCGCGTCAAGGTCGTGCAGTGCGAGGTGCGCCTCGGCGGCGCGGGCGAGGTAGATGGCGTGGCTGCGGGGGTACTGCTCGTCACCGGGGTACGCCTGCATGCCGGCCTCGAACCGCCGCAACGCCTCCGCAGGGTCCCCCAGTTCCAGCGCGGAGGAGCCGGCGATCATCTCGATCTCGCCGTAGTCCACCCAGTAGAGGAAACCGGGATCGTCCTCATGCCGTCCCTTGTCCAGAGCAGCTCGTGCCAGGTGAAGCTGGTGCTTGGTCTCCTCCTTTGCTCCGCCCTTCGACCACGCACGGGCAGCGCGGGCGGCGAGCATCGCCTCCATCCGCGGGGTGCTACGGCCACGCACCTGGGTCCGAGCCGTGTCCACGAACGACACCGCCCGGCCCGCCAGGCCTGGGGAGGAGTAGCACTGAATCGCGGCGAAGGACAGCGTGTAGGCGCCGGCGATCACATCGCCGCACTGGGCGGAGGCCCGCAAGGAGGCGTCGAAGTAGGACTGGGCGAGGCCGACGCGGCCCTGATCGAAGGCCGCCCAGCCGACCTGGCGGGTCGCCTCGGTGGTGATCGCATACAAGCGCGACAGGTGATCGCCCTTGAAGCGCCCGGACTTGATCGCTGCCACTGCCAGAGCGAGATCGCTGCGCGCGGCCGTGAAGACCTCTCCGCTGCCGAGCTCGTCATCCACACGGCGCAGAAGATTGAGCCGACCCTCCAAACCTGCCATCAGGGACGAACCGTCCACCGACGTGACCCGCGGTTCGAGGAGAGTGCGCCCGATGGCTGTGGCCCAGTTGTTCATTGACGCTGTCAGGGCAACGCCGGCAGCGAGGAACCCTCGGCGATCCACTCGTCTTCCTTCCATCAGGCTCGTGAGAACCGCCAGGGTCGCCCCGGCCTGGTTCCAAGGAACGTCCACAACTGCGGTATCCGCAAGCGCGGCGGTGAAGCCCCCGCCCGTATCGAGGAGCCTGTCGTAGGCGGCAGCCACCGGCTCGGTCACTCGGCGGTTGCCGTTCTCCACGTTACGCAGGTACGCCACGCCGAACCCGCTCGCACGAGCGAACTCGGCCCATTTCATGCCGGAAGCGCGACGGGCTTGCCTCATATCGTCGCGCAGTTGATCGGGCATCAAGGCGCTCCTCGCAGATGGGATCGCTTTTGGATCGCGCCACAGCATTGTCTCCACGACGCTGGCGGTGTGTGATCGGTTCCGTACAGATCGCAGTCGTTGCCGTCTGGTCGCCCGGATCTGGAGCGTCGACCCCGGCGTGCACCAGGCCCGTCCACGCCTGCCTGAGTTCACGTCAGTGCAGGGCAGTGGCAGTGGCGCCCGAGCACCCCACCGAGATGCCGTCCTGAGGTACTTCACCATGCTCAAAACCTGCTCTGCGGCCCGCCTCCCCCGCTCGTTCGCCGTGCGCCTGAACTCCCGCACGGAGTCGACGCCCCTCGCCCGGCACCTCCTCCGGGCCTACCTCGCCGGTCTCCCCGCGGGTGATCGCTACCGCGATGTTGCGGAACTCCTCCTCGGAGAGCTGTTCGCCAACGCCGTCCAGCACTCCGACGCCCCCACCGACCGTCTCATCGAGATCCGTTTCGCCCTCACCGGCGACCGCCTGCGCCTTGAGGTCCACGACGCCGGCAGCGGACGTCCCTCTCTCCGCCATTCCAGTGCCGACGACGAGCGTGGGCGCGGCCTCTTCCTTGTCAACGAACTCGCCGAGCACTGGGGCTGTTGCCCCCGAGCCGGCGGTATCGGGAAGTTCGTCTGGGTCATCGTCGCCCCGGCCCTCGTTCCCGCCATCTGATAGCAACCCGTCGATTCACCCCGCTGGAACTGCTGACTTTCCCGCGCACGGTCCCCGGCCTGACCGGTTGACTCCCGTACCCGACAACTTCCTCCAGACGAGCACGTTGAGCACGACGAAGGTTCAGATGCACACCATCCCCGGAAGGACCCCACAGCTGTGACCAGTTCGCTTCCCGCTCCCTCCAACCGTCTCGAAGTCCTCGAAGTCGACACCCTGCGCTTGGTCGAGACGCCCTCGCCGACGCTCTCACCGGAGCACCGCGCCGCCATGGACCAGCAGTGGACGAAGGCCGTTCACGCGAACCCCGACCTGTTCGACGGCCCGGCGGTGGTGTGCACCGCCACCGGGTACGACGGCGACGCCCTCGTCCTGTCCTGGGCCCCGGTGACATACCGGCGCTTCGTGCTGCGCCGCGTGCCGGGGGCGCCCCGGGTGTCGTCGGTGTTCGTGACCGTCGCGCAGCCGACCGACACGGGCGGTCTGGTCGTGGGCCGGATGTCCGCTTCGACTGCGGCGCCCGGACGCTGGCAGTTGCCCGGCGGGAACGTGGAACCGCCCGCCGGCACCGGTGTCCTGGACGAGGCCGAACTGCGCAGTCAGGCGTGCCGGGAGCTGGCCGAGGAGGTCGGCGTGCACGCGGCGCCGAAGGACCTGACGCTGTGGGCGATCACCCGAGGCGAGAACGGCAACATCGGCGTGCATTTCGAGGCACCGCCGCTGCCGCAACGGACCGTGCGCGAGCGATACGAGGAACTGGTCCAGGCGGAGAAGACCGCCGGCCGCACACCCGAGTTGGACCGGATCACCGTCGTGGACGGTGATCCGGCCACCGAGTTGGAGGGCCCTCGCGCGGACTACCTCGACGCTCTGCTCCACCGCTACACGGGGAGGGCCGATGAGTGACAGCCGTGATGGGACGCTTGGCGCCGGGGAACCCACTCCGTGGGTGGGTAGACGGCCGGTGATGCGCCACCTGATAGTTCGTCAGATTCGTTTGCGCCGGACGGTGTCGAAGGAGCGGTCGACCAGCCAGGCGGTGGCCGGGACCACGGCCAGTGCGGTGCACCAGCCGCCGAGGACATCGGTCGGGTAGTGGGCGCCCAGTGCGATCTGGGCCCAGCCCATGGCCGCACCGGCGAGGAGTGCCGCGCCGAGTACCGGGCCGAGGCCTTCGCGGCCTCGGCCCCGGGTCGCCAGCAGTGCCACCACGAGGGCGAGCGCGGTGGCGAAGGCGGTGTGCCCGCTCGGGTAGGACAGGTTGTCGCCGTGGATGGTGCGTCCCACCAGGTGCTTGAGCAGCGTCGCCGCCCCCACGGCCAGGCCGACCCCGGCGACGGCGAACACCGCCGCGCGGACGCGCCGGGCCGCCAGGCAGGCCACCACGATGCCCGTCATCAGCGCCCCCGAGCCGGCGGGCTCCCCCAGGGCGTCCAGGGTCCGCGCGACCTCGTGCCACGGCGACCCCACGCCGTACAGCGCCGTGCCGATCCGGTCGTCCAGCCGGCCGGGCTCGCTCGCGCCGGCGTAGCGGACGGCGAGCCCGAGGACCACCAGTGCGGCGAGGGCGGCCACCACGCCGAACCAGCCGCGCAGCGGCGCGGACACCGGTCGGCCGCTCGATCGCCCACCGGAAAGCCTGACCGGACCGTTCACAGTGAGCCCCCTCCGCCTGCCGCGCAACTCCCGGCAGCCTAGCCGCGTGCCGCCGCCCCCGGTGCCGGACAGCGCACCGGGGGCGGCGGAGCGGGTGTCCGGGGAGGTCACCCGCGGTGTGACGTCACTGCCAGTTGCGGTAGACCGCGTCGCGGGCCTGGCCCAGGTACTGCTGGTAGGTGCCCAGGTGCCAGGCCGCCCAGGAGGCCCAGCCGCGGCCGGTGCCGTCGTTGTCGATGGCGAAGGCCTTGCGGGCCGACCAGCCCATGTCCTGCCAGTTCTCGGGGGTGACCACCCCGGCGTCGTGGCCGTGGACCTCGGGGTACCAGTGCTCGTTGATCTGCCAGGCGCCGAGGTCCTTGGTGCCCGGGTCGGGGTCGTTGGGCTGGTTGGTGTGGACGGCCAGGCGGTTGCAGCCGGACTCGGCCATGGCGATCGCGACGGCGTAGATCGCGTCGTCGTTGCGGCCCTCGCCGGACTTGTCCTTCGCGAAGCCGGCCCACTGCGCCTCGTGGGCACAGGCGTCGATGCCGCTCTGGTCCCCGGCGGCTTGGGCGGTGAAGCTGGTGGAGGTGAGGGTGAGTGCCAGGGCGACGGCCGAACCGGCCAGCAGAGCGCGGGTCTTGCGGAGCACGCGTGTTCTCCCTTCGGCGACGGCCCGGGATTCGGGCCGCTTCGGGAAGGGACGCTAAATCGCACTGGTAGACAAACTATCAACGCGGGACGCCCCTGCGCGTTCGCCCAGGTCGGCGCCACCGGCCGCGAAGTCCTCACCGTAGCGGGCCCGTTCCCTGCCTGACGAACCGGGTCCGCCTCGCCGACCGGGCGGGGGCCGGGTCGGCGGGGCGGACGTCTGCGGAGAGGACGGTCCCGCGGTCAGGGGGTGGCGGTGAGGGCCGGCCACAGGGTGTCGGCGGTGACCTCCCGGCCCAACCGGGCGGCCCAGACGGTCTCGTCGCCGTCCTCGTCGCGCCAGGACCAGAGCCGGGTGGTGGCGAGGTGGAGCGGGTGCAGCCGGGTGATGCCGATGGCTCCGTGCAACTGGTGGGCGATCCGGGCGATTTCGGCCACCGAGGCGGAGGCCTGGGTCTTGGCGGCGACGACGGCGAACCGGGCGGCCGGGCCACCGGCGTCCAGCGGCTCGGCGGCGGCCCGGACGGCGGCGCCGACCAGGGCGGTCTCCTCGATCAGCCGCGCCTCCTCCTGCTTGACGGCCTGGAAGTGGCTGAGCGAACGGCCGAACTGGGTGCGGGCGGTGGTGTGGGCGACGGTCAGCTCCACGCAGCGCTCGGCGGCGCCGGCGATCAGGGCCGCCCGGGCCAGCGCCGCGCGCAGCCCGGCCTCCTCCAGCAGCTCCCGGGGGATCCGGCGGACCCGAGTGGCGGGGATCTCCAGCCCGGCCAGGTACAGGTCGTCGCGCGGCTCCCCCGCGAGGTTGGCGCCGGGCGCGAAGGCGGCCTCCGTCGGGGCGAGGGTGAACAGCACGGGCCCGAAGGGCGCGGTGGCGAGCACGACCACGGCCTCGGCGGTACGGGCCCAGGGCACCCGGCGCAGGGTGCCGGCGACCAGCAGGGTGTCGTCCTCGCCCAGACTGCCCGCCGAGCCGACGGCCGAGGCGGCCGGGTGGGCGTACCGCACGGTCAGCTCGGGGGCGACGGCGTAACTGAGCGGGCCGTCCGGGACGGGCAGTCCGACGCGGCCCAGCAGCGGGCGGGCGACCAGCGCGGTCTCGGCGAACGGTCCGGGCACCGCCCGGCGCCCCACCTCCCGTACGGCGGTGAGGAGTTCGGCGGTGGTGGCGTCGGGACCGGGGAGGGCGACGGCGTCCGGAGCGGTGGCGTTGGCGACGACGGCGATGGCGTCCGGGTCGGCGAAGAAGGCCTCGGTGTCGTACGCGTCGGCCGGGATCACGGGGGTGTCCGTGACGATGGTGTGGGCGTCGGTGCGGTGGGTGGTGTTCATCGGTTCTGCTCCAGACCGCGCGTGATGATGCCGCGCAGGATCTCGTTGGTGCCGCCGCGCAGGGTGTACCCCGGGCTGTGCAGCAGGGCGAAGGCGAGGAGTTCGGCGTGGCTGCCGGGGGTGGCCTCCGGGTCGGCCGGGGTCGGCAGGATGCCGCGGACGGTGTCGACCAGGGTGCCCTCCAGCCGGGTGCCGAGGTCCTTGACCAGGGCCGCCTGGGTGTCGGGGGCGGCTCCGGCGTCCAGGGCCGCCGCCACGCCGAGGGACAGCCGGCGGATGCCGTGCAGCCGGGCCGTCAACAGGCCGACCCGGGTGAGCTGTTCGGTGGTCACGGCGCGCCGGTCGAGTTCCCGGAGGAGGGAGACCAGCAGCGGGAAGGTGGAGAGGTAGCGCTCGGGGCCGCTGCGTTCGAAGGCCAGCTCGCCGGTGACCTGCCGCCAGCCGTCGCCCTGCCGGCCGAGCAGCCGGTCGTCCGGGACCTCGACGCCCGCCAGGTGGAAGGCGTTGAAGCGGTGTTCGCCGCTCATCAGGTGGATCGGCTCGATCCGCACCCCGGGGGCGCGCAGGTCGACGATGAACTGGCTGAGTCCGGCGTGCCGGTCCTCGGCCTCGTCGGTGCGGGCCAGCACGATGGCGTAGTCGTTGGCGTGGGCGCCGCCGGTCCACATCTTGGTGCCGGTCAACGTCCAACCGCCGTCGATGCGTTCGGCCCGGGTGCGAACCGAGGCGAGGTCGGAGCCACTGCTCTTCTCGCTCATCCCGATCGAGAAGAAGCACTCCCCGGCGGCGATCCGGGGCAGGAAGAAGCGGCGCTGCTCCTCGGTGCCGTGCTGGAGGATCGACGGGCCGGCCTGCCGGTCGGAGACCCAGTGCGCGCTGACCGGGGCGCCGGCGGCGAGCAGTTCCTCGATCACCACGTAGCGCTCCAGGAAGCCCCGGCCGGCACCGCCGTACTCCGCGGGCAGGGCCATGCCGACCCAACCGCGTTCGGCCAGGCGGTGGCTGAAGTCCGGGTCCCAGCCGGCCAGCCAGGAATCGGGGCGGCCGAGCACGGTGCCGCGGGCGCGTTCCTCGTCGAGGAAGGCTCGGACCTCGGCGCGGAGCCGGCGGGCCGATGCGGGCAGCGCGGCTTCGGGGACGGCGGTCGGTGAAAGCGTGGCGGTGGACATGGTTCATTCGCTCCAGGATTCGGTGAATTACTGGACTGCGGCGGGCTTCCGAGAAAGCCGGTACGGAAATTCGGTACGGAAGAGGCGAGTACGGAAGAGGCGGGGACGGAATGGGCCATATGAAAAGGCGGTGCCGCTCGCCGGTCAGCCGACCGGGCGGAGCAGCGCGGGGTCGAAGCCGACCTCGCGCAGCACCTCGTCGGTGTGCTGGCCGATCGTCGGGCAGGGCCGCAGCGGCGGTTCGGGGTCGGCCGAGTAGCGCACCGGGCGGCCGATCACCCGGTAGCGGCCCTCGCTCGGGTGGTCGGCCTCGCGCAGCAGGCCGCCCTCGCGGGCGTAGGCGGTGGTGGCGGCGGCCGCCAGGTCGAGCACCGGGGCCGCGGCGATGCCGGTCCGGTCGCAGAACTCCTGCCACCGGGCGCTGGTGTGCAGCGGGGTCAGTTCGGCCATCACCCGGTAGAGCTCGTCGGCGTGCCGGGCCCGGTCGGGGCCGCTGGTGAAGCGGGGGTCGTCGGCCAGTTCGGGGCGGTCGACGAAGGCGGTGAAGTCCCGCCAGTTGCGGTCGCTCTGCGGCAGGATGCACATCCAGCCGTCCGCGGTGCGCTGGGCGCGGCGCTCGGGGCTGAGCGAGCGGGTCGAGCCGAAGGCGCCGTCCGGCTCCAGGGCGGCCGCGCCCAGGTGTTCGACCAGGTTGAAGGCGAGCATGGTGTCGACCATCGGGACCTCGATGTGCTGGCCGGTGCCGCCGTGCTCCCGGTAGTGCAGGGCGGCCAGTACCGACTGGGCGATCTGCATCCCGCAGATCTTGTCGGCGAGCACGGTGGGCACGTAGTGCGGGCGGCCAGAGACCTGGTGGTTGAGCCAGACCAGTCCGCTGGCGGCCTGGACGATGTCGTCGTAGGCGGCCCGGGTGCCGTAGGCGCTGTCGCTGCGGTAGCCCTGGGCGCTGGCGTAGATCAGTCCGGGGTTGACGGCGGCGACCGAGTCGTGGTCCAGCCGCAGCCGTTCCAGCGCCTGGGGGCGCAGGTTGGTGATGAAGACGTCGGCGGTGCGCAGCAGGGCGAGCAGGGCGTCGCGGCCGTGCGGGGCCTTGAGGTCGATGGCGACGCTGCGTTTGTTGCGGTTGAGGTTGAGCGTGGCGCCGCCCATGCCGGGGTGGCGGCGCGGCGGGTAGTGGCGGGTCATGTCGCCGGTCGGCGGTTCGACCTTGATCACGTCGGCGCCGAGGTCGCCGAGTTGCTGGGCGGCGTAGGGGCCCATGATCACGCTGGCCAGTTCGACGACGCGGACTCCGGCGAGGAGCCCGTGCCCGGACGGGGTGTTCGGCTGACCGGTCATCTGCCGGTACCTCCTGAAAGTCGCGGTGCGGGTCGGGGCCGGTGTCGCGGCCCTCGTTCCGCCATCCAGAAAACCCCGGTGGAATCGGCTCCGTCCAATATGAATCGGGCGCCGGAACGATAGGGCGGAGGATATGTCGGCCCTCCGAATCGCCGTATATGACAGGGGATATCGGTGCTGAGGGCAATCGGTATTGGACGGTGTCGCCCGACATCGGTTGTGCTGGTCGAGGCCGTCCCGATCGGGCCGACCGCCGCGCACCGCGCGGCTCACCACGTCCTCCGAGGAGAACCGGACATGGACATCGAGCAGACCGGCACCGGGTACGACGCCCTGGCGGGCCTGTACCGCGAGTTGGGGATCACGGCGGCGGAGACCGGCGGCTCCGTGACGATCTCCGGGGCCGACCCGGTGACGCCCTCGGTGCACCGGATCGGCGAGGCCGCGGCCGCCGCGCTGGCGGCGCTGGGCACCGAGGTCGCGGCCGTCCACCGGGAGCGCGGCGGTGCGGCGCAGGACGTCACGGTCTCGGTCGAGGCGGCGGTGAGCCAGCTGATGGCGGTCTTCTTCACCCGGATGCGGGGCGTTCCGGTCGGGCGGTTGATGGACGACCCCAACCTCCTGGGCCACAACGACTTCTACCGCGCCGCCGACGGCCGCTTCGTCTACCTGCTCTTCTCCTACCCGCAGTTGCGGGACATCGCCTGCCGGGTGCTGGACTGCCCGCCGGACCGCGAGCGGATCGCCGCCGCCGTCGCCCGGTGGAACGCGCTGCAGCTGGAGGAGGCGATCTGCGGGCGCGGCGGCACCGCCATCGCGGTGCGCACCCAGGAGGAGTGGCGACGGCACCCGCAGGGCCGGCTGCTGGCGGACGGGCCGCTGATCCGGATCGAGCGGATCGGTGACAGCGCGCCGGAGCCGTTCCCGGCGGCCGGGCCCGACCTGCCGCTCGCCGGGGTGCGGGTGCTGGACAACACCCATGTGATCGCGGGCCCGATCGCCGCGCGGATCACCGCCGAACTGGGCGCCGACGTCCTGCACGTGTCCGCCCCCGGGCATCCGGACCCGGTCGGGATGATCGTCGAGACCGGCATCGGCAAGCGGGCCGCCTTCTGCGACCTGATCGACCCGGAGCAGGCCGCCGCCTTCCGGTCCGTGCTGTCCCGCGCCGACCTCTACGTCTGCAACTACCTGAACCTGGAGGCCAAGGGCTTCGGCCCGGCCGAGCTGGTCGAACAGCGGCCCGGTCTGGTCGTGCTGGACTTCCTGGGCTGGGGTGCCGAGGGTCCGTGGGCCGGGCGCGGTGGCTTCGACCAACTGGCCTCCGCCGCCACCGGTTTCGCCGCCGAGGAGGGCTCCTTCGACGCGCCCCGGCTGCCCCCGACCTATCTGCTGAACGACTACCTCGCCGCCGTGCTCGGCACCGCCGGGGCGTTGGAGGCGCTGCGCCGCCGGGCCCGGGAGGGCGGCAGCTACCGGGTCCACGTCGATCTGGCGAGGGTCTGCATGTGGGTCCAGGACCTCGGCCTGCTCCCCCGCGCCGAGGTGGTCGAGCTACCGGCCCCCGACCCGGCCCTCGCGGCGGTCGAACTGGCCACCGTGCACGGGCCGTTCGGCGAGGTGTGCTATCTGCCGACCCAGGTCGGCTACTCCTCGCTGCTGCCCCGGCTGACCCGCACCGCGGAGCCGCTGGGCGCCTCCCCGTTCGCCTGGTGACCGTCCTGCGGGGCGCCGGCCCCAGGGCTCTCGAACTCGGGACCCTCCAACTCGGGACCCTCCAACTCGGGACCCTCCAACTCGGGACCCTCCAACTCGGGGCCCTCGAACTCGGCGCGGTGCCGCCGCAGCAGCTCCAGCAGGGTGGCGACGGCCGGGTCGGCGTCCGGTCGGCTCAGCGCCGCGACCGTGGTGACCAGCCGCTCCCCGCCCTCGACCGGGACGAAGCGCACCAGGGCGTGGCCCGGCGCCGCGACCCGCTCGGGCACGAAGGCGACGCAGACGCCGGCCGCGGTGTGGCCCAGCATGCTCGTCAGGTCCTCCGCCCGGGCCCGGATCCGCGGCTCGAAGCCGGCCTCCCGGCAGGCCGCCCCGATCAGTTCGCGGATCCGGGGCACGGCGGCCTCGTCGGCGGTCGCGAACTCCTCGTCGCGGAGCCGGGCGAGCGGCACCGAGGCGGCACCGGCGAGCGGGTGGCCGACCGGGACGGCCAGCACGGTGCGCTCCTCGGCCACCTCCCGCACCTCCAACTCCGTACGGTCGGAGACCGGCAGCCGCACCAGCGCCAGGTCCACCGCCCCCTGCCGGACCTGCTCGGCGAGTTCGGCGGAGCCACGCTGACGGACCACCAGGTCGAGGCCGGGCGCCTCCCGGGCGGCCAGCGCGAGCAGTTGGGGCAGGTGCCAGTAGCCGAGGCTGCTCACGTAGCCGAGCCGGACCGTCCCCTCCGCACCCCGGGCGATCCGGCGCACCCGGGCCACGGCCGACTCCTGCGCCTCCAGCAGCCGCTTGGCGTCCGCCGCGAACGCCGCCCCGGCCGCCGTCAACCGCACTCCCCTGCTGGTGCGTTCCAGCAGCAGCACGCCGAGGCCGCGCTCCAGCCGCTGGATCGCCTGGCTGAGCGGGGGCTGGCTCATCGACAGCCGTTGGGCCGCGTGGCCGAAGTGCCGCTCCTCGGCGAGCACCACGAACTGTTCGAGCAGGCGCGGGGTGAGCTCCATGTCGATCACCCTAGGACGCTCGGCGAGTCATGATCAAGAGAGCTGGTCCGCGTCAGGAGAGCCGGTCCGTGGGCGGCCCGGCTCTCACGCCGGGTCGGTGTACACCGCCAGCGCGGCGTCCCGGACGTCCGGCAGCGGATGGCGGCGGAGCGTGTCCAGCACCTCCCGCCAGGCGGCGGGCCATTCGAGCTCGGCCCCGGCCGTGATGAGCGCGACGGCGAACAGGCCCGGGGCGAGTCCGTCCTCGGCGGCCAGCCGGCGGGCGGCGGTCAGGGTGTGTTCGGGGGCCTCCCGTCGTCCGTTGCCCTTCTGGCGCAGGGTCTCGGCGGTGGCCACCGCCAGCACCGGCCGCTCGGCCAGCAGGGCGGTCAGCTCCGTGAGGCGTTCACCGAACTCGGGGGCGTCCGGGTCGAGGGCCGCGACCAGTCGGCGGGTGGCCTCGGGCAGCAGCGCCGGTTCGGTCAACAGGAGCGTGCCGACCGCCCGTTGGGTGCTCCGGACGGATTCCGAGGAGGCGTTCCGGCTCCACATCCAGCGGGTGAGCACGTCGATCCGCCGTCGGGCCGGCTGGTCCCGGCCGGGCAGCGCCGGATCCCCGGCCCGCACGGCCTCGATCAGCGCGGTCAGGGCGTCCGCCAGGACGCTGCCGGGCGCGCAACCGCCGAGCGGGTGCGGGGCGTCGGTCAGCGCCACTCCGGTCAACACCTGGGCTGCGCCCTCCCCGCGTTCCCGCTCGGCGAGGTCGGTCGCCAGGGGGACGAGTGCCCGGACGGCCTCCGGCGCGTACCGGCCCCAGGCGATCAGCTGTCCTCGGGCGGATACGGCGGTGAGGTGGTCGTCGGCGACCGCCAGCCGGGCCATCAGCTCGCCGAGCGCGGGGCGTTGCCCGGCCGGGACCTGGTGCACGCGCAGGTGCGGCAGGAGCCCGGCCGCCAGCCCCGACGGGTCCTCGGCGGCATCGGTGAGCACGTCCCACAGCGGCAGGTCGGCGATCCGCCCGCCGATCACCGTCAGCACGGCGGCACGGACGTCCGGGTGCTGCTCGGGCGCGGTGTACGCCGCCCGCAGCAGCTCGGCGGCCTCGGCGAGCGGCAGGTGCTCGGCGGCCAGCCGGACGGCCTGCTTGCGGCTGGTCACCTTCGCGCCCGGCGCGCCCTTCACCTCGGGCGTCCCCGACGTCCCCGACGTCCCCGGAGTCCCCGGAGTCCCCGGCACCCCCGGCGCCCCCGTGTCGAGGGCGATCCGGCGCAGCCGCGGCCCGAGTTCGCCGCTCGGCGCGTACCGGGCGGCCCGGCCGGCCGCGTAGAGGGCGACCCGGGCCCGGTCGTCGCCGGCGTGCGCGAGCAGGACGGGCAGGGCCTCGGCGGGGTGCTCGGTCCAGGGCAGGGCGCCGAGCGCGGCCTCGGCGAGAACGGTCCCGGCGCCGCCGACGCGCTCGGCGGGCTGGGCGGGCTCGGCGGGCTGGGCGGGCTGGGCCGCGGCCTCGACGGGCTCGCCCGGCTCGGCGGCGTCGACGTACCGGCGCAGCAGGGCCGCACCGTGGCCGGGGATCCGGGCGGCGGCGTGCAGGGCGGCGACGCGCTCGCGCCACGGCCGGTCGGGGTCGCCGGCCGTCCGGGCGAGCCGCTCGGCGGCGGCCCGCTGCTGGGCGGGGTGCCAGCGGTCGGCCCTGACGAGGTCGGCAACGGTCAGGGCGGTGCCGAGCAGCGGGTCGAGCAGCGGGTCGAGCAGGTCGGTCCGGACCCCGGTCAGGACGGCCCGTACCGGGGCCAGCGCGATGGCCGAGGGCTTGAGCGCGAGCACCTGGACCACCCGCTCGGGCGCGGTGGCCGGATCGCCCAGCAGCAGGGCGACGGCCCGTCCGACGGCGGCCTCGCCGCCCGTGTGCAGCACCCGTTCCAGCAGCTCGGCGAGCGCGGGGGCCCGTCGGGCCCGGTCGCCGAGCGCCCCGGCCACGGCGAGCAGCAGGGCGGCGTCCGGGGAGTGTGAAGAGCGTTCCAGCGCGGCCCGCAGCTCCCCGACCACCGCGTCCTCCCGCCCCCGCGGCACGACCAGGTCCACTCCGCCGGTGTGTTCGACCGTACGGACGGCCCAGCCGAGCAGTTCGCGGGCCGGCCCGCCCGCGTGCTCGCCGAGGACGGCCCCGGCGAGCCGGACCAGCGCGGCGCGGCTGGCCGGCGAGCAGTCCCGGGCCGTCAGGGCGTCCTCGGTGAGCCGCTCCAGCGCCCCGGCGGCCGTGTCGTCGAACAGCCCCGGCGGCACCTCCGCGACGGCGCGCAGCGCATCCATCCGGACCAGGTCCTGCTCGTTGCGCAGCCGGCCGAGCAGGTCGAGCGCCCCGGACAGGGCGCCCGGCTCCCCGGACAGTACCGCCTGCGACACCAGCCGCGACCAGGCCCAGCCCCGGTCCCAGACGTCGGCCGCCCGGGTCTCGGCCAGCAGCCTCGGCCGGGCCTCGGCGACCGGCAGCAGGACCAGCCAGTCGACCTCCTCGCCGTCCTCCGCCAGCCGGGCCCGCGCCCGCAGCTGCCGCTCCGGCAGCGGCAGCGCGGCGAGCACGTCGGTGCCGTCCCAGGCCCGGTCCGAGCCGGGCAGCGCCGCCACCTCGTCGTAGAAGGCGGCGCGCCGGGCCGGGGGCAGCGTCCGCAGCAGGAGCAGGTGGTCGGGTCGGTGGCGGCGCGCCAGCTCGGCGAGGCTCGGCGGCAGCGGCCGCGCCGCGACCAGCCGCCGGGCCAGGTCGGCCCGCAGCGGCGGGTCGTGGCGGTGCCGCTCGATCGCGAGCAGCAGCCGGACGGTCCGCGCGGCGGCGGCCGCGGAGACGGCGGCGAGGTCGGCGAGCCGGTCGCACAGCGGGGCGGGCAGGGCGTGCACGGGGTGGCGTTCCAGCAGCTCCAGCAGCCGGGCCGGTTCGCGGATGGCGGCTGCCGCCAGGCCGCGGGCCTGACGCTCCCAGTAGCCCTGCCGCAACCCGTAGGGCAGGTCGGCGAGTTGGCGTTCGGCCTGGTCCAGTACGGCCGCCGGGTGGCGGTGGCCCAGCGAGGCGGAGAAGGTGATCGCCTGCGCCAGCCCGGGCAGTTCGGCGGCGACCACCTCGGCCGAGCAGACCGGCAGCAGCCGGGCCGCCTCGGCCGCACCCCACCGCTCGCGGACGGCGGGCACCAGCCGCTCGGCCACCGCCGCCCGCCCGCCCCGCAGGACGGCGCGGGCCAGCTCGTCCCGGACCGCCTTCGAGGCGGTGAGCAGCACGGCCTCGATCTCCGCGTCCGGATCGGGCAGCTGCCCGATCGCCCGGTGCGCGTAGCGCCGCACCACCGGGTCGGGATCGTCGATCCGCTCCAGCAGGTACCGCCCCTGCCGCCCGGCGAAGGCGGCCAGCACGCCGAGCCGACGTTCGTACGGGCCACGGGCGTCCAACTCCGCGAGCAGCGTACGGAGTTCGGCAGGGGCGAGGGCGGCGGCGGTCCGGGCCACCTCGCGCAGGCGGAGCGAATGGGGCAGCGGTTCGACGGCGGCGAGCAGCCGGTCGGCAGTCAACTGAGGCATCGCCGCCGATTCTGCCCGCCATAAGCACCTCGGGCACCCGATTTTCCCGGCCCCGCCCACGCCGCTCGCCAGGCAGGTCAGTCCCGCCGACCCCGGACGATGCGCGCACCGAGGTCCAACCGGAGGGTGAGCGCTCCCGCGCAGCCGCCGATCAGGGCAGCGAGCCAGGTGCCGAGTCCCAGGGCCCGGCAGACCGAGGAGGTGACGACCAGTGCGACCAGGATCGCCAGGACGTCCACGACGCCGGCCCACCGGCCGCCGGCCCTCGGTGCACCGGTCAGGCCCAGAAGGTCCGACACCCTTACGCGCTCACGGTCGTTCATGACAACTGGTGTCCTCGGGTTCTGGGTCGGACCCGCACGGCGGGGCGTGACCCGTGGTCGGCAACACCAGAAGGTTAAAGGGTTCGCAAAGTGCAGGCAAACCAATCGCAACGTCCCGTCGACGGCCGTGTCCGGTCAGGGGACCATCCAGCCGAGGACCGGGGTGGACTGGAGCCAGGCGAGGAGGCAGAGCACCGTGAGGACGGCCAGGCTCCAGCCGATGATCCTGCGCAGCACCTCCCCCTCCCGGCCGTAGGTCCCCACCGCGCTCGCGGCGATCACCAGGTTCTGCATGGCGACGGCCTTGCCCTGGACGCCGCCGGTACTGGTGGTCGCGGCGGCCAGCAGCGGGGACAGTCCGATGTGCTGGGCCGCCGAGACCTGCATCGCCCCGAACAGCGCGTTGGAGGAGGTGTCGGAGCCGGTGAGGGCCACGCCGAACCAGCCGGTGAAGCCGGAGAACAGGGCGAAGGCGCCGCCGAGTCCCGCCAGCCAGGCGCCGATCGAGAAGGCCATCCCGGAGAGGTTCATCAGGTAGGAGAGGGCGAGGACGCAGGCGATGGTCAACGCCGCCCAGCGGATCTGGTGCAGCGCGTCCAGGTAGCAGCGCAGGGCCCGCCGGGGTGGCACGCGGAGGGCGAGGGCGGTCAGCACGCCGGTGGCCAGGAGCAGCGTCCCGGCCGCGCCGAGCCAGCCGAAGTCGAAGGTGGTGACCGCCACGGGCCGGCCGGTGGCGCTGACCACGTGGAGGCCGGGCCAGGGGAAGGAGACGTCCCGGCCCTTCACAAAGCGGGCGATCGGGCCGCCGTAGGACACCAGGGCGAACAGCGCGGTGATGACCGCGTACGGGAGGAAGGCCAGCAGCACCTCCCGCCGCGGGGCGCGCTCCGCACCGGAAGCACCCGTGCCGCTCCCACCCGTACCGCGCCCGACCCCGCCACGCCCACCCCTGCCACGCCCTCGCGCCCGCACCCGGAGCAGCAGGACCACCGCAGCGAGCGAGGTCAACGACGCCGCCAGGTCGGTGAGTTGGTAGGTGAGGTAGTTCGAGCAGAGGAACTGGCCGACGGCGAAGCCGAGTCCGGCGACCAGGGCCACCGGCCACGCCTCCCGCAGCCCGCGACGCCCGTCGAGGAGGAGCAGCAGGACGAACGGCACCAGCGCCGCGATGACGGCGGACTGGCGGCCGACCATGGCGCCGAGGTCGGCCCCCGGCAGGGAGGTGACCTTAGCCAGGGTCTGGATCGGATTGCCCACCGAACCGAAGGCCGCCGGGGCCGTGTTGGCGAAGGCGGCGACGGCGGCGGCCTTCAGCGGGTCCAGGCCCAGGCCGAGCAGGATCAGCGAGGTGACCGCGATGGGGGTGCCGAAGCCCGAGAGGGATTCGATCATCGCCCCGAAGCAGAAGGCGATCAGGACGGCCTGGACCCGGACGTCGTCGGACAGCGCGGAGAAGGTCCGTCCGATCAGGTCGAAGTGCCCGGAGGCGCGTTGCAGGCGGTTGATCCACACCGCGCCGAGGATGATCCAGACGATCGGGAAGAGCCCGAAGGCGGCCCCCTCCAGTGCGCCGTCGGCGGCCTGGCCGAGCGGCATGCCGTAGCCGGCGGTGGCGATCAGGAAGGCGGTGGCGAGCCCGGCGAGGGCGGCCCAGTGCGACTTCAGGCGCAGCACGCCGAGCAGGGCCAGCAGGACGAGCAGGGGGGTCGAGGCGAGCAGGGCGGCGAGCGCGGGGTGCCCGAGCGGGTCGGAGACTTGGCGGTACACGGGTGGGTCTCGCTCTCTCCAGTCGGCGATGACTGCGAAGGCAAGAACGCACGATCCATCCGGGCGCGGACGATCGGCGCACGCATGTTTTCGCATCATGGAATCAGAGTTCCATCAGCCGCCAAGCATGGGAGGCGTCGACACCTCCGTCAAGAGGTCGGGGGCACCCCCGGAAGCGAGAGCAATACTTCTGATGCTTCGTCACATTCCTTGCAGGAGTGATGAATCGGCCTTCAACCCCGTGCCCCCAGCACCGTGCCGAGCCGCTTCGCCGCCGCGCTGACCAGCACCCCGTGCGCCGCCCGCGAGGCGTCGGTGGCCCGGCTGGCGGGCACGTTGACGCTGAGGCTGGCGACCGGCACACCGAGCCGCCCGATGACCGCGGCGGCGACGGCCGAGACGTCGGAGCGCCACTCGCCGCCGTTGGTGGCGTAGCCGCGGCGCCGGACCTCCGCCAACTCCTCCAGCAGCGACCGGGGTTCGGTGATCGTGGTGTCGGTGTACCGGGCCAGCCCGTCGGCCAGGTAGCGCTCCAGGACCTCGGGCGGGCTCGCGGCGAGCACCGCCTTGCCGTTGGCCGAGGCGTGGGCGGGCAGGTCCTGCCCGAGCGGGAGGACGATCCGCACCGGCTGGCTGGTCTCCAGCCGCTCCACCAGGATCACCCGGCCGCCCTCCGGCACGGCCAGGTGGATCGTCTCGCCGGTCTCCCGGCGCAGTTCCTCCATCACCGGCACGGCGGCGTCCCGCAGGCCCAGTTCACCGGTGGCCTGCCGGCCGATCTGCAGCGCCTTGGCGGTGACCTGCCACCGGGTGGGCGTCCCGTCCGCCGGGCCCAACCACCCCGCGGCGTGCAGGGTCTGCAACGCCCGCTGCACGGAGCTCTTCGGAAGTTCCATGACCCGCGCCAGTTCCGCGACCCCGATCGGCTGCCGCGCGGCGACCTCCTCCAGCACCCGCAGCGCATTCAGCACGCTCTGCATCCTTGACCCCCTCCGAGGGTGACGCCTACGCTCCGCTATGCCGCATCACGATACGGCGTGCCGTCAGACGGCACAAGCCTCCAGGAGGTTCGACGCCCATGTCCTTCCGCACCGGCCGCCACTTCCTCCAGATCCCCGGCCCCACCAACGTGCCCGACCCCGTGCTGCGGGCGATGGCCGCGCCCACCACGGACCACCGCGGCCCGGAGTTCGCCGCACTGACGTTCCGTCTGCTGAAGGCGATCGGCCCGGTGTTCGGCACCTCGGGCCCGGTCGTGATCTACCCCGCCTCGGGCACCGGCGCCTGGGAGGCCGCCCTGGTCAACACCCTCAGCCCCGGCGACCGGGTGCTCTGCTTCGAGACCGGGCAGTTCGCCACGCTCTGGCAGGAGATGGCCCGGGCCCTCGGCCTCGCCGTGGACCTGGTCCCCGGCGACTGGCGGCACGGCGCCGACCCCGAGGAGCTCGCCCGGCGGCTCGCCGCGGACACCGACCGGAGCATCAAGGCGGTCTGCGTCGTCCACAACGAGACGTCCACCGGCGTGACCAGCCGGATCCCGGAGCTGCGCCGCGCCCTGGACGAGGCCGGCCATCCGGCCCTGCTGCTGGTCGACGCGGTCTCCTCACTCGGCTGCCTCGAGTACCGCCACGACGACTGGGGCGTGGACGTCACGGTCTCCGGCTCGCAGAAGGGCCTGATGCTGCCGCCCGGACTGGGCTTCAACGCGGTCAGCCGCAAGGCCCTGGTCGCCTCGCGCACCGCCGGACTCCCCCGCTCCTTCTGGAGCTGGGAACCCGTCATCGAGGCGAACCGGACCGGCTCCTTCCCGTACACCCCCGCCACCAACCTGCTCTACGGCCTGGACGAGGCGCTGCGCATCCTCGACGCCGAGGGCCACGCCCGCGTCCACGCCCGGCACGCCCGGCACGGCGCCGCCACCCGCGCCGCCGTCCGAGGCTGGGGCCTGGAGGTCCTGTGCGCGGACGAGCGCGAGTACTCCGGCTCGCTCACCGCCGTCCTGCTGCCCCCGGGCCACGACGCCGACCGGTTCCGCGAACTCGTCCTGGAGCGCTTCGACATGTCCCTCGGCGCCGGTCTCGGCCGGCTCGCCGGCCGGGTATTCCGGATCGGCCACCTCGGCCACCTCAACGACCTGACGCTCATCGGCACCCTCGGCGGGGTGCAGCTGGGCCTGGAGCTCGCCGGGGTGCCGATCGACCCGGCCGGCCTCGGCGCGGCACTCGACGTGCTCCGGCGGCCGTAACCCCCGCTCCCCGCACCTCCCGCTCCCCCGCACCGCGACACCCCGTCCTCCTCCCCGCCCTTGGAGCCGACCGGACATGACCGCGAGCACCCCCGACACCCCGCCCCCCGGCCCCGACGACCGCCCCACCCCCGACACCCGCGCGCTGGAACAGCGCCTCCGCCGCGACCTCGACGGCGAGGTCCGCTTCGACGACTACACCCGCCACCTCTACTCCCGCGACGCCAGCATGTACGCGATCACCCCGGTCGGCGTGGTCCTGCCCCGGCACGAGGAGGACGTCCAGGCCGCGGTCGCCGCCGCGGCCGAGCACGGCGTCCCGCTGGTGCCGCGCGGCGCGGGCACCAGCCTCGCCGGGCAGACCGTGGGCCCCGGCCTGGTCCTGGACCTCTCCCGGCACCTGAACCGGATCGTGGCACTGGACCGCGAGGCCCGCACCGCCCTGGTGGAACCCGGCGTGGTCCAGGCCCAACTCAACCGCGCCGCGGCCCCGTTGGGCCTGGTCTTCGGCCCCGACACCTCCACCGCCAACCGGGCCACCATCGGCGGCATGATCGGCAACAACTCGGGCGGCAGCGGATCCCTGCGCCACGGGATGACCATCGACCACGTCCGGGAACTCGACGTCGTGCTCTCCGACGCCTCCCGGGCCCGCCTCGCCCCCGTCGACGAGGCCGAGCACCGCCGCCGGGCCGCCCTGCCGACCCTCGAAGGCGCCGTCTACCGCGAACTCCCGCGGATCGTCCGGGCGAACGCCCAGGCCATCGCCGAGGGAACCCCGGAGTTCTGGCGCCGCTCCGGCGGCTACCGCCTCGAACGGCTCGCCCGCACGGACGCCCCCTTCGACCTCGCCAAGTTCGTCGTCGGCTCGGAGGGCACCCTGGTCATCACCACCCGGGCCCTGGTCGACCTGGTGCCCCGGCCCGCCCACACGGTCATCGCCGTCGGCCACTTCACCTCCGTCGCCCACGCCGTGGACGCCACCGAGGACGCCCTCGCCTGCGACCCCGCCGCGGTGGAGCTGATGGACCGGACGATCCTGGAGCTGTCCCGGCGCAAGATCGAGTACGCCCCGCTCGGCACCATCCTGACGGGCGACCCCGGCGCGCTGCTGTTCGTCAGCTTCAGCGGCGACGACGAGGGCGAACTACGCAGCCGACTCCAGCAGTTGACCACCCGCTGGGCCCGCCACGGCCACGGCTACCACACCCTGCACGCGGTGACCCCGCACCAGCAGCAGGCCCTGCTCAAGGTCCGCTCGGCCGGCCTCGGCCTGCTGATGGCGGCGGGCGAGGGCACCCGCCGGCCGCTCGCCTTCGTCGAGGACACCGCCGTCGACCCGGTCCACCTCGCCGCCTACACCCGCCGCTTCCAACAGGTGCTGGAACGCCACGGCCTGACAGCGGGCTTCTACGGCCACTGCTCGGTCGGCTGCCTGCACATCCGCCCCTTCGTGGACCTCACCGACCCCGCCCAGGTGGCCACCATGCGGGCGGTCGCGGAGGAGATCCGCGACCTGGTCACCGAGTACGGCGGCGTCAACTCCAGCGAGCACGGCGACGGTCTGGCCCGCAGCGAGTTCAACCCGCTGCTCTTCGGGCGGGACCTCTACCAGGCGATGCGCGGGACGAAACGACTCTTCGACCCCCGCAACCTGCTCAACCCCGGCAAGATCGTCGACGCCCCCGCCATGACCGACCACCTGCGCGACCCCGCCCTGCCCCCCGCGCCCGGACTGCGCACCCGGCTCTCCTTCGAGGTCCTCGGCGGCATGCGCGGGGCCGCCGACCGGTGCATGAACATCGGGCTGTGCCGCAAGAGCGGCACCGGCACCATGTGCCCCTCGTACATGGCCACCCGGGAGGAGGAGCACTCCACCCGCGGCCGCGCCAACGCCCTGGTGAAGGCGCTCTCCGAGCCGGACCCCCGGCGGGCCCTGGGGGACGAGCGCCTGCACGGGATCCTCGACCTCTGCCTGATGTGCAAGGCGTGCAAGAGCGAGTGCCCGCTGGGCGTCGACATGGCCGCCCTCAAGGCCGAGACCCTCTCCCACCACCACGACCTGCACGGCGTGCCGCTCAGGTCCCGGGTCTTCGGCGCCATCCGGCTGCTCAACCGGATCGGCTCGGCCACCGCGCCGCTGTCCAACCTCCCGGGCCGCAGCCGGCTCGTCCGCCGACTGCTGGAACGCCGGCTGGGCATCACCGGCGCCAGGCCGCTGCCGACCTTCGCCCGGGACAACCTGCCGCGCTGGTTCCGCAGCCACGAACACTCTGCCGAAGCCGCCCCGTTGGGTGACGTCACCTTCCTCGCCGACTCCTTCACCACCTACACCGAACCCGCCATCGGCCGCGCCGCCGTCGAACTGCTGGAACGGGCCGGCTGGCGGGTCCGCCTCGCGGCCCAGGGCTGCTGCGGCCGGGCCAGCCTCTCCAAGGGCCTGCTGGACGACGCCCGACGGCAGTCCGCCGACCTCGCCCACGCCCTCGCCGCCACCGGCGCCCCGGGCTCACCGGTCACCGGCTGCGAGCCGTCCTGCCTGATGACACTCCGGGACGAACACCTAGCCCTGCACCCGGACGACCCGGTGGTCCGGGACCTCGCGGGCCGGGTCCGGCAGGTGGAGGAACTCCTCACCGAGGCCATCGACACCGGACGGCTCCGGTTGGACCCCGACGCCTGGCCCGCCGGTCGCCGCCTGCTCTACCACGGGCACTGCCACCAGAAGGCCGAGGTCGGCACGGCCGCCACGATGGCCCTGCTCCGCCGGATCCCCGGCGCCGAGGTGGTCGAACTCGACGCCGGGTGCTGCGGGATGGCGGGCTCCTTCGGTTACGAGAGCGAGCACTACGAGGTCTCCATGACCGTCGGGCGCGACCGGCTCTTCCCCGCCGTCGAGGCCGAACCCGGGTCCACCATGATCGTCGCCACCGGCGCCTCCTGCCGCCAGCAGATCCTGCACGGGACGGAGCGCCGCTCCTGGCACCCCGTCCAACTCATCCGCGAAGCACTGCTGACCGACTGACCGGCGCCCCGGGTACCACCGCCCTGGTCACCAGACGACGGGCAGGGCGTGCAGACCGTAGACCTCGTTGTTGACCCGGTAGGGCACCTCCTCGACCGGGCACCCGAGCGCCAGTCCGGGCAGCCGCCGGAGCAACTCGGGCACCGCGATCCGCAGTTCGATCCGGGCCAGCGGTGCGCCGAGGCAGTGGTGCGCGCCGTGCCCGAAGGCCAGGTGCGACACCGGTTTGCGGGTGATGTCGAAGCGGTCCATGCCGGGGCCGAGGGCCGGATCGCGGTTGGCCACCGGCAGTTGGCAGACGACCTGCTCGCCGGCCTTGACCGGCACGCCGCCGATCTCGGTGTCGCACCGCGCCGTCCGGGCCAGCGCGGTGCTGGACACCGACAGGTACCGCAGCAACTCCTCGACGGCGGAGTCGATCACCGGATCGGCCCCGGCGGCGGCACGCAGCCGGCCGGCCTGCTCCGGGTGTGACAGCAGCGCGAGCACGCCCAGGCCGATCGTGTTGGACACCGTCACATGACCGGCGAGCAGCAACAGCTCGGCGACACCGACCAGTTCGGCGTCCGCCACCGCACCGCCGTGCTCCCTGACCAGCATGCCGATCATCCCGTCGTCCGGGCTGCGGCGCTTCTCCGCGACCAGCGCGGCGATGTACTCCTGCGTCTCCCGCCCGGCCGCGAGCCGTTCCTCCATCGGGAGCGCGAGGTCCAGGGTGGTCCGGGACCACCGGTGGAACGCCGCCTGATCGGGCTCGGGCACCCCGAGCAGCGCGCAGATCACCCCGAGCGGCAGCGGCAGCGCGAAGTCGGCCATCAGGTCCGCCGTGCGGCCGCCCGCCTCCATCGCGTCGATCAACTCGCCGACCAGGGTGCGGATCATCGGCTCCAGCGCGCGGATCCGCCGCCCGGTGAACTCCGGCGTCAGGACGTGGCGCAGCCGGGTGTGCTCTGGCGCGTCCATGTTGAGCAGCTCGCGCGGCAGGATCGGGGCACGGTCCGGATCGTGCATCCCGAAGGTCTCCTCGTCGGCCAGCACCCGCCGCACGTCGGCATGCCGGGTGACCAACCAGTACTCCCCGGTCCGGTACAGCCAGAAGTCCTGGACCCGCCGCACCGGGTCCTCCCGCTGGGCCTCACCCAGCGCCGGGCCCGGGTCGAGCCCGTCGCGCCGGTAGAAGATCGAGATCGGCGGCGGTTCCTGCGCACTCATGCGCCCTCCTGACGACTGCCCGGTGTCGACGTTCCCGGTACCCAGGTGCACCTGCCGCCGTGCCTCTCCGCCGCCGCCCGGTACGGCGTGCGGGGGCGCGGCCACCGCGCACGCGCCCCCTCCCCCGAGCCGGAGCCGCCCCCACGCCCGGCCACCGGCGCGGCGAAGACCGCCACGGCCGGGGGGATTTCCGTGAACGGGCCCCATGGGGGCAGGCCGATTGCTACCCTCCGGTAACCGGGATGGTGACCCAACCGTCGGCGAACGATCTGTGAAGCCGGCGGATTCCAGTTGTCGGATGTGTGGCCTTTGCGTGCGGTAACTTCCGCGAAGGGAACCCGCGATTCCGGCCTCCAATCCTTTCGGGCCGACAATGACGCAAAATATCTCGCCGAAGACCGATTTCGACCGCGTCCTGTTCCGCGCGCCTGCCCTTCCCTTACGATCCGGATGGCACACAGCCGCTGACCAGCCCATTCGGACCACATCGAGGCCGACAGGAATCACACCCCCGGCTACAACGGAGTAGCACGCTCGACCTTCCCCCACGCCCCGCTTCTCCCCGGCGGTTCCCTGAGGTTGATGTCGCGATCCAGTGCGGTGACTCCGTCACGCACGGGTCGAACGACCGTCACCGGCAATGCAGTTCGACAAGACGGGAATTTCCGTGCACTTCAGTATTCTGGGACCGCTCACAGCGGTCCACGACGGCGAGACCGTGGCACTCGGCGGGATTCGACAACGAACCGCCCTGGCATTCCTGGTTCTCCACGCCAACACCCCGGTCGGCACCACACGGCTCGTCTCCGCCCTGTGGGAGGCGGACGAACCGGCCACCGCCCGCAAGATCCTGCAGAACGCCGTGTCCGGGCTGCGGCGAATACGGGCGGGGCGCAGCCCGCAGGAGGCACCGCTGATCGACCTGCGCACCGAACCCCGGGGCTACGTCCTCCACGTCGCCGCGGACCGCGTCGACCACACCCGCCACCGGGAGCTGGTGCGACGCGCGGCGGCGGCGTCGGCCGACCGCTCCTGGGAGCACGCCTCCGTCATCCTCCGGAAGGCGCAGGCGCTGTGGCGCGGCGACGCCCTGGCCGACCTCGCCGAGGCGGGCGTCGACTGGCCCGAGCTGGCGGCCCTGCGCGAGGCGCGCTGGAGCGCCCTGGAGGACCGGGTGGTGGCGGACCTGATGCTCGGCCGCCACCGCGAGGTGGTCGCCGAACTGGGCGCCGCCACGGCCGCCGGTCCGACCCGCGAGCGGCTCTGCCGGCTCCACATGGTCGCGCTGTACCGCAGCGGACGCCAGGCGGAGGCGCTGGACGTCTACCGCCGGGCCCGGACCGCCCTCGCGGAGCACGGCCCCGCCGCCCCCGGTGCCCGTTCGCACGCCCTGGAACGCGCGGTGCTCAGCCACGCGCCGGAGTTGGACGAGGCCGACGCGGTCCTACGGCTGGCAGCATGACGAACGACGGCATCACGAACGACGGAATGACGAACGGCAGCCCGACGAGCGACGGCCCGACGGGCGACGGCGCCACCGGCTACCCCTGCACCCTGCGGTTCAACGTGCTGGGCCCGCTGGAGGTCCTCCGGCACGGCACCCCGCAGCCACTCAGCGGCGTCAACCAGCGGGCGGTGCTGGGCTACCTCCTCCTGCGCCACAACCAGGTGACGGCCACCAGCCAACTCATCTCCTCGCTGTGGGAGGGCCCGCCGCCCTCCTCGGCCCGCAAGATGGTGCAGAACGCCGTCTGGCACCTGCGGAACCTGCTCCAGACCGACCCGCTGCACCCGGGGCCGGACGCGGTGGTGCTGCGGTCCCGGGCGCCCGGCTACGTCCTGGAGGTCGAGCCGCGCACGATCGACCTGCACCACTTCCAGGAGCTGGTGGCCACCGGCCGCGCGCGGATGCGCGACGGCGCGGTGGCGGCCGCCGCCCAGCGCTGGCGCGAGGCCCTGGGCCTGTGGCGCGGCCCCGCGCTCAGCGACCTCGCCGAGGCGGGGATGGGGCTGGCGTGGCCCGAGCTGGCGGCGGCCGAAACCGCCCGGCTGGACGTGCTGGAGGAGCTGTTCGACGCCGAACTCGCCCTCGGCCGCCAGCAGGCGGTGCTGCCGGAGCTGCAGGAGCTGAGCCGGGCGCACCCCCGCCGCGAACGGTTGGCCGGCCAGCTGATGCTGGCCCTGCACCGCAGCGGCCGGCAGTCCGACGCGCTCGGCGTCTACCAGTCGGTCCGGGCCCACCTGGCCGAGGAGTTGGGCCTGGACCCGGGGCGCGACCTGCAGAGCGTCCAGCAGGCGATCCTCACCGACGACCCGGCGCTGGAGTACACGCCCCTGCCCGGCGGCGCCCGGGTCGGCTGCGCGGCGACGACCCGGGGCGGCCCGCCGCCGGGCCCGTCCGGTGGCCCCGGGCCGACCGACGGCCCGGCCGCGGTGGGCGCCCCGGGCCCGGGCGGCGACGCCGAGGAGCTCGTCCAGGAGCGCCGGGAGGTCACCGTCGTCCTGCTCAACGCCTCCGTACCCGCCGAGCACCCGGGCGGGGACCCGGAGCACCTGGACCGGGTGATGACGGAGCTGCACGAGCTCGTGCGGTCCGAGGCCCAGCGGTTCGGCGGCACCCTCGCGGCGCGGATCGGCTCCTCCTGGCTGGTCCTCTTCGGTGCCCAGCGCATCCGCAGCAACGAGGCGATGCGGGCGGTGCTGATGGCCCTCGCGGTGCGGCACCGGCTGCGGTTCCGGTACGCGGACGCCGACGGGCTGGCGCTGCGGGCGGCCGTCGACACCGGCGAGGCGCTGGTCCGGTACGGCCCGGACGCGCCCGGCGTGCCGTCGGTGACCGGCGCGGCCGTGGACCGGCCGCTGTCCCTGCTGCCGCTCGTGCCGCGCGACCAGGTCTGGGTCAGCGAGCCGACCCGGGAGCAGACCGACAACTGGATCGAGTACCGGCGGGCCTCCGTCCACTCGCCGATCTGGACGGTCACCGGGCTGCGCTCCAACGGCGTGCGCGACGAGGGCTCCCCCGTCCTGGAACGGGCCGGGGAGACCGCGATGATGGCGGACCTGCTCACGGCCGGGGCGGACACACCGGCCACACCAAACAGTCCGGACGGACGTACCGGGCCGCGCATGCTGCTCGTGGTCGGCGAGGCCGGCATGGGCAAGAGCGCGATGATCGACGAGTTCGAGCGGCTCGCCGCCCGGCAGGAGCCCGCGGTCCGGCCGCTGGTGGCGCACATCGTGCCGTGCGCCGTCGACGACAGCCCGTTGCGGTTCGTGGCGGCCGAGCTCTCGGCGGGCTGCGGCATCCGGCCGGACGACCCGCCGGAGACGGCCCGGGCGAAGTTGTGGGCGACGGTGGACCGGGTGGCCGCCGATCCGGCCGAGGCCCGGCAGCTGTTCGAACAGCTGGTCGTCCCGATCGGGCACGTGCCGGCCCACGAGCGGACCGCCGGCCCGGAGGAGGTGACGGCGGCCTGGCACACCCTGCTGGAACGCCTGGCCGCCGAACGGCCGGTGGTCATGGTGGTGGACGACCTGCACTCGGCGGACGAGCCCCTGCTCGACACCGTCGACCGGCTGGTCCGCTCGCCCTGCCCGTCCCGGCTGCTGGTGGTCGCCACGGCCCGTCCGGAGCTGTTCGCCCGGCGGCCGGACTGGCAGGGCGCCGCGGGGGCGCTCCGCACCGTCACGCTGGCGCCGTTGTCCGACGCCGCCGTCGGCCGGCTGGCGCGCTCCGTCATCGCGGCGCAGCACCCGGCGGACCCGCCGCCCGGGCTGGTGCGCGAGCTGGTCGCGGCGGTGACGGACTTGGCCGACGGCAACCCGCTGTTCGTGACGGAGTTCGTCCGGCTGGCGCTGCGCCGGCTCGACGCCACCGAACCCGCGCCCCGCCACGGCGCGTTGGGCGAGGTGCCGATGGCGGTGCGCCGGGTGCTGTCGGCCCGGTTGGACGCCCTGCCCGCGAACCTCAAGGCGGTGCTGCAGGACGCGGCGGTGCTCGGTGGTGGCATCCGACCGGACGCGGTCGCGGCCCTGCGGCGGGAGCGGACCGACGAGGTGAACGGCGCGCTCGACACCCTCGCCCGGCTCGGCATCCTGGGGCCCGCACCCGCGGACGCCGACGGCACCAGCCGCTTCGCGTTCCGTCAGCCGCTGCTCTGCGAGGTCGCGTACGCGCGGATCCCGCGCGGCCAGCGGGTCGAGAAGCGGGCGGCGGTGACGGGGTGGAGCAAGCGGGCACGGGTGCCGGACGGTCCGCGGCCGGTCGCACCCGAGCTGCTGCGGTTGCGGGCCGCCGTGCGGCAGCTCTGCGTGTGAGCGGTTGAGCCGGTCCCGCGCGGGTGAGCCCGGCCCGCGCGGGGTTAGCCGGTCCGGGTCACCGCCCGGCCAGGATCACCCGCTCCCGGTCGGGCTCCTCGGCGTAGAGCAGGTCGAGGAGCCCGGCCCGCCGGTCGAGCACCGCCCGCTGGTTGAGGTAGCCCTTGTCGGTGAGTTCGCCGCCGTCCAGGCTGGGCGGTTCGGCGACCAGCACCAGCCGCTCGACCCGGGAGGCCGCGCCCGCCCCGGCGTTGAGGCGGGCCAGCGCCTCGGCGAGGTGCCGGTGCAGCCGCTCGCGGCGGAGCAGGTCGGCGGGGTCGGTCGCCCGGGTGCCGAGCAGGTCGTTGGCCCGGCCCAGGGAGAGCCAGCCGATCGCCGCCACATAGGGCCGGTCGCCGCCGGTCAGCACGACGTCGGAGAGCACCTTGGCGGACGACAGCAGGGAGTTGCGCAGTCGGCCGGCCCGCACCCAGGTGCCGTTGGTGATCTTGAAGTTCTCGGCGATCCGGCCGTCGAAGCGCAGCCCCCGGCGGGGGTCGCCGCCCGGGTCGAGGAGGCGGGCGGCGTCGCCGGTGCGGTAGTAGCCCTCCTCGTCGAGTGATCCGCCGAGGTCGGCGCCCAGGTATCCGGCGGTCAACGACGCTCCCCGGACGCGCAGTTCGACCCCGCCCCCGGTGGGCACCAGCTTCAGCCCGACCCCGGGCAGCGGAATGCCGATGCCCTCGCCGACCCCGCCGTACGTCGAGGTGGCGGCCGGCCCGGTCTCGGTCGCGCCCCAGGAGGACACCAGGGGGATCTCCCGGCCGGTCGCCCCGCGCGCCAGGGCCCGCAGCCGCTCCCGCAGGGCGTCGGGCAGGTCGGCGCCCGCGTAGACGAGCAGCCGGGCCCGGGAGAGGATCCGCTCGGCCAGCGGCAGGTCGTTCTCCAGCCGCTGGGCGAGCAGCGCGTAGCCGGCCGGGACGTTGACGCAGACCGTCGGCGGCACCTGCCGCAGCGCCTCGACGGTACGGGCGAAGCCGTCGGCGACCGGCGAGCCGTCGTCGATGTACAGGGTGCCCCCGTTGCACAGGGCCAGGTGCAGGTTGTGGTTGCCGCCGAAGGTGTGGCTCCACGGCAGCCAGTCGGTCAGCACCGGTGGCTCGGCGGCGACGAACGGCCACACCTGGCGGATCATCTGCTGGTTGGCGCAGAGCATCCGGTGGGTGTTGAGCACACCCTTGGGGGTGCCGGTGGAGCCCGAGGTGAAGAGGATCTTCGCCACCGTGTCCGGGGTCAGGGCCTCGTGGGCCCGGCGCACCGCCGCGGTGACCGCCGTGCCGCGCAGCTGCCGCACGGTCAGGTCGGCCGGGTCGGGCCGGCCGGAGACCACCGTCACGGGTCCCGCACCGGCCTCGGTGGCACCGGCCTCGGCGGTGGCGGTGGCAGCGGCCGTGACGACGTCCAGCGCCGCGCGGTAGCGCCCGCCGTCCTCCGCGAACACCAGCCCGGGTCGAACCAGTTCGGCGATCGCCCGCAGCCGACCGTGGCCCCCGCCGCGCAGCGAGTAGGCCGCGCTGACCGGGACGACCGGGACTCCGGTGAGGTAGCCGGCCAGGGTGAGCAGCAGGTGGTCCAGCGAGTTGCCGGACAACAGCAGCACCGGGCGCCCCGGGCCGAGCCCCCGGTCCAGGTACGCCTGGCCGAGGGCCGAGGCGGCCCGGGCCGCCTCGGCGTAGCTCAGCGTCCGCCAGCCGTCGCCGTCCCGCTCGGCCGCCAGCACCGCGTCGGGGCGGCGGGCCGCCTGGTCGAGCAGGGCGTCGGCGAGCGTGGCCGGGTGGTCGCCCAACGGCTCGGCGACGTGCAGCAGCCAGCTGCCGTCGGCCCGCTGTCGGGCGATCACCTCCGCCTCGGCGGCGACCGCGGCGGCCGCTCCGGCCTTCACCAGGGCGGCCGCCGGCACCCCGCCGTCCGATCCCGCCGCGTCCGGGCTCACCGGCCCGCCCGGGCCGCGTCGGCCTTCCGGGTGTGCTGCTCGACCACGCCGCGCAGCGCGCCGGAGTGGATCAGCCCGGCCACCTGCTCGATGGCGGTGTCCATCGGCCGGTCGCTGTCCAGGAACGCGCAGACCTCGCGCACCGCGTCGTAGGCGGCCCGGGTCGGCCCGCTGAGCTCGTCGAGCCCGCGCAGGTCGGCCGCCTGGCACAGGGCGATCAGGTGGACGGCGGCGATCCGCTGGACCAGTTCGACCACCGACCGGGCGTCGCGGGCCGCGATGGTGCCCATGCTGACCTTGTCCTGGTTGTGCGCCTCGGTCGAGCGGGAGAACGAGGCCGCCGGCATGGTCCACTTGAGCGCCTCGGCGGCCAGCGAGGAGGCGGTGATCTGCATGCCCTTGAAGCCGTGGAAGAGGCCGGCCTCGAACTCCTCCGGCGAGACCCGCGGGATGAGGTTCGGGGTCAGCCCGTTGTTGAACTTCTCGTCGACGACGAGGGCGAGTTGGCGGTCCAGCAGGTCGCCGATGCCGGCCACCGCGGTCTTGAGGGCGTCCATCGCCTGGGCGACGTGGCCGCCGTAGAAGTTGCCGCCGCTGCCCGCGGTGCCGGTGGCGACGTCGAAGAGCGGGTTGTCGTTGGCCGAGTTGACCTCGACCGAGAGCAGCCGGTGGGCCCAGTCGGCGGTGTCCCGCAGCACGCCGGTGACGTGCGGGGCGCAGCGGATCGAGTAGCGGTCCTGGACGCCGCGTTCCAGTTCGGTGAAGTCGGCGTCGCCGGAGAGCCGGATCCCCGGCTCGGTGGCGGGGGCGGCGGCCAGGATCTCCCGGATGGTCGCGGCGCTGTCCAGCATGCCCTGGTACGGCTTCGCCTCGAACAGGAACGGGGCGAAGTGCGCCGGATTGCCCAGCAGGACCTGGCTGGTGAGCGCGGTGCACAGGTCGGCGGCGAAGGCCAGCTCCCGGGCGTCGTGCAGCGCGAGGACGGCGAAGCCGGACATGAACGAGGTGCCGTTGACCAGGGCCAGGCCCTCCTTGGCCTCCAGGACCTGCGGGCTGAGCCCGCACTCGGCGAGGGCCTCGGCGGCCGGCTTGGAACGGCCCCGGTGGGTGACCGTGCCGTGCCCGGTGACGGCGCCCGCCAGGTAGCTCAGCGGCACCAGGTCCCCGCTGGCGCCGACCGAGCCGCGCTCCGGTATCTGCGGCAGGATGTCCGCGTTCAGCATGTCGATCAGCGCGGAGACCAGCTCCGGCCGCACCCCGGAGACGCCGCGTGCCAGGCAGTTGGCCCGGATCGTCATGGTGGCGCGGACGACGTCGGCGCGGGCCGTCGGGCCGACGCCGGAGGACAGGAAGCGGATCAGGTTCTCCTGGAGCAGCCCGGTCTTGCGCTTGGAGACCTGGCGGGCGCTGCTGTCGCCGAACCCCGAGGTCACGCCGTAGATCGGGGTGCCGGAGTCGATCAGCCGGTGCTTGAGCGCGTTGGAGGCGGCGATCGCGTCGGCGGCCTCGGGCGCCAGGGTGACGAGCGGGCCGGCCGGGTCCCGGGCGATGGAGACGATGTCCTCGACGGCGAGTCCGTGGCCGTCGAGTGCGACGTCGGACAGGTGAGCATCGGACGGGTGCGCGCGCTCGCTGGTGGAAATCGACATGTCAGTCCTCTTTCGGTGCCGTGTTGCTGCGGAACGGGGCCCCACGTCAGCGGGGGAACCAGCCGGTCCGCGTGAAGAAGGAGTGGTAGGTGCGGAACAGCTCGCGGGTCGGGACGGGCCGGACGATGCCGGTGTCCGCCAGGGCCGCGTCGGTCGACGTGCTGTCGATCGGGAGGTAGACGTCGGTGGCGCCGGCGCCGGAGACCGCTTCGAAGGACTCCAACAGCGGCAGCAGCGCGTTGTCCGGGTCGGCGGTGACCCGGTCGCGCCAGGCCCCGGGCTCCAGTTCGGCCAGGTCGCGGCCGAAGGAGCGCAGGTGGTCGACGATCTCGGCGAAGCTCACCGGGGCGCGGCCGGAGAGGTGGAAGGTGCGGCCCGCCGCGTCCGGCCGCCGGGTCAGGGCGAGCACCGCGGCGCTCACGTAGTCCACCGGCACGAGTTGGAAGCCGCCGCCGAGGCCGGCCGGGTAGGCGCCGGCCTGGAGCATCCCCTTGACGCTCAGCCAGACGAAGTCCCGGGTCTGGCAGGCGCCTTCGCGCTGGTCGCCGGAGACCAGGTCGACCCGGTGGACGGTCACCGGGAGTCCGCGCCCGCGGGCCAACCCGACGACCTGCTCGGCCACCCACTTGCTCTGGGTGTAGCCGGTCCGCAGCTCCTCCGGCGGCCCGGTCGGATCCTCCGGGCGCAGCGGCACCCCGGCGGTCACCGGGCGGGCGAACACCCCGGTGGTGGACAGGTAGTGCAGCGGGACGGTGCGGTGCCGGGCGGCCAGCCGCAGCAGCTCCGTCGTCCCGCCGACGTTGGACGCCCGCAGCGCGGAGTACGGCTGGAGCCAGTTGACCTGGGCGGCGGCGTGGACGACCAGGTCGACCGAGCGGGCCAGCCGGTCGAAGTCCTCGGCGGTGAGGCCGAGCCCCGGCGCGGCCAGGTCGCCGACCACGACGTCCACCCGGTCCTGGTCGACCTCCGCCAGGAGCCCGTACCAGCGCAGGTTCTCGGTCAGCCGCTCCCGCGCGTCGGCCGCGTCGTGTCCGCGCACCAGGCAGCGCACCACCGTGCGGGTGCCGCGCAGCAGGTCGCGCAGCAGGAACGCTCCGACGAAGCCGGTGGCGCCGGTCAGCAGCACCTCGCGGGGCTCGCCGGTGAGCGGGGCGACGGTGGCGGCGGGGCGGATGTCCTCCGGCAGGACGACGTCCTCGGCGAGCGACGGCCCGGCGGCGGGCGGGACCTCTCCCGCCTCGGACCCGGTCGCCCCGGCAGCGGTCGTGCTCGTGGGCAGCAGCTCGTGCAGCAGCCGTTCGGCGAGCGCCTGTGCGGTGGGGTGGTCGAAGACCACGGTGGGCGGCAGCCGCAGACCGGTCGCGGCGTCGAGCTGGTTGCGCAGCTGGACCGAGCTGAGCGAGTCGAAGCCCAGCTCGGTCAGCGACGCGTCCGCCGGCACGGCGGACGGACCACCGTCCAGGCCCAGCAGCCCCACGATCCGGCCGCGCACCAGGTCCAGCAGCCGGGCCTGCCGCTCGGTGGGCGGAAGGGCGGCCAACTCCTCGGCCGGCAGCAGCGGTTCGCCGCCGTCCGCGGTCCCGGGCCGGCCGCCCCGCTTGGCCAGGGCACGCAGCAGGGGCGGCACCGGGGCCTGCCGCCGAACGACGTCCAGGTCGACCGGGCAGGCGACCGTCAGGGGAGCCCCGAGTGCGACGGCCGTGTCCAGCAGCGCCGTACCGCGCGCGGCCGGGATCGCCCCGAAGCCCTCCCGGGCCACCCGGCGCAGGTCCGCCGAGGCGGCCATGCCCCCGCCCGCGAGGTCCCACGGCCCCCAGGCCACCGAGACGGCAGGCAGGCCGGCGGCGGCGCGGCGCTGGGCCAGCGCGTCCAACGAGGCGTTGGCGGCGGCGTAGTTGGCCTGGCCGGGGCCGCCGAGGATGCCGGCGACGGAGGAGAACAGCACGAACGCCGTCAGCTCGCGGTCGCGGGTCAGCTCGTCCAGGTGCCGGGCCGCGTCGGCCTTCGCCCGCAGCACCGCGTCCAGCCGGGCCGGGGTGAGCGTGTCGAAGGCGCCGTCGTCGAGCGTGCCGGCCGCGTGCACCACGGCGCGCAGCGGCCGGTCCGCGGGCAGCCGGTCGAGCAGCGCCGCGAGGGCCGCCCGGTCCCCGGCGTCACAGGCCTCGACCACGGCCCGGGCGCCCAGCGCGGCCAGGTCCTCGACCAGCCGGGCGGCGCCCGGGGCGTCCGGACCACTGCGACTGGTCAGCACCAGGTCCCGCACACCGTGCTCGGCGGCCAGGTGCCGGGCGACCACCGCGCCGATCGCCCCGGTGCCGCCGGTGATCAGCACCGTGCCGTCGGACGGCCACCCGACGGGGCCGGTGGGGGCCTCCACCCGGGCCAGCCTGGGCAGCAGCACCCGGCCGCCGCGCAGCGCGACCTGGGGCAGGCCGGCGGCGACGACGGCGGCCGGCAGGGCGGACGGGACGGACGGCGGGGTGGCGGGGTCGGACGGCCCCGTCCCCGGGCCCGGGTCGGCGTCCACCAGGACGAAGCGGCCGGGGTGTTCGGACTGCGCGGACCGCAGCAGTCCCCAGACCGCGGCCGCGTCGGACGGCGCCTCCCCCGCCACCGACACCGCTCCCCTGGTCACCACGACCAGCGGCGCACCGTCGGAGCCCGCTTCCAGGGCCCGCTGGGCGGCGCCGAGGACGGCGGGCAGCTGGTCCCCGCCGGTGACGTGGAGGACCTCCGGGGCCGCCGGGCCGTCGTCCGGCCGCGCGACCGGGTCCGGTATGTCGACGGCGGGCAGCAGCACCGGCGTCCAGGCGACGCGGTACAGGTCGTCGGCCGGGCGGACGGCCGGCAGCTCGCCACGGGTGATCCTGTCCACGCTGGCGACCGCCCGGCCCGACCGGTCGGTGAGCACCAGATCGGGCCCGCCCGCGGTGGCCGCGGCCACCCGGAGCCGGTCGGCCCCGCTGCTGTGCAGCCGCACGCCGCGCCAGCCGCGCACGGGCCGCTCGCCGACGGCGGCGGACAGCAGCTCGGGGTGCAGGAGGTAGCCCTCGCCCTCGCCCTCGGCCGCGCCGGCCTCCGGGCGACCGAGTTCGTGGCCGCCGACGAGCGCAACGGGCGAGGCGGGGGCGGCGGGGGCGAGGGCCGGGGCCGGGGTGGCGGCCGGGCTGAGCAGGCCGTGGGCGTACCGGGTCCAGGCCCGGTCGGCACCGGTGCGGGCGTGGATCCGCACCGCGCGCCGGCCGTCGGCGCCGGGCGGATCGACCACGACCAGCAGCTCGGCGGCGGCGAGGGTGCTCCCCGGCGCCGTGGCGGCGTCGACGACGAGGGTGTCGACGGTGGTGCAGTCGACCTCGTCGGCGGCGCGCAGGGCCAGTTCGACCCAGAGCCCGGTGACCGGCAGGTCGCCGGTGAGCCGCCCGGTCAGCGTGACCCGGCCGTTCTCCGGGTCCTCGACCACGGCGGTGAGCAGCGGATGGCCGGTCGCGGAGCGGTCGGCGGCGGTCCGGCGGCCGCGCCAGTAGTGGTGGTGGTCGAAGGCGTAGGTCGGCAGCGCCGTGGGCCGGGCTCCCCGCCCGGCGAAGAACGCCGACCAGTCCACCGGAACACCCGCCGCGAACATCCGGCCCACACCCGCCACCAGCACCTGCGCCTCGTCCGCCTCCCGACGACCCAACGCCACCGCCGTCACACCCTCCGGCGCGATCCCACCCACCAGACCCGACAGCACCCCGTCCGGACCCACCTCCGCACACACACCCACACCCGACGCCGCCAACTCCCCCACCACATCCGCGAAACGCACCGGCTCACGCACATGCCGCACCCAGTAGCCCGGATCACTCAACTCACCCGGCACCGCCAACCGACCCGACACCCCCGACACCACCGGAACCACCGGATCCCGCAACACCAGCCCCCGCACCACCTCCCCGAACTCCGCCAACACCGGCTCCATCAACGGCGAATGAAACGCATGCGACACCCGCAACGCCTTCGACCGCACCCCACCCAACGCCCGCACGGCCTCCCCGACCGCATCCGCCGTCCCCGACAACACCACCGAGCTGGGCCCGTTCACCGCCGCAAGCCCCACCCCAGGACCCAACAACGGCAACACCCGCTCCTCCGACGCCTCCACCGCCACCATCACCCCACCCGACGGCAACGCCCCCATCAACCGACCACGAGCCCCCACCAACGCCACCGCATCCACCAGGTCCAACACCCCCGCCACATGCGCCGCCGCCACCTCCCCCACCGAATGACCCGCCACCACACCCGGCCGCACACCCCACGACTCCAACAACCGGAACAACGCCACCTCGAACGCGAACAACCCGGGCTGAGCGAACTCCGTCCGCTCCAAACCCACCCCCGAATCCACCACCCCCGCCACATCCCCGCCGAACAACCCCAACACCTCACGGAACACCCGACCGAACACCGGGAACTCCACCGCCAAACCACGACCCATCCCCACCCACTGCGCCCCCTGACCCGAAAACACCAAGGCCAGTCGGGGCCGGGTCGCGGGCTCGGGGGCCGGGGACTCGACGGCGGCGTCCAGGGCGGCGAGCAGCTGCTTCCCGGTGCGGGCGGCCAGCACGGCCCGGTGGGGCAGGGTGGTCGCCCGGGTGCTGGTCAGCGCGTGGGCGGCATCGCGCAGGGCGGGACCGTCGGCGTCCGCGAGGTGGGTGCGCAGCCGGGTGAGCTGGCCGCGCAGGGCGCCGGGGGTCGCGGCGCTGACGACGAACGGCAGGACGGGAGTCGACGCATCGTCATGGTCGGCCACCGGCAGGGGTTCCGGCGCCGGCGCCTCCTCGACGATCACGTGCGCATTGGTCCCGCTGATCCCGAACGACGACACCGCCGCCCGCCGCGGCCGACCCTCCTCCCGCGGCCAGGGACGCTCCTCCGTCAGCAACTCGACCGCGCCCGCGCGCCAGTCCACCTGGCCGCTCGGCTGCTCAGCGTGCAGGGTGCGCGGCATCCGCTCGTGCTCCAGCGCCAGCAGCGCCTTGATCACACCGCCGACACCGGCCGCCGCGGAGCTGTGGCCGATGTTGGACTTCAACGAGCCCAACCACAGCGGACCACGCCCACCCCGCTCCCGCCCGTACGTCGCCAACAACGCCCCCGCCTCGATCGGATCACCCAACCGAGTCCCCGTCCCATGCCCCTCCACCAACCCCACATCCGCACCCACCACACCCGCATCCACCCACGCCGCACGGATCACCCGCTCCTGCGCCACCCCCGACGGCGCCGTCAAACCATTCGACGCACCATCCGAATTCACCGCCGAACCCCGCACCAACCCCACCACCGGATGCCCCGACCGCCGCGCATCCGACAACCGCTCCACCAACAACACCCCCACCCCCTCCGACCACCCCGTACCATCCGCACCCACCCCGAACGACTTGCACCGACCGTCCACCGCCAACCCCTGCTGACGCGAGAACTCGATCCACGCGCCGGGGGTGGACATCACGGTGACGCCGCCGACCAGGGCCATCGCGCACTCGCCCCGGCGCAGCGACTGGACCGCCAGGTGCAACGCCACCAGCGACGACGAACACGCCGTGTCCACCGTGATCGCCGGCCCCTCCAAGCCCAACGTGTACGCGATCCGGCCCGACGCGACGCTCGCCGCGCTGCCGGCCAGCAGATGGCCGCGCAGGTCGTCGGCCCCGGAGTCCATGTCGGTGTAGGACTGGCCGGCGAAGCCCAGGAAGACGCCGGTGCGGGTGGAGCGCAGGGAGGTCGGGTCGATGCCCGCGGCCTCGACGGCCTCCCAGGCGGCCTCCAGGGCCAGCCGCTGCTGGGGGTCGGTGGCCAGCGCCTCGCGGGGGGACATGCCGAACAGCGCGGCGTCGAACTCCCCCGCGTCGTACAGGAATCCGCCGCGGTCGGTGTCGGAGCGGGCGGCCAGCTCGGCGAGGTCCCAGCCGCGGTCGGTCGGGAACCCGCCGATCGCGTCGACGCCTTCGGAGACCAGCCGCCAGAGGTCCTCGGGGTTCCCGACGCCGCCGGGGTAGCGGCAGGCCATCGAGACGACGGCGATCGGGTCGTCGGAGGCCTCCAGACGGGCGAGGCGCTCGCGGGTGCCGCGCAGTTCGGCGGTGACCCGCTGGAGGTAGTCGGCGAGCTTCCGCTCGTTGGGGGTGGTCACGGTGGGTCAGCTCGCTTCCGGGCCGAGTTCGCTGTCGATGGACGCGAACAGGTCGTCGAGGGACAGGTCGGTGTCGGGCGCCAGCCGGGTCAGCAGGTGGTCGGCGAGGGCGCTCGGGGAGGAGTGGTCGAAGACCAGGGTCGCGGCGAGCGTCAGACCGCTGATCCGGTTGACCCGGTCGCGCAGTTCGACGGCGGTCAGCGAGTCGAAGCCCAGCTCGGCGAACGGCCGGTCGGGGTCGATGCCGTGGGCGTCGGCGTGGCCGAGGACGGCGGCCGTCTGCTCGCTCACGACGTCCAGGACGTACCGGGCCCGGTCGGGCTCGTCGAGTTCCGCGAGCCGCTCGGCCAGTCCGGCCGGGCGGGTCGACGGCCCGTCCGTCGGGTCCGAGCCGGCCGGCTCGGCGGTGGTGCGGGGCGCCGCGCCGTCGGTGATCCAGTAGTGGTGGTGGTCGAAGGCGTACGTCGGCAACGCCGTGGGCCGCGCACCCCGCCCGGCGAAGAACGCCGACCAGTCCACCGGAACACCCGCCGCGAACAACCGGCCCACACCCGCCACCAACACCTGCGCCTCGTCCGCCTCCCGACGACCCAACGCCACCGCCGTCACACCCTCCGGCGCGATCCCACCCACCAGACCCGACAACACCCCGTCCGGACCCACCTCCGCACACACACCCACACCCGACGCCGCCAACTCCCCCACCACATCCGCGAAACGCACCGGCTCACGAACATGCCGCACCCAATAACCCGGATCACTCAACTCACCCGGCACCACCAACCGACCCGACACCCCCGACACCACCGGAACCACCGGATCCCGCAACACCAGCCCCCGCACCACCTCCCCGAACTCCGCCAACACCGGCTCCATCAACGGCGAATGAAACGCATGCGACACCCGCAACGCCTTCGACCGCACCCCACCCAAACCGGCCACCACCCGAGCAACCGCATCCGCCGACCCCGACAACACCACCGAGCCGGGCCCGTTCACCGCCGCAAGCCCCACACCAGGACCCAACAACGGCAACACCCGCTCCTCCGACGCCTCCACCGCCACCATCACCCCACCCGACGGCAACGCCCCCATCAACCGACCACGAGCCCCCACCAACGCCACCGCATCCACCAGGTCCAACACCCCCGCCACATGCGCCGCCGCCACCTCCCCCACCGAATGACCCGCCACCACACCCGGCCGCACACCCCACGACTCCAACAACCGGAACAACGCCACCTCGAACGCGAACAACCCGGGCTGAGCGAACTCCGTCCGCTCCAAACCCACCCCCGAATCCACCACCCCCACCACATCCCCGCCGAACAACCCCAACACCTCACGGAACACCCGACCGAACACCGGGAACTCCACCGCCAAACCACGACCCATCCCCACCCACTGCGCCCCCTGACCCGAAAACACCAAGGCCAACTGGCATTCGGACGAAGCGAGTTCGGCCCGATGGTCGGCGAGCCGGGCGACGGCTTCGCCGGCCGTGCGCGCGGCGACCGCCGTCCGGTACGGGAGCGTCGAGCGGGTCGCGGTCAACGAGTGGGCCACGTCGAGCGGATCGGCGGTGCCGGCCTCCAACAGCGCCGAGAGCCGCTGCACCTGGCCGTCCAGGGCGGCGGGCGAGCCGGCCGACACGACGAACGGCAGGACCGGTTCCGACGGACCGTCAGTTCGCTTGTCCAGCAAGGCATCCGGCGCCGGTGCGGATTCCGGTGCCGCCGCGGCGGCCGGCAGTGCCACGAGTTCCGGTGCCTCCTCGACGATCACATGCGCATTGGTCCCGCTGATCCCGAACGACGACACCGCCGCCCGCCGCGGCCGACCCTCCTCCCGCGGCCAGGGCCGGGACCGCGCCAGCAGCCGGACGTCACCGTCCGCCCACTCCACCTCGTGGCTGGGCTCCTCCGCGTGCAGGGTGCGCGGCATCCGCTCGTGCTCCAGCGCCAGCAGCGCCTTGATCACACCGGCCACGCCGGCGGCGGCCTGGGTGTGGCCGATGTTGGACTTCAGCGAGCCCAGCCACAGCGGACCACGCCCACCCCGCTCCCGCCCGTACGTCGCCAACAACGCCCCCGCCTCGATCGGATCACCCAACCGAGTCCCCGTCCCATGCCCCTCCACCAACCCCACATCCGCACCCACCACACCCGCATCCACCCACGCCGCACGGATCACCCGCTCCTGCGCCACCCCCGACGGCGCCGTCAAACCATTCGACGCACCATCCGAATTCACCGCCGAACCCCGCACCAACCCCACCACCGGATGCCCCAACCGCCGCGCATCCGACAACCGCTCCACCAACAACACCCCCACCCCCTCCGACCACCCCGTACCATCCGCACCCACCCCGAACGACTTGCACCGACCGTCCACCGCCAACCCCTGCTGACGCGAGAACTCGACGAAGGTGGTCGGGGTGGCCATGACGCTCACCCCGCCGGCGAGCGCCATCGTGCACTCGCCCCGGCGCAGCGACTGGACCGCCAGGTGCAACGCCACCAGCGACGACGAACACGCCGTGTCCACCGTGATCGCCGGCCCCTCCAGACCCAACGTGTACGCGATCCGGCCGGAGGCCACGCTCCCGGCGGCGCCCGTCATCAGGTAGCCCTCCACTCCGTCCGGCACCTCGACGGCCCGGGCGGCGTAGTCGTGGTAGGCGACGCCCATGAAGACTCCGGTGCGGGTGCCGCGCGCCTCCGCGACGGGGATGCCGGCCCGCTCCCAGGCCTCCCAGGAGGCCTCCAGCAGCAGCCGCTGCTGGGGGTCCATGGCGAGCGCCTCACGGGGGCTGATGCCGAACAGCGCGGCGTCGAACTCCCCGGCGTCGTACAGGAATCCGCCCTGCTGGGTGGCCGAGCGGCCGGGGCGGCCCGGCTCCGGGTCGAAGAGCCGGTCGGTGTCCCAGCCGCGGTCCTCGGGGAAGGGGCCGATCGCGTCCCGCTCCTCGTCGACGAGCCGCCACAGGTCCTCCGGGCCAGTGACCCCGCCCGGGAAGCGGCCCGCCATCGCGACGACCGCGATCGGGTCGTCGTCCGGGGTCGGCCGCGCGGAGGGCGAGGCCGGGGCGCCGGCCGCCGCGGTGGCGGGTGGCTGCGCCGCGGCGGTGCCGAGCAGCCGGTCGCGCAGGTGGGCCGTGAGTGCCTGCGGGGTCGGGTGGTCGAAGAGCAGGGTGGTCGGCAGCGGCAGGCCGGTCGCCGTCCGCAGCCGGTTGCGCAGTTCGACCACGGTCAGCGAGTCGAAGCCGGACTCCCGGAAGGCCCGGTCCACCGGGACGGCGCTCCGGTCGGCCGCGTCGTGCCCGAGCACGGCTGCCGCGTGCGCCCGTACCAACTCCAGCAGTTCGCGGTCCTGGTCCGGGCGGTCCAGCCCGGCCAGCCGGGCCGCCAGGCCGTGCTGTTCGGCGGCCGACGCGGCGGGGGCGCCGGCGACCGCCCGGGCCGGGGCCCGGACGAGTCCGCGCAGCAGCGGTGGCAGGCCGTCCTCCCGGGCCCGGTCGCGCAGTGCGGCCAGGTCGAGGTGAGCGGGCAGCAGCAGGGCGCGTCCGGTGCCGAGCGCCGCGGTGAGCAGCGCGAGGCCGTCGGCGGTGGCCAGCGGGGCCAGGCCGTGGCGGCGCAGCCGGGCCAGGTCGGTCCCGGCCAGGTCGCCGAGGCCGCTGCTGCGCTCCCACAGCCCCCAGGCGAGCGAGAGCCCGGGCAGTCCCTGGGCGCGGCGGCGGTGGGCCAGCGCGTCGAGGGTGGCGTTGGCGGCCGCGTAGGCCGCCTGCGCGGGTGTACCGAGCACGCCGACCGCCGAGGAGAACAGCACGAAGGACCGGAGGTCGAGGCCTCGGGTCAACGCGTCGAGGTGGAGCGCGCCGTCGGTCTTGGGCCGCAGGACGGCGGCCAGGCGCTCGGGCGTCATGGCGTCGAGCGGTGCGTCGTCGACGGCGGCCGCCAGGTGGAACACCCCGGTCAGCGGGTGCTCGGCGGGGATGCCGTCGAGCAGGGCGGCCAGCTCGGAGCGGTCCGCGACGTCGCAGCGGCGCAGGTCCACCTCGGCGCCGGCGGCGGCCAGTTCGGCCCGCAACTCGGCCGCGCCGGGGGTCTCTTCGCCGCGCCGTCCGGTGAGGACCAGGTGCCGGACGCCGGTGGCGACCAGGTGCCGGGCCAGTTCGGCACCGAGGCCGCCGAGGCCGCCGGTGACCAGGACGGTGCCGTCCGGGTCGAGGGCGGTGCCCGGGGCGGCGGCCACCCGGACCAACCGGGGGGCGAGGAGGGCGCCGCCGCGCAGGGCGGCCTGGCTCTCCCCGGCCGCCAGCGCGAGCGCGGCCGCGCGGCGCACCGCCGCCTCGTCGGCGCCGGGGCCCGTGCTCGGGTCCGCAACCAGGTCCGGGCCCAGGTCCAGCAGCAGGAACCGGTCCGGGTGCTCCGCCTGGGCGGAGCGGACCAGGCCCCAGACGGCGCCCTGGACGGTGCTGGTCACCTCGGCGTCGCCGCCGACCGCGACCGCGCCGCGGGTGAGCACCACGAGCCGGGGCGCCGCCGGGTCCTCGTCGGCCGCCCGGGCCTGGAGGGCCGCGAGCACGGGGCCCAGCACGCCGGCGGTCGCCGCCGTGGAGTCCTCTCCGCTGCCGAGTCCGGCCGCGTCGAACAGGTCGAAGCCGACGGCCCCGGCCTGGCGGTCCGCCACCGGCTGCCAGTCGAGGCCGTAGAGGGCCCCGCCACCGGTCGGTCCGGCCGCCAGGCCCGCCACCGGAACGGGCCGCAGCAGCAGGGACTCCACGTCCAGCACCGGCAGACCGGCCGGGTCGGTCGCGCTCACCCGCACCGCGTCCCCGCCCGCCGGGGCGACCCGCACCCGCAGCACGGTGCTGCCGGCCGTCGGGACGCTCACGCCGCTCCAGCTGAACGGCATCCGCAGGTGCCCCGCGCCGGGGGCCTCGCCGCGCAGGAGTTCGGCGTGCAGGGCCGCGTCGAACAGGGCGGGGTGGACGGCGAAGCGGCGGGCCTCCGCGTGCTGCGCCTGGTCGAGGGCGACCTCGGCGTACATCTCCTCGCCCAGCCGCCAGGCGGCGCGCAGGCCCCGGAACACCGGGCCGTAGCCGTAGCCGTCGGCCGCGCGGTCGGGGTAGAAGCCGGTGACGTCGACGGGCTCCGCGCCGGGCGGGGGCCACGCTCCCGCGTCCTCGGCGAGCCGGACGGGGGCGGCCCCGGTGAGCGCCCCGACGGCGTGCCGGGTCCAGGGCTCGTCCTCGGCGGCGGCCGGACGGGCGTGCACGGCCACCGGCCGGAAGCCGTGGCCGTCCGGCCCCCCGACCGTCACCCGCAGCTCCACGGCGCCGCCGGGCGGCACCAACAGCGGCCGCTCGACGGTCAGTTCCTCGATCCGCGGGCAGCCGACCCGGTCGCCCGCGGCGAGCGCGAGTTCGACGAAGCCGGTGCCGGGGAGCAGCGCGGTGCCGCCGACGGCGTGGTCGGCGAGCCAGCCGGGGGTGCTCGCGGTCAGCCGCCCGGTGAGGGCGATCCCCTCGCCGTCGACATCGGCGACGACCGCGCCGAGCAGCGGGTGCTCGGCCGGGGCCAGGCCGGCCGAGCGGACGTCGGCCGCGCCCGTCCCGGGCGCCAGCCAGTGCCGGCGGCGCTCGAAGGGGTAGCTCGGCAGTTCGGTGCGGCGCGCGCCGGTCCCGGCGAGGGTCGGGGCCCAGTCCACCGCCACGCCGCGGACGTGCGCCTCGCCGAGCGAGCGCAGGAACCGCGCCCGGCCGCCCTCGTCGCGCCGCAGGGTGCCCAGGGCGGTCGGCTGGTGCCCGGCCGCCTCGGCGGTGTCCAGCAGGGCCGAGGTGAGCAACGGGTGCGGGCTGCACTCGACGAAGGTGTGGTGGCCGTCGTCCAGCAGGGCGCGCACGGCGCCCTGGAAGTCCACCGGCTCACGGGCGTTGCGGTACCAGTAGCGGGCGTCGAGATCGTCGGCGCCGAGCGGGCCGGCGGTCACCGTGGAGTAGAAGGGGACCCGCGGCGCGTGGTGCGGGACGTCGCCGATCAGCGCGTGGAGCGGCTCGCGCAGCGGCTCGACCAGTGCGCAGTGCGAGGCGCCGGCCCGGACCACAACGCGGGCCCGGATGCCCTCGGCCTTGCAGTCGGCGACGAAGCGTTCGACCTCGTCGGGCTCACCGGCGACGGTGACGGCGAGCGGGCCGTTCACCACGGCCAGGTCGAGCCGGGCCGCCCGTTCGGCGATGCGCTCCCGCACGGCCGCGGCGGAGAGCTCGACCGCGGCCATCATGCCGCGGCCGGGCAGTTCCTCGGCCCACAGCCGGCTGCGCCGCACCACGACCGTCGCGGCGTCGGGCAGCGTCAGGACGCCGGCCACGCAGGCGGCGGCCAGTTCGCCCTGGGAGTGGCCGACGACGGCGCCGGGGCGCACGCCGTGCGCCTCCCACAGCGCGGCCAGCGAGACCATCACGGCGAACAGCACCGGCTGGGCGACGTCACTGCGCTCGGGTTCGGCGGCGGCCTCGGGCCCGCCGAGCAGCGTGTCGAGCAGCGACCAGCCCACGAGCGGGTCGATCACGGCGGCGCACTCCCGCAGGCGCTCGGCGAACGCGGGGGCCTGGGCGTACAGTTCGACGGCCATGCCGGGCCACTGCGAGCCGTGGCCGGGGAAGACGAAGGCCGTCCGACCGGGCTCGCCCGCGGTGCCGAGCAGCACGGAGGCGGCGGGGGTGCCGGCGGCCAGGGCGTCCAGGGCGTCGGCGAGGCCGTCCGGGCCGGAGCCGACCAGGACGGCGCGGTGCGCGAGGTCGGCGCGGCCGTGCACCAGCGAGTGGGCCACGTCGGCCGGCGCCGGGGCCGGGGCCCGGTCGAGGCGGGCGCGCAGCCGGACGGCCTGCTCCCGCAGCGCGTCCGGGGTGCGCGCCGACAGCGGCCAGGCGAGCGGGCCCACCGTGCCGGGGACGGCAGCGGTTCCCGCACCGGTGCCGGGGGCGGGCGGTGCCTCCTCCAGGATCAGGTGGGCGTTGGTGCCGCTGATGCCGAACGAGGACACCCCGGCCCGGCGCGGACGGCCCGGCGCACCGGGCCAGTCGACGGCCTCGGTCAGCAGCCGTACCGTGCCGGAGCTCCAGTCGACGCTGGGCGTCGGCTCGTCGACGTGCAGGGTGCGCGGCAGCACCTCGTGCCGCAGGGCCTGGACCATCTTGATGACGCCGGCCACCCCGGCGGCGCTCTGGGTGTGCCCGATGTTGGACTTGACGGACCCGAGCCACAACGGCCGGTCGGCGGGCCGCCGGTGGCCGTAGACCGCCTGGAGCGCCCGGGCCTCGATCGGGTCGCCCAGCCGGGTGCCGGTGCCGTGCGCCTCGACCGCGTCGACGTCGGCCCCGGTCAGCCCGCCGGAGCGCAGGGCGCGGCGGATGACGCGCTGCTGGGCCGCGCCGTTGGGCGCGGTCAGCCCGTTCGAGGCGCCGTCGGAGTTGACGGCCGAACCGCGCACCACGGCCAGCACCCGGTGGCCGTGCCGGCGGGCGTCGGAGAGCCGTTCGAGGGCGAGCAGTCCGGCGCCCTCGGCCCAGCCGGTGCCGTCGGCGGCCGCCGCGAAGGCCTTCGACCGACCGTTCGGGGAGAGCCCGCCGAGGCGGCTGAGCTCGGCGAACACACCGGGCGTGGGCATCACCGTCACGCCGCCCGCGAGCGCGAGGTCGCACTCGCCGCCGCGCAGGGCCCGGGCCGCGGCGTGCACGGCCACCAGCGAGGCGGAGCAGGCGGTGTCCACGGTGAGGGCCGGGCCGCGCAGGCCCAGGACGTAGGCGATCCGGCCGGAGGCCACGCTGGGGGTGCTGCCGGTGTAGAGGTAGCCGTCCGAGCCGTCGCTCGGCTCGCCCAGCCGGGGCCCGTACTCCTGGGCGGTGGCGCCGATGAAGACGCCGGTGTCGCTGTCGCGCAGCGAGGACGGGTCGATGCCGGCGTGCTCCAGGCACTCCCAGGACGTCTCCAGCAGCAGGCGCTGCTGCGGGTCCAGGGCGGCGGCCTCGCGCGGGCTGATGCCGAAGAACGCGGCGTCGAAGCCGGCCACGTCCGCCAGGAAGCCGCCCTCGCGGACGTAGGAGGAGCCCCGGCGTCCGGGGTCCGGGTCGTACAGCGCCTCGACGTCCCAGCCGCGGTCGGTCGGGAAGCCGCCGATGGCGTCGACGCCGTCCGAGACCACCCGCCACAGGTCCTCGGCGGAGCCGACGCCGCCGGGGAAGCGGCAGGCCATGCCGACGATGACGACGGGGTCGTCCTCGGTGGCGGCGTGCTGGGGCTCGGTACCGGGGGCGTCGGACCGGTCGGACCCTTCGGAGCCGCCGGCGGCCAGGTGGCGGGCGAGCAGGCCCGGGGTGGGGTGCTCGTAGACCAGGGTGTCCGGCAGCGGCAGTCCGGTCGCGGCGGCCAGCCGGTCGCGCAGTTCCAGGCCGGTGGCGGAGGTGAGGCCGAGGTCCTTGAAGGCGGTGTCCGCCGCGATCGCGGCCGGGTCGTCCGTGCCGAGGACGGCGGCGGTGTGCTGCCGGACCAGGTCGAGCGGGTCGCGCCGCGGCGGGGTGTCGGTGCCGACCGGGAGGTCGGGCGCGGCCGGGTCGGGGGTGGCCGGCGCGGGGATGGCCGGGGCTTCAACCGCCTTGAGGGGAGGGGTGGTTCCGGTGCCCGGCTCGGCCAGCCAGTGCCGCCGACGACGGAACACGTAGGTGGGCAGGGCCGTCCGGTGCCCGCCGCCGATCACGGCCGGGAGGTCCACGGCGGCGCCCGCCGCGTGCAGCCCGGCCAGCGCCTCGACCACCGTCGCGGGCTCCGGCCGGTCGGCCCGCATCGCGCCGAGCAGGTGGCGGCCGTCGGGCAGCCCCGAGCGGGCGGCCGGGGCCAGCACGGTGTCCGGCCCCAGCTCCAGGTAGCTGGTGACGCCCGCCGCGTCCAGGCTGCGGACGCCGTCGAGGAACCGGACGCAGCCGCGCACGTGGCGCACCCAGTACTCGGGGTCGCACAGCTCTGCGGCGGTGGCGGGGGCCCCGGTGAGGTTGGAGACGACGGCGATCCGGGGCTCCCGGTACTCCAGGGAGCAGGCGACCGCGCGGAACCCGTCGAGCATCCCGTCCATCAGGTGGGAGTGGAAGGCGTGGCTGACCGTCAGGCGGCGGGTTCGGCGGCCCCGGGCCCGCCACTGCTCGGCGAGATCGGTGACGGCGTCGGTGTCGCCGGAGAGCACGACGGCGCGCGGCCCGTTCACGGCGGCCAGGTCCACCCGGCCGGTCAACGCCGCCAGGGCGTCCGCCAGTTCCTCCGGGGCCGCCTCGACGGCGACCATCGCGCCGGTCCGCGGCAGCGCCTGCATCAGCCGTCCCCGGGCGGCGACCAGCCTGGCGGCGTCGGGCAGCGCCAGCACGCCGGCCGCGTGGGCCGCCGCCAGTTCGCCGATCGAGTGGCCCAGCAGGAAGTCGGGACGCACCCCGAGACCGGTGACGAAGCGGAACAGCGCCACCTCCACGGCGAACAGGCCGGGCTGGGCGAACTCCGTCCGGTGGACCGCCTCGGCCTCGGGTGAGTCGGCTTCGGCCCAGAGCACCTCGCGCAGCGGCCGGTCCAACTCGGCGTCGAGGTGCTCGCACACCTCGTCGAAGGCCGCCGCGAAGGCCGGGTGAGCGGCGTACAACTCCCGTCCCATGCCCAGCCGTTGGGCGCCCTGGCCGGTGAACAGCAGGGCCGTCCGGCCCGCTGTCGACGCCTCGCCGAGGACGGTGCCCGCGCCGGGCGCGGCCGCGCTCAGCGCGTCCAGCCGGGTGAGCAGCGTCTCGCGGTCCCCGGCGACGACCACCGCGCGATGCGGGAACGCCGTCCGGGTGGCGGCCAGCGAGCCGGCCACATCGGCGGGCACGGCCTCCGGCCGGTCCCTGAGCCAGGCGGCCAGCCGACCGGCCTGGGCGGGCAGCGCCTGCCCGTCGCGGCCGGAGAGCGCGAACGGGAGTGGCAGCGCGTGCGGCAGCCTGTCCGGGCGCGGGCCCTTCCCGGCCGCCGCCGCACCGTCGGCGACCGCACCGTCGACGGCCGCCGGAGCCGGAGCCGGAGCCGGAGCCGGAGCCGGAGCCGCCGAGAGCACCAGGTGGCAGTTGGTGCCGCCCATCCCGAAGGAGCTGACCCCGGCGATCCGCGGCGCGCCGGCGTCCGGCCAGGGCGTGAGCCGGTCGTGCACCCGCAGCCGCAGCTCGTCCAGCGGGATCCGCGGGTTCGGGGTGCGGTAGTTGAGGCTCGCGGGCAGCTCGCCGGCCCGCAGCGCGAGCACCACCTTCAGCAGGCCGGTGACGCCGGCCGCGCCCTCCAGATGCCCCACGTTGGTCTTCACCGAGCCGACGGGCAGCGGGCGGTCCGCCGGGCGCCACCGCCCCAGGGCCCCGCCGAGTGCCCGGGCCTCGACCGGGTCGCCGGCCCTGGTCCCGGTGCCGTGCAGTTCGACGTAGCCGACGTCGCCCGGGGCGACACCGGCCTGCCGGTACGCGGCCTCGATCACCTCGCGCTGCGCCCGCGGGTCCGGCGTGGTCAGCTCCGGGCCGCCGCCGTCGTTGTTGACGGCGCCGCCGCGGATCACGCACAGGACGTCGTCGCCGTCGGCGAGCGCCCGGCCCAGCGGCTTGAGCACGACCAGCGCGCCGCCCTCGCCCCGCACGTAGCCGTCGGCCCGCGCGTCGAAGGTCCGGCACTCGCCCTCCGGGGAGAGCGCGCCGAAGCGTTCGGCGGCGACGGTGGCGGCGCCGGTCAGGTTCAACTGCACGCCGCCCGCCAGCGCGAGGTCCGACTCCCCGGACCACAGGCTCTCGCAGGCGCGGTGGACGGCCACCAGCGAGGACGACTGGCCGGTGTCCACGACCATGCTGGCCCCGCGCGCACCGAGCAGGTAGGAGAGCCGGTTGGCGATGAGGCCGCGGTTGACCCCGGCCAGGGTGTGCGGCGAGAGGGCCTCGGGGCCGGCCTGGTCGGTCAACCGGGCGTAGTCGTCGGCGATCGCGCCGACGAAGACGCCCAGCCGGGTGCCGCGCACCGCAGCCGGGACGATCCCGGCGCTCTCCAGCGACTCCCAGCCCAGCTCCAGGGCCAGCCGCTGCTGCGGGTCCATCGCGGCGGCCTCGCGCGGGGTGACGCCGAAGAAGTCCGCGTCGAACTCGGCGACCCGGTCGAGGAACCCGCCGCGGCGGGTGCGCACGGCGGCGTCCCGCCAGCGGTCGGCGGGGGTCACGGTGACCGCGCTGCGCCCGTCGCGCAGCAGCTGCCAGAACGCGTCCGGGTCCGCCGCGCCGGGCAGGCGACAGGCGGTGCCGATGACGGCGACGGGCTCCCGGACGACCGGGTGCCCGGATTCGCGGTCCAGGGATCCGGCGTTCCGGTACTCGCGGTCCTGGGGTCCGGCGTTCCGGGATTCGGCGTCCGGGGAACCGGGGTGCGGGGTTTCGAACTGCGCATTGACGGCCACGCAGAACGACGATAGGCGCGCCGGTCCACCGCCCGGCAACTCGTCGGAATCCGGCCCCCGGAATTCCCGGTGAACCGCCGATTACCCCGCCCCGATTAGGTTGCGCACCGGACCAGACGATTCCCGGGAGCTGCTGTGAACCCCTTTTTGGAAGCGATCGTCGAGAACCGGCCGGCGGACGCCTTGGAACGCCTGGAGCTGCCGGGCGAATACGTGGCCGCGCACCTGCGCGCCGAGGACACCGAGATGTTCCGCGGCTCGGCCGACAAGGACGTGCGCAAGTCGCTGCGGGTCGGCCCGGTGGCCACGCCCGAACTGGCTCCGGACGAAGTACTCGTCGCGGTGATGGCCAGTTCGATCAACTACAACACCGTGTGGTCGGCCACCTTCGAGCCGATCCCCACCTTCGACTTCCTGCGCCGCTACGCCGCCCAGGGCGGCTGGGCGGCCCGGCACGACCGGCCCTTCCAGGTGGTCGGCTCGGACGCGTCCGGTGTGGTGGTCCGGGTCGGCTCCAACGTACGCCGCTGGCGGATCGGCGACCACGTCGTGGTCCACCCGGTGCACGTGGACGAGCAGGAGCCGGTCACCCACCAGGACGCGATGCTCGGCGCCGAGATGCGTGCCTGGGGCTACGAGACCAACTACGGCGGGCTCGGCGAGTTCGCCGTCGCCCGCGCCAGCATGCTCGTCCCCAAGCCGGCCCACCTCACCTGGGAGGAGGCGGCCGTCACCCCGATGTGCGGCAGCACCGCCTACCGGATGCTGGTCGGCCGCCACGGCGCCCGGATGAAGCAGGGCGACGTGGTGCTGGTCTGGGGCGCGGCCGGCGGACTCGGCGCCTACGCGGTGCAGTTCGTCCGCAACGGCGGCGGCATCCCGGTGGCGGTGGTCGGCTCCGCGCGCAAGGCGGAGGCGGTGCGCCGGCTGGGCTGCGAGGTGGTGATCGACCGCTCGGAGATCGGGCTGAGCGACGACCCCGACCCCTCGCCCGAGGACGTCCTGGCGGCGGGCAAGCGGCTGGGCGGCATCATCCGCCGGGAGACCGGCCGGGACCCGGACATCGTCTTCGAGCACGTCGGCCGCGCGACCTTCGGCATCTCGGTGTTCGTCGCCGCGCGCGGCGGGACGGTGGTCACCTGCGGGTCGAGCACCGGCTACCACCACGAGTTCGACAACCGCTACCTCTGGATGCGGCTCAAGCGGGTGGTCGGCAGTCACGGCGCCAACCTCCAGGAGCAGTCGGAGACCGGCCGACTGGTCGAGACCGGCGCGATCTCGCCCACCCTGTCCGCGCTGTACCCGCTCGCCGAGGCGGGCGAGGCGACCCGACTGGTCCAGCTGAACGAGCACGTCGGCAAGGTCGGCGTGCTGTGCCTGGCCCCGGAGCCCGGCCTCGGCGTGACCGCTCCGGAGCTGCGCGCCCGGATCGGCGCCGACCGGATCAACCCCCTGCGGGACTTCGCGCCCGCGAACTCCCTGTGACAGCAGGCCTGCCCATGCGAGGAGCGCACTGATGCAAGAGCTGGCGGAACGGTACCTGAGCCAGGCCCTGTCGGTCTGGGGGCTGGACGTCGAGTACGTCCGCGCCGAGGGCGACACGATGTACCTGTCCGGCGCGGCCGGCGAGCGGAGCGAAGTGGTCGACTTCGTCGGCGGCTTCGGCTCCCTGTTCTTCGGGCACAACCACCCGGAGCTGGTCGCCCACGCCACCGGCCTGCTGACCGCGGGCACGCCCAGCCACGCGCAGCTGTCCCGGCGCACCGAGGCGCAGCGGGTGGCGGCGGCCCTCGAAACGATCACCTCCCGGGAACTGGACGCCGGGGAGCCCTACGAGGTGGTCTTCGCCAACAGCGGCGCCGAGGCCGTCGAGGCCGCCGTCAAGCACGCCGAACTGGCGCGCTTCTTCCGGCTGAACGGGCTCGCCGGGGAGCTGGCGGCGCACGCCCAGCAGGTCCGCGTGGCGGCGGCCGGCGCCGACCTGGAACTCGCGCCGGAGGCACTCGACCTGGCCGGGGACGGTGCGGACGCGGAAGCGGTGCTGGCCGCCGCCGAGCGGCACAACGCGGAGGCACTGGCCCGGCCGCCGGAGTTCTTCGCGCTGGAGGGCGGGTTCCACGGCAAGCTGGTCGGCAGCCTCCAGCTCACCCACAACCCGACCTTCCGGCTCCCGTTCCGGGCGCTCGGGGCCCGGGCCCGCTTCGTACCGGCCGGGCGGCCGGAGGAGGCGCTGAAGCACGTCGCCGCCGAACAGCCGTACGCGCTGGACGTGACGGTCCGGGACGGCGTCGTCGAGGTGCTGCGCCGACCGGTCCCGTTCGTGGCCGGGTTCGTGGTGGAACCGATCCAGGGCGAGGGCGGCATCCACGAGTTGACGGCCGACCAGGCCGCCCGGATCACCGAGGTCTGCCGGGTGCTGGAGTGCCCGTTGATCGTCGACGAGATCCAGAGCGGCGCCGGGCGGACCGGCTCGTTCTTCGCCAGCACCGCCATCGGCCTGACCGGCGACTACTACACCCTCGCCAAGAGCATCGGCGGCGGTCTGGCGAAGACCTCGCTGCTGCTGGTCCGCGCGTCGCGCTACGTCAAGGAGTTCGAGCTGCTGCACAGCTCGACGTACGCCAAGGACAGCTTCTCCTGCGCCGTCACCGAGAAGGTGCTGGAGATGCTGGAGCGCGACGGCGGTGCGGCCTACCGCCGGGCCGCCGAGCGCGGGGCCCGGTTGCGCGCGGCGCTGGAGGAGGTGCGGGCCGAGTTCGGCGACGTGGTGCGCGAGGTGCGCGGCCGGGGCCTGCTGGTCGGCTTCGAGTTCGCCGACCAGTCGGCCTCCGGATCCCCGGTGATCCGCAACTACGCCCGCGGCGGGTTCTTCGGCTTCGCCGTGGCCGGCTACCTGCTGCGCCGCCACGGCCTGCGGCTGATGCCGACCGGCAGTTCCCCGCACACCCTGCGCATCCAGCCCTCGTACGCGATCGGCGACGAGGCCGTCCGGCGGCTGGCGGACGGCCTGCGCGACGTCTGCACGCTGCTGCGCCGGCAGGACGCGCTGCCGCTGGTGCACGCGCTGACCGGCGTGGCCGGCCCGGCACCGCGCACGGGGGCCCGGGACTTCCGGTCCGAGCAGCCGGCGGGCGGCGCGGGCGACGGCGTTCCCGCCCCGTCCTCGTCGGTCCGGATCGCGTACGTGGCGGAGCTGAGCACCCCCGAGGCCCTGCGCCGCTTCGACCCGAGCCTGGCCGAGCTGGACGACGCGACCCTCCGGGCCTACGTGGCCCGCTCGGCGCCGGTGCGCGCGCTGGCGCCGCTGCCGCCCGTACCGGTTCGGACGGCCGGGGATGCCGGGGGTGCCGCCGGTGCCGGGGGTGTCGAGGTGACGGTCTTCCCGTTGCTCGTCGCGGAGGCACCGGGCGCCGGTGCGGACACCCTGGCGGGCGACGTGGCCGGCCAGGTCGGTGCGGCCCGGGCGACCGGCCACACCGTGGTGCTGGTCAGCCCTGGACTCAACCGGCTGACCGGGGCGCCGACCCGCCCGGAGACGGTGCCCGCCCCGGCCGGTTTCGCGCTCCCGGCGGGTTTCGGCCCGGCGGCGGACCCGGCGCTGCTGCCGGTCGAGCTGGCCGAGGCGCTGACCGCCGCCCTGGCGGCCCGCTGACGGCGGACCGACGGCGGACACGGCAGCGGCGCTGCCCCGGAGCGGACTCCGGGGCAGCGCCGCTGTCGTACGGGCCGGGACACCAGGGGCGGGTCAGAACAGCAGGGAGACCGGCTCGCCCGTACCGAGCAGGGAGCGCGCGTAGTCCTCGAAGATCATCGGCCGGTTCAGCGCGGTGTGCCGGCTGCCGATCTCCAGGTCGCGCCAGTACCGCTGGACGGGGTTGCTCTGGGCGAAGCCGCTGGTCCCGGCCAGGTCGAGCAGCCGCTGCATGGCCTCGCGGCAGCGCTCCAGCGAGCTGACCATGTGCATCCGCAGCCGGGCCCGCTCGGCCGGGGAGGCGTCCTCGCCCTCCGGCACCGAGTCGAACCCGTCCGCGACGGCCAGCATGTGCAGCACCCCGGTGTCGATCAGGTGCGTCGCCTCGGCGAACGCCTGCTGCACCGCCGCCGAGTCGACGGCCCGGGAGTAGGTCGAGAAGGCGAGCGGCTTGTGCTCCTCCAGCTTCGCCCGGACCAGGTCCAGCGCGCCCCGGGCCCCGCCGACCAGGGAGGACAGCGAGTGCAGGTTGCCCTTGATCAGGACGGTGGCCGGGACCGGCGAGTCCGGCTGGCCGGAGGGCAGCAGCGGCGCGAACTGCACGAAACGGTCGGGGACGAACAGGTCCTCGGCCACCATCGCGTGGGTGCCGGTGCCGAGCAGTCCGGCCACCTTCCAGGTGCGCTCGATCCGCAGCTCCGTGGGCGGGGCCAGCAGGTTGGCCACACCGGTCTGCTCACCGTCCTCGTAGACCGGCACCCAGGCCAGGAACGCCCAGTCGGAGAGCTCGCAGCCCGAGGCGTACGGGAAGCGGCCGTTGACCTTCAGCCCACCGGGGACGGTGTCGGCGCGCAGGCCCGGGTCGAGGCTGGCGGCGGAGAGCATCACGGCGTCCGGGTCGGCGCCGTAGATCTCCTCCAGGCCGGCCTTGGGCATCAGCATCACGAGGTCGACCGAGGCGGCGTGGTTGGCCGCGATCCAGCCGGTGGACGGGCAGCCCCGGCCCAACTCGCTGAGGATCTCGACCTGGTGGCGCATCGGCAGCTCCCAGCCGCCCCAGGCGCGGGGCGTGCTGAGCCGCAGCAGGCCGGCCTCGCGCATCGCGACCACGTTCTCGTCCGGGACCTTCGACTCCCGTTCGGTCTGCTCGGCATTGCGGCGCAGCAGCGGAATGAGGTCCTGCGCCCGGACGATCAACTCCTCGCGGGTGGGGACCTTCTCGGGGGTGTACGGGGACGGGGACATGGCGAATCCCTTCTCGGGGCCGGTCGCGGATCGTGCGGATTCCCGATTCGGATTCCGCATCGTCTTCCAGGTCTTCCAGATCGATGGGTCGTCCGCGAACCGGTCGCCCGGGCCGTCGGCCCGAAGGCCCGAGAACCGCGCGAATGCCCATGACGGCCCACGCTATCGGTGGAATTCCGCACCCCGCCCACGGCGCCGTAATCGGCCGTCCACCGCACCGGAATCCGCGGCCCCCGGCCAGAGAACGAGCGGTGGAGACCACCGGGTTAGCGTGGCCGAATGGACGCAGGAACACACACCCGACGACCGGTCCGCGTGCTCGGCATCGGCGGCTCCACCCGACCGGGGTCCTCCTCCGAGCGGGCGCTGCACGCCGTGCTGGCCGCCGCCGAGCGGCACGGCGCGACCGTGTCCTCCGTCAGCGGCGCGGAGCTGGTCCTGCCGATGTACGACCCGACGGGCGGGACCCTGCCGGCCGCCGCCAAACGGCTGTTGGACGCGCTGGCGGACGCGGACGGCGTGGTGATCGCCGGCCCGGCCTACCACGGCGGCACCTCGGGCCTGCTGAAGAACGCCCTGGACTACGTCGAGGAGCTGCGCGGCGACGCCCGCCCCTACCTCAGCGACCGCGCCGTCGGCTGCCTGGCGGTGGCGCAGGGCTGGCAGAGCGGCGTGTCCACGCTGGGCGCGCTGCGCACGATCGTGCACGCGCTGCGGGGGTGGCCGACGCCGCTGGGAGTGGTGCTGAACACCACGGAGAGCGGCTTCACCGCGGACGGCTCCTGCACCGACCCCCGGGTGCAGGAGCAGATCGAGCTGATGGCGGGCCAGGTGGTGGAGTTCGCCCGCACCCGCCCGTCCCGGCCCTGACGGGGTCCTCGAAGACGGGGTCCTCGAAGTCCAAGCGGCAACCGGCGTCCCACTCGGGGCGCCGGTTGCCGTACGCCGTGATGCCGCCGGCGTCCTTCGGCACGCGCGCCGCGTGCCGCCGGTTCCACCTCGTGAAGGCGAGCGGACAGCCGCCGACCCGCCCGTAGTACGTGTACTGCCCGTACTCGTTCGGGATCGACGCGCACACGTCGGCGTGCCCGTTCATCGGACGTCTACCAACGTTTCCCAGGCTCTTCGGCAGCAACCCCGCTGATCGTTCGAAGCTCAACAGCGGCTGTCCGCAGCGGCCGTGACGTCGACGACCCGCGAGGACCCCGCCCGGTCTCCCCTTGAGCGTCCTGAACTCCCGCTCAGCCGGGTCGAGTTCGCGTCGGACGGACGGCACGGCCGGGGCCTGCGCCCGTCCGTCGTCCCGGTGGACCGCTACCCGCACCGTTATGCAGAGGAGTTGGCCTCGTGAGGCCTGAACTGAGTCAAGAGGACGAGAGCCGAGCCGCCACCGCGCCCGAATCGGCCGGTCCGCGTGCCGTGGTCTGCGTACCGCGGCTGTTCGAGGAGCAGGTGCGGGCCAGCCCCGACGCGGTGGCCGTCGTCGACCGCGACGGGTGCGTGACGTACGCGGAGCTCGACGCCGCCGCCGACCGGCTGGCCGGAGTGCTGGTGGAGCGTGGTGCGGGCGCCGAGAGCGTGGTCGCGGTGCAACTGCCTCGCGGGCGTGAGCTGGTGACGGCGGTGCTGGCCGTGCTGAGGTCCGGTGCCGCCTACCTGCCGCTCGACCTGGCGCTGCCGGCCGAGCGCCGCAGGTACCAGCTGGCGGCCGCCGGTGTCGCCCTGCTGATCGGGCCCGAGGGCTGTGCGGGGGTCGAGGGCGCCGAGGGGGTCGAGGTGGTCGACCCGGCCGCCGGCGGACCGGCCGGGCGGTCCGGGCGGAACCCGGCGGTGGCGGTCGCCCCCGGCGACCTGGCCTATGTGATCTTCACTTCGGGTTCGACCGGCCGCCCCAAGCCGGTGGCCGTCACCCACGACTCGCTGGCCAACCACGCGGTCGCCATCGGTGCGGCCTTCGCGCTCACCGCGGCCGACCGGGTACTGCAGTTCGCCGGTCCGGGGTTCGACGTGTTCGGCGAGGAGGTGTTCCCGACCCTGCTGGCCGGCGCCCGGGTGGTGGTGGCCCCCGATCCGGTGCCGTCGCCCGCGGAGCTGGAGGAGTGTCTGCACCATGAGCGGGTCACGGTGGCCAACCTGCCGACGCCGTACTGGGATCAGTGGGTCCGCGATCTCGACGCCGAACCGCGGGAGCTGCCCGAGGCCCTGCGGCTCCTGGTCGTGGGCAGCGACACCGGGCTCACCCGGACGCTGGCCGGCTGGCGGGGGCACAGCTCGGTGCCGGTGCTCAACGCCTACGGTCTGACGGAGACCACCATCACCGCCACGCTCCAGGCGTTCACCGGGGAGTCGGTGCCCGAGGGGGAGACGCTGCCGATCGGGCGGCCGCTGGCCGGGGCGCGGGCGTACCTGCTGGACGCCGAGCTGGAGCCGGTCCCGGCGGGCACCCCGGGCGAGCTGTACCTGGGCGGGGCGGTGCTGGCCCGCGGGTACCTGGGGCAGCCAGGGCTCACCGCCGACCGTTTCGTGCCGGACCCGTTCGGCGGGACGCCGGGCGGGCGGCTCTACCGCACCGGCGACCTCGCGGTGCTGCGCGCCGACGGCGCCCTGGCCTTCATCGGGCGGGCCGACGACCAGGTGAAGATCCGCGGCCAGCGGGTCGAACCGGCGGAGATCGGTGCGGCCCTGTGCACCCACCCCGCGGTGCGTCAGGCGCACGTGCGGGCGGTGGACGACGGGGCGGACGGCAAGCGGCTGGTCGCCTACGTGGTCACTGCCGGAGTCGCCGCCGAGGTCGAGTCGTCGCAGCTGCGCGCCCACCTGGCCGTACGTCTGCCGGCCGCGATGGTCCCGGCCTGCTACGTGCTGCTCGACGAGCTGCCGCTGACCGCGAACGGCAAGATCGACCACCGGGCGCTCCCGGTGCCGACCGCGGGCGACACCACGTCCGGCGACACCACGCCCGGCGCACCGCAGGTGGTGGCGCTGACCGGCCTGGAGGAGCAGATCGCGGCCGTGTGGCGCGAGGTGCTGCGGGTCGGCCACGTCGGGCCGGACGACAGCTTCTTCGAGATCGGCGGTCACTCGCTGCTGCTCGTCCAGGTGCAGCGCAAGCTCAGCGGTGCGCTGGGACGCCAGGTTCCCGGCGTCGCGCTCTTCGCCCATCCGACCGTCCGCAAGCTCGCCGCCCATCTGCGCGACGACTCCGGGCCGGCCGTCGGCGCGCCCGGTGACGAGCGTGCCGGCGAGCGCCGCAGCGGGCAGGCCCGGCTCCAGCAGCGCCGTGCCCGCCAGAGCGCCGGGGGTGCCCGATGACGCAGGCCGCACAGCCGGTGGATCCGGACAGCCCCTTCCTCGCCGTCGTCGGGATGGCCGGGCGGTATCCGGGAGCGCGTGACCTCGGGGAGTTCTGGGACAACCTGGTCAAGGGCGCGGAATCGGTCACCCGCTTCCCCGGCGACCCGGCCACCCCCGAGTACGTCCCCGCGCTCGGCGTGCTGGAGGACGCGGACGGCTTCGACGCGGCGTTCTTCGGCTACTCGCCGCGGGAGGCGCTGATCCTCGACCCGCAGCACCGGCTGTTCCTGACCTGCGCCTGGGAGGCGCTGGAGGACGCCGGGTACGACGCCCGGTCCGGTGCCGGGGCGGTCGGCGTGTACGCGGGCAGCAGCCAGACCGGCTACCTGGAGACGCTGACGGCTCACCGCGACCGGCTCGGCCCGGTCAGCGAGTGGCAGCTGCGGCTGGCGACCGGCATCGACTTCCTCACCTCACGGACGGCCCACCGGTTCGGTCTCACCGGACCGGCGGTGACGGTGCAGACCGCCTGCTCCACCTCCCTGGTCGCCGTCCACCTCGCCGCGCAGGCGCTGCTGTCCGGCGAGTGCGACCTGGCGCTGGCCGGCGGGGCCAGTGTCAACGTCCCGGCGCGCCTGCCCGAGTACTCCGAGGGCGGTGTCATCTCGCCCGACGGCCGCTGCCGGGCCTTCGACGCCCGCGCCCGTGGGACCGTCGCGGGCAACGGTGTCGGCATCGTGGTCCTCAAACGGCTCGCCGACGCGCTCCAGGACGGCGACCACATCCGGGCCGTCCTGCGCGGCAGCGCGGTCAACAACGACGGCCTGGACAAGGTGGGCTTCACCGCTCCGGGAGTGGCCGGCCAGGCCGAGGTCATCCGCGCGGCCCACCTGGTGGCCGAGGTCGCGCCGGACAGCATCGGCTACGTCGAGGCGCACGGGACCGGGACGCCGCTGGGTGACCCGATCGAACTGGCCGCGCTGACCCAGGCCTTCCGGCTCGGCACCGACCGGCGCGGGTTCTGCCGGATCGGGTCGGTGAAGACCAACATCGGCCACACCGACGCGGCCGCCGGGGTGGCGGGCTTCATCAAGGCGGTGCTGGCCGTCCAGCACGGCCTGATCCCGCCGAGCCTGCACTACACCGCACCCAACCCCGAGATCCCCTTCGCGGACGGCCCGTTCGTGGTGAACACCGAACCGTACCGGTGGCGCCCCGACGGTCCCCGCCGGGCCGGGGTCAGCTCGTTCGGGATCGGCGGCACCAACGCGCACGCGATCCTGGAGGAGCCGCCCGCGCGACCTGGCCCGCCCGCCGCGCCGGCCGACCAACTGCTGGTGCTGTCCGCCCGGACCGCCGCCGAGCTGGACCGCGCCGCCGCCAGGCTCGCCGAGCACCTGCAGCGGCAGGCCGCCGGCGCCGCCGGCCCCGGCCGGGAACCGGGCCCGGTCCGCCTGGCCGACACGGCCTGGACGCTGCAGACCGGCCGCCACGCCTTCGGGCACCGCCGCTTCGCGGTGGCCGCCGACCACACCGAGGCGATCGAAGCGCTGACCGGGACCGGCACCTCCGGCCACCCGCCCGTGGGCGGCGGGCGGCCGGTGGCGTTCATCTTCCCCGGGCAGGGCGGCCAGCACGTCGGCATGGGCCGGGAACTGTACGAGAACGACCCGGCCTTCCGCACCGAGGTCGACGCCTGCTGTGCGCGGCTCGTACCCACGCTCGGCCTGGACCTGCGGACGGTGCTGTACCCGGCCGGCGAGCAACAGACCGCGGCCGCCGAGGAGTTGCTGCGCGACATGGGGGTGGCCCAGCCGGCCGTCTTCGTGGTGGAGTACGCGCTCGCCCGGATGTGGGAGCAGCGCGGGGTACGGCCGGCGGCCGTCGCCGGGCACAGCCTCGGCGCCTTCGTCGCCGCCTGCGTGGCCGGTGTGTTCTCCCTGCCCGACGCGCTGCGGCTGGTCGCCGAGCGCGGCCGGCTGCTGCAGGGCCTGCCCGTCGGGGCGATGCTGGCCGTGCCGCTGGCCGAGCGCGACGCCACCGGACTGCTCGGCGACGGCGTGGAGCTCGCGGCCGTCAACGGGCCGAACCAGTGCGTGCTGTCCGGGCCGCGGGGGGCGGTCGACGCGCTGTTCGCCCGGCTGACGCAGGACGGTGTCGACGCGCGCCGGCTGCACATCGCCGCCGCCGGACACAGCGCCCTGGTGGAGCCGATCCTCGACCGGTTCGCCGCCCTGGTCGCCGAACTCGACCTCAGGGCGCCCTCGATCCCCTGGGTCGGGGACACCACCGGGGAGTGGGTCCGCCCGGACCGCGTCCCGGGCGTCGAGTTCTGGACCGCCCACATGCGCCGGGCGGTGCGCTTCGGCGACACCCTCGCCACCCTGTTCGCCGAGCCCGACCGGATCCTGCTCGAAATCGGCCCGGGCCTGACCCTGACCACACTGGCCCGCCGCCACCCGGCCCGCACCGAACGCCACCTGGTGCTGCCCAGCCTGCCGCACCCGGCCGGCGAGCAGTCCGCCCTGCGGACCTCGCTGGCCGCCGCCGGACAGCTGTGGGCGGCCGGCGTCGAGCTGGACTGGCCGCGGCTGCACGAAGGCCGGCGGCCGGGCCGGACCCCGCTGCCGACCTACCCGTTCAGCCCGCAGCGGTACTCACCGCTCCCCACCGACGACCCCGCGCCGACCGTCACCGCCCGGCCCGCGCCGACCGTCCCGGAGCCCGCCCGGGACGGCGACACCGAAACCCGGCTCGCCCTGATCTTCGGCCAACTGCTGGGGCTGGAGCACGTAGCGGCGCAGGACGACTTCTTCGACCTGGGCGGGGACTCGCTGATCGCCGTTCAACTCGCCTCCGCCGTCCGCGCGGCCTTCGGCGTGCGCATCACCGTCAAACAGGTCTTCACCGCCCCCGCTCCACGCCGACTGGCCCGGGTGATCGACGCCGCCCGGCACGTCGACGCCACCCAGCAACCGGCCTGAACCGTCACGCGACGCACCGACCCGGAGGACAGCCATGTTCGAGGACGACGACGACCGGACCTACGAGGTGGTCCGCAACACCGAGGAGCAGTACTCCGTCTGGCCGGCCGGCCGGGCGCTGCCCGCCGGGTGGGAGCGGACCGGCGGACGGGGCGGCAAGGCGCACTGCCTCACCCTGATCGACGGCCTGTGGACCGACCTGCGGCCGAGGAGCACCCGTGAACGGGCGGCCGCCCGATGACGCGACCGGCCCCTCCGCCGGGACTGTTGCGCCACCAGGGCTTCCGCCGGCTGTGGGCCGCCCAGACGGTCAGCGTGCTCGGCGCCCAGATCTCCGAACTCGCACTGCCCCTCGCGGCCGTGACGGTGCTGGAGGCCACCCCGTTCCAGGTGGGACTGCTGGCCGCCGTGCAGTACCTGCCGTTCCTGCTGGTCGGCCTGCCGGCCGGGGCCTGGGTGGACCGGATGCGCCGACGGCCCGTCATGATCGCGGCGGACCTGGTCCGCTGCGCGGTCCTGCTGACCGTGCCGGTGGCCGCGCTCTGCGGGGTCCTGCACCTGTGGCTGCTGTATCCGGTCGCCTTCGCGATCGGGGTGATGACGGTCTTCTTCGACCTGGCGGCGCAGTCCTTCCTGCCGACCCTGGTCGGCGAGGAGCAACTCGTCGAGGCCAACACCAAACTGCAGCTGTCCGAGACCTCCGGTCAGCTGGCCGGTCCCGGCGCCGGCGGATTCCTGGTCCAACTGCTCACCGCACCACTGGCGTTGTTCGCCAACGCGGTCAGCTACGCCGGGTCGGCGGCGCTGCTCCTGCTGGTGCGGGTGGAGGAACACCCCGTCCGCGACGCAGTCCGGCCGGGACTGGTGGCGGAGGTCAAGGACGGCCTCGGGTACGTGTTCCGGCACCGGCTGCTGCGCCCGATCGCGCTGAGCGCGGGGATCGCCAACCTCTTCGGCCTGTTCGGCATGGTCCAGGCGATCCTGGTGCTCTACGCGGTCCGTGAGCTGCGGCTCTCGCCGGCCGGGCTGGGCACCGCGCTGGCGATCGCGAACGCGGGCGTGCTGCTCGGCTCGCTCGCCAACCGCCGGGTGGTGCGGCGCGTCGGCGTCGGGCCGTCGCTCACCTGGGCCGCCTTCGGGCTGGGCGGCACCCTCCTGCTGCTGCCCCTGGCCACCCCCAGCACCGCGATGCCCGTCCTGGCCGCCGCGATGGCCCTGGCCGGGCTGTGCGCCTCCGTCTTCAACATCAACCAGATCAGCCTGCGGCAGTCCGTCACCCCCGCCCCGATGCGCGGACGGATGACGGCGACGCTGCGGTTCGTGGTCTGGGGCGTCATCCCGGTCGGGACGTTCCTCGGCGGCGCACTGGTCGGCCCGCTCGGACTGCGCGGCGTGCTCTGGCTCGCCGGCGCGGGCAGCGTCCTCGCCGGGCTGCCGCTGCTGTTCTCCGCCGTGCACCCGCTGCGGGCCATGCCCGACGCCGCACCGACCGCCCGACCGACGAGCCAGGAGACCCTTCATGCCTGAGGTTCCGGGGCACACCGTCCCACGCTGGCTGGTCAACCGCCGCAAGCGCCCCGACGCCACGATCCGGCTGTACTGCTTCGCCCACAGCGGCGGCTCGGCCGCCGAGTACGTCCGCTGGGGCGACCACGTGCCCGACATCGAGGTGTGGGGCGTGCAACTGCCCGGCCGCGGCTCGCGATTCGACGACCCGCAGTACACCCGGGTCGGCCCGCTGGTGCACGACCTGGTGGAACAGGCCGCGTTCCGCGCGCCGTTCGCCTTCTTCGGACACAGCCTCGGCGCCCTGCTGGCGTACGAGACCGCGCGCGCCCTGCGCGAGCGCGGCCTGCCCGGCCCCGAACGCCTGCTGCTGTCCGCCTGCCCGGCCCCGCACCGGCCCCGCGGGCTGCCGCCGATCCACCACCTCGGCGACCGGGAGCTGTTCACCGCCGTCCAGGGGGAGTACGGCTCGCTCCCCGACCAGGTGGCCGAGGACCCGGAGCTACTCGCGATCATGATGGCCTCGCACCGCTTCGACTTCGAGATGGTCGACAGCTACCGCCACACCCCCGGCGAGCCCCTGGACCTGCCGCTGCACGTCTTCGGCGGCACCGAGGACCGGCTCCCCGCCGAGGAACTCGCCCGATGGCAGAGCCACAGTCGCGGACCGTTCGCCCTGAACCTGCTGCCGGGCGGCCACTTCTACCTCCGCGAGCACCGCGCCGCCCTGCTCGCCCTGATCCGGGCCGCGCTCACCGACCACCGGCCCGCCGGGCCGCCCGTCGACCCGCTCTCCCCCGACCTGTGAAAGCAGCCATGACTCACGACACCGCCGCCCCGGCCAGCTTCCTCGCCCAGCTCCACCTGGGGCACCTGCGCTGGGACCTGATCAGCCCCTTCCCCACCCCCTCCGACGAGGACCGCGCCCGCGGCGACGCCGCCGTCGCCGAGCTGATGCGCTTCCTCCAGGAGACCGTCGACCCGACCGAGGTGGACCGCACCGCCAAGCTGCCCGACGGCTTCCACCAAGCCTGCGCCGCCCGCGGCTACTTCAGGCTCCAGGACCCGCTGGAGCGCGGCGGCCTGGGCCTGTCCGCCCACAACGCCTTCCGGATGATCCAGGCCGCCGCGAGCTGGTCGGTGACCGCCTGCTACGCCATGTCCGTCCACCTCGGACTGGGCGCCGGCGCCTACCTGCCGCTGCTGGCCGACGGCGAGCTGAAGTCCGAACTCGAACGGCTGCTCGCGGCGGGAGCGATCTCCGGCGACGCCGACACCGAGCCCACCGGTGCGATCAACCGGACCCGGGCCACCACCGCGGTGCCGACCGAGGACGGCACCGGATTCCGGATCAGCGGCGAGAAGGTGTTCATCCAGAACGGCCCGATCGCGGGCCTCCTGAGGGTCTCGGCCACCGTGCACGACGACGGCCGGGAGTACATCCGGCTGTTCTTCGTCGACACCACCGACCCCGGCTTCTCGGTCCGGTCCTGGCACGAGTACCTGGGCCTCAAGGGCCTGCCCAACGCGGCCCTCACCTTCGACCGGGTCTTCGTCCCGCACAGCCGGGTCTTCACCCTCGACGGCCTGACCGCCGAGGAGGAGTGGCGGCTGGCCCCCGAACTGCACACCGTCAGCGTCCGGGGCCGGATGTACCCCATCTCGGCGCCCGCCCTGGCGATCGGCCGGCTCTGCCTGCACTGGTCCCGGGAGTTCGTCCGGCGGCGTTCGGTCGGCGGGCTCGGGCTGGAGCAGTACGACGAGATCCAGCGCATCGTCGCCGCCAACCTCGCCGAGACCTTCGCCATCGAGAGCGTGGTGGAGTGGTGCCTGCTGGCCGAGGAGCGCCACCCGGGGATCGACCTGGACCCGGAGCAGACGGTGGCCAAGAACATCACCTCGATGACCAGCTGGCGCATCGTCGACCGCACCCTGTCCCTGCTCGCCGCCGAGGGCTTCGAGACGGCGACCAGCAAGGCCCGGCGCGGCGCCCAACCGCTGCCGGTGGAACGGTTCTTCCGCGACGCGCGCGCCCTGCGGGTGGCCGGCGGGGTGGACTTCCTGGTGGACCACTGGGCCGCCCGGCACCTGCTCTCGCGCCACTACCCGAAGCCGCAGCCCGTCGCCGAGACCGCCACCGACCTCAGCGCGGCGGACGACCGCCTGTCCCCGCGCAACCGCGACCACCTGCGCTTCGTGGCCGAACAGGCCGTGCGGTTCGCCCGCCTCGCCCGCGACCTGGTGGACCGGCACCCCGACCCCGAGGAGCTGTTCGCCGAGGAACGCACGCTGATCCTGCTCAACCGGGTCTCCGCCGAACTGTTCAGCATGTCCGCGGTGCTGGCCAACGCCGCCCGACTGCACCCCGAGGGCACCGGACCGGCCCAGGACCTCGCCGACGTGTTCTGCGCCGAAGCACGCCACCGCACGGCGGACGCCCAGCGACGCCTGGCCGACACCGACGGCCCCGACCACGCCGGCGCCTGCGCGCAGTGGCTGCACGGCGACGGCCTGGAGTTCCTGCTCCGCGACACCGTCACCGCCACCCCGCCCGCCCACTGAGCAGGCGGTGTCCGGGACCACCCGGCCACCGGCCCCGCACCCCGAACGACCACCGACCCGGAAAGGGCCGCGCCGATGTTCAACCTCTCCCGCTCCCAGGAGATCGTCTGGCTGCACGAGGAACTCTTCCCCGAGAGCCGTGCCTACAACTTCACCGCCTCCCTCGACCTGCGCGGCCCGCTGGACGAGCCGGCCCTGCGGCAGAGCCTGGCGACCGTGCTCGCCCGCCACGAGGCGTTCCGCCTCGAACTCGACCCCGAGGGCTTCCCCCCGCAGCAGCGGGTGAACGACGGCTGCGCACCGCGCTACCGCACCGTGGACCTGACCGGCGGCGACGGCCACGAGGCCGCCTTCGAGGAGCTGTGGCGCGAGCAGCACGACGAGCCCTTCGACACCGCCGAGGCGCCCATGGTGCGGTGGAGCCTGATCAGGCTGGCCGAGGACCACCACCGGCTGCTGCACACCGAGCACCACCTGGTGCACGACGGCTGGTCCTTCGGCCTGGTCCTGCGCGACCTGTTCACCACCTACCGCGCGCTGGCCCAGGGTGTCCCGGCCGACCTCCCCGAGCCCCGCTCCTACGCCGAGCACGTCCGTGAGTCGGCGGCCGCCGAGGAACGACCGGGCCACCAGGACGAGGCCCTGGCGTACTGGCGGGACACCCTGGACGGCGCCGCCTTCGACCTGCCGCTGCCCGGCCTGACCGACCCGGGACGGGTCCGCGACGTCCCGCACGGCGACCAACTGCGCCAGCTGCTGGCACCCGAGCTGGCCGAGCGCCTGCGGGCGGCCGCCCGCCGCGACGGACACACCCCGTTCTCGGTCCTGCTCACCCTCTTCGCGGAGCTGCTGCGCCGGCGGAGCGGCCGGTCCGACCTGGTGATCGGCAGCGCGGTGGGCAACCGCCCGCCCGGCTTCCAGGAGTGCGTCGGGATGTTCGTCAACACCATCCCGCTGCGCCTCCGCCTCCGGTCCGACGACAGCGCGCTGACCGCGGTCGACGAGGTCACCGAGGTCCTGATCCGCTCGCTGCCGCACCAGGGCGTCCCGGTCCAGCAGTTGGCCCACGAGCTCGGCGAACACTCCGGCACCGGCCTGGACAACCCGCTGTTCCAGGTCATGTTCAGCGCGCACGACGCGCCGATCCCGCACGTCGAGGGACTGGAGCTGGAGGTGTCCGTCCACGAGGCGTTCAACACCGGCACCTCCCGTTTCGACCTCGACGTGGTGCTGGTCCCCGACTCCCGCCGGACCGTCAACAGCCGCACGGGCCCCGGCGGCATGCTGCTGATCTGGGACTTCGCCACCGACCTGTTCGACAGCCCCCGGATCGCCGAGCTGCAGCGGCAGTTCACCGCGCTGCTGGAGGCCTACCTCGCCGACACCACGACCGGCCTCGCGGCACTCACCGCGGCAGCCGACGGCTGACCCCACCACCCCGAACCACGCCCCGAGGAGACCAGATGACCTTCCCCGAACCGACCTCCCCCGAACCGACCGGCCATCAGCTGCCCAGCATCGCCTGGGGCGGCAAACCCGCACCCACTCCCGCACCGGGGGCGGGGCCGCTCGACTGGTTCGAGAGCCGGCTGGCCGAGCAGCCCGACGCCCCGGCGGTCGTGGACGGCACCCTCACCTGGAGCTACCGCGAGCTCGACCGGGCCGCCGCCCGGATCGTGCGGGCCCTCGGCGGCCGGGTCGGCCGCGGCCGGCTGGTGGGAGTCTGCCTGGAGCGTTCCGCGCTGCTGGTGGCCACGGCCGTCGCGTTGGCCAGGATCGGGGCGGTCTACCTCGCCCTCGGCGCGCGGCCGGGGGCCGCACGGCTGGAATCGCTCACCGAGGACGCCGACATCGGCTGCCTGCTCACCGACGGCACCACCACCCCGCCACCCGGCTGGACCGTCGCGCCCGCCGACGCGGTGGACGGGCTCGTGGTCGCCCTGCGCGGCGGACCGGCGAACGGCGCGCCCGGCGATGCCTTCTGCGCCGTCACCACCTCGGGCAGCACCGGCAAACCCAAGATCGCGCTGCTGCCGCAGGAGGCGCTGGCCAACCTGGTCCGCTGGACCTGCGACCGGCTGGAGATCGGTCCCGGGTCCCGGGTGGGCCTCTTCGTCGGCACCACCTTCGACGCGCACCTCAAGGAGCTGTGGGAGGCGCTGTCGTCGGGCGCCACCCTGCACGTCGCGCCCGAGGACGCCCGCGGCTCGATGGCCGAACTGTTCCAGTGGTGGCGGGAGTCGGGCCTCACCCACTGCCTGCTGCCGACCCCGCTCGCCGACCTCGCCTTCACCCAGCCGTGGCCCGCCGGCCTCGCCATGCGCCACATCCTGGTGGGCGGCGACCGGATGCGGGTGCGGCCGCCCGCGCAGTGCGCGGCGGTGGTGCACAACGTGTACGGTCCCGCCGAGGCCACCGTGCTCACCACCACCCACCGCCTGCAACCCGGGAGCGACGACCCGAACGCCGTCGTGCCGATCGGACGGCCGCTGACCGGCTACGCCGTCTTCGTCACCGACGAGGACGGCCGGATCCTGCCCAGGGGACACGCCGGAGAGGTCCGGATCGGCGGTGCGGGCCTGGCGCTCGGCTACCTGGACCCGCAGCGGACCGCCGAACACTTCGTGCCGGCCCCCGCAGGTCAGCCGTACGTGGACCGGGTCTACCGGACCGGCGACCGGGCGGTGATGCGCGCCGACGGGCCGCTGGAGTTCCTCGGCCGCATCGACGACCAGGTGAAGATCAGCGGCGCGCGGATCGAACCGGCCGAGGTCGAGGCCGCCCTGGAGACCCATGACTCGGTCCGGCGCGCCGTCGTGGTCCCGTACCAGGGCACCGGCGGCGGTCTCCGGCTGGCCGCCTTCCTCCTGCTCGCCGAGGGCGCGCGGGCCGACCGGGACGCCGTGCTGGCCGCCGCCCGCGCCCGGGTGCTGAAGCAGGCGGTGCCCGCCCTGGTCCGCTTCGTCGACGCCTTCCCGCTGAACGCCAACGGCAAGGTCGACCGCGCCCTGCTCGCCCGGCAGGCCGCCCCCTCGGCGTCCACCGCGCCCGGGGCAGCGGCGACCCCGCGGGCGGAGGACACCGAGGCGTTCCTGCTGGTGGCCTGCCGCCGGCTGCTCGACCAGCCCGACCTCACGCCCGCCGACAACTTCGCCGAATCGGGCGGGACTTCGCTGGCCGTCGCCCGTCTGATCGCGCTGATCGAGAGCACCTACCCGATCCGGGTCAGGGCCGCGGAGGTCATGCGCCAGCCCGACCTGGCGGCCCTGGGCGCCCTGGTCGCCACCCGCCGCGCGGAGTCGGCGCGCGGCTGAGCCCGCCCGCCACCACCGCCCACCCGTCCCCCGAGAGGACCTTCCGTGGACCGCCCCACCCTGACCGAGCGGTATCTGGCCGAACTGAGCGAGAGCACGGCCACCGCAACCGAACTGCTCGGTCGTGCGCAGCACGACGCCCTGCTCGGCATCGACTTCGAGAACCGGTTCCTGGCCCGCCCGCTCTTCCTCGGCCACCAGGAGCACGAGCAGCTGATGGCAGACCTGGACACCCTCCACGCCGCGCTGTTCAGCCTGCCCGACCGGCTCTTCGACGGCGACCTCGGCGCGTTCGCCCGGGCCGTCGGCATGACCGAGACCCAGATCGAGGTGATCCTGCGCAGCCGGGGCGCCGCCGCGGTCCGCCTGGCCCGTACGGATCTGTGCGTCGACGACAGCGGATTCAAGGTCGTGGAAGTCAACATGACCAGCTCGCTCGGCGGCCTGGGCAACGGCGTGATGGCCCGGGCCCTGCTGGAACACCCGCTCCTCGCCGACTTCGCCACCCGGCACGGCCTCGGCTTCGCCGACACCGCCGCGGAACTGCTGCACACCATGTACGCCGCCACCGGGTTCGACCCGCGGTCCCGGCCGGTCATCGCGGTCGCCGACTGGCCGAGCAGCTACCTGACCGGCTGGGCCGCCTTCCTGGAGGAGTTCTGCGCCCTCCTGCGGACCCTGGGCGCCGACGCGCACCCCTGCCACATCGGCCAACTCGACTACCGCGACGGCCGGGTCTGGCTCGGCGACCGGGCCGTCGACATCATCCACCGGATCTTCCTCGCCGAGGACCTGCTCGAATCCCCCGAGGCCCCGGCGCTGATGGACCAGGTCGTCCGCGCCGCCGCGGCCGACCAGGTGAAGCTGTTCGTCCCGCTGGACGCCGAGCTCTACGCGAGCAAGACCACCCTCGCGATGCTCTCCGACGAGAACAACCGGCACCTGTTCAGCGCCGAGGAGTTGGCGGCGTTCGACCGCGTCCTGCCGTGGACCCGGACCGTCCGGCCCGGCACGGTGACGCTGGAGAACGGACACCGGGTGGAACTCCTCGACTACGCCCGGGCCGACCGACACGACCTGGTCCTCAAACCGACGGTGCTGCACGGCGGCAGCGGGGTGATCCTCGGCGGGGACGTGACCGAGGAGAGCTGGGCCGCGCACCTCGACGCCGCGCTCGACAAGCCCTACGTGGTGCAGCGCCGGATCCGCCCGGTCACCGAACTGTTCCCGGACGAGAACGGGCAGTTGGAGCCATGGCTGACCGCCTGGGGCGTGTTCACCATGGCGCGCGGCTTCGCCGGCATCATGGCCCGCGGCACCCGCCTGGACGCCAACGTCGGCGTGGTCAACATCACCAACGGGGCACACGCCGGTACCGGACTGTACGAGCTGCCGCCCCGCGAGCGCACCGACGGGTGACCGACCCGGCCGAACTCCGGTCGGCTGTCCGGCAGTCGGTCGACTGCCGGACAGCTCCGCCCGGTCAGCTGATCGGGTTCGGGGAGTCTCCGTTCAGCAGCATCTGCGGGACCTGGCTGAACGTCCAGCCGCTGCCGTTCGCGGTCAGCACCCAGACCACGTCGAAGCGGTCGTCCGGCCAGGAGGCGGGCGGCGCCGGGGTGATCGGGCCGAGGCCCGCCAGGATCGCCGGGATCTTCTTGTGCTCCCAGGCGACCAGCTGCGGGCCGGTGGACGCGAGCAGCGCGGTCGCGAGCCCGGCCTCGTCGCCCTTGGCGTACTGCTCGTCGGGGGTCAGGCCGAGCGCGGCGGCCACCACGGAGATGGTCTCCGCCGGCCGCTGGCTGCCTCCGGTGGTCGGGTCGGCCGCGAAGACCCCGGCGGGCCGGGTGAGTCCGGCCGGCACCGGGGCGGGGTCGCCGGTGGCGGTCCGCGGCGCGAACAGCGAGACCAGCGCGCCGGCCCGGGTCCACCCCTGCACCGTCAGCGACTCGCTGTCCTTCTTCCCCCGGTCGGTCACGCCGTAGGGCGCCCCGGAGTCGGTGGGCTTCTCCGCGTGCCGGATGAGCATGATCACGTTCGGGCCGGCGGCCGACTCCCGCTCGGCGGACGCGTCGACCGCCCGGGCCGCCCCGGCCGGACCCTGCGGCGCCGCAGCCGCGCCCCAGGCGCCGACGACGGGCACCGCCGCCGCGGCGGCGAACGCGCCGAGGACGGACCGACGGCCCGGCTTGCTGTTCATCGTCATGATCCTGACATCCTGTCCGATAGGGGATTCCGATAGCTGGATGGCGAGGGAGTCCGGCCACCGCGTGACCGGAGCGTCACGGTAACGGCCCGGTCTGTGTGCCGGATGAGCGCGGTGTGATGATGGTGCGGACATTCCGCGCAGAAAAGCCGCCGCCCGGGATCCGGTCCCGCCACTGCGCCCCCACGCGGCCGCCTGCCACCACGCGCAGCGCTGGAAGTGATCATCCCCACCCCCGCGCGACCGCTCATCCGGGCCGATCCACCGGTGCACCGGCGATAGGTTGACGGTGTCTCACCGGATTCCGCACCGGGACGAACCGGGCGGCCCCGCGTCGACCCCGTCGGCCCGTCGACACAGGCCCGTCGACGCCGGCCCGTCGACGCCGTCGACCCCGGCCGCAGGCGACGGAATGCGGCGGGACGCCGCCACGTCGGGCGGCGCGAAGGAGGAATGGGGAATCGTGCAGGATCAGACCGTGATCGACGTCACCGGCGCCGGGGCACCCGCGCCGGGCCACCGCTCCGAGGGCGGGGGCACCGACTTCGACCAGCACGTCCGGGCCATGACGGCCTGGCACTTCAACGAGGCGACCGGCTCGCCGTTCTGGCTGGCCAAGCGCGCCGAGCTCGGCTTCGACCCGCTCACCGAGGTCACCGGCGCCGCCGACCTGCGCCGCTTCCCCGACGTCAGCGACGAACTCAGGACGGTACCGGCCGCCGAGCTGATACCCCGCGGGGCGGCCCCCGGCCAGGCCTTCCGGGTGTACGAGTCCGGTGGCACCACCGGCCTGCCCAAGCGGGTGGTCGACGGCGGCTACCGCAGCCGGATGGTCGGCTGGGCCGTCGACCGGCTCCGGGCCAACGGCGTCCCGGAGCACGGCAACTGGCTCCACCTCGGCCCGGCCGGGCCGCATGTGATCGCCTTCGACGTCGCCGGGTACGCGGCCCGCAGCGGCGGCCTGTGCTACACCGTCGACCTGGACCCCCGCTGGGTCAAGCGGCTGCTGTCCACCGGCCGGCGGCGCGAGGCCTCGGACTACCTCGACCACGTGCTGGACCAGGCCGAACTGGTGCTGCGCAGCCAGCCGGTGGCGGTCCTGAACACCACCCCGCCGCTGCTGGAGGCGATCTGCGCGCGCCCCGACCTCCGCGCCCTGGTGGCCGAGCGGGTCGGGGCGATCGTCTGGGGCGGCACGGCCTTCAGCCGGGAGAGCCTGCAGCTGGTCGAGCGGGAGATGTTCCCGGGCGTCCCGCTGGTCGGCGTCTACGGCAACAGCCTGATGGGCGTGGCCCCGCAGCGCCCGCGCCGGGACGACGACGTGCACCCCTGCGTCTTCGAGCCGTTCGCGGAGGCCACCCGGCTGGAGCTGGTGGACGGTGACGGCCGCCCGGTCGGGTACGGCGAGCGCGGCCAGGTGCGGCTGCACCTGGTGAGCGAGGAGATGTTCCTGCCGAACATCGTGGAGCGGGACACCGCGATCCGGGTGGCGCCCGCCGCCGGCTCCGCGGTCGACGGCCTCGCCGAGGTCGCCAGCGTCGCCCGCTTCGAGGGCGCCGACGTGGTGGAAGGGGTGTACTAGTGGCCGCGACGGTCATCGACCCCCTGGTGGCGGGCGTGCCCGCGCCGAGCTCCGACCGGCAGCTGCTGACCGACGTGTTCGGCGCCGCGCTGGCCGATGTCGGGGTGGCCCCCCGGCTGGGCGCCCAGCTGGCCCTGGACCGGCTGCGGGCCGCGGCCGACGGGCTCCGGCCGGCGGCCCGGATCTTCCCCGAGGCGGCCCGGCTGTTCGCCACCGCGGAACTCGACGGGGAGGACCCCGAGGCCTACGTCGACCGCGTCGTCCGCAGTTCCGGCCTTCCGGCCCGCACGGTCCGCCTCGCGGTGACGGACATCGTCGCCGAGATCGAGGCGCTGGACCGGACCGTCGCCGCGGAGCTGCCTCCCCCGCTGCCGAGCGCCACCCACCGGGTGGAATGGGTGCCCGGCGGGCGGGTGTTCGCGGCCGTGATGGCCGGCAACCACCCGCTGCCGCACGTCTCCTGGGTGCACGCGCTGTTCGTCGGCTACAGCGTGCTGGTGCGCCCGGGGAGCCGGGACCCGTTCACCCCGCGCCGACTGGTCGCGGCACTCCTGGCCGCCGGACTGCCGCCGCACAAGCTCGCCCACCTGCCGTGCGACCACCGCGCGGCCGCCTTCCTGCTCGACTCGGCCGACCGCGGCATCGTCTTCGGAGGCGACCAGGCGGTGGCCTCCTGGCGGGACGCCCGGCACGTCGCCACCCGTGGCCCGGGGCGCTCCCGGGCCCTGCTCGACACCGCACCGACCCCGGAGCTGCTGGACCACCTGGCCACGGCGGTCGGCTACGACGGCGGAACCCGCTGCACCAACCTGTCCGCCGTCCTCACCACCGCCCCGGTCGCCCGGGTCGCAGACGAACTCGCCGCGAGACTGGCGCGGTTGCCGGTGCTGCCCGCCACCGACCCGGAGGCGACCCTGCTGGTGGTCGGGCGCGAGCGCGCCGAGGCGCTGCGCCGCCACGTCGCGACGCTGGCGGACGGGCTGACCGACCACAGCACCCCGCACTACGACGGGGACTTCGTGGTCGACCTCGGTGACGGCTCCTTCCTGCTCCGCCCGCTGGTGCTGTCCGCGGACCGCGCCGACCACCCGGCCGTGGGCGCCGAACTGGGCTTCCCGTTCGTCGTGGTCGCGCCGTGGTCGGCGGACCGCGATGCCGGGGCGCTCGGCCCGGCGCTGGTGCTCAACCTACTCACCGACGACGACGCGCTGGTGGCGCGGGCCGTCCAGGACCCGCGGATCCGCAAGGTGACGGTGGGCACCGCCCTCCCCTGGGACCTGGTGCCGGGGCTCCCGCACGACGGCAGCCTCACCCAGTTCCTCCTCGAACCCAAGGGCGTCGTCGTGCCGGGCGCCGTCGTGCCGGGCGCCGACGGCGGGTAGCCGACCGCCTCGACCGACACCGCCCCCGGGAGACCGCTCCCGGGGGCGGTCCGGTTTCCGGGGGCGGCCGTCCGGTTTCCGGCCAGTCAGTGACAGGTTCACGACAGGATTGTGATCTCTCCGTCACTGTCCGTACCAGGACCGCCATGCTGTTCCTGCCGGAACCGTACGTCCCCGAAGCGCAGCCGCGCCACGGTGGCCGCCCCCCACTCCGGCACCGACACCGCCCCGGCCGGGGCGGCCGTCGGCCCGTCCTGCCGTCGGGCGCCAGCAGGTCCGGCGCCGCACCGCCCGCCGCGACCGAGGCGCGCGAGAAGCCACCGCAGGGCTCGACTTCCCCATCCAGCAAGGAGACCGCTCGATGCTGCCCACCATGTCCCCGCGTGCCCGGGAGCTCTTCCTCGCCGAACGCCGAGTCGGCGTGCTGAGCGTCGCCGACCCCAGAGAAGGCGACCGCGCACCCCTGAGCGTGCCGGTCTGGTACGACTACCGGCCCGGCGGCGAGATCCTCGTCCAGACCGGACGCGAGACGGTCAAGGGCCGACTGCTGCGCGCCGCCGGCCGGTTCAGCCTCTGCGTGCAGGACGAGCGGCGGCCCTACCGGTACGTGAGCGTCGAAGGGCCGGTCGCCACGATCGAGGACCCGGTGCCGCCCGCCGTCCGGGAGGCCATGGCGCACCGCTACCTGGACCCGGACGAGGCCCGCGGCTACCTCGACACCACCGCCGACCAGCTCAAGGACGACATCCTCTTCCGGCTGCGCCCGCAGCGCTGGCGCACCGCCGACTTCGCCGCCTTCGCGGCCGACTTCACCGAGCCCGCCGAGCCCGCCGAGCCCGCGCGGTCCACCGGTCCCACCCGGCCCACCGGCCCCGCCGAACCCGCCGCCGACAGCGCGGACTGACCCGGCGCGCCGTCGGCACCGGTCCGCAGCCGCGGCCGACGGAGCCCCTTCCCGAGAAGGACCCATGACCGACATCGACGTCTCGTCACGCCCGCTCCACCTCCCTGCCCCCCGCGCCGCCCGCTCCGAGGACCGGCTGCAGCAGCTCACCCTCCCGGAGCTCTTCGCCCGGCAGGCCGCCGCCCACCCCGACGCACCGGCCGTCCGGCACCGCGACCGCACCCTCGGCTACGGCCGGCTCGACACCCGCTCCACCGCCCTGGCCGCCCGGCTGCTCGCCGCCGGCCTCACCCCCGGCGAACCCGTCGGCGTGTGCGGCGGCCGCTCCCCCGAGGCGCTGATCGCCCTGCTGGGCATCCTCAAGGCCGGCTGCGCCTACGTACCGCTGGACGACGAACTGCCCCCGGCCCGCCTGCGCGCCATGGCCGAGGACGCCGGACTGCGCGCCGCCGTCACCCTGCCCGGCACCGAACGCCCGGTCCGCGGCCTGCGGGTGAGCATCCCGGTCACCGTCGACGACGCGGACACCGCTCCGGCGCCCACCTGCGCGTCGACAGCGCCCGCCGCCCCCGCCGACTGCGCCTACATCGCCTTCACCTCCGGCACCACCGGCCGCCCCAAGCCCGTGGCGATCCCGCACCGGGGCATCGTCCGGCTCGTCCTGGCCGACCGCGAACTGCCGCCGCCCGGGCCCGGCGACCGGATCCTGCACGGCTACGGCCTGTCCTCGGACGCCTCCACCATCGAGATCTGGAGCGCCCTGCTCACCGGCGCCTGCCTGGTGATCGCCGACCGCGAGGAACTCCTGTCGCCCACCGCCCTGGAGGACCTCCTCCGCTCCCGGGGCGTCACCGTCGCCTACCTGACCACCAGCGTCTTCCACCTGCTCGCCCGCACCCGCCCCGAGGCCATGGCGGGCCTGCGGTTCGTCTCGGCCGGCGGCGAGGCGATGGACCCGCGGCTGGCCAACGCCGTCCTCGCCGCCTGCCCCGCCACCACCGTGGTCAACTTCTACGGCCCGACCGAGAATTCGGTGGTCTCCACCGCCCACCGGCTGCGCCCGCTGCCCGAGGACGCCACCCACGTCCCGATCGGCCGCCCGTACGCCGGCACCACCTGCCACGTCCTGCGCCCCGACGGCACCCCCGCGGCGCCCGGCGAGGAGGGCGAACTGTACGTCGGCGGCGACGGGTTGGCCCTCGGCTACCCCGGCGACGAGCAGCTGACCGCCGAACGGTTCGTCCGTCCGCCGCGGGCCGACCCGGGCGCCCGCCTCTACCGCACCGGCGACCGGGTCGTCCGCGACGCCGACGGCCTGCTGGAGTACCGCGGCCGCGCGGACCGCCAGGTGAAACTGCGCGGGGCGCGCATCGAACTCGACGAGGTGGAGGCGCGGCTGCGCGCCCACCCGTCCGTGGCCGAGGCCGTCGTGGAGACCGACGGCGCCGGACTGACCGCCTACGTCACCCCCGTGGCCCCGGGTCACCCGCTGCCGCTGCCCGGGTTACGCGGCTACTGCTCCCGCTGGCTGCCCCCGCAGGCCGTCCCCTCCCTCGTCGCCCTGGACCGCTTCCCGGTGACCAGCGGCGGCAAGGTGGACCGCAAGGCGCTGCGCGCCGCCGCCGCGCCGGCCCTCCGGGCGCAGACGCCGGACCCGCGGCCCGCCGAAGGACTCGCCGGCCTGCTCGCCGGGATCTGGCAGCAGGTGCTGCGCACCCGGCCCGCCCCCGAGGACGACTTCTTCCACCTCGGCGGCGACTCCCTGCTCGCCTCCGAGGCCGTCACCCGCACCCTCGCCGCCCTCGACCTGGACGCCGCCCTCAGCTCCACCCTCATCCGGGCGCTGCTCACCGCCCCCACCCTGGCCCGCTTCACCGACGCCGTCCGGGCCGCCCGCGAAGGCTCCCCGGCCGGCCCCGCCGAGAGCACCGTCGACTTCGCCCGCGAGACCGGACTCGGCTTCCGGCTGCCGCCCGCCCAGGGCCCCGCGCCCTGCCCCCAGGACCCCAAGGACGTGCTGCTCACCGGCGCCTCCGGCTTCGTCGGCGCCTTCCTGCTGACCACCCTGCTGCGCCGCACCGCCGCCCGGATCCACTGCCCGGTCCGCGCCGCGAGCCCCGCCCACGCCGAACAGCGCGTGCGCACCGCCCTGGCCCGCTACGGCCTCCACCTCGACGAGGCCGACCGGCAGCGCCTGGAGTGCTTCCCCGCCGACCTCGCCGAGCCCGGCCTCGGCCTGCCGGCCGGGCACCGCGCCGAACTCGCCGACCGCCTCGACCTGATCGTCCACAACGGCGCCCAGGTCAACTTCCTCTACCCGTACGAGCAGTTGCGCGCGCCCAACGTGGACGGCACCCGGGAGATCGTCCGGCTCGCCGCGCCCCGCCGGGTGCCGGTCCACTTCCTGTCCACCGTCGCCGTCGTGGCCGGCGCCGGGGCCGCCGGGGTGCGCGCGGTCACCGAGGACGACGCGCTCGCCCACCCCGACGGGCTCACCATGGGCTACGCCGAGAGCAAGTGGGTCGCCGAAGGGGTGCTGCGCCGGGCCGCCGAGCAGGGACTCCCGGTGGCCGTCCACCGCCCGTACGAGGTGACCGGCGACCAGGTGAGCGGGGTGAGCAACACCGAGACCGCGATCTGCTCGCTGTTCCGGACCATCGCCGAGACCGGACTGGCCCCCGACATCGCCCTGCCCATGGACTTCGTCCCGGTCGACCACCTCGCCGAGGCCGTGGTCCACATCGCCACCCGGCGGGACGCCGACGGCCGCACCTACCACCTCACCAACCCCCGGCCCGCGATGCTCTCCGACGTCATCGAGCGGATGCGCGCGGCCGGCTGCGCGGTCCGCACGCTGCCGTACCCGCAGTGGGTGGAGGAGCTGGTCCGCCACGTCGCGGCGAACCCGACCAGCGCCACCGCCCCGTTCGTGTCGCTCTGCGTGGACCGCAGCCGCACCGCCGACCTGTCCGTCAAGGAGCTGTACTTCGAGGGCACCTTCCCGGTCCTCGGCCGGGACAACGCCGACGCCGCGCTGGCCGACAGCGGACTGCACTGCCCGCCGGTCGACGCCGCCCTGCTGGACCGCTACCTGGAGTACTTCTTCACCTCCGGGTACCTCCCGCGCCCCACCACCGTTGCCGCCGCCACCCCGGAGAGCGCCCGATGACCGACACCGCCGTCCCCGCCCCCGTCCCCATTCCCGTCCCCGAGGTGACGCCCGGCACCGCCGGACCGCCCTGCGGCTACGCCCGGCTGCGCGCCGAACAGCCCGTCGTCCAGGCCCAGTTGCCCAACGGCGAGACAGCGTGGCTGCTCAGCCGCTACGCCGACGCCCGGGCCGCCTTCGCCGACCCGAGGCTGGTCCGGCCGCTGCTGTCCGCCTGGCCCCCGGTCGAGGGCGACGACGCGCCGCCGCCCTGCCTGCCGACCTTCCTGGAGATGCGCGGCGAACACCACGACCGGGTACGGCGCGCCGTCCTGCCGCTGTTCGGCCGCGGCCGGCTGGAGTTCATGCGCCCCCGCATCCGCGCCATCGCGCGGGAGCTGCTCGACACCATGACGGCCGCCTCGCCCGACCGCACCGCCGACCTGGTGGCCGGCTACGTCGAACCGCTGCCGCTGCGCGTGCTGTGCGAGACCATCGGCCTCCCGCACGAGGACCGCGACCGCTACCTCCCGCACACCCTCACCCTGCTCAGCGCCGCCGCGCTGACCATGGACGACATCCTCGCCGCCCTGTACGCCCTCCAGGACTACGCCGCGGAGCTGCTCGACCGCAAGGAGCAGGACGGCGAGGCGGTGGACGGCGACGGGGACTACATCCGGCTGCTGCTCGCCGAGACCCGCCGCCCCGGCAGCGACCTCGTCCGGGACGACGTGGTCAGCTTCGTCGTCACCATGCTGATGGCCGGCTACAAGACCAACATGCAGCACACCGGCAACGCCCTGCTCACCCTGCTCAGCCACCCCGACCAGCTCCGCCGGCTGCGCGAGGAACCCGCCGGGATCACCACCGCCGTGGACGAACTGCTGCGCCACGTACCGCTCATGAACGCGATCAACATCCTGGTCGCCGAGGAGGACCTCACCCTCCACGGGCAACTGATCCGGGCCGGCGACGCCGTCGTCCCGGTGCCCGCCTCCGCCAACCGCGACCCCGCCGCGTTCACCGACCCCGACCGCCTCGACCTCGGCCGGACCCCCAACCCGCACCTCGCCTTCGGCCACGGCCCGCACGCCTGCACCGGGGCGCACCTGACCCGGATGCAACTGGCCGTCGTGATCCAGGTGCTGCTGGAGACCCTGCCCGGCATCGAACTCGCCGAGCCCGCCGAGTCCCTGCCCTGGGACGAGACCACCCCGCTGCGCGCCCCGGCCCGCCTGCCGGTGCGCTGGTGACCGCGCCGCACCGCCCCGCCACCCCGATTCCCGCCCAGAGAGGACCGCGCCCCGTGAGCGCATCCCAGGCTCCCGCCACCACCGACGGCGCCCCGGACGACCGGCCGCTGCCCCGTTACCCGTTCAGCACCGACGGCGACCGCCTCGCCCCCGAACTGGACGAGCTGCGCAGCCGCTGCCCGGTGGCCCGGGTCCGGACCAACTCCGGCGGCGAGGCGTGGTTGGTCACCGGCTACGAGCTGGCCCGCGACGTCCTGCGGGACCGCGCCTTCGCCCGCTCCGTGCTCGGCGAGTCCGACAGCCCGACCCAGGACGCCCCGATCCTGGCCCCCGAACTGATGGGCGCCATGGGCCACCTCCAGCAGGCCGGGCTGCGCGACGAGGTGCTCACCGCCCTCGGCCGCAACCAGCCGGAACTGCCCGCCGACTGGGTCGCCGAGGTCACCCGGGAGGGCCTGGACCGGATGGCCGCCGAGGGCTCACCCGGCGACCTCCAGCGCCACTTCGCCGAGTGGGTGGCCGCACAGTGCCTGTGCCGGCTGCTCGGCCTGCCCTTCGCGGACCGGGAGTGGCTCGCCGAGCGGGCCGACAAGGACCTCACCATGGCGACCTACTCCGACCGGGAACTCGCCGACAACTGGGAGGAGATCCGCGCCTACGTCGCGGCCCACCTGGCCGCCCGCACCCCCGGGCGCCCGCGCGGACTCGCCGACCGGCTCGCCGACCTGAACGCCCGCAACACCCCGGAGCAGGGGCTGAGCGACAGGCAGCTGTCCAACATCGTCGCCGTCCTCTTCGTCAGCGGCTACGAGGACTTCGCCAGCTTCCTGGGCGTCGCCGCGGTCAACCTCCTCCGCCGCCCCGAGGCGATGGCCGCGCTGCGCGAGGACCCCGGGACGACCCCCCAGCACGTGGAGGAACTGCTGCGGTGCAGCGTCGTCCTGGGCAACGCGATCCCGCGCTTCGTCACCGAGTCCACCTCCCTGGCCGGTGAGCAGGTCGAGTCCGGCGACCTGGTCCTGCTCTCCCTGGACGCCGCCAACTTCGACCCGGCCGCCTTCACCGACGCCCAGCGGTTCGATCCCGCCCGCTCGCCCAACCCGCACCTGCGGTTCGGCCACGGCCGCCACCACTGCCCCGGCGCCCACCTGGTCCGCCGCCAGTCCGACACCGCCTTCCGGGTCCTGCTCCAGCGGTTCCCCGACCTGCGCCTGGCCGTGCCCGCCGACGAGGTGCCCTGGCAGCCCAACCGGATGGCCATCACGGCCGCCGCCGTCCCGGTCACCTGGTGACCGCCGGGGTGCCGCACCGTACAGTCGCGGTGCGGCACCCCGTCCGACCGCCCCACCTGCCCTCTTGCGGCCCCGGACCGGGGCGGTGACCCTTGGGGGGAGCGACGGCCCGCACTCCCTCCCCCCGAAAGGGCCCGCCATGCCCCAGGACACCGCGTTCACCCTGCCCTTCGGGGCCGCGACCAGTCCGGACGCCGACGCCGCCCGGCAGCGCAGCCTCCACTGGTGCCGTCGGCAGCGGCTCGTCGAGGACCCCGTCGACGAACTGCGCCTGCTCCACTGGGACTTCGCCGGACTCATGGCCGGCTGGAACCCCCGGGCGAGCGGCGAGCAGCTGGACCTCACCGTCGACGCGGTCGTGGTGGCCGCCCTCCTGAACGACCACATCGACGACCACATCGACGACCACGTCCACGGCCCGCTCGCCGGCCCCCTCCCCGACCGGCCGGACCGGATCGCCGCCCTCTGCGCGGAGCTCGGCACCGTCATCGCCACCGCAGGGCGGCCCCCGGCAGCCGCCGGGCCCCTGGTCCGGGCCTTCGCCGACGTCTGGCGCCGGCTCGCCGACGGCGCGTCACCCGGGTGGCTGGAGCACACCGGGCAGCACTGGCAGTGGTACCTCGGCGCCCACCTCCAGGAGGCACGCCACCGCGCCCGGCACCACGCCCACCACCCCGCCCGCCGCCGCGTCCCGACCCGCGCCGAGTACGCGGAGCTGCGCCGCCGGTCCGGCCCCGTCCCCGCGATGATCGACCTCAGCCAGAAGGCGTACGGCTTCGAACTCCCGCGCCGGCTCGCCACGGACGTCGTGGTCCGCCGGATGCTCGACCTCACCGCGGACGTCGTCGGCGCCCTCGGCGACGTGCACTCCGTGGAGCGGGACGAGTCCCGCGGCGACCTCCACAATCTGGTGCCCGTGATCGAGCACGAGCTGAACTGCGGGCGCGCCGAAGCCCTCCAGGAGATCCAGTCCATGATCACCTCCTGGTGCGAGGAGTTCCTCCTCCTGGAGGCGCGGCTGCCGGACACGGTCGGACACCGGGACGCCCCGGCCGCCCGGCGGATCGCCGACTGCCTGCGCACCGCGATGAGCGGCTACCTGGAGTGGAACCGGACCACCCGGTACCACTCCCTCCTGGTGCCGGCCGGGGACGACCACATCGGGCCGCCCGACCACCCCCGCCTCTGGTGGGGCCACACCCCGTCCTGACCGCCCCGACCGGCCGTCGGATACGGTGCCGGTCGACGAAGGGAAGCCATGGAGGACCCGCAGTTCACCGTGACGCTGGCCGGCGCCTCACCCCGCGGGGCGGCCCGTCTCCGAGCGGTCCGCAGGGCGACCGGGCTGAGCCTGTGGCGCAGCGGCCTGCTCCTGGACGGCGGGACGTCCGTGCTGCTCGCGGAGGTCCCGTTCGAGCACGCGGCCCCCGCTGCCCGCGAGCTCCGCCGGGCGGGCGTGGCGGTCGCCGTCAGCTGCGGCGTGTGCCGACGCATCCTGCCCGAGGACGACTCCCCCGTCGACCCGGGCCCTTGCGCCGAGCGATACTTTCCCACCGCCCACTGTCAGGCCAACTCCCTGACCAGCTGCGACTGTTCGTACTGCGTCGAGTACGGCCCGCTACCCGGCTTGGCCGGGCGCTGAGCCCGGTTCGCCGCTGCCCGCCCGCCGGCGGCGCCACAGCCACCAGGTGCCGACCGCGCCACCCGTGCCGAGGGCGGCGGCGGTTCCCACCAGGGCGAGCCGGCGGCCGGCGCCGCCCTCCTCCGGCATCGGTGCCGCCGCCCGGCGGCCGGCCGGCAGCAGGTCGAGGTGGCTGGCGCAGACCAGTGGCTGCTTGGCGTCGCCCTGGTAGGCACAGGCGGTGCTGGAGGAGCGCAGCACTTCGGGCCCGGTGTCGGCGAGTTCGGCGGTGGTGGTGAAGGTGCGGGTGGCGCCCGGGTCGAGCGTGAGGTCGGTCCAGCTGGGCCGGTCGGCGTGGGCGGCCGCGTCGCCGGAGGCGGAGACCGGACGGGCCGCGGCGGGCAGCTGCTGGGTGACCCGCAGTCCGGTCAGCGGCTGGGCACCGAGGTTGTGCAGGGTGACGGTCCAGGTGAGCCGGTCCCCGGGCCGGGCGTCCTGCCGCCCGTCGTCGAGCGCGATGGCGAGGTGCGGTCGGGTGTGCGGGTCGGCGGGCTCGGCCGCCCGGGCGGCCCCGGGCGCGAGGGCGCAGCCGACCAGGACGGCGGCGGCGACGAGCAGGTGACGGTGGCCGGGCATGCGACAACTCCTCGGGGCGGTACGCGGATCGGCCTCATTCGAGCAGCCGGACCGGTCACGGGTCGGCGCACCGCACGGTGGCGCCGCGGGGTTCCACTCACTCGGCCCAACACGGCGGCGGAGCCGTTCCCTTACCGGGAGCGGCTCCGCCGTGCGTTGGTCCGTCGATCGGACCGTCGGGTCAGCGCATGGTCCTCCTGCGCCGGACCGTCAGCCACAGTCCGGCACCCACCGTGATCAGCACGCCCGCGAGACCGAGCAGCGGTCCGGCGGGGGTGCCGCTCCCGGTGTTCGGCAGCGGGCCCGGGCCCGGCGAGGGCGACGGCGAAGGACTGGGCGACGGCGACGGCCCGGGCGGTTCCGGGGTCACCGTCGCCGAGCAGGCCGGGTCGGTGGAGCCGGGCGGGCAGTTGGAGTCCGGGGCGGTGACGGTGTTGCGCAGCTGCGCCGTGCCGGTGCTGGTCACCGAGTAGCGGACGGTGGTGCTCTCACCCGCCGCCAGCGCGCCGGTCCAGCTGAGCACCGGTCGCGCGTAGTCGACCCGGCCGGTGCCGGCGGTGGCGTCCGCGTTGTAGGTGGCGCCGGTGAGCACCTGCCCGAGGTCGTCGCTGAAGGACGCGTCGGGCACGTCGGTTCCGCCGTCGTTGGTGACGGTCACCGTGTAGGTGACGGTGTCGCCCTTCTTGGCCTGCTGCCGGTCGGCCTTCTTGGTGAGGCTGAGGTGCCGTCCGTTCAGGTGGGTGCCGCAGCGGGGGTCGACGTCACCGCTGGCGCGACGGCCTCCCGGCATCGGCACCGGGCAGTTGCTGTCGGGCGCGGTGACCACGTTGTCCAGGCTTCCGGTGGCCGGGGTACCGACGGTGACCGTGTAGCGGATCACCGCCTGCGCGCCGACCGCGAGGCTGCCCTGCCAGGTGAGTTTCGGCGCGGTGTAGTTGACGCTGCCGGTGGTGGCGGTGGCGTCGCCGTTGTAGCGGGCGGCGGCGAGCACGCCGGTCAGGTCGTCGGTGGCGGTGGCGTCGGTGTAGTCGGTGCCGCCGGTGTTGGTGACGGTGACGGTGTAGGTGACCAGGTCGCCGGACTTCACGGTGGTCCGGTCGGCCTGCTTGACGACCTCCAGTTTCCTCAGCGGGGTCTCCCGCGAGCAGGCCGGGTCGACCGAGTCGGCCGGGCAGTTGCTGTCGGGGGCGGTGACGGCGTTCTTCAGGGACTGCCCGGCGGGCACGGGGCTCTTGACCGTCACGCTGTAGCCGATGGTCGCGGCGGTGCCCGGTGCCAGGTCGCCGCTCCAGCGGAGGGTGCGGCCGTCGAGGGTGACGCTGCCGGTGGAGGCGGTGGCGTCGCCGTTGTAGTCGGCGGCGCCGAGCACCCCGGTGAGGTCGTCGGCGGCGGAGGCGCCCGGGTAGGCGACGGGGCTGTCGTTGCGGACGGTGAGGGTGTAGGTCACCTTGTCGCCGGGCTTGGCCTCGGTGACGTCGGTGGTCTTGGCGACGGTGAGGTACCGGACCGGGACGGTGGTGCCGCAGGCCGGGTCGGTGGAGCCGGGCGGGCAGCTGCCGTCCGGTGAGGTGACGGCGTTGACCAGCTTGCCGTCGCCGGTGACCGGGCTGTTGACGGTGACGCTGTAGGTCACGGTCGCCGTCGCCCGGCCGGGGAGGTCGCCGTTCCAGCTGAGCACGGGCGCCCGGTAGCCCACCGTGCCCGCCGTGGCGGTGGCGTCGTCGCCGTACGTCGCCTTGTCCAGGACCTTGGTGAGGTCGTCCGTGAAGGACACCCCGGCCGCGTCCTCCTCGGCGAGGTTGGTGACGGTCACGGTGTAGGTGACCTTCTCGCCGGGCCGGGCGACGGCCGGGCTCGCGGTCTTGCCGATCCTGATGTTGCGGGCCGGCACGGTGTTGGTGCAGTCCGGGTCGGTCGAGCCGGCCGGGCAGTTGGAGTCGGGCGCGGTCACCGTGTTGACCAGCTTGCCGCTGCCGGTGATCGGGTTGTGCACGGTGACGCTGTAGGTGATCCGCGCCGAGGCGCCGACCGCCAGGTCACCGGTCCAGGTCAGGGTCGGCGCCGCGTAGCTCACCGTCCCCGCCGTGGCGGTGGCGTCGTCGCCGTACGCCGCGCCGTCCAGCACCTTCGACAGGTCGTCCCGGAAGCTCGCGCCGGGGTAGTCGGCCTGGCCGTCGTTGCTGACGGTGACCGTGTAGGTGACCTTCTCGCCGGGCTTGACCGAGGTCCGGTCGGCGCGCTTGACCACCTTGAGGTGCTTGACCGGCACGGTGTTGGTGCAGGCCGGATCGCCGGTCTCCGGGCGGCAGTTGCCGTCCGGAGAGGTGACGGCGTTGACCAGTTTGCCGTCGCCGGTGAGCGGGTTGTTCACCGTGACGCTGTACGTCACCTTGGCGCTCCGGCCGGGCTGCAGGGCGCCGGTCCAGGTGAGCCGGGGCGCCGCGTAGGAAACGGCCCCGGTGTCCGCGGCGGCGTCACCGTCGTAGGCCGCGCCGCCGAGCACCTTGGTGAGGTCGTCGGTGAAGGTGGCGTTGGGGATGTCGGCCTGGCCGTCGTTGGTGACGGTCACCGTGTACGTGACCTTCCCGCCGGCCGTGGCAACGGCCGGGTCGGCGCTCTTGACGATCTTCAGCGAGCGCACCGGGACCGTGTTCGTGCAGTCCGGGTCGGTGGACCCGTCCGGACAGTTGCCGTCCGGCGAGGTCACCGTGTTGACCAGCTTCCCGCTGCCGGTCAGCGGGTTGTCGACGGTCACGCTGTAGGTCACGCGCGCCGAGGCGCCCACCGCCAGGTCCCCGGTCCAGGTCAGCGTCGGCGCCGTGTAGGCCACCGCACCCGCCGAGGCGCTCGCGTCGTCGCCGTACGCCGCGCCGTCCAGCACCTTCGACAGGTCGTCCCGGAACGTCGCCCCGGCGATGTCCGTCTGCCCGTCGTTGGTCACCGTCACCGTGTAGGTGACCTTGTCGCCGGGCCTCGCCACGCTCGGGCTCGCGCTCTTGACGATCTTCAGCGAGCGCACCGGCACCGTGGTGCCGCAGGCCGGGTCGGTGGACCCGGCCGGGCAGTTGGAGTCCGTTGCCGTCACGGCGTTGACCAGCTTGCCGCTCCCGCTGATCGGGTCGTTGACGGTGACGCTGTAGGTCACCGTCGCCGAGGCGCCGACGGCCAGGTCGCCGGTCCAGGTCAGGGTCGGCGCCGCGTAGCCCACCGCGCCCGCCGTGGCGGCCGCGTCCTTGTTGTAGGCCGCGCCGTCCAGCACCTTCGACAGGTCGTCGCCGAAGGTGGCCCCGGCGATGTCCGTCTGCCCGTCGTTGGTCACCGTCACCCGGTAGGTCACGGTGTCACCGGGCTTGGCGACCGCGGGGCTCGCGGTCTTGGCCAGCCTCAGGTGCTTCAGCGGTACGACGGTGCCGCAGGCCGGGTCGGTGGAGCCGGGCGGGCAGTTGCCGTCCGGCGAGGTGACGGCGTTGGCGAGCCTGCCGTCCCCGCTGATCGGGTCGTTGACGGTGGCGCTGTAGCTGACCCGGGCCGAGGCGCCGACCGCCAGGTCGCCGGTCCAGGTCAGGGTCGGCGCCGCATAGGAGGCCGTCCCGGTGGTGGCGGCGGCGTCCTGGTTGTACCGGGCGTCGTCCACGACCTTGGAGAGGTCGTCGCTGAAGGTGGCCCCGGCGATGTCGGTCTGCCCGTCGTTGGTCACCGTCACCGTGTAGGTCACGGTGTCGCCCGGCTTGGCGACGGCGGGGCTCGCGGTCTTGGCCAGGTGCAGCGAGCGGATCCGTACGGTGTTGACGCAGTCGGGGTCGGTGGAGCCGGGCGGGCAGCTGCCGTCCGGTGAGGTGACCACGTTGACCAGCTTCTTGTCGCCGGTGGCCGGGTTGTTGACGGTCACCGTGTAGGTGACCCGGGCCGTGGCGCCCGCCGCCAGGTCGCCGGTCCAGGTCAGGGTCGGTGCCGTGTAGCTCACCGCGCCCGCCGTGGCGGTGGCGTCGTCGCCGTACGTCGCGTCGTCCAGCACCTGGCTGAGGTCGTCGCTGAAGGTGGCGCCGGTGACCGGGTCGGCACCCTGGTTGGTGACGGTCACCGTGTAGCTGACCTTGTCACCGGGCTTGGCGACGGCCGGGCTGGAGGTCTTGACCACCTTGACGTCGCGCGCCGGGATGTGCGTCCCGCAGGCCGGGTCGGTCGAGCCCGCCGCGCAGTTGGAGTCGGGGGCGACCACCAGGTTGTCCAGGTGCTTGTCCCCGGTGTACGGGTCGTTGACCGTCACGCTGTAGACCACCGTGGCCGAGCCGCCGACCGGCAGGCTGCCGGTCCAGCTGAGCACCGGCGCCGCGTAGGCGGGGGTGCCGGTCGAGGCGGTGGCGTCGTTGCCGTACACCGCGTCGTCCAGCACCTTGGTCAGGTCGTCGCGGAAGCCGGCGTCCGGCACGTCGACCTGGCCGTCGTTGGTGACCCGGATGGTGTAGGTGACCTTCTCGCCGGGCCGCAGCTCGGTGCGGTCGGCGGTCTTGCGCACGGTGAGGTGCTTGATCAGGACGGTGGTGCCGCAGGCCGGGGCGGTGGAGCCGGGCGGGCAATTGGAGTCGGGGGCGGTCACGGCGTTGACGAGCCGGCCGTCGCCGCTCAGCGGGCTCCTGACGGTGACGCTGTAGGTGACGGTGGTGCTCGCGCCGGGCGCGAGGTCGCCGGTCCAGGTGAGCCTGGGCTCCAGGTAGCCGACGCTGCCGGTGCCGGCCTTGGCGTCGCCGTCGTAGGAGGCGCCGGTGAGCACCCTGGTCAGGTCGTCGGTGACGGTGGCGCCCGGGTAGGGCGCGGTGCCGGTGTTGCGGACGGTCAGGGTGTAGGTCACGGTGCCGCCGACGCCGACCTGGGCCGGGCTGGAGGTCTTGGTGACCTCCAGGCGCTTGACCGGCACGGTGGTGCCGCAGGCCGGGTCGGTCGAGCCGGCCGGGCAGTTGGAGTCCGGCACGACGACGCCGTTGACCAGCCTGCCGTCACCCGCGGTCACGTCGGCCTTCACCTTGACCACGACCGTCACGGTGACCTTGCCGCCCTTGGGCACGTCGCCGTTCCAGACCACGGACGAGCCGCTGAGCGCGGCGGTTCCGGCGCTGGCCGAGGCGCTGACGAAGTCGGCGTCGTCCAGCACCCCGCTGAGGTCGTCCGTCATGGTGGCGCCGGGGTAGTCGACGGTGCCGGGGTTCTCGATGACGATCGTGTAGGTGGCCGTCTCACCGGGGCCGTAGCTGTCCTTGTCGGCGGTCTTGTGGGCGCGCAGCGCCTTGACCGGGACGACCGTGGTGCAGGCCGGATCGGTGGAGCCGGCCGGGCAGTTGGAGTCGGGCGAGACCACGGTGTTGCCGAGCCGGAGGTCGCCGCGCGGCGGGCTGTCGACGGTGAAGGAGTAGCGGACCGTCACCGTGGCGCCCGCCGGGACGTCCCCGGTCCAGGAGATCCGCGGCTCCCGGTAGGCGACGGTGCCGGCGGTCGCGGTGGCGTCCCGGTTGTAGGTCGCGTCGTCCAGCACGCCGCTGACGTCGTCGGTGAAGGTGACCCCGGTGGCGGCCGCGCCGCCGGTGTTCTGCACGGTGACGGTGTAGGTGACCTTCTGGCCGGGCCGGGCCTCGGTGGCGTCCGCGGTCTTGGTCAGTTTCAGGCCGGTGATCACCACCGTGCTGGTGCAGTCCGGGTCGGTGGAGCCTGCCCGGCAGTTGCTGCCGGGCGCCACAACGGCGTTGACCAGCCGCTTGTCGCCGTTCGGCGGGTCGTTCACCTTCACCGAGTAGGTGACGGTCGCGCTCTGGCCGACCTTCAGGTCACCCGTCCAGGACAGGGTGGGGCTGCGGTAGGAGACCGTACCGGCGCTGGCCCGGGCGTCGCTGTTGTAGGCGGCGTCGTCCAGCACCTGGGTCAGGTCGTCGCTGAAGCTCGCCCCGGGAAGGTCCGTCGCGCCGGTGTTGGTCACCGTGACGGTGTACTTGACGGTGTCACCGGGCTTGGCCCGGGTGACGTCCGAGGACTTCTTCACCGCCAGGCCGCCCACCGGGGTGTCGGTGGAGCAGGCGGGGTCGGTGGAGCCGGCCTGGCACTGGGAGTCCTTGGCGGTGACGGCGTTGCGCAGCCGCTTCGCGCCGCCGGAGCCGGGGTCGCCGACCGTCACCGAGTAGCTGACGGTGACGCTCTGACCGACCGCCAGGTCACCGGTCCAGCTGATCTTCGGCGCCGTGTAGCCCACCGTGCCCGCCGAGGCCCGGGCGTCGCCGTTGTAGGCGGCGCCGGTCAGCACGTCGGTCAGGTCGTCGCTGAAGGCCGCGCCGGGGTAGTCGACCGCGCCGGTGTTCTTCACGGTGACGGTGTAGGTGAGGGTGTCGCCGGGCAGCACGGTGGTCTTGTCCGCGGTCTTGCTCACCGTCAGCTGCTTGAGCAGGTTCTGCGAGGTCTGGCAGCTCGCCAGGTCGGTGAGGGCGTAGTCGCCGCCGGTGTTGGGCTTGGTGGTGCCCGTGGTGTTGCCGGAGTAGGTGCCGATGCTGACGGAGTCGCCGGTCTTCGGGTCCACCTTGAAGACCGTGCCGTCGTACTGGCCGAAGTAGATCGAGCCGTTCAGCCAGGCCATGCCGTAGTTGTAGGTTCCCGCGCTGCCGGCCGGGCCCTTCACCTGGACGACCCGCCGGGCCGTCCAGGTCGGGCCGGACATGTCGATCTGGTAGACGTAGAGCCCGCTGTACGAGACGGCCGTGTAGATGTTGCCGTCCGAGTCGACGAAGATGTCCGGCACGAAGGTGCCGTACTGCCACACGGTGTCACCGGGCAGGCCCTGGGGGTTCTGGGTGGTGGCGGCGCCGGTGGTGAGGTCCTCGCGGAAGATCAGCTTGTTGGCACCGGAGTAGAGGTTGCCGGCGCCGTAGAGCACGGGCTTCGTCGGGTCCATGCCGAAGCCGCCCCAGACGTAGCCCGAGTTGGTCGGGGGGTTGGGGCTGGTGCGGGTCTGGCCGTTGTAGATGTCGGTGGTCACCGAGCCGGTGCCGTTGGCGACCTTGTAGAGCGGCTGCGGCGAGCTGCTGTAGGTCGAGGAGATGAACGCCGGGCTGTTGGTGCCCGACGGGTCCGGGCCCATCGCCAGGTTCGCCGCCCAGGAGCCGGACGGACCGTTGTTGCCGGACTGCGCGGCGACGACGCGGTTGGTCGGTGTGGGGTTGCCGGCGGCGTCGTTCTGCAGCTCCATGATCGACTTGCCGGTGGCGATGTACAGGTGGCTGCAGTCCGCCTGCACCGGCAGCGTGTCGGAGACCACCGGCCACGCCTGCCCGGCCCGCACCTGGGCGCGCGCGGCGTCGGTGCCGGCGGCCGTGGCGCTCGCGGAGGGCGCCGCAGAGGGCGCCACGGACGGCGCCGCGAACGGCGAGGGCGTCGGCAGCGGTGCGGCCGCCGCGCTCGGCGCCGCCGACGGGCCGGCCGTCGTGCTCGCCGCAGCCGTAGCCGTAGCCGCCGTGGTCGTCGCAGCCGCCGTCGTCGCAACACCCGTCGGGGAGGCCGTAGCCGCCGGGGATGGCGACGGGGTGGGCACCGCCCCGACCAGACAGGCGGCGGCCAGTACCCCGGCCAACCACCTCCACCCACCGCGCTGCCACTGCCGTCTCGACCGGTCCATCATCGCCCTTCCCCTTCGGGGAGCCGTCCGCAGAAAAAGCTGAAGGATCAACAGATCCGTGCAGATCAGATGATGGAGGGCAAAACATCAGAATCCCGGCATTCACTCCGCCAGGTCACCGGTACGGCGGCGGCCACCCACCGAGCACCCCTGTCCGGCGGCGCGCCGGACACGGCCGGGGGACGGCCCGGGGCGGGGGACGGGCCCCCGCCCCGGGGGGAGGGTCAGTCGTGCGAGACGGTGAAGGCCACCGTCGCGTTGTCGCCGCCGCCACCGGTGCGCGAGCAGGTGTAGTGGGCGGGCGCGGTGCAGGAGTAGCTGTTGGAGCCTGCGTACGGGTTGTTCCAGTGCACGGTGACGTTGCCGGCCCCGGCGAGGAGGTACTGGACCTCGCCCTCGGTGCCGGTCATGAAGCCGTCCGACTCGCTCTGCCACGAACCGCTGCGCCCCGGCGGGATGTTGCCCGGGGGCAGCTGGTTGTCGCTCCAGATGCCCCAGTTGAGGCGGTCGTAGGTGCGGCCGAGCATGCTGCCGGTGTTGTTGTTGAGCGTGACGTACGTGCTGCGCGCGGCCAGGAGGCTGTCGGCGCTGTCGCCCTTGGCCGCGGCGGCCGCGAACCCGGAGCCGCCCCTGATCGTGAAGGTGACGTTGGTGTTGTCACCGCTGCCGCCGCTGCGCGAGCACGAGTAGCCGGCCGGGACGTCGCAGGAGTAGCTGTTGGAGCCGGCCCACGGGTTGTCCCAGCGGATCTTGACCTGCCCGCCGGCGACGGCGTAGTCGGCCCCGCCCTCGGTGCCCGTCATGAACCCGCAGGACTCGCTGCCCCACGAGGTGGAGAGGCCCGCGGGCAGGTAGTCGGTCGGCAGCTGCCCATTGGTCCAGCAGCCGTGGTCGAGGCTGGTCCAGACCCGCTGCATGCCGTTGCTGCTGTAGTTGTTCACCGTCACGTGGGTGCTGCGGGCGGCCGCCAGGGCCGCGGGCGCCTCGGTCTGCCCGGCGGTCGCGGCGGCGGCCGGTGCGGGGGCCTGGGCCGCCTGCGCGGCCGGGGCCGCGATGACGGCGCCGCCGAGCGCCAGGGCGGCGCCCAGCAGGGACGTGGCCACCGCGCGGGGCGCGCGGGCGGCGGAGGTTCGGGGCGAGCGCTTCGTCTTCATCGGGACTGTCACCTTTCGGTCGTGGCAGGGAGGGAAGGGAGGAGCGGGTGGGGAGGGACGGCCGGGAGCACGCCGCGCTCGCGGCTCACCAGTACCAGAGCACGAACTCCCGCACGGCCCCGTTGTTGACGAGCTCGACGACGAACGCGATGGCGGTGCCGCTCAGCTGCAGCAGCGCACCGGCCGCATCGGCGCTCGCCCGGTCGGCGTACGCGCCGCCCCAGTGGCGGAAGTCGGCGGCGGCCTCGGGGAGTTCATGCACGGGCGCGGTGGCGGGCGCGGTGACGGCCACGGCGCCGGCGGTGCCGCGGGCCTCGGCCGCGGTGGCGCTCGGGGCCGTCACCGCCGTCGCCACGACGGCCGCCGCGAGGGCGAGGCCGACGGTTCCGAGAGTGCGTCGCAAGGTGGGGACAGGCATCGGTCGGGACCTTTCTCATCCGGCCCGGCGGACGGTGGATGCGCGGTGTACCGGGCACGACCCACCCTGCCCGACCTGCGGAACGGCGGGCATCGTGGAAAACCACGAGCCGTTCCGGGGGCCCGTGCGCGCGGTCCGCCCACGCGCGTCCGCGCTTCAGTCCGTCCCCGGTCCCCCCAACCGGGCCATCAGCTGGGTGCGGCGGGTGACGCCGAGTTTGCGGTAGGCGTTGGTGAGGTGGGTCTCCACCGTGCGGCGGGAGAGGTGGAGTTCGGCGCAGATCTGGACGTTGGTCCGGCCCTGGACGGCGAGGTGGACGATCCGCTGCTCGGACGGGCTGAGCGGGGTGTCACCGGGGGTCTCCTCCCGGCAGGTCCGCCGGGCGGCGCCCACGGCGAGGGCGTCCCGGGCCGCGACGGCCAACCGGCCCTGGCCGTCGGGTGATCGGGCCGACAGCCGGACGGCCAGGCCGTGCGCCTCGCGCAGGTCGGCCCGTCCCTTGCGGCTGTTGCCGGCCAGGATCCGCGCCCGGCCCAGGTCGAGCAGCGACTCGATCAGCTCCACGGGCGCGAGCGCCGTCCGCAGCAGCGCCACCGACTCCGCCAGCGATTCCAGCGCCTGCCTGCTGCCGACGACGGCGGCACGGGCCCGCAGCGCCCGGCCGACCGTGCGCGGGGTGCCCCAGGTACGGGCATGCGCCAACTCCGTCTCCGCGAGTTCCCGGCCCTCCGCCAGCCGCCCGAGCCCGGCCAGGGCCAGGGCGGCGCCGGAGCGCCACGGCGTGGCCACCGGGCTGACGAAGTCGCGGGCGTCCTGGCCCGCCCCGCAGGCCAGGAAGGCGTCCAGCGCCGCCTGGTGGTTCCCCTCGTACCCGTGCAACAGCCCTCTGGCGTACCGGAGTTCGTTCCACTCCCAGGAACTGTCGGCGCTGTCCGCCGCCCGGCGGTCCTCCGTTCGCCCGCGTGCTAGCAGCCGCCACGCCACCTCCCGCTCGCCGAGCTCGTACCGGGCGAGGGCGACCATGGCCGTCAGGTGGGGCAGCCGGATGCCGCGTTCCGTGCAGGCGTCCAGCAGCGGAGCGTTCTCGGCCAGGACGCGGCCGAACTCGCCTGCCATCAGGGCGGCTTCGGCCCGGACGCTGGTCAGGCACTGGTGGCCGACGTCGGTCGGGTCCGGCAGCGCGGGCGGCGCCGGGAGGCACGCGTCGGCGAGGGCGCGGGCGTCGGCGAGCCGGTCGGCCCACTGCAGCAGGGTGGCCGCGCTGCCGAGCCAGCTGGTGCGGATCCTCGGGTCGACGGGCTCGGGCGACGCCAGTCGTGGCAGCACCAGGTCGAGCACCTCGGCGGCGGACACCCGGCCCGCCCCCGCGTCGTACTCCGCGACCAGGGCCCGCATCAGCGGCTCGATCGCGGCGGGCGCGGTCGCCGCCGACTCCCGCATCCGGGCCACCGCGTCGCGCCAGGCGACGGCGTCGTGCGAGGCGATGAGGGCGGCGACGGAGCGCAGCGCGTCGGCGCAGCCGGCGTGGTCCGCTGTCCGGCTCTCGCGGTGCAGCACCCGCAGCGCGGTGTCCGTGCGCCCTTGTGCGGCGAGGGCCGTGCCGAGGGCGGGCGCGACGGCGGCGCGGTCGCCGGGGTCGGCGTGCAACTCCAGTGCGGCGCGCAGGCGGCGGACGCCGGCGTCGGCGTTGTGGGGCAGTTCGAGCGCGCCCAGGCGCTGGGTGACGTCGGCGCGGCGGCCGGGGGCGAGCGGGCCGGTGAGCGCGTGCCGCAGGAAGGCGATGGCCTCCGCCGTCCGGCCCGCACGGAGCGCCTCCTCGGCGGCGTCCTCCAGGGACTGGGTCATCCACTCCTCGCCGGGCGGGTCGAGGTGCAGGAGGTGGGCGGCGACGGTTGTGGCGGGCGCGCCGCGTTCGTCGAGCGTGCGCGCAAACCGGCCGCGCAGCAGGGCCAGTTCGGCGGGGTCGGCGGCGGCGAGGGCGGCCTCGCGGGCCTGCGGCGCGGACAGGACCCGCGCGAGGTGGTCGGCGCCCGCCGGGAGGGTGCGGAACTCCGGGCACAGGGCGGCGACTTCGCGCAGCACGGCGGGCGGTTCCTGAGCCGGTTCCGGGGCCAGCATGTGCTGCGCGGCGACGGCGAGCGCGAGGGTGAGAGCGCGGGCGAACGGGTCGGCGCGGGACTCGATCCAGTCGGCGATGGTTCGCCGGTAGCGACTGGGGCCCGGCTCCCCCGCCGCGTCGGCGAGCAGGGCGTGGACGAGGGCGGGGTTGCCGTCGGCCGGGCGGAGCCACGTCCCGGCGCAGGTCGGGGCCCCGGCGGCCGCCGCGAGCCGCGCCACGGCGGGCGGGCTGAGCGGATCCAACTGCAGCGCACTCCCGGTGGCTTCCGGCAACGGGCCGACGGACCCCCCGGTGCCCGCGGTCAGCACGACGAGCACCGGTAGCCCCGCCAACCGGCGGGCCAGGTAGCCGATCCAGCGCTTCGACGGTTCGTCGGCCTCGTGCAGGTCGTCGACGGCCAGCAGCACGGGCTGCCGACGGGCTTCGCGGGCGAGTTCGGCGAGGAGGTCGTGGAACGTCCGTTGTTCGGCCACGGATGACTCGGTGGCGAAAGGTATCTCCGTTTCCGTCCCGGGGAAGAGTTGCCGGAGCAGGGCGAACGGGAACCCGGCCTCCTCACGCGCACCGCGTGCCCGTCGGACGGACATCGCTCCGCACACCGACTCCTGCCGGAGCACGGCTTCGAGCAGCGCGGTGCGTCCCATTCCGGGTAGTGCTCTGACCATCAGCCACCGCCCCCGTCCGGCCCGTGCGGACGCTCCTGCGGCGACGGCGATCGCGCCTTCCCCGTCCCGTTCGACCAGCGGGTTTCCCACTCATGCCCTCCTGCGGCGGATCGATCTCGATTGAGCAGATCATGACATAGCAGAGCGTGGGAATGTGCCGACTATCAGTCATATTTCCAGCCCGGACAGTTCGTACTCCCCCGTGCCGCCCGCGCCTGCCCGGCCGGATTCCAGAAAGGCACCTCCGACCGGGACCGCCCGACCGCACACGGAGGACGGGACCGAGGGATACCCGTACGGGAGACCAGGGCTTCGGCACCGCCGTCGGACGTGATGTCCGGGCGGCGGGTCGCGAGGCCGGACCGGACGAGGGGCATCGCGGCACGGGCGACGGAGGGCGGGAACCCGGGGAAGCTCGCCGGCCCGGCCAGGGAGGGCGCGGTTGCCGAGAGACGCGAGGCCGCGAAGAAGGCCAGGGCGCCCCTGCCCGTCATGTCCACCGGGCGTGCGCGGTCGGCCGCGCTGTACCTGCTCCTCTTCCCGGCCGTCGGAGTGTGGCTGACCTCGGGATTCACCTACGCCTACCGGGCCGATCCCGGCCCGGCGATCTGGGCGCTGGTCGTCGTCCTGGCGGCCGTGGTGCCCCGGTCACTGGGTCTCGCCTGATCACCACGGTCTCCGGGCGCTCCGCCGCCCCGCTCGACGCGGAGGCGGGACGGCGGAATCCGGACCGCGGAAGCCCGACGGCGGACGCCCCGGTCAGGGGCGGCGCAGGGCTTCGGTGAGGTGCCCGGCCGCCTCGACGACGGCCTGGGAGAGGCGGGCGCCGGGGTGCCGGGTGAGCCGTTCGATCGGCCCGGAGACGGAGACCGCCGCCACCACCCGGTTGGACGGGCCGCGCACCGGGGCGGAGACGGAGGCGACGCCGGGCTCGCGCTCGCCGATGGACTGGGCCCAGCCGCGGCGGCGCACTCCGGCGAGGGCGGTGGCGGTGAAGCGGGCACCCTGGAGGCCGCGGTGGAGGCGCTCCGGCTCCTCCCAGGCGAGCAGCACCTGCGCGGCGGACCCGACCTTCATCGGCAGCGCGAGGCCGACCGGGACGGTGTCGCGCAGGCCGAAGAGGCGCTCGGCGGCCGCCACGCAGATCCGGATGTCGCCCTGCCGGCGGTAGAGCTGGGCGGTCTCGCCGCTGACGTCGCGCAGGTGGGTGAGGACCGAGCCGGCGGCCGTCAGCAGGCGGTCGTCACCGGCGGCGGCCGAGAGCTCGGCGAGCCGCGGGCCGAGGACGAACCGGCCCTGCAGGTCCCGTCCGAGCAGGCGGTGGTGCTCCAGTGCGACGGCGATCCGGTGCGCGGTGGGCCGGGCCAGGCCGGTGGCGTCGACCAGCCCGGCCAGGGTGGCCGGACCGGACTCCAGGGTGCCGAGGATCGAGGTGATCTTGTCGAGCACGCCGACGCCGCTCGTGATCTCCAGGTTCTCCATGGACGGGTACTCCAGTCTCAGTTCCCGTGAGCGAAGGGTGGGTTCGGCTCACGGGTGCTCCACAGGGGGTGGGGTGGGGAGCGGGGGTGGTCAGCGAGAACAGGCCTGGAAAGTCGGCCACATGCCTGCGCCGGACACGAGACGGGTACGCGAAAGGGCCGGGGCGGGAAGCGCCCGGGCGAAGGACAGCACTGAGAGCACCGTGTCTCCTCATCTTTTCCCGCGCCACGTTGGCGACAGGCCGGAGTTGGCACTGACCCCGGACGGCACGGCGTGTACTTCGGACGCCGGGTCGAACGGGGAGTTGCCGGGGCTTCGTAGGGCCGGTCCCTCCACCCCTCTGGATGATTCGCGGAGAACGATACAAGACTTCCCGGGCATCTCGCCAAATCTTTTCCCGGCCCACACACCCGGGGCCCTGCCGCCCGGCCGTCTCAGGCCACCCGCGCCCCCTCCCCCGCCGGCTCGCCGAACCAGTGCCGCAGGGCCTGCCGGAGCCCGTCGGGGTCCTCCTGCTCGGCATCGCGCAGCAGCCAGCCGGTGTGCCCGTCCGGCCGGAGCAGGACGGCGCGGAGCCCGGGCTGCTCCGGGCAGTCCGCCGTGACGGTGGTCACCCGGTCCGCCCAGCCCGCCGCCGCTTCGCCCACCGCCGCTCCGCGAACTCCCGCACCGCTGCCGCCCGTCAGGTCGAGCAGCAGACCGCGGCCCGGGGCGAGCAGCTCGGACAGCCGGGTCGGGCCCGGGGCCGTGCTCAGGGTGAGGTCGGGGGCCAGCCGCCCGAGCCAGGGGTGGGCGGTGTCGGGGTGCGTGCCGTAGCGGGTGTCCAGTCCGGTGACGGTCTCGGCGAGGGCGCGGTTGCCCGCGGGGTGGCGGGCGACCCGGGTGAACAGGTCGACGAGCGGCCCGAGTCGGTCGTCCGCGGCGCCCAGCAGCACCTGGGCCCGGGTGGAGGCCAGGACGCGCGCGCCCGCCGCGTGGCGTTCCTCGTGGTAGCTGTCCAGCAGGTGCGCGGGGGCGGTGCCGCGCACGGTGGCGGCGAGCTTCCAGCCCAGGTTGAACGCGTCGTCCAGGGCGAGGTTGACGCCGATCGCGCCGGCCGGCGGGTGGATGTGCGCGGCGTCCCCGGCCAGCACGACCCGGCCCCGGACGTACTCGGCGGCCTGCCGGGCGGCGTTGCCGAACCGGGTGGTCCAGCGCGCGGCGCGCAGGTCGACGGGGCGGCCGAGCGCCTCGGCGACGGCGGCGCGCAGCCGGTCGAGGGTGACCGGCTCGTCCCGGTCCGCCGGGGGCTGCCGGTCGGCGGTGATGATCCTCACGTAGCCGGGGCGGGGGATCACGAAGACGCTTCCGCCGGGGCCGGTGGACACGCCGAAGGGCAGCGCCGCCGGGTCGGCGGGTTCGACGTCGCCGAGCAGTGTGAAGGCCGTCGACGCGGTGCCGGGGAAGTCGATGCCGGCCTGTCGGCGGACGGTGCTGCGGCCGCCGTCGCAGCCGACCGCGTAGCCGGCCCGGACGTGGTGTTCGCGGCCGTCGGCGACGACCGTCGCGGTGACGCACTCGGCGTCCTGGGTCAGGGCGCGCAGCTCGTGTCCGCGCCGGATGTCCGCGCCCAGCGCGAGCGCGTGCGCCTCCAGCACCTCCTCGACCCGGGTCTGCGGGATGCCCAGTGAGAACGGGTGGTCGGTGTGGGCGCCGGCGAGGGTGAGCGTCACCGGCAGTCCGGAGAACGCGGCGTGCGGGACCTGCCAGCCCTCGCCGATGAACCGGTCGGCGAGGCCGCGCCGGGCCAGCAGGTCCAGGGCGCGGGCGTTGAGGTTGAAGCCCCGGCAGTAGGGCGGGCGTTGCGGGTGACGTTCGAGGACGACGGTGTCGACGCCGGCGAGCCGGAGCTCGATCGCGAGCAGCAGGCCGGCCGGTCCGGCTCCGACGATCAGCACCTCGGTCATTCGGTGGTCCGCTCCCTCTTCGGATCGGGTGGCTCCTTCGGTCAGCACCTCGGTCATCGGGTGGTCCCCTCCCCGTCCGTCGGGCCGGTCCAGGTCCAGCCGTCCTCGGAGCGCTCGACCTCGGGCCAGGACAGGCGGCCGTCGCCGATCTCGGCGACGGTGCGCCGGGTCCACGCCAACTCGGCCTCCCAGGCGTGCAGGGCGCACTCGACCTCGATCATGAACAGCCGGGGCGCCTTCCCGGCGCCGACCGTGTCGGCCAGCACCGCCTTCGTCTCCTCGATCCGCCGGACCAGGTGCCCCGCCCGTTCGGTCAGTGCCGCCGCCGCGCCGTCGGGGCCGAGCGCACCGAGGTATGACACCGCGGCCATGAACTTCGGGTACTCGGCGACGGGCCTGCGGAGGAGTTCGTCGATCCAGCCGACGAACTCGTTCCGGCCCAGTTCGGTCGTCGCGTACACGGTGCGTTCGGGCCGCCGGCCGTCGCGCGCCGTCTCCACCGGCTCGATCCAGCCGTGCCGCACCAGGGCCTCGACGGTGTCGTAGAGCGAGCCGGAGTTGACCTTGAAGCTGCTGTCCTTGTGGCGTTCCCGCAGGATGGCGGCCATCTCGTAGGGGTGCATCGTCCGTTCGAGCAGCAGGCCCAGTACGGCCAGCGCCAGGGTGTTGGAGATCTTCCGTCTGGTCATCACGTTCACCGATCCCTAGTAGTAGGAACCGACTATACGGCGCCGACCATCGACCCGGAACAGGAACGGTCGGACTGCAGAAGGAAATTGACGCCCCATGAGCGGACACCCCACCTGCTTGTCCGTGGAGCCGATTGACCGATGAGCCGCCCTCCGTCAACCCGTCCAACGACAAGTTCACCCGGTGAGGTGGTTAGGGCTCGATTATTCGTAGGTAGCCGAACCGGGCCCGCAATTCGGGCCTGGTACGAATACGGAACGACGGAAGAAGGACGGAACACAGCCAGAAGATCCGTCACGGACGGGGGAGTTGACACGGATGAAGGTGCAGAAGGAGCAGAGGGAGACGACGGAGACCCGGACGGTCGCCGTGGCCGGGGTGGAGTTCGGGTGGGGCAGCTCGGGGAAGTTGAGCGCGGTGCTGTCCGCCCTCCGACACCGCGGCGGCGACCGGCTGAGATTCATCGGCCTGGCCTCCGGGTTGGGCAGACCAGTGCTCGCCGACCATCCGGTGGAGCGCTGGTTCGACCTCCCGAAGGCGCGGTCCGAGGAGGAGCTGCGCCGGATCGTCCGGGCGCAGCGCGTGCAGGCCGCACTGGTGGTGCTGGACGGCGAGTTGGCGAACGCGCTGCGGGCCTGCGGGGTGCCGGTGGTGTTCGTCGACAGCCTGCCGTTCCTCTGGACGGAGGGCGACCGCATCGACCTCCCGCTGGACGCCGAGGTGTACTGCGCCCAGCGGTGCGTGGAGCTGCCGCCGGAAGGCGCCCGGTTGCTGGCCGACGTGCGCCGACTCCGCTGGGTGGACGCCGTGATCGCCGACGGCACCGCCGCCCGCGGAGCCGCTCCGCCGCCGCACCCCCGGCGTGCGCTGCTCAGCCTCGGCGGACTGCGCGCACCCCAACTCACCGACTGGGCCAGCTATCCACGGCTCGTCCTGCCCGCGGCGCTGGAGGCGCTCACCGCGAGCGGGGTCACCGAGGTGCACATCGCGGGGAACCTGCCCGCCTGGCTGGCCGCGCAGTTGGTGGACTCCTGCGCCCATCCACCCGTCACCACGGTCGGGGCCCTCCCCCACGAGGAGTTCCTGCGCCGCCTGGCCGACTGCGACGTGCTGCTCACCTCCCCGGGGTTGACCACCCTGCTGGAGGCGGGCCGGCTCGGGACTCCCGCCCTCTGCCTGCCGCCGCAGAACCTCAGCCAGATCTTCAACGGCCGCTTCCACAGCCGGGCGCTCGGCGCCGACGTCCGGATCCGCTGGCCCGCGGAGGTGTTCGACGAGGACGAGGCGCTGGCGCTGCGGGCGCACGGCGAGGGGAAGGCGCTCGACCTGATCTACGGCGGCATCGCCCGCGCCGCCGACCTCGGCCGCCATCGCACCACGACGGCCGTCCGGGACGCCTTGGTCGAGCAGCTCCGACGCCTGGCCGAGGGGGTCGACCCCGCAGCCGCCGGGGCCGGCTCCGATCGCCCCGGACCCGACTGGAGCGCCCTGACGAACACGGTCGGCACGGCCGGTGCGGCGCAGGTCGCCGACGCCCTGGTCCAGTTGCTGGCCGGCCGACCCCCGGGAGCCGCCGACCCGGTCCGCTGACGAGTCCCCGTGCCGTTGACGGTACTGCCCCCCAACAGACCAGCCGGACCAGACGGAAAGGTCACAGGTGTCCCCGTGTCCCCCACCACGCACTCGCGCCCGCGCTACCTGTTCATCCGGATCCTCGAAGCCTGCAACGCCGACTGCTTCATGTGCGACTTCGCACTCTCCCGCGACGCCTACCGCTTCTCCTCCACCGAGTTCGCCGAGCTGCTGCCGAAGGCCCGCGCGGCCGGGGTGGCGTACGTCCGCTTCACCGGCGGCGAGCCGCTGATGCACCCGGAGGTGGTCGAGCTGGTCCGGGCCGGGGCGGCGGCCGGGATGAAGATGTCGATCATCACCAACGGCTCGCTCCTCCCCAAGCACGTCAAGGACCTGGCGGCGGCCGGGCTCGCCCAGGTGATCGTCAGTCTGGACGGCGCCTCGGCCGGCACCCACGACGTCTACCGCCGCTCCCCCGGGATGTTCGAGGCCGGGCTGCGCGGGCTGCGGCAGGCCGCCGACCTCGGCGTGCTGCCACGCGTCAACACCGTGGTCGGGCCGCACAACTACGCCGAAATGCCGGAACTCCAGCGGGTGTTGACGCAGGCCGGGGTCCGCCAGTGGGAGCTGTCGGCACTCAAGCTGGACCGCACCATCCGGTACCCCGACCCGGAACACGTGCGCGCCGTCTGCGACCCGCTGTACCGGGCCGACCCGGCGGCCCTCCTGGTCCCGATGGGCAAGCGCTTCTACGGGGACACGCCCGAGGAGCAGTGGCAGTACTTCGAGGACTCCACCCCGCCCCGCGCCTCGCTGCCGCTCTGCCACGTCACCGACGACGTGATCTACCTCGACGGCCGGCGCGGCCGACTGCACGCCTGCAGCTGCATCCCGCACCGGGACGAGTCCGACGGCCCGGGCGGCGCGCCGCTGCGCGAGAACGGCGTCGTCCTGCTGGACACCCCCGCCTTCCGGTCCCACGCGGACCACTTCCGTGAGCAGGGCCCCCAGGTGTGCAGCGGCTGCTCCACCACGGCGGCGGGCTACAGCGACGACGTCGCCCGGCTGGGGACGGTGACACCGTGGCAGTACTGACCGACCGGCGGGCCGTGCTGCTCGCCTGCCGCGAGGAGCAGTTGGACTCCCTGCTCGCGTTGCGCCGGATCGCCGCCCACCTCGGGGACCTGCCCCGGCTCGGGCCCACCGACGCCCAGCGGCCCGACGGCCGACGGCCGGGTGCCGCCCTGGTCTGCGACGACGAGGCGACCACCGCCCACCTCGTCCGGCTCGGCGTGCCGGTGCTGCACCTGTCCTCGACCCCGTTCACCCCGGCCGCGACCGCCACGCTCACCCCGCTCTCCGCACCCACTCCGCTCTCCCCGCCCACTCCGCCCGATCCCACCGGCGCCGTCCTCTCCCGCGCCCACTGGCCCGGCTGGCTGGACCGCCCACCCGGTGTCCGACCCACCGGTCTGCTGGCGCCGACCCGGCTGACCCGCAACCGCGACCGGCGCGGCGCCCTGCTGCTGCTCTCGCTCTGGGGCGTCCCCGGGTCGGAGGCCGAGTCCTTCACCGCCCGCCGGCTGCCGGCGCTGATCGACGAGGCCGTGCGCCGCACCGGCTGCTGCACCGTCATCTGCGACACCTCGCTCGACCTGGTCCGCGCCGTGACCGCCGGCCTACCCGGCACCACGGTGGTCCGTGCCGCCGACACCAACGTCGACGCCCGGCACGCCGAGTCCGAGCTGCTGCTCGCCTCCCCGACCATGGCCGCCCTGGCACTGGCCCGCGCCCGGCGCGCCCCGCTCGCCTTCCTGCCCCCGCTCGGCCCCACCCAGCGCGCCCTCGCCGAACAACTCTCCCGGCTCCTCCCGATCCCGACCCTCGACCCGACGACCCCACCGGACGTCGCGCAACCGACCGGCCCCGGCGCTCCGGCCCGCCCCAGCGACCGGGCCGTCTGGCTCCCTCCCTCGCCGGAGGTCCAGTGGGCCCCGCTCGGCCCCGAGCTGGACGACCTGCGCGGGGCCCAGTCCGTCGCCCGTACCGTCCGCCAACTGCTGCTCGCGCCGCTGTAGGCCACCGCGCCGCCCGACCCGGGCCCCGCACCGGCTGGCAGCCGGGAGGCGCCGGCCCTCGGCGCCCCCGGCCGTCAGCCCACGGCACCCCGACCCCGAACACCCGACACCCACAGCCCCGTACGGAGCCACCGTGTCCCACTCCGCCCGCACCGAACGCAACCTCAGCACCTCCGAACCCCAGCCCACCCCCGCCGAGTGGGACGACTGGCGCTGGCACATGCGCAAGCGCATCAACACCGCCGAGAAGGCCCGGCAGTGGATCAACCTCACCGCCGACGAGGAGCGCGCCATCGCCGGGGTGGCCGGCCGCTACCGCTGGAGCGTCACGCCGTACTACGCCTCGCTGATGGATCCGGACGACCCGCTCTGCCCGGTCCGCCAGCAGGCCGTCCCGGCCGCCGAGGAGCTGCTGGAGTTCCCGGGCGCCGAGGTGGACCCGGTCGGCGACACGCTCTACCGGCGGACCAACCGGGTGGTGCACAAGTACCCGGACCGGGTGATCCTGCTGGTCACCGAGGCCTGCCCGGTCTACTGCCGGCACTGCACCCGCAAGTTCCACACCACCGACCTCCAGGGCAGCTACTTCCGCGACGACGAGGGCGGCGCCTACGACGAGGACCTGCGCTACATCGCCGACCACCCGGAGATCCGGGACGTGCTGCTCACCGGCGGCGACCCGCTCTCCTACCAGGACGGCCGGCTGGAGGAGATCATCGCCGGTCTGCGGGCGATCCCCAGCGTCGAGATCATCCGGATCGGCTCCCGCTTCCCCGTCCTCCTCCCCCAGCGGATCACCGACGAGTTCTGCGCGATGCTCGCCCGCTACCACCCGGTCTGGCTGAACACCCACTTCAACCACCCCAAGGAGATCACCCCCGAGGCCGCCGCCGCCGTGGACCGGCTGCTGCGGCACGGCGTCCCGGTCGGCAACCAGACCGTGCTGCTGCGCGGCATCAACGACGACGTGCCCACCATGCGCCGCCTGATGACCGAGCTGCTGCGGATCCGGGTGCGCCCGTACTACCTGTACCACTGCGACAACGTGACCGGCGTCGCCCACTTCATGACCTCCGTCGAGAAGGGCTGGGAGATCATGGACGGCCTCCAGGGCCACATCACCGGCTTCGCCGTGCCGCAGTACGTGCTGACCACCAAGATCGGCAAGATCCCGGTCGCCCGTCCCTCCTTCACCGAGACGCCCGACGGCGGGCTGCTGCTGCACAACTTCCGCGGCCAGCAGCTGCGCGTCGACGCCGCCACGCACCCGATCACGGAGACCGACGCCCGATGACCCTCCACGACCGCCAAGGCCAGCGTTTCCTCCCCTACGGCGCCAACTACCTCGACTGGCAGGACATGCCGGAGCTGCGCGAGGTGATCGAGCACCAGGTGCTGTTCCGCTACCAGACCGAGCAGGAGAGCATGGCCTCCCGGCTGGAGCGCCTGGTGAGCGAACGCCTGGGCGTCGCCCGGACGCTGGCCGTGCACAACGCCACCGAGGCGCTGCGGCTGGCGCTGATCTCCACCCGCCCCTCGGTCGGCGACCTGGTGCACATCCCGGCGGTCACCTTCGTCGCGGTGGCCGGCGCGGTGCTCTCCTGCGGGCTGATCCCGGTCCTGGTGGACGCCGACGAGTCGCTGTCGCTGGACCCGACCCTGCTGCCCGCCGACGCCGAGCGGGTGATCCTCGCCCACATGGAGGGCTCGGTGGCGGCCCTGCCGCAGGGCGTGCCCTACGTCATCGAGGACTGCGCCCAGACCCTCGGCGGGCGCTTCCCGGACGGCCGGGAGGTCGGCACCGCGGGCTACGCGGGGGTGTACAGCTTCCACCACAACAAGGTGCTGACCTCCGGCGAGGGCGGGTTGGTGGTGAGCAACGACGAGCAGGCCTGGGCGAGGATGCGCTGCTACCACGACCACGGCTCGGCCCGGGTCCCCGGCCGCTACCCGACCTGGGACCAGGACGCCCACTACGGCGAGAACTTCGTCACCAGCGAGGAGGTGGCCGCGATCCAGTGCCAGCAGTTCCGGCACCTGGACGAGGTGCTGGCCGGCCTGGAGCGGATGTACGGGCTCGCCCTGGAGGCGCTGCCCAACCGCACCGACCTCCAGGCGCTCCCGCGCACCCGGGGCGACGTCAAGGTGAGCCTGCGGTTCCGCTGCGAGTCCCGCGAGCTGCGCGACGCCGCCGTGGCCGCCCTCACCGCCGAGGGCATCGCCAACTGGACGCTGGGCAAGTACCTGCTGCCCGAGCACCCGGTGCTGACCGGGCGCCGCTCGCTGTACGCCGACGGCTTCCCGTGGAGCCTCGCCCCCGAGGGGCAGGCACTGGCGCTCAGCCGGGACGGCTTCGCCCGCACCCGTGACCTGCTGGAACGCACCCTCTGCATCCCGCTGTCGCCCGAACTGCCGCAGGAGCAGCAGGCGGTGGCGGTCAAGGCGATCCGACGCGTGCTGGAGGCGGTATGAACACCCCCGCCCCGCGCGGCGCCCCGCCCGGTGGGTCCGCCGGTCCCCCGTCCGGCAGCCCGCCCGGTGGATCGTCCGGCAGCCCGCCGGACGCCCCGGTGCTGCTCCTGGTGGACGACCGACCGTCCTCCTTCACCCGGTACGCGGTCCGGACGATCCCCGACCACCTGGTGCTGCTGCGCTTCGAGGAAGTGCGGGACGACCTGCCCGAGGAGCACCTGCGCCGCACCGCGCACCTGCCCGTGTTCTGGGTGCGCGCCGGGGCCCCGATCGCCCGGGAGGCGACCCGCTACCGCGCGTGGGCGAAGGGGCTGCCGGCCCCGCCGAGCAGGTTCTGCAATCCGAGCGAGCCGCGCCAGGCGGTGGCCCAGCGCTTCGCCCAGCTGGTCGGACTGCCGCACCTGAGCGGCCAGCAGGTCGCCTGGGTCCGCGACAAGGCCGAGATGAAGCGGCGCTTCCGTGAACTCGGGCTGCGCACCGCCGAGTTCACGCGGGTCCGGACGGCCGGGCAGGTCCACTGGTTCGCCGCCACCCACGGCTGGCCGGTGGTACTCAAACCGGTGGACTCCTTCGCCTGCGTGGACACCCACCGGCTGGACGGGCCGGAGTCGCTCGCCGGCATCGACCTCACCGCCCGGGACTGGATGGTCGAACAGTTCCTCGGCGGCACCGAGTGGGAGGTCTGCGCCGTCATCCACCGGGGCGAGGTGCTGGACGCCTGGCCGAGCGCGATGCCCTGCCGCCCGCTGGACATCGTCGACGGTGCGATGAACGCCAACATCAGCGTCGGCACCGCCGAGGCCCCGCCGGTCGACCTGCGCGGGCTGGTGCAGCGGATCGTCACCGGCATGGGCATCGACCACGGCTACGCCCACATGGAGTTCTTCCTGATCGACGACCGGCTGTTCGCCGGGGAGATCGGGATCCGGCTGGCCGGCTGCGAGATCCCGGCCAACCACGGGCACGCGTACGGCTTCGACGTCTTCGGCGCCACCCTGGACGTCTACCGGGGCATCCGCCCGAGCCTCGACTACCGCCTCCGCCGCTGCGCGGGAGACCTGCTGCTGCCGTTGCCGGGCTCCGGCACGGTCCGCCGGATCACCCCGACGGAGGACCTGTTGCGTGTCCCCGGAGTGGTCGAGGCCGTTCTCAAGGTCGGTGTCGGCGACACGGTGTCCGCCCGGCGGGCCTCGCACAACGCGTCGGGGTACGTCCACGTCGTCGGCGCCTCGATCGAGGAGGTGGAACGGCGGATGCGCGAGGTGCTCGGCGCGTTCACCATCGAGCTCGGCCCGGCGGGCGAGGGCCCGGCGGCCGACGGTCCGGCCGCCACCGCCACCGCCACCGCCACCGCCACCGCCAGCACCGACGACACAACCCCTGACGACACCGCCCCGGACGACGCCGCCGGGACCCCCGCGATGGAAGGCGCACGGTGAGCGACACCCCACCCGCGGCGCCCCCCGCCGACACCCTGGCCACCCGCGTCGGTGCGCTGCTGCGGCGCCCGCAGGTACCGGCGGTGGCCGGGTGGAGCGTGGTGTCCCGGCTGCCCGTCTACCTGATGTCGCTGGCCACCGTCCTGGTGGTGCGCGAGCAGGGCGGCAGCTTCGCGCAGGCCGGGCTGACCAGCGCGCTGTACACCGCCGGGATGGCGGTCGGCGGCCCGCTGGTCGCCCGGCGACTGGACCGTGCCGGGCGCCGGCCGGTCCTGCTCGCCACCGGTCTGCTCTACCCGGCCGCGCTGGCCGCCCTCGCCTGGGGCACCCGGCCCGGCGGCTGGGCCCAACTGGTGGTCGCCGCCCTGGCCGGGATCGCCCTGCCGCCCGCCAACGCCTGCATGCGCTCGCTCTGGGCCCGGCTCCCGCTGTCCGACACCGAGCGGGACACCGCCTACCTGTGGGAGGCGGTCCTCGCCGAGGTGCTGGTGATCGGCGCGCCACTGATGCTGGCCGTGCTGATGCTGGCCGGGTCGGCCGCGCTCGCGCTGACCGTCGTCGCGGCGCTGGGCGGCACCGGCGCGCTCGGTCTGGCGCTGGTCCGGCTGCCGACCGGGACCGACCCCGCGCCGTCCACCGAACGGCGCGACCTGCTCGGCCCGCTGCGCAGCCCGGCCATGCTCGCGCTGACCGCCGTGATGGCCTCCTGCGCGGTGCCGATCGGGCTGCTCACCCTGGCCATCCCGGCCTTCGTCGCCGCCCACGGCTCCCCCGGCGGCACCGGCGCGGTCTACGCCTGCTGGGGCGTGGGCAGCGCGCTGGGCGCCGTCTGGCTCGGCCGTTCCCAGTCCGACGTCCCCGCGCCGACCCGCTTCCCGCGCCTGGTGCTGGCGTACGCGCTCGGCACCGGCCTGACCCTGACCGCCACCTCCCAACCGCTGCTCGCCCTCGCGCTGGCGCTCGGCGGTGCGCCGATCGCGCTGGTGTCGGCGGTGGAGATGACCCTGGTCGGCGCAGTGGCGGACGGCCGTTCGCTGGCCGAGGCCTTCACCTGGGCCTCGCTCGCCTCCGTGCTGGGCGACGCGGTCGGCCAGCAGGCGGGCGGGCTGCTGGTGGAGCCGATCGGGGCACGCGGGGTGTTCGCCGTGGCCTTCGGCGCCGCGCTCGCGGCGGCCGTCCTGGCCTTCGCCTGCCGCCCCCTGCTCACCCGCGCGACCGCCGCCCCCGCCGCCATCGATACCGCCACCACCCCCGAGACCACCTCCGACGCCACCGCCGCCACGGTCACCGAGCCGGAGCGCACCGCATGACCACGCTGCCCACCCGCCCTTCCCCGCCCCGAGGTCACCGACGATGAAGCCCGCAGGCCCGCTCTTCCGGCCGGTCAAGTTCACCCAGCTCCCCACCGCCGTCAAGGAGTTCCTCGACGCAACAGCAGCCCCGGAAGCAACGGACGCAGGAAGCGAAGCAGCCGCCGTCCCCGTCCCGGTCGAGGGCCGGGAGGACCTGCTGCAGAGCCTCGACCTCGCCGCCCGCCTCTACCGCACGCTCGGCCGCCCCCACCCGGTCGACCACGGCGTACTGCTCGGCGCGGATCAACTCCCGGACGGCGTCGCCGACCTGGCCCGCCCGCTGGCCCGCCACTGGCTGACCGAGGAACAGCTCGCCGACGCCCCGGCCTTCCTCCGCGACCACCCGGGCAGCCTGCTGCTGGTCGGCTGCTACGACCGGCTCACCCTCGACCCGGTGCGCTCGCTGCTGCTCGCCACCTACCGCAGCCGCACCCACGCGCTCACCCTGCTCAGCGGCCGCGACGCCGCCTCGCTGGCCTGGAGCGTGGCCAAGCAGTACGTCCGCCCGGACGCCGAGGTGGACGCCGTCGGCCTGTTCACCGACACCGACCGGCCCCCGCACCTGCCCGGCGTGCAGGTCTTCGACGACCGGGACTTCGAGCAGGTGGACATCCAGTCCACGATCCTCGACAGCCGCTGGCGCAAGGTCGCCTTCCAGGGCCACGGCAAGGACGACAGCGTCAACCTGGGCGAGTTCACCATCTGCGGCCTCAGCCCGGCCGCCCCCGCCCGGCCCGGGCTGCTCGGTCCGCGCTGCGCGTACGGGCTGCCCTGCTACAAGCCCGAGGACAAGCTCGTCCCGCTGCACCGGGTGCCCGCCGTGGAGGTGGTGCTGAGCGCCTGCAACAGCGGGCCGCTGGCGGACCTCGCGCTCTACGATCCCAAGTACCAGCTGCTGCTCAACGCCCTGGACGGCCCGGCCCGTACGGTCGTCGCGGCGGTCTCGGTGCACGACTCCGACCGGCCGGAGAACGTCGCCTGGATGCGTTCGGCGCTGGCCGGCGGCGACACCGTGGACACCCTGAACGCCAGCCTGGCCGGCTCCCACCCCTACCCGGCCTTCCTGCGCTTCGGTCTGCCGGAGGCGCCCGAACCGGCCGCCGCCCGGCCCGCCTTCGCGGAGCACCGCCCGGACCCCCTGCTGCTCACCGTCGGGCGCCGGCTGACCGCCCTGCTCGGCTCCGAACTCCTGCCGCACAACCACGCCCTGCGCCCCCGACTGACCAAGCTGGCCCGCAAGGTGGACCTCTGGGTGGCCCGCCCGACCCACCTGGCCGACCAGTCGGCCGAGGAGATCCGCGACTCGCTCACCGCCGACCTCCAGTCGCTCGACCACGTCATCGCCGGGCAGGTCACGGCGAACCCCGAGGACGAGCTGATGAACTACCCGGCGCACTTCGGCGACCGCAGCTCACTCGATCCCGAGGTCCGCGAGGTGACCTGCCACTGCGGGCGCCCCTCCCAGGAGTTCACCCGGCGCGGCCTGCTGCCGAACGTGCTCGACACCACCTGCGCGGTCTGCATGCGCTGCGGGGACGTCACCTTCCGGCTGCCGGAGGCGCCCGCCCTGCTCGCCCACGCCGAGGACGAGGTCCGCCAGGGCGGTGTGCTGGAGGTGCGCGCCGCGCTCACGGCGCCCCGCAGCGGCCCGGTCCGGCTGGGCCTGTTCGTCCCGACCTACCTGCGCGAGGAGGTCACGGTCGAGCCCGGTTCGACGAAGGTCCGGGCGGTCGGCGGCCAGGCGCAGGACGTGCACTTCCGGATCCGCTTCGACCCGGCCACCGCCCCGCAGGCCTACTACTTCACCGTCTTCGCCGTCCAGGACCTCGCCGTCTCCACGGCCCGGCGCCACTTCGGCGTCCTGCCCCGTTGACCCCCCACCGGAGGACAGTGCCATGACCACCACCCCCACCACCGGCACCGACACCAGCGGCAAGCCCGAGATCAAGCTCGTCGAGCAGGACGGCGAGGTGACCCTCAGCATCGGCGGCGAACAGGCCATGCAGGCCTGGGAGCGCGATCTGATGTGGGCCAGCGCCGACCTGCTGTGCGAGTACGGCCGGGACTTCTACGAGGTCGGCCTCGGTCTCGGCCTGTCGGCCCTGCGGATCGCCGGGAACCCCGCCACCCGCAGCCACACCGTGCTCGAACTCTTCGACGAGGTGGAGGAGTTGTTCCGGGCCCAGCACCCGCGGCTGCCCGCCAACCTGGCCGTCGAGCGCGGCGACTTCTTCCGCCGGATCTTCGAACTGCCCTCGGAGAGCATCGACGGCATGTTCTTCGACCCCGCCCTGGACATGGAGGTGTGGACCGACACCGAGCTGTGGGCCCGCACCATGCCCGAGGTGGTCCGGGTGCTGCGCCCGGGCGGCGTGTTCATCCCCTTCTTCAGCACCAAGCCCGAGTTGCGCTGGCAGTACACCCCGCACTTCCGCCGGATCCGGGTCGAGCGCCACCAGTACACCGCGTACGACACCACCGAGTACACCTACGGCACCAGCGGCGACGCCTACATCCAGTGCTTCCTGAAGGACTGACCGCCATGACCGAGCACACTCCCGAGTCCGACCACACCGTAGCCGCGCCCCGATCCCTCTTCCTGGCGGGCCCGTTCATCCAGCTGCTCGACCCGGCCACCGGTGCGATGCCGGACGACGCCCGGGCCCCGTTCGACCTGCTGATCAAGCACTTCGAGGCCCAGGGCACCGCCGTCCACAACGCCCACCGCCGGGAGGCCTGGGGCGCCGAGCTGATGCGGCCCGAACAGTGCACCGGGCTGGACCAGGACGAGATCCGCAAGGCCGAGCTGTTCGTCGCCCTGCCCGGCTCCCCGGCCTCGCCGGGCACCCACATCGAGATCGGCTGGGCCAGCGCCTTCGGCAAGCCGATCGTGCTGCTGCTGGAACGCGGCCGGGAGTACACCTTCCTGGTCCAGGGCCTGCACACGGTGGCGACGGTGGAGGAGGTGGTCTACACCGACCTCGCCACCGCGCTGCCCGCCGTCGACCGGGCGGTCCGGCGGGTGCTGGCCCGCCACCGCGGCTAGCCCCCAGCCCACACCCTGATTCGCCCCGCCCCCCTAATCCCCTCAACACCCCTTCCACCGACAGGAGTTCACGGCGTGCGACGCCCCCTCCCCCTGTTCGCCGTCCTCGCCGCACTCCTGTCGGTGGCCGCCGCCCCGCCGGGCCGCGCCCCCACCGACCCGACCCGCACCCCCGGCACCCCCGCCTACACCGTCGAGCTCAGCAGCGACGCGACCGGTGCGCACTGGCGCGGCCACGAGCGGATCACCTTCACCAACACCTCGCCCGAGCCCCTCCAGGAGCTGTACCTGCGGCTCTGGGACAACTTCCGCGGCGGCTGCACCACCCCGTCCGTCCGGGTCACCGGCCTGGACGGCACCGCGGAGGTCGACTGCACCGCGCTGCGCGTGCCGCTGCCCCGCCCGTTGCGCCAAGGTGCCGCCGAAACCGTCGAGTTCGACCTCGCCGTCGACGTCCCGGACGGCATCGACCGGTTCGGCCGCGACGGCGCCTTCAGCTACCTCGGCAACGCCCTGCCGGTCCTGGCCGTCCACGACGGGACGGGCTGGCACCTGGACCCGTACTCCGAGCTCGGCGAGTCCTTCTTCGGCCTCTCCTCGGACTTCGCCGTGACCCTCGACCACCCCGACGACGTGCTGGTCCCCGCCACCGGCACCGCCGTCGCCACCCCCGGCGAGCCGGGCCGCACGATCACCCGGATCGGCGCCCGGAAGGTCCGCGAATTCGCCTGGGCCGCCGGGCCGTTCAGCCGGATCGCGGGCACCTCCGCCGACGGCGTGCGGATCGCCGTCTACTCGGCCGCCAACGTCACCGCGGCGGACGCCCGGGCGATGCTGGACCTCTCCCTGCGGACCGTCGACTCCCACTCCGCCCGCTACGGCGCCTACCCGTACGGGGACCTCGCCACGGTGATCGACAACGCCTTCGAGTTCGGCGGCATGGAGTACCCGGCCTTCGTCCTCGACCGGGTCCGGCCCTCCGCGGTGATCCACGAACTGGCCCACCAGTGGTGGTACGGCATCGTCGGCGACGACCAGTACCGCGCGCCCTGGCTCGACGAGTCCTTCGCCGAGTACGCCATGGACGTCGAACTCGGCAACACCAAGGAGGGCTGCACCGCCGCCACGCCCTTCAAGACCCCGGAGGAACGCCTCACCGGCCCGATGCGCTACTGGGACGCCCACCCCGACCGCTACGAGGCGGTCATCTACGACCACGGCTCCTGCGCCCTGCACGAACTGCGCCGCCTGATCGGCCCGGAGACGATGTCCACCCTGCTGCACGACTACGCCCGCGACCACTGGTACGGCGTCTCCACCACCGAGGAGTTCAAGGCCGCCGCCCAGGCCGCGACCCCCGTCGACCTGGCACCTTTCTGGCGGGAGCACCGCATCGACTGAGCAGCCCCCCGAGCTCCGCCGCCGCCGTTATTCGCTGGCCCGCCCCGCGCACCGGCTCCTACAGTGTCCGCCGGATCAAGGACACCAGGGAGTCGGTCATGCGTGTGCACTACCCCCGGACGCCGCATCTCCCCTGGTCACCGGGGGCGGCGGCGGACGACGTACGGAGCGGGGACGTCTCCGGCCTGGCCGGGGCGGAGGTCGTCGTCACCGAGAAGCTGGACGGCGAGAACACCACCCTCTACGCCGACGGCCTGCACGCCCGCTCGCTGGACTCCGCCCACCATCCCTCCCGGGCCTGGGTGAAGGGCCTGCAGCACCGGATCGGTCCGCGGATCCCGGCCGGTTGGCGGATCTGCGGCGAGAACCTGTTCGCCCGGCACTCCATCCCGTACACCGACCTGGACAGCTGGTTCTACGGCTTCTCGGTCTGGACGGACCGGGACCACTGCCTGGACTGGGACGCCACCGTCCGCCTCCTGCGCCGCCTGGGCGTCCCGGCACCCCGGGTGCTGTGGCGCGGCCGGTACGACGAACGGGCCCTGCGCGCCCTGACGTTGGACCTGGACCGGCAGGAGGGCTATGTGGTCCGGACCGTCCGGGGCTTCCCCCGGGCCGAGTTCGGCGAGCGGGTCGCCAAGTGGGTCCGCCCGCACCACGTCCGCACCGACACCCACTGGATGCACGCCGCCGTGGTGGCGAACGGCCTCGGGCCCGACGCCCCGCTCTGGGAGGCCCGTTCCGGCCGGCTGCCCGCACTCCCGCAGCTGGCCGCGGCCCTGGGCCTGGACGTGGCGGAACTCTCCTGCGAGCCGGATGAGTTGGCGGAGGTCTCGGCCCGACTGGACGAGCTCGGCCGGACCGGCGACGCCCGGCTGGCCGGCCTGCTCGCGACCGCGCTGCGCACCGCCCGCCGCCAGTCGCTCGCCCCCCGGCTGGCCGGCCGGCTCGGCCTGCCGCTGGCCCGCCGGGTCGCCGACCTGGTCGGCCTCCACCCCGGCCTGCACCAGCCGTACCCGGACGAGGAGCGCCGCGCCGGGCTGGTCCGGCTGACCGGCGCCACCGACCTCGGTGTGCTGCACGCGGTGGCCGCGACCGCCGCCCCCGGACCCGCCGAACGCGAGCAGGTCGCCTGGTCCGCCCTGCACGCCGAGGACGCCGGACTGCTCGCCCCCGACCCGCTGGCCTGGCTGCGCACCGGGCTGCGCGAGGCCCTCACCGAGGTCGACCGCCTCGCCGCCGACCGCTGCTGGGCGCAGGCCCGTGAGGCGTACGCGCTCGGCCGCCTCACCACCGTCGAGGAGGCGGTCGCCGCCACCTGGCGCTGGCGGGACGGCCGGTTCCCCCACCTGGTCCACCTCTGCGGCCCGTCCGGCAGCGGCAAGAGCACCTTCGCCGCCGCCCTGCCCGGGGTCGCCGCCCGGATCAGCCTGGACGACCTGCGCGCCGCCCTCGGCTCGCGCGCCGACCAGCGCCACAACCCCGAGGTGCTGCGCACCGGCCTGGCCCGCCTGGACACCGCCCTGGCCGCAACGGCCGCAACGGCCACACCGACCGGACCGGCTCCGGCAGCCACCACCGTGGTCTGGGACGCCACCTCGCTCAACCGCGAGCAGCGCTCCCAGGTCCACGCCGCCGCCCGGCGCCGCGACGCCCTGCTCACCCAGGTGGTGCTGCTGGTCGGCGAGGAGGAGCTGCTGCGCCGCAACGCCGTCCGCCCGCACCCCGTACCGCCCGAGGTGCTCACCGCCCAACTGCACCGCTACCAGCCGCCCTACCCCGGCCACGCGCACCGCACCTGGTACGTCGGCCCGGCCGGCACGGTCGAGGACACCGCGGGCACGCTCGACTCCGAGGAGGACTGATGCGCCCCATCGAACAGGTCTGCCAGCGCGTCCGCTGGGACGCCCGCTTCGACCCGGCCCGGTTCACCCTGGGCGTGCGCCAGCGCGACGACCGCACCAAGCGCGTCCCGCTGGAGGCCTTCGCCGCCTCCGGCGAGGTCCCCTGGCACCGGGTCCGCTGGGTCGAGGCCGACGGCGTCCTGGTGTGGGACCGCAGCACCGGCCTGGACCTCCTGGACACCACCGAGGCCGGGCGCCGCACCGAGCCGTGCCACCTGCCCGCGCCCTTCTTCACCGCCACCACCCCGTACGTCTGGCGGCCGGACGGCGGCTGGCAGCCCCACCGGACCGCCACCGACGCGCCGACCACGGACACCCTGCGCCTGGTCACCTGGAACACCCTGTGGGACCGCTACGACTCCGACCGGATCGCCACCGCCCGTCGCCGTCCGCTGCTGCTCGCCGAGCTGGCGGCCGCCGACGCCGATGTGATCGCCCTCCAGGAGGTCGAACCCGCCCTGGTCGAGCGGCTGTTGGCGGCGCCCTGGGTCCGCGACGGCTACACCCTCGGCGCCGACCCGACCGGCCGAGACGTGCCCGAGTACGGGCTGCTGCTGCTCAGCCGCCTCCCGGTGCTGGCCGCCGGACGGCACGTCCTGGGCCCGCACAAGGCCGTCGCCGCCGTCACCGTCCAGGCCGGCGACACCCCGCTGACCGTCGCCGCCGTCCACCTGAGCAGCGACCACTCGCCCGCCGGACCGGCCCGACGAGAGGCCGAACTCTCCGGCCTGGCCGAGGCGTTGGCCGGCGTCGAGGGCGAACTGCTGCTGCTCGGGGACTTCAACGACACCCGCACCGGCCCGGACGGCCCCGCCGCCGCCCTCGGCCTGCGGGACACCTGGACCGAGGTGCACGGCCCGGCCGACGACACCCCCACCTTCGACCCGACCGTCAACCCGCTCGCCGCCGTCTCCTCGCTCACCGGCCGGGCCGGCCGGATCGACCGCGTGCTGTACCGCGCCGACCGGGCCCGCGCCACCGGGGCCGCCCTGCTCGGCGACCGGCCGACCGACGACGGCCTCCACCCCTCCGACCACTACGGCCTGGCCGTCGACCTCACCCTCGGCGGCGCCGACTCCCCGGAGACCCTCGACGCCGCGCCCACCGCCCGCACCGCCGTCGCCTGGCTGCCGCCCGAGGAACTCCGGCCGCCGATCCAGCAGTTGCGCGCCGCGTACGACCCACAGCTGCACCGCTGGCCCCCGCACGTCAACCTGCTGTTCGGCTTCGTACCGGAGTCCGACTTCGACCGCGCCCTGCCGCTGCTCGGCGCGGCCGCCGCCGAAGTGGCCCCGTTCACGGCCCGGTTGGCGGGCGTGCACACCTTCGGCCACCGGGAGGACGCGACCGTCTGGCTGGACCCGGCCGCCGCCGGGCCCGAGCCCTGGGCAGCCCTGCACCACGCCCTGGAACGCCGCTTCCCCCGGTGCCGGGGCCGCGCCGAGGGCTACACCCCGCACCTGACCCTCGGGCGCAGCGCCGACCCCCAGCGGGTGGCCGCCGACTGCGCGGCCCGGCTGAGCGGCATGGACGCCCGGGTGGGCGAGCTGGTGGTACTGTCCCGGCGGGGCGACGAACCGATGCGCCCGCGCGCCGTGGTCTCCCTGGGGACGGGCGAGGTGCGGGAGCTGCCGGAGCAGCCGGTGCTGTCGCTGCGCCCCGAGTCCCCCGAACGCATCTCCCGGGCCGCCGAGTTGGCCCACCGGATCGCCGCGGCGCTGCCGGAGGGCGTGGTCCACCAGGTCGGATCCCGTCGACTGGGCTGCCAACTCGACGGCGGGGACCTGGACTTGGTGGCGACCCTGGCCGGAGCGGCCGACCTGCCGGGGGTGCTGACCCGGGTCGCCGCCGCTCTGCCGCAGGCCCGACAGCTGCGCGAGGTGCGCGGCGCCCGGGTCCCGGGGCTGCGGCTGGAGGCCGACGGGCTGACCGTCGACCTGGCCGTGGTCTTCACCGGCGCCCTCGACCCCGCCCAAGCCGTCGCCCGCCGCGCCGAGTTGGGCGAGGCGGCGGCGGTCGCGCTGAGCGCCGTGACGGATGCCGAGGCGATCCGGTCGGCGCTCGGCGGGCGCCACCGGTCCTTCGTCCGGCTGGCCCGCCAGGTCAAGGCCTGGTCGCGGGCGCGCGGACTGGACGGTGCGCCGTTCGGTCAACTGCCCTCGCTGGCCTGGTCGGTGCTCGCCGCCCGGACCGTCCTGGACGCCGCCCCGGACACCGCCGACGAGGACCTGTTCCAGCGCTTCACCGAGACCTGGGCCTCCTGGGACTGGCGCCGACCCGTCTCGCTCGACGGCGAGTTCACCGCCCCGCAACCCTCCGCCGCGCTGACCGTCCTCACCCCCTCCGCCCCGGTCCGCAGCTGCACCACCCAGGTCGGCCCGGACACCCGCGACCTGCTCACCGAGGAGCTCTACCGCGCCTGGGAGCTCAGCACCGCCGACCCCGACCCCTGGCCCGCCCTGCTCACCCCGCCCCCACTGCACCGCCGGCACGCCGCCTGGGCCGTGGTCACCGCTGCGCCACAGTCCGAGGGCCCCGCGCGCGGCCGACTCCGCACCCTGCTCACCGCACTCGAAGCGGCCGGCGCCACCCACCTCCACGCCTGGCCCGGCCCCTACCGCGGCCGCGACGGCCACACCCGCTTCCCGATCGGTCTCGGCCCCGCCCCGCTCCCCCGCGCCCAGCTCACCGCCGTCGCCGCCGCCTGGTCCCGCGGCCTGCCCGGCGTCCAGGTGGCCCACGTCGACGGCGGCGCCGTCCCGACCCTCTGAGGCTCGCGGGTAGATCCGAAAGTTTTATTGCGCAGTTTTCGTTGCGCAACTTTTCCTTCGGATCTACCGTGGAGGCATGCCCCAGGACCCCCAGCACCTCCAGCGCCCCCATCCGGACGAGCGGATCACCGACCTCTCCCGCCTGAAGGCCTTCACCAACCCGCTCCGCATGCAGCTCTACCGCCTGCTCTACGCCGCCGGCACCGCCACCGCCTCCCAGCTCGCCGAGCAGGTCGACCAGGCCCCGTCCCTGGTCAGCTACCACCTGCGCAAGCTCTCCGAGCTCGGCTTCGTCACCGAGGCCGCCGCGCAGAGCGCCGACGGGCGGGAGCGCTGGTGGCAGGTCGCCTCCGAGGAGGGCTGGGGCTTCCGGGAGTCGGACCTCGCCGGTACGCCCGAGGGCGCGGCCGCCGTCGGCGCGGTCACCCGCGGCCTGGTCGACAGCCGCACCGCCCAGTACCGCACCTACCTGGACCAGAGCGCCGCCTGGGGCGCGGAGTGGACCGACGCCGCGTTCACCGCCGAATGGCTGCTCGACCTCACCCCCACCGAACTCGCCGAACTGGGCGAGGAGTTGCAGGCCGTCAGCCGCCGCTGGCGGGAACGCGGCAAGGCGGCGCGGACGGCCGGCGACACCGAGCGGCGCGAGCACGTGTCCGTCCACCTGTACGGCTTCCCGTTCCGCCCCTGAAACCCCTGAGCCGCCGAGACACCAGCCAGCCAGCCGCCAAGTCACCGCCGACCCGCCGGAGTTCCCGCATGGCCACCGTCGAGACGCCCCCCGCCCCCGCCCTGCGCCCCGCCGCCCACCGCGACGCCAACGTCCTGCGCTGGCTCGCCGCCTACACCGCCTCGCTGGTCGGCGACAGCGTCTACTTCGTGGCCCTCGGCTGGTCCGCCCAGCGGGCCGCCGGCCCCACCGAGGTCGGCCTGGTGATGGCCGCGGGCGCGCTGCCCCGGGCGGTGCTGATGCTCGGCGGCGGGGTGATCGCCGACCGCCTCGACCCGCGCCGGGTGATCCTCGGCAGCGACGCCCTGCGCTGCCTGCTGATCCTCGCCGTCGCCGCCGTCATCGCCCTGACCGCGCCCGCGCTGTGGCTGCTGGTGGCGGTCGCCCTGGTCTTCGGTGCCGTGGACGCCCTGTTCGTGCCCGCCGTGGGCGCCCTCCCGCCCCGGATCACCGGTCCCGACCAGCTCGCCCGGGTCACCGGGCTGCGCTCGCTCGCGATGCGCCTCAGCCAGATCGCCGGCGCGCCGATCGGCGGCCTGGCCATGGGCCTCGGCGGACCGGCCGTCGCCTTCACCGTCGCGGGCGCCCTGTTCGCGCTCTCCCTCCCGCTCCTCCTGTCGATCCGGATCGCACCCCTCGACCACCCGTCCGAGCCCGTCGAACGGGGCACCGCCCGCACCGACCTGCTCGACGGCCTGCGCTACATCCGCCGTCACCCCCTGCTCGGCCCGCTGGTCCTCGCCGGGGCGGTCTGCGAACTCGGCCTGATCGGCACCCTCAACGTCGGCATGGTGCTGCTCAACGCCGAGCGCGGCTGGGGCCCGTCCGGTTACGGCCTGATCGTCGCCTGCTTCGGCGCGGGCGCCGCCGCCAGCGCCGCCCTGCTCGCCGTCGCCGGCTGGCTGCCCCGGGCCGGCCTGACCATGGTCCTCACCCTGCTGCTCGGCAGCGTCGGCGCGGCCGTCCTGGGCCTGGTCCCCGCGCTGGGGGCGGCCGCCCTGCTGGCCGCGCTGGTCGGCCTGAGCGCGGGCGTCTTCGGCAGCCTGAACGGCGCCCTCCTCCAGACCACCGCCGACCCCGGCTACCTCGGCCGGGTCACCTCGGTCATGATGCTCACCATGGTCGGCCTCGCCCCGCTCAGCTACCCGGTGGTCGGCGCCGCCATCGGCACCTGGGGCGCCGCCCCGGTCTTCCTGGGCTGCGGCACGCTCTCCTGCCTCGGCGCGCTCTACGCCCTCGCCTCCCGGGCCGTACGCCGGGCCGAACTCCCCCGCCGCCGGGGCGCTTCCCAGCCTCCCTACGGGCGCGGCCAGGGGCGCCCGTCGATGCCCTCGATGCTGGTGTTGAAGCGGCGCAGGTAGTCGGCGAATCCGAGGACGTCCGCCTCCGACCAGTCGGCCATCACCAGGTCGAGGGCGCGGACGTGGGCGGTGCGCTCCTCGCCCAGGCGGCGCCGCCCCTCCTCGGTGAGGCGGAACTTGCGGGCCATCCCGCCGTCGGGGTCGGGGATGCGCTCCAGCAGTCCGGCGCCGGTGAGGGCGGCGGTCTGCCGGTTGAGGGTGGAGACGTCCAGGCCGAAGGCGTCGCTGAGCTGGCCGATGGACATCGGCCCCTGGGCCTCGACCCGGCTGAGCAGGATGTACGCGCTGCGCTCCAGCTGGCTGCCCTCGGGGCGGTTGCCGACCTGGCTGAAGTCGCGGTGACGGCCGAAGACCAGGAATTCGAGGGCGACCTGGTGCGTGGGGCTGGTCATGTCGAAGTCCCTTCGATGCCGCGTGACCTGCGGATTCCTCGGTGAGCACCCAGTATGCCAGAGCAGTGCAGCCCACACATGATGTGCACGATGCACAACAGCGGTATGCTCGCCGACGAAGCAGCGATGTGCATGATGCACATTCCATGCATGAGGCACATCCACCTCGGCCACGCCAATCGCCCCGAACCCCAGGAGGCCCGCCATCAGCGGTCCAGCCCCCACCCTCCGCACCGGTCCGATCGTCGCCACCCTCGCCTTCACCGGCACCGTCGCCGCGATCATGCAGACCCTGGTCACCCCCCTGATCAGCGAACTGCCCCAACTCCTGCACACCACCGCCTCCAACGCCTCCTGGGTCATCACCGCGACCCTGCTCTCCGCCGCCGTGTTCGTCCCGATCAGCGGACGCCTGGGCGACCTGCTGGGCAAGCGCACCATGCTGATCGCCTCCTGCGTCCCGCTGCTGGTCGGCTCGGTGCTGTGCGCGCTGTCCTCCTCCGCGCTGCCGATGATCGCCGGCCGGGCGCTGCAGGGCATGGGCATGGGACTGGTGCCGCTCGGCATCAGCCTGCTCCGGGACGTCCTGCCGCCGGAGCGGCTGGGCTCGGCGATCGCGCTGGTCAGCGCCTCGATGGGGATCGGCGGCGGACTCGGCCTGCCGATCGCCGCCGCCGTCGCCGACTACGCCAGCTGGCGCGCCCTGTTCTGGGGCACCGCCGTGCTGACCGTCGTCATCATCGGGATGATCCGCACCGTCGTCCCCGCCGACGCCCCGGCCACCGCCCGGCCGGCCGGGGCCGCCCGGCGCTTCGACTTCGTCGGCGCCGCCGGCCTCAGCGTCGGCCTGGTCTGCCTGCTGCTGCCCGTCTCCAAGGGCGCCGACTGGGGCTGGGGCAGCACCCGCACCCTGGGCCTGTTCACCGCCGCCGCGGCCGTCCTGCTGCTCTGGGGCCGCTGGGAACTGCGCGTCGCCGCCCCGCTGGTGGACCTGCGGGTGACCGCCCGCCCACGGGTGCTGCTCACCAACGCGGCGTCCGTCCTGGTCGGCTTCGGCATGTACGCCCAGGCGCTGATCGTGCCCCAGCTGCTGCAACTGCCGAAGGCCACCGGTTACGGGCTGGGGCAGTCGATGCTGGCCATGGGCCTGTGGATGGCCCCCGGCGGTCTGATGATGATGGTCGTCTCGCCACTGGGCGGACGCCTGTCCGCCGCGCGCGGCCCCAAGGTCACCCTGATCGCCGGCGCCCTGGCGATCGCCGCCGGCTACGGGCTCGCGCTGCCGCTGATGGGCTCCACCTGGGGCGTACTGGTCGCCACCGTCGTCTCCAACGGCGGTGTGGGGCTGGCCTACGGCGCGATGCCCGCGCTGATCATGAGCGCGGTGCCACTGTCCGAGACGGCCTCCGCCAACAGCGTCAACACCCTGATGCGCTCGCTGGGCACCTCGACCTCCGCGGCCGTGGTAGGCGTGGTGCTGTCCCAGCTGACCACCACCCTGGGCGGCCACACCCTCCCCTCGGAGAGCGGCTTCCGGACCGGCCTGGTGATCGGCTGCGGGGTGGCCCTGATCGCGGCCGCCGTCGCCGCGGCGATCCCGGCCCCGCCCGCCCCGCCGACCACCAGCACCGCCGGGGAGGCCGGGACCACCGACGCCGACCGGAGGAACCCGGCCACCGCCTGAACCGCCCGGGTGCGTGACCCGCACCACCGCCCAGGCCACCGGTGGCGGATTGGCCCGCGACGCGCTCTCCGTCCTCCCCTACCGTCGGGCTGACAACCGATCAACGGAGAACCCCCCATGCACCCCGAACTCGCCGCCGACCTCGACCAGTTGCCCGCCCTGCTGGAGGAGGCCCGGCAGCGGGCCGTCGGCTTCCTCGCCGGGCTGGACGAGCGGCCGGTGATCCCGCCGCAGGGCAAGAGCCCGACGACCGCCGCGCCGACATCCGCCGCGCCGACGGCCCCCGCTCCGCTGCCCGAGGACGGCGGCGGGCTGCGGGCGGCCCTGGCGGAGTTCGGCGAACGCTGGGAGCCGCGGCTGTCCGCCAGTGCCGGGCCGCGCTACTTCGGCTTCGTGACCGGCGGGGCGACCCCGGCCGCACTGGTGGGCGACTGGCTCACCGCCACCGCCGACCAGAACTCCAACTCCTCGCTCGACCCGACCGGTCAGCACCTGGAGCGGGAGACGGTCGACTGGCTGCGCGAGCTGTTCGGCCTCTCCGCCGCGCACAGCGGCACCTTCGTCAGCGGCGCCACCATGTCCAACACCGTCGGCCTGGCGATCGCCCGGGAGTGGCTGGGCGAGCGGCTCGGGGTGGACGTGGCCGAGGACGGGGTCGCGGCGCTCGGCCGGGTGCGGGTGCTGTCCGGCAGCGCGCACTCCAGCATCGCCAAGGCACTGTCCGTCCTGGGCCTCGGCCGCACCGCGCTGACCACCGTCCCCACCCTGCCCGGCCGGGAGGCCGTGGACCTGGCCGCGCTGGAGCGGGCGCTCGCCGAGGCCGACGGCCCGTGCATCGTGGTCGCCAACGCGGGCACCGTGAACACCGTCGACTTCGACGACCTGCGGGCGATCGCCGAACTCCGGGACCGGTACGGCTGCTGGCTGCACGTGGACGCCGCCTTCGGCGCGTTCGCCGCGCTGTCCCCGCTCCACGCCGGGCTGGTGGCCGGGCTGGACCTCGCCGACTCGGTCTGCGTGGACCTGCACAAGTGGCTCAACGTCCCGTACGACAGCGCCGTGCAGTTCACCCGCCGCCGCGACCTCCAGGCCCGGGTCTTCCAGAACGCCGCCGCCTACCTCGGCCCGATCGGCGACCACCCCGACCTGGTGCACCTCACCCCGGAGAACTCGCACCGCCTGCGCGCCCTGGCCGCCTGGTTCACCCTGCGCGCCTACGGCCGGGCCGGCCACCGCGAGATCGTCGAGCGCTGCGTCGCCGGCGCCGAGGCGCTGGGCGCGGCGATCGACGCGACCGACGGACTGCGGCTGCTCGCCCCGGTCCGCCTCAACGTCGTCTGCTTCACCCTCGCCGAGGACCCCACGCCCGAGCGCCTCGCCGCCCTCGCCGCCCGGATCTCGGACCAGGCCTTCCTCACCCCGACCCGCTACGCCGGACTGCCCGCCCTGCGCGCGGCGTTCAGCAACTGGCGCACCACGGCGGCGGACGTCCGACGGACGGCCGACGCGCTCGCCGCGGCCCTGCCCGCCGTGAAGGCCGACTGACCACCGCAGGACGTCCCCCGACGGGTCCCGGACGGACACGGCGGGCGGAACTCAGGGGTGCGCGCCGTCCCCGTACACGCCGCCCGCCGTGTCGGTCAGACTCGCCATCAGCTCGGCGTGGGCGAGGTTCACGAACCGCAGCGCCCGCCACCGGGGGTTGTGGTCGGGGTGGTCGCGGAAACCGTCGGCGGTCTCGCACAGCCGCTGCCACCACAGCATCACGTCCTGGCGCAGCCGCTGGATCCCGCCGGGCACGTCCACCCGGCCCGCGACCACCACCTCCCCCCAGCCGCCGAGCATGTCGGACAGGTGGATGCAGTCGTGGAGGGTGAGGTCGGCGAGGCGTTCGGCCGCGAAGCGGGTGGCGCTGCCCTCGGGTTGCGCCTCGACGATCTCGCCGATGCGGGCGGCGAGGAACTCCTGCAGCGGGGTCACGTCGTCGTGGTGCAGGTCGTCGGAGAACTCAAGCAGTTCCCTGGGCCGGTACTCGGCAGCCATCGTGGGTGCTCCCTCGGTTCGGATCAGCACGCGCCCGGGTCGGCGCCCGGACCGGCGCTCGGTGACGGTTCGTCGACGTCTCGTCACGCCCCGTCGCCTCCCGACCCTAGACCCCGACCGGCCCTCGCCACCGGCGATTCCGCAGATCCCCACTCTCCGGTGCGAACCCCCGCAACACGCCTGCCGGACCTTGACCTTCACACTGGTGTGAAGCCCGATGATGGCCCCCATGACCGCCACTGCTCACGACCCGTACGCGCTGCTCGCGCAGAGCCGCCTCGGCATCCTGGCCACCATCAAGGCGGACGGGCGGCCCCAGCTCTCCCCCGTCCTGCCCTTCTACGACCGCGAGGCGAACGCCGTCCTCGTCTCCACCCGGGAGGGGCTGGCGAAGACCGCGAACCTGCGCCGCGACCCGCGGGTCAGCCTGGAGGTGACCGGGCCGGAGGGCCGCTCCTGGGCCGTCGCCGAGGGCATCGCCACCCTCACCGGCCCCGGCACCGACCCGGACGGGCCGGAGGTGGAGGCGCTGGTGGACTACTACCGGCGGGCCGCCGGGGAGCACCCCGACTGGGCGGAGTACCGCGCGGCGATGGTCGCCGACCGCCGGGTGCTGCTCACCATTCCGGTCGACCACGTGTACGGCTCCCGGATCTGACCGGCCGTCCCGGCCACCGACGCAGGGGAGCGGTGGCCGGGACGGTCCAACCCGGGGCCACTGATCTGAATAACGATCTGAATAACCGTCAACTCTGCCTGGCCGTCACCACCGTGGCGTCCAGCTCCTCCTCCCGGCGCACCTCCGCCGCCAGACCCGCCGCCCGCGCCACCGCCAGCGCGTCCGCCGCCTGCCGCTCGCTGGTCTCGAACAGCAACGCACCGCCCGCGGCCAGCCATCGCGGCGCCGCCGCGGTCACCCGACGCAGCACGTCCAACCCGTCCGCTCCGCCGTCCAGCGCGGGCCGCGCCTCGTGCAACCGGGCCTCGGGCGGCAGCAGTTCGATGTCGCCGCTCGGCACGTACGGGACGTTGGCGATCAACACCTCGACGCGTCCGCGCAGTTCCTCGGGCAGGGCGGCGAACAGGTCTCCCTCGAAGACCCGGGCACCCGTCCCGGCCAGGTTGCGGCGGGCGCAGCGGACGGCCGCCGGGTCCAGGTCGGCGGCGTACAGCTCGACCGAGTGCCCGGCCCCGGCCGCGACGGCGGCACCGAGGGCGCCGCTGCCGCAGCACAGGTCGACCACCACGGCGCCGGGCCGGGCGATTCGGGCGGCCTCGGCGGCCAGGAACTCGCTGCGCCGACGCGGGACGAACACGCCGGGGTCGACGGCGATCCGCAGTCCGGCGAACTCGGCCCAGCCGACGACGTGTTCGAGCGGTCGGCCGTCGGCGCGGGCCAGGACCATGGCGGCCAGCTCGGCGGGTGTGCCGGCGGCGGTGAGCAGGATCCGCGCCTCCTCCTCGGCGAACACGCAACCGGCGGCGCGCAGTCGGGAGACGACGGAGGAACGGAGGGCGGCGGAGGTGAAGACCGGCAAGGGGGACCCCTAGGGCAGGACGGGAGGAGAACGGAGGACTCCGTCAGGGCTCCCGCCAGGGTCGACGCCGCGTCGGCGCGTCCGCGCTATCCGCGCGGCGCGCCCGCACGGCCGCGCTCCGGGAGCACCCGCTCGGACGTACCGGTAATGGGACTCACCTCCTGGGTCGCGGTCGTGTTCAGCGTCGGCCACCCTACCGCACTGCGGCCCGCGGCAGTTCGGCTCACCGCGCCCCGGCCCATCGGCCCGCCGGGCGGTTCAGCCGAGGAAGTCGGCCACCAGTGCGGCGAACTCCTCCGGGGTGGTGACCGGCACCCCGAGCTCCTCCGCCTTGGCGCGCTTGGAGCCGGCCTTCTCCCCCGCGACCAGCAGGGTGGTGCGCTTGGACACCGAGGAGGAGGCCTTGCCGCCCGCGCGTTCGATCAGTTCGTTCATCGCGTTGCGGGAGAGCTCGGCCAGGGCGCCGGTCATGCTGCCGGTCACCACGACGCTCTGCCCCGCCAGCGGACCGGCCGCCACGACCGCACCCGCCGTACTCGTGCCCGCGCCCGCGCCCGCTGTGCCCTCTTCCGCCGTACCGGCAGGGCCCGTTGCGGCCGCCGGGCGGACCGGCGCGGACACCTGGGTCCCCACCCCCTGCTCCGTCAACCGGTCCAACAGCCCGGCCACCTCGGCCAGTTCGGCCACGATCACGGCCGCCTTCTCCGCCCCGATGCCGTCCACGCCCGCGAGCGCCTCGGCGTCGGCGGCCCGGATCGCGGCCATGCTGCCGAAGTGCGCGGCGATCCGGCGCGACATCGTCCGCCCGGTGCCGCGGATGCCGAGCGCGCAGAACACCCGGTTCAACGGTCGGGTCCGGGCGGTCTCCAGCGCGGCGAGCAGGTTGTCGGCGCTGGTCTCGCCCATCCGCTCCAGGGTGAGCAGTTGTTCCTTGGTCAGGGTGAAGAGGTCGGCGAGGTCGGCGACCAGCCCGGACTCGACCAGCTGGACGGCCCGGGTGCCGCCGAGGCCCTCGATGTCGAGCTGGTCGCGCCCGGCCGCGTAGATCACCGAGGCGACGGCCTGGCAGCCCCGGCCGCGCACGCAGCGCCAGCGCTGCTCGCTGCGGTCGATGGCGTCGCCGCAGCGCGGGCAGACCTCGGGAAAAGCGATCGGCTGCTCGGCGCCGGTGCGCTCGTCGACCAACGGCGCCTCCACCCGGGGGATGACGTCCCCGGCACGGTAGACGAACACCTGGTCGCCGATCATCAGCCCGCGGCGCTCGATGTCGGCGGGGTTGTGCAGCGTCGCGTAGGTGACGGTGACGCCGTCGATCACCACCGGGTCGAGCACCGCGCGGGGCGCGATGATCCCGGTGCGGCCGACGTTCCACTCCACCCCGAGCAGCCGGGTGACCTTGTGCTGGGCCTGCAGCTTGCGGGCCACCGCCCAACGCGGTGCCCGGGAACCGGAGCCCGCCTCCGCCTGGTCGGCCACCGCGTCGGCCTTGACCACGACGCCGTCGATCCCGAAGGGCAGCGCGGCCCGCAGGGCGGCGATCTCCTCGATCCGCTGCTCGGCCTCGGCGAGCGTGGCACAGCGCCGGGGCGCGGCCTGGGTGCTGGCGGCGGTGTTGGCGCCCAGCTCGGCGAGCCGGTCGAGCAGCGCGGCATGGTCGAGGCCGGGCAGGCCGTGGGCGTCGTAGCCGAAGAAGGTGAGCTCGACCCGGTACGGGCGGTCCTTGGCGCGCAGGGTGCCGGCGGCGCCGCTGCGCGGGTGGGCGAACGGGGTGGCGCCGTGGGCGGTGCGCACGGCGTTGGCCTGTTCGAACTGCTCGTGGGTGAGCAGCACCTCGCCGCGCAGTTCGACGTCCAGCGGCTCGCCGAGCCGGGCGGGCAGACCGAGCACGGCGTCCGCCGCATGGGTGATGTCCTCCCCGGCCAGGCCGTCGCCCCGGGTGAGCACCTGGTACAGGCGGCCCTCCCGGTAGCGGGCGGCGACGGCCAGGCCGTCCAGCTTGGGCTCGACGCACCAGGCGGCGACCGGACGGCCGAGTCTGCGCTCCAGCCCGGCGGCCCAGGACTCCAGCTCCTCGGCCGAGAACACGTTGTCGAGCGAGAGCATCGGCGTGCTGTGCGGGACGTCGCCGACCACCGCGCCGCCGGCCACCTTGCCGGTGGGCGACTCGGGCAGCACCTGGTCGGGGTGCGCGCGCTCATAGGCCTCGATCAGCCGGACCAGGGCGTCGTACTCGTCGTCCCCGAGCGGGGTGGACCCGTCGCCGTAGTAGGCCGCGGCGGCCCGTACGGCGGTGGCGACGGCGTCGGCGTAGGCCTCCGGGGAGGCGGGAGCGGCAGGGGTGGCCGTGGTGGCTGCGTCCTTCATACCGCCATCATGGCGAGCCGCAGTGACATTCGACCTGCTGTGCCCCGCCCACCGCCCGCCTCCTCGCCGGTCCGGCCGTACGGCGACAGCCGGGCGGGGCGGCGGCGTACCGCGCGGGCCGGGCGGCGTCAGGCGGGCCGGGGCGCGGCCGGGCGGGTGCGGTAGCCGACCGAGCTGCCCGGTGGGACGAGGCAGGGCAGCAGCCAGTCCCACAGCGCGCCCACCCGGCGGGCGCGCTCCTCGCTGGGGCAGCCGTCGGCGAAGACCACCTCCAGGCCGCAGGCCGCCGTCACCACCAGCGTCTCCGGGCCCAATCCGCCCGAGCGGTCGCGCAGTTCACCCGCCCGACGGGCACCGGACAGCAGGTCCCGGACGACTCCGGCCCAGACGCCGTGGAAGCCCCGCATCCCCGCGAAGGTCCCGGCGGGCGCCGCCGGGCGGGGCTCCTCCGGCCACTCGGCGCCGTCGCGTCCGAGCCGGAAGGCCGCCCGGATCACCGCGTCCGAGCCCAGGGCGTCGACCAGCCAGTAGCCGGCGTCGATCAGGGCCTGGAGCGGTGAGTCCACGGAGCGCGGGGCGGCGCAGGCGGTGCGCAGGGATGTCTCGGCCTGCTCGAACACGGCTCTGGCCAGTTCCTCCTTGGAGGCGAAGTGGAAGTAGAGCGCCCCCTTCGTCACCCCGGCGGCCCCGGCGATCTCGCCGAGTGTGGCCCCGGCGTACCCGCAGCGGTCGAACAGCGTCGCCCCTGCCTCCACCAGCCGTCCGCGGGTCCGTTCCGACCTCTCCTGGACCACCCGTCCCACCACCCCTCACACCCACCGGCCCGTTCCGGCCGGACTCCGGCGACGCCCGTCCGGGCACCGCCTCCAGCGGCCTGCACCGCCCGTCGTCGGTCGGCCGTCCTCGGCCGTCCTCGCCCGAGGACGGCCGACCGGGTTCAGCCGACCCTGGTGAACCGGCCCGCACCCGCCGGTGCGGGGGCGGCCTGCGGAGCGGCGGCACCGGGCTCGCGCTCCGCCCGTTCGGGGCCGGCCAGCAGGATCGATCGCTGCAGCCGGCGCAGTCCGACCGAGGGCTCCATGCCCAACTCCCGTACCAGGGTGTTGCGCAGGCGCTGGTAGGCCTCCAGTGCCTCGCCCCGGCGGCCGGAGCGGTGCAGGGCGATCATGTACTGGCCGTGCAGGCTCTCATGGGTGCGGTAGCGGTCGACCAGCACGGTCAGTTCGGCCAGCAGCACCCGGTGCCGGCCCAGCCGCAGGTCCGCCTCGATCCGCTGGTCCAGCGCGCACAGCCGGGTCTCCTCCAACCGCTTGGCCTCCACGGCGAGTTGACCGCCCACGGGGACGTCCGCGAAGGCCGGGCCGCGCCACAGCACCAGCGCCTCGCCGAGCATCCGGGCCGCGAGCGGATGGTCGTCGCCGTCCATCGCCCGGTAGCCCATTCCGGCCAGCCGGTCGAACTCGCGCACGTCCGTCATCCCGCCGCCGCTGTTCAGCATGTAGCCGCCGGGCGAGGTCACCAGGACATCCTTGGCGCAGGAGACCCCGGCCGCCGCACCGGCCCGGGCGAGCGCCCGGTCGATCAGGTCGCGCAGTTGCAGCACATAGGTCTGCACGGTGGTGCGCGCGCTGCGCGGCGGACGGCCGGACCACAGTTCCTCGGCCAGCACCCCGGCCGGGACCACCTGGTCCGCGCGTAAGGCCAGTAGCCCCAACACCTGACGGGGCTTGGGCGCCGTCGGCACCACCGACTCCCCGCACACCCGGACGTCCAGCGCCCCGAGCACCCGAATTTCCACGATGACCACCCCAATCACACGGAACGCCACGGCCCCTCCGCCGCGGCCGGCACCCGGGTCGACACCCCTGGGTCAACTGTCACCAGTCAAAAACAGGACGCGCGGTTTGTCAATACAAAACCGAACGCTCTGTTTGTTTCTGGAAGCGGAGCGTCCCCCTGCCGTCCGCTCGGGGCGCGACGACCCTGCGGGCACCCTGAGTCGACATCGGCTCACCCATCGTGTCCGCGCCCGGACAAACCGAAGGCGGCGTCGGACCCCTTGTGGATCCCGCGCCGCCACCAATTCACCTGCCCCACACCGGCGTCCGCACCGGCCTCCGCACCGGCCTCCGCGAGCGGCAGGGCCAACCCCGCCCGACCCGAGCCCGGCCGATCCGAACCCAGCCGGTACCGACCGCGGATCAGCCCACGCCGACCCCGTCCGCGACCGCCTCGACCCCGGCGAGCACCTCCGCCGCCTCACCGTCGCCGCCCCCGCCACCCTCCCGGGCCAGCCGGGCCGCCTCGACCTCGGCGACCACCTGGCCGCCGCGGTCCGGCCCCATCTGCAGCGAGCCGAGCACCCCGGGCACCGCGACGCTCGGCATCAGGTGCTGGAACAGGCCGGACACCCGCAACTCCAGGTCGGCCCGGCCGGAGAGCTTCTGCGACTGGATCTGCACACCCGTCCAGGCCGCGGTGATCAGCCACGCAGTGTCGGCCGGGACCACGTGCGGCAACAGCTCGCCGCGCTCGCCGGCCGCCGTCAGCAGCGCCTCCATCCGACTGATCCAGCCGGGGATCGCCCCACCGCCGAGGTCGTCGAACACGTCCTGGCCGAGCGAGAGCCGGGCGCCCGCGCTGAGCAGCGGATCGCGCGGCATCAGATGCGCCACCACCATCCCGGTGTCCACGAACTCCTGGAGTTTGCAGCTCCGTTCGGGCACTCCGTCCTGGACGAACTGCTCCTCCACGACACCTTGCGCGAGATCCCGCTTGGAGGCGAAATGGAAATACACCGCACCACGCGTCACACCCGCCCGGGACACCACCTCCCCGATGGTGGCGCCCTCGTAACCGAACTCGTCGAAGACCGACGCCGCGGCCTCCAGGATCAGCCGACGCGTCCGGAGCGCCCGTTCCTGCCGTACCACCGCAACCACCCCGCCCTGAGCTCCGGGAAAACAAAACCAAACACCCCGTATCTTAGCTACGGGCTCCCCACGGGCGACAAGACGATGTCACCGAATCAGCCGTCCCTTTCTCTCCTCCCCCACCCGCCCCAGGCGTTCCCACCCACGGTCCCCCAGGTTCCGCCCCACGGAACGGGACCCGCACCGGGCCGGAGTTCTGTCGATAAACGCGCCCTTCACTCGGAACGACGCCCCAGAAACCGAACGAACGGTTTCTTCTTTCTCGACGGCTGCCAAGCGGAAGCCCGACCACCCCCTTCCTCAACTCATCGGTTGAATACCCGGGCACACCGGAGTAGCGTCGTTCTCAACCAGTCGGTTGAGGACGAACCCGAGGTGCACGATGGCCGTCGACCAGCTCTCCCGGGCCTTCGTCGCCCTGGCCGATCCGACCCGGCGCGACATCGTCGCCCGGCTCTCGGTGCGGGACGCGACCGTGGGCGAGCTGGCCGAGTCCTACGCGATGTCCCTGCAGGCCGTCTCCAAGCACCTCAAGGTGTTGGAGGAGGCCGGACTCGTCAGTCGCAGCCGGGACGCCCAGCGGCGACCGTGCCGTCTGGAACCCCAGGTGCTCGACCTGATGACGGGCTGGATCGAGCGCTACCGCCGCCAGGCCGAGGCCCGCTTCGGCCGGCTGGACGCCGTCCTCGCCGAGATGGACGACACCGACGACACCCACGACATCGAAGGAGCCCCGCGATGACCTCCACCACCGGCAACGAGACCCGGATCGAAGCGGACCCGACGCTGCCCACCATCCGGATCGTCCGCGAGTTCGACGCCCCGCAGCAGCGGGTGTTCCGGGCCTGGACCGAACCCGAGCTGGTCGCCCGGTGGCTCGGCCCCGAGGACCTCGACATGAAGATCGAGGACTGGGAGGCCCGCACCGGCGGCCACTACCGCTACACCGTGCACCGTGACGGCCGGCAGGTCGCCGCCTTCTACGGCTCCTTCCACGAAGTCCGACCGGCCACCCGGCTCGTCCAGACCTTCACCTTCGAGGGCGTGCCGGACGGCGTCTCGCTGGACACCGCCTCCTTCGAACCGGTCGGCGAGGGCCGCACCCGCGTCACCGTGCTGTCGGTGGTCGACGGCCTGGCGGCCCGGGACGCGATCCTGGCCAGCGGGATGGAACGCGGCGTGGTCGAGGGCTACCGCAAGCTGGACGCCCTGCTCGCCGCAGACCCCGTCTGAACGGAAGGGCCCCCGGTGCCCGTCAGGGCAGCACGGCCACCGCCTCGACCTCCACCAGCTGGTCCGCGTAGCCGAGCACCGAGACGCCGAGCAGCGTGCTGGGGGCGTCGTGCTCCCCCAGGTACTCCCGGTACACGTTCCACACCTTCACCAGGTCCGCCTGATCGCTGGAGGCCACGTACACGGTGGTCCGGGCGATGTCCGTGAGCCCAGCGCCCGCGTCCTCCAGCACGGTTATCAGATTGCGCATCACCTGGTGGGCCTGGCCCTCGTAGTCACCGACCGCGACGGTGCGCCCCTCCTCGTCCAGCGGGCAGGCCCCGGCCAGCCAGAGCGAGCGGGCCGGGGCGTCGACCACGGCCGCATAGGCGTAGTCGACGGCCGGGGTCAGCCGGGTGGTGCGGAGCAGCTTGACGGCACCGCTCATGAAGTCCTCCAGGGGTCGCCACCGGGTCGTTTCGTGCCCATCGTTGGCTCCGGCCCCACGACCGTCAAACAGTTTTCCTGCGAACTCCCGGGCCCACCAAGGCCGGTGCCGCCACGATTCACCGTTGCGGGTGATGGCGGGCGGAGCCCCCGGACCGCGATCCTGGTGGCCACCCACGCCGCCACCGCAAGCAGCACAACCACCGCAGCGACCGCAACCACCGCAGGGGAGTCGACCGATGGAGTCCCAACCGCCCAGCCCCGACCAGGCCTCCGGAGTCGGACGCCGCCGCATGCTCGGCCTCGCCCTCGGCGCCGGACTCGTCCCGGCCCTCACCACCGCGGCCCAGTCCGCCCAACCCGCCCACGCCGCAGGCCCGTCCGCGCCCGCCGACCGCTCCGCCGCCCTCGGCCTCCGGGTCGCCGCCGTCGCCACGGCGCAGATCGGCGTCCCGTACGCCTGGGGCGGCGGCGACCGGCTGGGCCCGGGCCTCGGCTTCTGCGACGGGGAGAACGGCTACCTCAACGGCGTGTGCCTGGGCGAGAGCACGGTCGGCTTCGACTGCAGCGGGCTGTCGCTCTACTGCTGGTACCGCGCCAGCCACGGCACGGTCGAGCTCGGGCACTACACCGTCGCCCAGTTCAATCTCGGCGCCCCGGTCGACCGCGACGCCCTCGCCCCCGGCGACCTGCTGTTCTTCTCCCGTCCCGACGCCCCGCTGCACCATGTCGGCATCTACGCGGGCGACGGCGCGATGATCCACGCCGAGCGCACCGGCACCCTGGTGGCCCGGGTCGAGCAGGTGCTCGACCTGCCGCGCTGGGCGGGCGAGTTCGCCGGCGCCCGCCGCCCCGGACCGCACCCCGGCTGAGCTCACACGGAGCCGCGCCGCTCCCCCATCCCCTCGTCGACCCGCCGCAGCAGCTCCTGCAGCACCCGCCGCTCCCCCGCGTCCAGCGGCGCCAGCACCTCGTCCTGCACCGCCCGTGCCCGGGCCTCCAGTTCGGCCAGCAGCGCCCGCCCGTCGGCCGTGACCGAGACGGAGACCCGACGTCGGTCCCGTGCGTCCCGGCTGCGTTCGACGTACCCGGCCGCGCCGAGCTGCTCGACGACCTTCGCGAGGTCGCTGGGGTCGATCCCCAGCCGCCGCACCAGGTCCCGCTGCGCCTGCGGCCCGAAGTCGGCGAGCGCCGCGAGCACCGCCATGTCCCAGAGCCGCAGGCCGCGTTCGGCCAGCTGCTCGGTGAGCCGGCCGCGCGCGGTCCGGCCGATCCGGGCGAGCAGGAAGGTGCTGAGGCCGAGCAGGGTCGGCGGCAGCGCGCCGGACGGGACGGGGGTCTCGGAGGTCATGGCGGCATTCTAGGGTCGCTCCCTATAGTGGGTTCCGACCCACTGTTTCCGGCTCAGGAGTCAGCCCGTGGACGCGCTCTACCCCCGCCTGCTCGTCACCCGCTTCGCCGAGACCTTCGCCTTCTACCGCGCCGTGCTCCCCGCCCTCACCGGCGCCGTCCTGGTCAAGGGCGCGCCCGAGGGCCCGTACGCCAACTGGGACGTCGACGACCAGGCCGTCCTGGTGCTCTTCGACCGCGCCGCGATGGCCGCCACCCTCGGCACCGGCGGCCTGCCCGCCCGGCCCGGAACCCCCACCCAGGACACCGCGATGCTGGTGTTCCGGGTCGACGACGTGGACGAGGCGTTGGCCATGTGTCTCAGTTGCGGAGGCACCCCTGCCGCCCCGGCCACCGATCGCCCCGAATGGGGCCCCGGCCTCCGCACCGCCCATCTGCGCGACCCCGAGGGCCACCTGATCGAGCTGCAGGCCTACTGACCGCCGGGGTCCCGCCTCCGGCGCCCGCCGAGGTACACGGTCGCCCGGGTTCCGGCCGCAGCGCGGCCGCCACGAGGCGGGCCCCACCCGCGCATCCGTCACCGTGCTCCCGCTCGCCGATCCCACCCCCGCCGCCGTACAGCGCCGAGGCGGCGAGCAGGGCGACGACAGTGCCGAGGACGCGACGAACGAGCATGACGGACACGGCGGTTCCCCCCTGGAAGGGCGGCCCGGGTACTCCACACCGGGCTTGTTGCGTTCCAGTCAAACCCGCTCTGTCCCGCCCCCTGAAGAGCCGACCGCTGGACAGAGCCTGCAACGGCCGCATGCTGCCAGCCGACGGCGGAATCCGCCCCGGGCCGGACAGGCCGCGCCCGAAGCGAGCCGTGCCCGGCCCGGGACCGACCCGGGTGTCAGCGGTGGAAGACCTGCAACTCGCGGACCGCGTCGTTGAAGTTCGCCCCCAGGTAGGAGGCCGGGAGGTCCATGGTCTTCTCCACACTGAGGGTCGACCAGAGGTGGACGGCGTTGCAGTTGTTGTAGCCGATCATCGAGGACACGTTCAGCGCCACACCGATGTAGTTGACCAGGTGGTAGCCGGTGCCGTCGCAGCCTCCGGCGTCACCGTAGAAGGAGTAGAGGATGCCTCCCTTGTAGTCGGCGTCCTTGTACTCCTCCAGCAGCAGCGTGTCGCCGGCCGGCTGCTCGGCGGTACGGTCGTGGCCGCCGGCCCGGGCGAGCGCGTCGGCCCGGGAGTCCGGCGAGCAGGCCCGGCCGAGCAGCGGGGAGAAGCCGTCGGCGCCGGGCACGTGCCCGAGGACGGCGGCGCAGTACTGCACCTCCGGTACGGGCAGCGGGCGGAGCGCGGCCGGAGCCGCCGGGGCGGCGGCCACCGCCCCGGCGAGGGCCAGAGCGGCGGCGAGGACGGGAACGACGAAGCGGCGCGGTCGGCGCATGGGTACCTCCGGATGCATCGGGACAGTGGAACCGGTGGGGACAGCCGCGGCCGTGGACCCGGCCGCCCGTCCATTCGACGGGCGGCCCCCGCCCCGGCCTTCCCCGACACACCGCGCACCGCACTAGTCGTACGGATGCGACCGGTTCACCCGGCGGGCGCGTCCGGCCACAGCTCGGCGCTGCACTCGGCGACCAGCGCGCCGATCCGCGCCCAGGCCTCCTCGGCCGGCATCGGCGCCAGCCGGCGACCGTCCCGCAGCCGCAGCGCGACCAGGTCGTCCGCCGCCTCCTTGGCACCGATCACGGCCTGGTAGGGCACCAGTCGGGCCGCCCGGATCCTGGCCCCGAGGGTGCCCTGCTCCGGTCCGGCGACCTCGACCCGCAGTCCGAGGTCCAGACAGCGCTGCCGCAGCCGCTCGGCCTGCGGCAGTTCGGCGTCGGAGATCGGCAGCAGCACCACCTGGGCGGGGGCCAGCCAGGCCGGGAACGCCCCGCCGTACAGCTCGATCAGGTGGGCGACCACCCGCTCGACGCTACCGATCACGCTGCGGTGCACCATCACCGGGCGGTGCTTGGCGCCGTCCGGGCCGATGTAGTGCAGGTCGAAGCGCTCCGGCTGGTGGAAGTCGATCTGTACGGTGGAGAGGGTGAACTCGCGCCCGGCGCCGTCGGCGATCTGCACGTCGATCTTGGGACCGTAGAACGCGGCCTCGCCCTCCGCCGCCTCGAACGGCACCCCGGAGCGCTCCAGCACGTCGGTCAGCAGCGCGGTCGCCCGCTGCCAGAGCCCCGGGTCGGCCACGTACTTGCCGCCCGCGCCGGGCAGCGAGAGCCGGTAGCGGACCGGCACGATGCCGAGCGCCCGGTGCGCCCCGCGGATCAGCTCCAGGGCGGCGACGGCCTCGTCCGCGGCCTGCTCGGGGGTGCAGAAGACATGGGCGTCGTTCAGCTGGATCGCCCGGACCCTGGTCAGCCCGCCGAGCACACCGGACAGCTCGGAGCGGTACATGCCGCCCAACTCGGCCATGCGTAGTGGCAGTTCGCGGTAGCTGTGGGCACGGGAGCGGAAGATCAGCGCATGGTGCGGACACAGGCTCGGGCGCAGCACCATCTCCTCCGAGCCGAGCTCCATGGGTGGGAACATGTCGTCGCGATAGTGGTCCCAGTGGCCGGAGATCTCGTACAGCTCGCGCTTGCCGAGCACCGGCGAGTAGACGTGGCGGTAGCCGGCCCGGCGCTCGCGGCCGCGGATGAACTCCTCCAGGGTGTGCCGGATCGCGGCGCCGTCGGGCAGCCAGTACGGGAGGCCGGAGCCCATCAGCGGGTCGGTGTCGAACAGGTCGAGCTCGCGGCCGAGCTTGCGGTGGTCGTGCGCCGGCAGGTGGTTCGCGTTCATGAGGATGGTCTCCACTCGGGACGGGTGGGCGAGTGGAGCCGGGAACGACGAAGCCCCGGGGCACTCGCCCCGGGGCTTCGGACTTGGTCAGCAGTCAGCGCACCGGGACTCTCTCCGGCGTCGTCGTGGCGAGTGCAGCGCGCTTCATGCCTTCCACGGTAGCAGTTCCCCGGCCGTCGTGGTGATCTTTGTGGACGGGCTCACAGCAGGGCCCGCGGCAGGGCCCTCGACCTCAGTGCAGGACCACGCAGCCGCGTTCGGTGAGCGCCTCCAGCACTCGGGGCGGCACCTGGACGTCGTTCCAGCGCAGGTCGAGCTTCTCCAGCGCGGGCAGTGCGGCCGGATCGGCCAACCACTCCGGCAGTTCGGTGATCCCGTTGGTCCGCAGGTCCAGTCGGCGCAGCCTCGGCAGCCCGGCCAGCACGGCGGGGAGCTCGCCGAGGGCGTTCTCCCGCAGCTCCAGTTCACGCAGTTCGGTGAGGTGTCGGAAGGAGGCCGGCAGGGCGGTCAACTCGTTGCCCCGCAGCCAGAGTTCGCGCAGCTCCCCGAGGGCGCCGATCGACTCGGGCAGCCCGCTGAGCCGGTTGTGCTGGGCCCGCAGCTCGACCAGTTCGGCCATCTTTCCGATACTGAAGGGGAGTTCGGTGAGTCTGTTCTCCCCGACGTTGAGGTGGCGCAGCCGGGTGAGCCGCCCGATCCCCTCCGGCAGGGCGGTCAGCCGGTTGTCGTGCAGGTAGAGGAAGTCCCGCAGCCAGGTGAGCCGGGTCAGTTCCCCGGGCACCTCGGCGAACAGGTTGTGTCCCAGGTCGAGGGTTCGCAGCCTCATCAACCGGCTGACTCCGGGCGGGAGTTCGGAGAGCGCGCCCTCAGCAAGGATGAGCACGGTCAGGTCGTTGCGGTCCCACACCGTGCTGAGCACCTTGTTCGCCACCAGACCGAGCGGCTGCCGCCAGAGGTTGAGCGTCACGTCTGTCACGTCTGCCATTGTCCGCCTCCGCTACTCCCCGGTCGGCACGTGGCGGACCGTGGCACGGGTCAGGATCCGGCCGTCGCCGGCCGGTGGGAGCTGGACGAGTTCCAGGTCGGCGGCGACGAGTTCGCCGACGGCCGGGCCGGGCGGCAGCAGCACCCGGAGGTGGTAGTCGCAGCCGCCCCCGTCCGGGACGTCCACCCGGTACTCCGTCGTTCCGGGCCCGACCGGATGGCCGGCCCCGGTGAGGTCCTCGACGGTCGGGGCGACCTGCTTCAGGAAGTCGACCCGGCCGCCGGGCGCCGCGGCCACCCGCAGTGCGAGGTCGCGGCCGCGGGCCTGGCGGTCACCGCGGACGATCGCGCCGAGTTCGGCGCGCAGTCCGTCCCGCAGGCCGGCCCGCGGCCCGGTGACCGGGTCGCCCGCCTCGGCCGCGCCCCGAGCGGCCGCGGCCGGAACGGACTGCCGGACGAGGTCGACGGTGCCGGCCAGCGCCGAGGAGACGGCGCGGGCCGAGGAGACCTCCCAGTCCTCGCCGACGCCGCGGACGTGGCAGCGGAACCGGCCCGCGCAGGAGGCCAGGACGGCGGCGAGTTCGGCCGGGCTCTCCGCCTCGTCGGGCCGGTCCATCAGCAGCACGGCCGTCCGGGTCGCGTCCGGATGCCCGGCCAGCAGCCGGTCGGCCAGCCGGAGCCACCGGCCGTAGCCGGCCGTGCGCAGCGGTGCCAGCCGGTCGAGCGCGGCCCGGGCCTCCGCCCTGGTCGCGGCCGTGGCGCGGACCAGCCGCATGGCGTCGGGGTAGCGCATCCGCGCGTACTCGGAGCCCTCGACGACGCCGAACCAGACGTCCTCGTCCAGTTCGGCGACGGCGTCCGCGACGGCAGCGGTGACGGCACGGAAGGCCGCCGGGGGCAGCTCGTCGGAGAGGCCCACCAGGAAGACCACGGCCTGCGGCGTCGCGACCGCCAGGTCCGCCGGGTCGAGCGCCGCGCCGTGCACGGTCAGGATCGCGTCCAGCGCGGTCGCGTCGGCCGGCTGGTACTCGTTCTGGAAGACCTCGATCCGGTAGCCCGGGCCGGCCGGCGCCGGGGCAGGGACGCCCGGGGCGAGCAGGGCCCGGAGCCGCTCCGCGACCTCCCCGGCGAAGCCCGGCCGGTCCGCCGGGTTCTTGGCGAGCAGCTCGGCGACCAGGGCGTCCAGCACCCCGGGCACGCCCGACCGCCGCTCGGCGAGCCGCGGGGGTCGGGTCTCCAGGTGGTCCCGCAGCACCGCCCAGACGTCCTGCCGGGCCGGGAACGGCGGCTCGCCGGTGAGCAGGGCGAACAGCACGCAGCCGAGGGCGTAGAGGTCGGCCCGGCCGTCCACCTGGCGGCCCCGGCACTGCTCGGGGGACATGTAGTCGGGGGTGCCCATGACGGTGCCCTCGCGGGTCAGGCCGGTGACCGAGCGCAGGAACCCGGCGAGGCCGAAGTCGCAGACCTTCACCCGGTCGTCCGGGAGCAGCATCAGGTTGGCGGGCTTGACGTCCCGGTGCACGATCCCGGCCCGGTGGGCGCAGGACAGCGCCTCGGCTGCCTGCGCGGCCAGCTCCACCGCCCGGCGCACCGGCAGCGGGCCCTCCTCCCGCAGCACGGTGGCCAGGTCCCGGCCGTGCAGCAATTCCATCACCAGGTGCAGCTGCCCGTCCTGCTCACCGCTGTCGAAGACCTGGACCAGTCCGGGGTGTTGGAGCCCGGCGGCCACCTCGGCCTCGCGGTGGAAGCGGGCCACCGCCTCGGCGTCCTCCTCCGGGTCGTGGCCGCGGGGCAGGAACTTGACCGCCACCCGCCGCCCGAGCCGCAGGTCTCGGGCCAGCCACACCTCGCCCATGCCGCCGCGGCCGAGCGGCCCCGCCAGTCGGTACCGGCCGTCGATCAGCCCTCCGGCCACGTTCATCCGCGCTCCCCCTGCCCATGCCCGGCCAGGGGCGTCACCCCCGGATCCGGCCCGTCGAACGGAGTCCTCCGCTCGTCCCGGAGCACCATTGTGTCCGCCGGACCGGCCCCCGGTGCAGCGCGCCGACGGTCGACCTGCCGACCGGGCCGACCCCGGGCCCCCCTCGGCCGTCGCAGCCTTCGCAGCCGTCGCGGCCGTCGCCGCTCAGCCGAGCTTCGCCGGGGCCTCGCCCCCGCCCTGGTGGCCGCCGCAGAAGGCCTGCTCCAGGAAGCCGCCCTCGGCGACGAGTTGCGCGGTGGCCTCCGTCGCGCCGCCCCTCGTCGTCACGGACATCGCGACCTGCCGGTCGCCGGAGCTCCACAGCTGCGAGCTGTACCCGGTCACCGCGCCGTCGTGACCGTAGACCGCCCCGCAGGACAGCTGCAGCCGGGCCAGCCCGAGGCCGTACTCCAGGCCCGAGGGCCGGCCGTCGACCGGCACCGGGATGGTCGTCCGCATCGCCGCCATCAGCTGCGGCGACAGCAGTCGGCCGCCCAGCAGGGCCCGCTCGAAGCGGTTCAGGTCGGCCAGGGTGGATATCAGCTCGCCCGCCGAATTCGCCCAGGAGACGCTGGCCACCGTGACGTCCCGGTCGCGCTCCTCCGGCGCGGGGCCCTCGGGGAGGGTCACGTAGCCGTGGGCGTGCCGGCCGCGGATGTCGGTGGCCGTCCCGGGGAAGTAGGTACCGCTCAGCCCGAGCGGCCGGAGGATGCGCGCGGTGATCTCCTGGGCGTAGCCGTGCCCGGTCACCCGCTCGATGATCATGCCCAGCAGGGTGTAGTTGACGTTGGAGTAGCTGAACCTCGCCCCCGGCGGGAAGTTGGGCGCGTGCGCCACCGAGGCGGCCACCACCTGGGCCGGGGTGATGGTGCGGGTCAGACCGCCCTGGTCGATCCAGGTCCGGAGCGCGACCGGGTCGGTGACGTCCGGGAACAGCCCGCCCTTCTCGTTGGTCGGGTCCCACAGGCCGGAGCTGTGGTTGAGCAGCTGGTGGACGGTGATGTTCCCGCCGTTCGGGACCAGCCCCGGCAGGTAGCGCTCGATCGGGTCGTCCAGGCCGACCCGCCCCTCCCCCACCAGCTGGAGCACCGTGGTGGAGGTGAACACCTTGGTGATGCTCCCGGCGCGGAACCGCCCGTCCGTACGCACCGGGGCGCCGGTGGCGAGGTCGGCGACGCCGGTGCCCGCGCGCCAGACCCCGTCCTCGTCCCGGACCTCGGCGATCGCCGCGGCCGCCCCGGCGTCGGTCACCGCCTTCAGCGCGGCCGCCCGCGCACCGCCCGCACCGCCCGACCGCGTGTCACCCGACCGCGCACCGCCCGCACCCGGCTCTGCGGCGCCGGCCGAGGCGACCGGTGCGGCCAGCGCCAGGCAGACCGCCGCCACCACCATCACGGAAACCGTTCGACGTGCCATGCGACCCCCTCGTCCACGGCGGGCCCCCGCCCGCCTCCGAGACCACAGCCTGGTCGCCGACCTGATACTCCGTCATCCTCCACCGGGAGGAACCGGCCGTACTCCCACCACCGTAGCCGCTACGCCGAACGGCGGAGGCCGATCGTCGACGGGCGCCCGCTACAACCCCGGGGTCGGCCGGACCGGGTGCTTGCTCATGATCGACACCCGGTTGAAGGAGTTGATGGCGATCGCCACCCAGATCGCCGCCGAGATCTCCTCCTCGGTGAGCGCCTCCCGGGCGAGCGCGTAGGCGGCCTCCTGCACGACCGCGTCCGCCGGGTCGGTGGTCGCCTCCGCGAGCGCCAGCGCCGCCCGCTCCCGCGCGGTGAACAGCTCGGTGTCCCGCCAGGCCGGGAGGACGCCCAGCCGCTGGGTGGTCTCGCCCTCGCGCAGCGCGGCCCGGGTGTGCACGTTCAAGCAGTAGGCGCAGCCGTTGAGTTGGGAGACCCGCAGGTTGACCAGTTCGACCAGCCGCCGGTCCAGCCCGGCGTCCGCCGCGGCCGCCCGCGCCGCCTCCGCGGCGGCGAGCAGCGCCTTGTAGGCGGTGGGGTTCTGCTTGTCGATGAACACCCGCCGCTCGGCCGGAACCACTGTCACGTCACTCACCTGGACTCCTCGACTCCTGCTGTCGTTGTCGCTCGTCACTCTGCCATGACATAATAGTTGAATATAGAACTATCAAGCGATCGACTTCCACCCGGGAGGGACCAGAGCCGTGAGCACCACCGAGACCAGCCCCCAGGACCCGCAGGCCCCGACCGTCGAGGTACTGACCGCCCGGGACGTCCCGCTCGGCGGTCCGCGCGCGATGACCGTCCGCCGCACCCTGCCGCACGGCAACCGCCGGATGATCGGCGCCTGGTGCTTCGTGGACCACTACGGTCCGGACGACGTCGCCCGGACCGGCGGCATGGACGTCGCACCGCACCCCCACACCGGCCTGCAGACGGTCAGCTGGCTCTTCACCGGCGAGATCGAGCACCGGGACAGCCTCGGCGTGCACGCCTTCGTCCGCCCGGGCGAGCTCAACCTGATGACCTCCGGCCACGGCATCTGCCACTCCGAGGTCTCCACCCCGGCGACCACCGTGCTGCACGGCGTCCAGCTCTGGGTCGCCCTGCCGGACGAACACCGCGACACCGCACGGGACTTCCACCACCACGTCCCCGAGCCCCGCACCCTGGACGGCGGCCAGGCCCGGGTCTTCCTCGGCACCCTGGCCGGCCACACCTCCCCCGTCCCGACCTTCACCCCCCTGCTCGGCGCCGAGCTCCTCCTCGACCCGCACGCCACCCTCACCCTGACCGTCGACCCCGCCTTCGAGCACGGCGTCCTGGTCGACCACGGCGAGGCCCGCCTGGCCGGCACCGACCTCCACCCCGGCGACCTCGGCTACCTCGCCCCCGGCGCCACCACCCTCACCCTCACCAACTCCACCGGCTCCCCCACCCGCCTCGTCCTGCTCGGCGGCACGCCCTTCGAGGAGCAGATCGTCATGTGGTGGAACTTCATCGGGCGCACCCACGACGACATCCTCCGGGCCCGCGAGCAGTGGCAGGCCGCCGCCGACCGCTTCGGCGCCGTCCAGGGCTACCCGGGCGACCGCCTGCCCGCCCCGGAGCTTCCGGGGATCCCCCTCAAGGCACGCGGGCGCACCCGCTGACCTGAGGCGATGTCCACCCGCGCCCCGGCTCGGTCTCCTTCGCGGGCCGCGCGGCCGGCGGCCTTCGGTCAGTGCTGCGGGCCGGGGACCGGAGCAGTGGGTGCGCCCAGCCAGCGGGCCAGCGTGGCTCCGAGCGCGGTCGCCCCGGCCGCGTCGTCGCCCGGGCGATCGGCCGCCCACGCGGTGAAACCGTCCGGGCGCACGAGCAGGCCCGCCAGCTCCGGCCGGTCCGGACAGGCCGCGGTGAGGACGACCACCCGGTCGCCGTACCGTCGGGCCCGCTCCCGCAACCGCGGGTCGTCGGCGAGGTCGAGGAGCAGCGCCCGGCCGCTGTGCAGGTGGTCCGCGAGCCGGCTGCCGTCGGCCAGTTCGAGATCCGGCGCGCTGCGCCCGACCAGCGGATGGTCGCCGGGGAGGTCGTAGCGCTGCCACACGCCGGACAGCCGCTTGACGATGGAGGTGGTCCCGTCGACGGTGCCGGCCAGCTCCGCGACCACGCCGCGCAGCGCCCGCGTGTGCGGCGTGGGCCGCATCAGCGCCACCTGGGCCCTCGTCCAGTCGAGCACCCAGGCCCCGATGGGATGCCGCTCCGCCGTGTAGGAGTCCAGCAGCTCCTCGGGCGCCCGGCCGCCGACCACCGAGGCGAGCTTCCAACCGAGGTTCATCGCGTCCCCGATGCCCAGGTTCAGCCCCTGCCCGCCGAACGGCGAGTGCACGTGGGCGGCGTCGCCCGCCAGCAGCACCCGGCCCTTGCGGTAGGTGGACGCCTGGCGCGCGTTGTCGGTGAACCGGGTCGCGCTCCGCACCTCGGTGATCGTGACGTCCACCCCGGACACCCGGCGCAGGCTCTCCTGCAACTCCTCGGCGGTGACGGGCGATTCGCGGTCCGCCGACGGCCGGTCGAACTCGACGGTGAGGATGCGGCCGGGCACCGGGCCGTGCACGTAGGTGCCGGTGTCCGTCCAGTTCCAGCCCGGCGAGAGCGCCTCGGCACCCGTCATCCCGACCATCGCCTGATGGGCGGTGATCTGCGGGTCCGTGCCGGGGAAGGCGATCCCGGCGAGCTTGCGGACCGTGCTACGGCCGCCGTCGCAGCCCACCAGCCAGCCGGCCCGGATCGCCACGTCGGCCGGGCCGTCGGCCGGGCCGCGGGTGTGCACCGTCACCCCCTGGGCGTCCTCCTCGAAGCCGGTCAGCTCCACGCCCCGGCGTAGTTCGACGCCGAGCCGGGCCGCGTGCTCGCCGAGGATCCTCTCGACCTGCTGCTGCGACACCAGGGTGACAGTGGCGGCGGGTCCGAGATCCGCGAAGGCCGGATCGGCAGGGTCCACCTGGTCGGCGCTCAGCATGATGCCGGCGAAGTGCCCTGCGGGCTTCCGCATCGCGCCCGCAGGTGCGCCTGCGGGTTCGCCCTCAGGTGCGCCCGCAGGGCGGGGCTGCCGGGCGAACGCGTCGATTTCGTCCATGGTGCGCCGCTGTTCCTCGGCCAGCGCGGGCAGCAGTCCGCGCCGGTAGAAGGCCTCGACCGTCGGGGTGTTGAGGGATCCGGCCTTGATCGTGGGATCCACCGTGGTCAGGCGCTCGACGACGACCACGTGCGCCCCGCCCAGCGCCAGCTCGCAGGCCAGCATCAGCCCCACCGGGCCGCCCCCGGCCACCACCACGTCGTAGTCCGGGCCCACGTATGTGTTCGCGTCCATGGCACTGACTATAGTCACTAAAAGTTTTATGCCGCTACATTATTTTCATGATCGATGCTGGAACTGCCGCCGGAGCCGGGTCGGACGGGCCGGGCGGCTCGCGGCACGGTGTCGCGCGGTGTCCGGGAAGTGGTGGTTGGCGGGTCCGGCCGCGACCCGTAGCGTGAGCCCTCCACCGCGGGCAGCGCGGTGTTCGTAGGGGAGGAAAGACGTGAACTCGCTTGCCACAAAGGCTCGTTGGTTAGGTGCGCTGGTCACGGCGGGGCTGCTGCTGGTAGCCGGGGCGGGCACCGCCGGGGCGCGTACGACCGATGCGCGGACGGCCGACGGCGGCGGTCCGGCGCGGGGCGTCCCGCAGACCGCGCCGCTGAAGCTCCCGGCCCAGGGGGTCGCCGTCAGCCCGGACGGGCGCACCGCGTACGTCTCGGTCGGCAACACGTCGAGCGGGGCCCGGCTGGACGTGGTCGACACCCAGAGCGGCGCCGTCACGGCCGAGTTGCTGCTGAACGCCGGACACGAGGTCGCGGTCGGCCAGGTGGCGGTCAGCCCGGACGGCTCACGGGTCTACGTGCTGTACGGGCTCGGCCGCCACCTGCAACTGTCCATGCTGGCCGTCGTGGACACGGCCACCAACACGGTGATCGCCAGGGTGGCGGCCCCCGACCAGCCCCGGCCGGAGCGCACCGCCACCGGGCGGCTCAGCGGGCTGGCCGTCAGCGACGACGGAACCCGGGTCTTCGTCGCCCAGGAAGGCCCCAAACCGGGCAACCGTCCGATCCTGGAGGGCGCCCGCATCCTGCAGTTCTCGCCGCAGCAGCTGGCCTACACGGCCGCCGTGACGGTCCCGGGGAAGTACAGCTGGAGCGTCGCCGTGCGACCGGGCAGCGGTGACGCGTACCTGGCCACCGACGAGGGCCTGACGCACCTGGACACCAGCGGGGACGTCCCCGTCCTGGAGAAGACGATCGCCGGCGCGGGCGGCCAGTTCGCCGGCCTGGCCGCGTCCCCCGACGGCAGCCGCCTCTACCGGGTGGACGGCAGCGGCGCGGGCGCGGTCGTCGACCTCGCCACGGACACGGTCGCCTCGACCTTCACCGTCGACAAGGGCCAGTCGATGCGCGCGCTGCCGCTGAACGCGGACGGCAGCCGGCTCTACACGCTCGTGGGGGGCTCCACGGTCCTGTCGATCGACACCTCGACCACCGCCGCCGTGCCCGGTGAGAACGTGACCGGGATCGAGGGCGGAAGGGACCTGGCGCTCGGCCCCGACGGCCACACCTTCTACGTCGCCGCCGGCTACAACCTGCGGATCATCGGGTTCTGAGCAGGCAGCCCTGTCCGGCCGATCCGGCCGGACAGGGCTAGGGCCGCCCTAGACCCACGACCAGCGCATGCCCGCGACCCCCGGGCCGATCCCGGTGGCCACCACGTGGGCGAGATGGTGGCTGTCCAGGGTGAGGTCCACCGTGCTGTCGTCCGGCCCCTCCGAGTCACGGGCGGTGAACCACTGGCAGTGCACCGGGAGTTCGAGCGGATCGAAGCGGACGCGCAGCACGTACTGGTCGGCGGGAAGCCGGAAGGCGGTGATGTGCCGGTGGCACGGCACCTCGCTGTGCGGCCGGATCTCGAACGAGAACACCTGGGTCTCGCAGCGGTGCAGCGACCGGTCGAAGAGCAGTTCGGCGAGCACCACCCGGGCCAGCCGGTCCCGGCGCACCCGGCCCAGCCGACAGCTGTCGCCGGCGAGCACCTCGACGGCGCTCTCGTCCATCCCCTCGTCGCAGTCGTAGATCAGCAGGGCCCGGTCGACTCCGTCCTGCCGGGCCCGTACCGCCACCATCGAGCTGACCAGCGCCAGTTCGCGACGCGGACCGATCGTCGCGGTGGTGTGCTCGGTCACCACCTGGAGCTTTCCGGCGGCCGGACTGTTCAACTCCGCCAGCAGGCCGGTCAGATCGCCGGGCGTGCGCATCATCTCGGGGTACGGGTACGGGTGTTGTCCGCCCGGTGCCCGAACGGCCGCTCCGCGTGGGCGGGGTGGCCCGAGCAGGACGGTGAGCGAGTGCGCGGGCAGTCCGAGGATCGACTCCAGCGCGGTCACCACCTCCAGGGACTCGGGGCGTTCGGGCCGGCGCAGTCCGCGCTGCCAGTAGCTGAGGGTGGTCACGGCGATCCGTAGCCCGTTCGTCGCCAGGTGGCTGCGCAGCCGCTCCAGCGGCAGGCCGCGGGCCTCGATCGCGGTGCGCAGGGCGACCTCGAAGGGCCCGGTCCGCAGGGCGGCCAGGACCGCGCCGTTGTCGGCGGGGATGCCGACTGCCGACTTCTGACGACTGGCCATCGGAACTCCCTGGGGCTGCGGGAACACCGGCCGTGCGGCGGCGCGGAACGGGACGGGGCGGAACAGGACGGCGCGGGAACGGGACCGAGCGGAACGGGACCGAGCAGAACAGCACGGAGCGGGACGGGACGGAGCGCAGGAGGGCGGAGCGGAACAGGGTGTGGCGGGCTGTGAAATTACCCGCTTACCCCGGCCGCGTCCAGATCCTCGGGCGACGATCAGCACGGCGGTCTGCGGTGTTCCCCATCGTCAACCCGCCCGGCCCTCACAGCTGTTCACAGTTCGGCCGACCGACCGCCGACGGCTCTGGGACGGGCCCGGGCACGCCGCCTAGGCTTCGGGACAGTCCTGGTCCAGGCGCCGCGACGGCCGCGCGGCACTTCCCCCACGCGCGCACCGGAGGGTTCCGGGTGCACCCGGAACCCTCCCGCGCTCTCTCCCTCCTCGAAGGAGATCCCCCATGAACGGACCCGCCCGTGGGTCGTTCCTCCGTGCCGGGTTGGCGGTCCTGTGCACCTTGGCCGCCGTCGTGACCTCCGGCGCCGGCGCAGCCGCGGCCGACCCCACCGGCCACGCCTCCCGCACCACCGCGACCAGCCAGACCGCCAAGACCACCGCGGCCGCCCCGTACGACGCCGGAGCCAGCAAACTCAACATCGACATGGAGGCCCAGGAGCAGGACCAGTGGTGCTGGGCCGCCTCCGGCAACACCATCGCGACCTTCCTCGGCCACGGCACCAGCCAGAACTCGTTCTGCGACCTCGCCTACGGCCAGAGCACCGACTACCAGTGCCCCAACCAGCCGGGCCAGCTGTCCTGGGTGCAGACCGCCCTCTCCTCGCTCGGTGTCTCCCCGGGCCAGGAGACCGGCGCGCTGCCCTTCGACACCATCGTCAGCGAGGTCAACGCGGGCAGGCCGATCGAGACCGGCATCTCCTGGGTCGCCGGGGGCGGGCACGCCCAGGTGATCTACGGCTACGACCAGAGCAGCCAGTCGATCTACTGGGGCGACCCGTGGCCCTCCAGCAACCGCTACAACCTGGGCTCCTACTCCTACTACGCCGGTGACAACGGCCAGTTCAACTGGAACGACTCCCTCTACCAGATCGGAGCGTGACGTCATGACGATCCCCCGCGTCTCCCGCGCGCTCGCCGTCCTCGCCCTGGCCGGCGGCGGCCTGCTCGCCGCCGCCCCGCTCGCCGCCGCGGACGGCTCGCCCGTCGCACCGGTGCTCGGCGTCCCGTCGGCGGCCGACCTCGCGGCCGCCGGACAGGCGGCGAAGGCCGCGCCCGTCGTGCAGACCCTCGGCGGGTTCTTCGCCCACGACGGCAACGCGCCGGCCGCCGCCGCGAGGCCGCTGACGGCCGCCGCACCCCAGGTGGTCGGCGCCACGGTGCCGGTGTACTACCTCAACCCGGACTTCGTGGCGGCGTCCTCGTCGTCGGCCGCGGCCCCGGTCGCCAAGCTGGCGTTCGCAGCGACGGAGGCGCGCTCGGCCGACGGCCGCAAGGCCTCGGTCTGGACCGCCCCCGATCCGCACGGCTCCCGGGCCTGGGTCGAGATCAACATCGCGTCCGGCAGCGACGAGACCGACCAGGCCGCCGCCGCTGCCGCGCTCGGCCCGCAGGCCGTGGCCTTCGAGGAGCCGCAGATCCGCGCCTGGTACGCGCTGGTCGACGGCCGGGTCAGGCCGCTGAACCCGGACGCCGTCCGTTCGGTCGGCGCCGACGGCATCACGCTCGACCAGTACCGGCAACTCGTCCACGACCGCTACGCCGACAAGCTGCCCGGCACCGACTACGCGAACGCCCACCTGCTCGGCGGCCTCGACCGGGGCTCGGCGGCCCCCGTCAGGACGCTCGCCGCCGACAGCGCCCCGGCGCGCGGTTCCGGGAGCCCCGGTGCCGCGGGCGTCCTGGCCGCGCTGGGCGCGGTGGGCGGAGCCCTCGGCCTCGGCGGCCTCCTCCGGCGCCGCCGGGCCGCCACCCGCACCACCGGCTGAGCCCCCGCTCCCCGGCGCGCACCGTACCGGGCGGCACGGTGCGCGCCGGTCCGCTCCGACCTCGACCCGGAACGCCGCTGTCGACACTCGCCCGCGCCGCACCTCAAGAGCTGAGCCGCCGGGGCCCGGGCCCCGGCGGCTCAGCCAGTGGCGGGACAGCCGGAGGCGGGACAGGGCGGCTCAGCCGGTCCGCTCCCGCGGGCTACTCCTGGGCGAACAGCGGGTCGTAGGCACTGGAGCGCCGACGGCCCGCCATGAAGGACAGGAAGTCCTTGATGAACGCCGCCCGCGAGTACGTCCCGTCCGAGTCGAGCAGTTCACGCCGGAAGCCCGTACGGAACAGGGCGCGGTACTCGTCCGCGTCGATGACCTGGTTGCCGTCGGCGTCGGTCGCGTCGAACAGCACCTCGGCGAGCCGGATCAGGGCCGGACCGGCGAGGGAGGGCACCGCCTGCGCGTACTCCTGTCGGCTGATGCGGCCGTCACCGTTCGCGTCGAGCGTCGACTGGAGCTCCCGCCACCATGCGGCGAACGCGTCGTAGAGCCTGGTCTCCTTCGGCTCGTCCAGATCGAGCCGGCCCGACAACTCCCGGGCCATGGCGGCGAGATCGGGCCAGTCCACGTAGCCGTCCCCGGTCTGGTCCAGCACCTCGTCGAAGAACTCCTCGGCGCTGCGCTGCACCGCACCGTCCCGCGCCCCGGCGCCGGTGGACCCGCCCGAGCCGGTGGACGCACCCGAGCCGGAAGACCCGCCGGCGCCGGGCCGGTCGGGCTCGTCCGGCAGCGGGGTCACCAGCCGCAGCAGCGCGCCGAAGCGCTTGATCCCCTCGCCCACGGACGCCAGCGCCCGGACCCGGGGATCGTCGCTGTCGGGGGACTGCGAGAGCAGGCCGATGAGACTCTCCGCAGTGATCCAGCCCTCCGGCAGGAGGCGTGCCGTGCCGAGGGCGAGGTAGGCGCTCTGGGTCAGCACCTGGGCGCCGGGGAGCTCGGTCAGTCCGGCCCGCCGGCGGAACGCCTCCGGAAGGGACGCGACCGTGATCGCCCCGATGGCCGGCCCGGCCACGGCGCGCCCGGCCGCCCACAGCGTGGGTACCCCGCTCAGCAGCGGCGGCGCCGGGAGGTGGTCGAAGAGGTGGTAGAGGATCGTGCGCAGCGCCTCGGTGTTCTCCAACTCCTCCTCGACGACCCGGTCGTAGTAGGGCCAGAAGTCCTTCAGCGACCCGGGGAGGGCGTCGTTGGAGGGGTCCAGCAGCGCCAGGAAGGCCTGGTACTGCGCGTACAGCTCCTCCATCGCGGCCTGGTCGAGCGGTCGCCCGCTCCAGCGGAACATGGTGACGGTGCTCTCGAACATGGTGGCCACCACCCACGCGCGCGCCGCCGGGTCCATCGCGTCGTACGGCCGGTCCGTGGCGTCGGTGCCGGTCAGCCGGACGTGCAGCCGGTTGAGCCGGGCCACCTCCCGCTCGCGCGCGGACCCGTCCGGTCCGGCCAGGATCCGGAAGCTGCGCAGCGTGTTGTTCAGCCGCCGCCAGGGATGCGTCACGAACGTGGAGCTGTCCGCCAGCGCCGCGCCGATCTGCGGGTGGGCCGCCTCCATGACGGTCGCCCGGATCATGGCCACGGCCCAGCAGGGGTCGTCGAAGAGCGTGTGGAACCGCGTCTGCGGGCCGAAGATCTGCGCCGTCCGCGCGGTGCCGCCGCTCCCGGGCTCCGTGGTGGCGGCGGCCTCCGGCCCCTCGCCGTCCGTGGTCGTCTGGGTCACAGTCCCTCGTCTCCGTTCGGTTCCGCCGACACGCCGCCGAACCGGCGCTGACGGCGCTGATAGGTGTCCAGGCACTCCAGGAAGTGCGATGCGCGGAAGTCGGGCCACAGCACCGGTGGGAACACCCACTCGGCGTAGGCGACCTGCCACAGCATGAAATTCGAGATCCGCTGCTCCCCCGAGGTCCGGATGACCAGGTCCACGTCCGGGGTGTCGGGGAACGGCAGATGGGCCGCGAAGGCGTCCTCGTCCACCGCGTCGGGCGCCGCACCGCTGCGGATGAGCGACCGCGCGGCCTCGACGATGTCCCGGCGCCCGCCGTGATCGAACGCGACGGTCAGCGTCATGCCCTGGTTGCGGCTGGTGAGCAGGGTCAGGTCCGCGAAGTCACGGGCCAGCCCGGCCGGGATCCGCGGATCGGTGTTCCCGAGGAAGCGGCAGCGGATGCCCCGCGCGTGCAGCAGCGGCGCGTGCTTGCGCACGACCCGGCGCACCAGGCGCAGCAGGTAGTCGACTTCGGCCCCGGGCCGGCTCCAGTTCTCGGTGGAGAACGCGTACAGGCTCAGCCACCGCACGCCCGCCGCCCTCGCCGCCTCGATGACGTCGATCACCGTGGCCTCGGCCGCGCTGTGACCGGAGGTACGCGGCAGATCCCGCTGCGCCGCCCAGCGGCCGTTCCCGTCCATCACACAGGCGACATGACCCGGCACCACCGCCGTCCGCTGCCGCCCGCCCGGCCGGGGCGGCGGCACGGCCACGGACGGCACGGCAACGGGGGGTACGACACTTTCCGGGATCCGTTCCACCGCCACCGCCACCGCGCTCCCCTGCTCGCCCTCGGTCCGCGCAACGCCCGGCCGATCCAGCATCATGGCCGAGTCCGGTCGGGCACGTCCGGAATCCCCGGCGGACTCACCCGTTCGGGTAACGCCGGCGCAGCAGCGCCGCCGCCGAGCGGCCGGTCATCGGCCCGACAACGGCCGGTCGCAGCAGCGGAGTTGCCCCCACCCTCTTGTCGGGGGCGGGATCAGGCCCATATTGTTTGGAGTCAAATGACCATGCCGAACACCCGGAGGCCCCCCGATGCCGCAGGTCGTCACCCACCAGGACTGGCTGGACCGCGCCGACGGACTGCGCCCGGCCACCACCCACCACATCGACGGCCTGGACGAACCGGGCTCCGGCGGCGACTACGCCGTGGTCTCGCCCCGGGACGGACGGACCCTCGCCCGGGTCTCCGACGCCACGCCCGCCGAGGTCGACCTCGCCGTGGCCGCCGCCCGCCGGGCCTTCGACTCCGGCCCCTGGCCGAGGCTCGCACCGGCCGAACGCGGTCGGTTCCTGCTGCGCCTCGCCGACCTGCTGGAGGAGCACCGCGGCGACCTCGCGCTCACCGTGAGCCTGGAGGTGGGAAAGCCGATCACCGACGCCCACGACATCGAACTGCGCGCCGCCATCGCCACCTTCCGGTGGTACGGCCAACTCGCCGACAAGCTCACCGACGAGTCCCCGCACGTCTCCCCCGACGCGCTCGCCCTGGTCACCCGGGAGCCCGCCGGGGTGGTCGGCGCCGTCGTCCCGTGGAACTTCCCGCTCACACTGGCGTCCTGGAAGATCGCCCCGGCGCTCGCGGCCGGCTGCACCGTGGTGCTGAAGCCCTCGGAGTCCGCACCGCTGTCGGCGCTGGCGCTGGCCCGGCTGGCCACCGAGGCCGGGCTGCCGCCCGGCGTCCTCAACGTCGTCTCCGGCGACGGCCCCACCGCCGCCCGCGCCCTCGGACTGCACCCCGGGGTGGACGTGCTCGCGTTCACCGGCTCCACCGCCGTGGGGCGGCACTTCCTGCGCTACGCCGCCGACTCCAACCTGAAGCGGGTCTGGCTGGAACTCGGTGGCAAGTCCCCGAACATCATCCTCCCGGACGCCCCCGACCTGGACGCCGCGGCGGCCACCGCGGCCTGGGGGATCTTCTTCAACCAGGGCGAGATGTGCACCGCCCCCTCCCGTCTGCTGGTCCACCGCTCGATCGCCGAACGGGTCACCGAGGCCGTGCTGGCCCGGGCCCGCGCCCTGCGGGTCGGCGACCCGCTGGACCCCGCGACCGACATGGGCGCCCTGGTCGGCGAGGCGCACCTGGAACGGGTGCTGGAGCACATCGCCGCCGGGCGCGCCGACGGCGCCAGGCTGCGCACCGGCGGCTCCCGGACCCGCACCGGGAGCGGCGGGAGCTTCCTCGAACCGACCGTGTTCGACCGGGTCGCCCCGGACTCCCGGCTCGCCCGCGAGGAGATCTTCGGCCCGGTGCTCTCCGTGCTCACCTTCGACGACCTGGAGGAGGCCGTGACGCTCGCCAACGACACCGAGTACGGCCTGGCCGCCGGGCTGTGGACCTCCGACCTGACGACCGCGCACCGCGTGTCCCGGGCACTGCGGGCCGGCACGGTCTGGGTCAACTGCTACGAGGAGGGCGACCTCACGGTGCCGTTCGGCGGCGTGAAGCAGTCCGGCAACGGCCGCGACAAGTCGGCCCACGCGCTGGAGAAGTACACCGAGCTCAAGACCACCTGGATCCGACTGTGAGCGTCCGCCCCACCGAACACCGGCCCACCGAACGCCACCCCGGCGGGCACCGGCCGACCGCGCACCGCCCCGGCGCGCACCGGCCGTTGATCGCGATCCCGGCCCGCTTCAGCGCCTCCGCCTCCGCACTGCGCCACGCGGCGGAGGTCAACGCCCGCGCCCTGGTCGAGGCGGTGTGGCGGGCGGGCGGCGAACCCGCCACCATCCATCCGCACGCCCCCGCCGGCACCGCCGACCCGGCCGAGGTCACCGACCGGCTGGCCCGCTTCGACGGACTGCTGCTCCCCGGCGGCGGCGACCTCGCACCGCACCGCTACGGAGCCGCCGAGACCCACCGGAGCGTCTACGACGTCGACGACCGACAGGACGGCTTCGACCTGGAGTTGAGCCGCGCCGCGCTGTCCGCCGGGCTCCCGCTGCTGGCGGTCTGCCGGGGCCTCCAGGTGGTGAACGTGGCGCTCGGCGGCACCCTGCGCCAGGACATGGGCGGGCCGGACCGGGAGCACCGGCACCTCGTGCACCCCGTCTCGGTGCGGCCGGGCTCCGCGGTCGCCGAGGCACTGCGGGCAGAGCGCGTCGAGGCCTCCTGCTACCACCACCAGCGGGTCGACCGGCCCGGGACCGGGGTCGAGGTCACCGCCCGGGCCGCCGACGGCACCCCCGAGGCCCTCGAACTGCCCGGCGCCACCGGGTGGTTCGCCGCCGTGCAGTGGCACCCGGAGGACACCGCCGCCCAGGACCCGGCCAACCAGGGCCTGTTCGACGCACTCGTCCGCGCCGCCCGGCGGCGTTGACCCCACGAGGACGACGCCCCCTACGGCTTCGCCCTCCGGCCGCTGCGCCGCTGCGCCGGCTCGGCCCCGTTCAGCAGGCTCAGCCGGCGCTCCTCGCCGTGCGTCTCGACCTGCACCACGATCCGGCGCAGGGCGTCGGCCGTGCTCCGGCACTCCTCGGTGCTGAGCGGGGCGGCCACGAACGCCTCCTCCGCGTTGAACTCCGGGAACAGGCGCCGCATCAGGGACTCGCCCTCCTCCGTGAGGCTCAGCAGCACCAGCCTGCCGTCGGTGGGGTGGTCGGCGCGCCTGACCAGGCCCCGCGACTGGAGGGTGCGGGAGACGCCCGTCAGGGTGCCCTTGGAGATCCCGGCCTCCTCGGCGACGTGGCGGGTCTCCGCCTCCCCCCAGATCCAGATCACCCAGAGCACCACGAAGGCCGTCCAGGTGAGGTCGGAGCCGCGCAGCACCGAGTTCTCGAAGTACTGCCGCACCGCCGACGCCGCGCGGTGGATGTTGGCCACCATCGCCATCTGCTCGTGCTGGATGGGGACGCCGCCGAGTTTGGCCTGGACGAGTTTCTCGGCCTCCGTGATGGAACGCTGGCCCGGCACGGTCCCCTCCTCTCGCAACGCGACGGGTCGTCGGCTGCGGTGTGCGGCGAATCGATCCTTCCGCGCCAATATAGCGGGGCCGAACCCCCCGTCCGGAGGCTCGGCCCCTGGGCCGTCCGGTGCCCGGTCAGTCGCCGGCGGCCGCGCGGGCCGCCGGCAGCCGGGAGAGGCCCGCGCACACCAGGAACACCACCGGGACGGAGGCCGCCAGCACCGTCGCGGCGGCCGTGTCCCCACCGATCAGCGTGGTGAAGTTCGAGACGATCAGCCAGATCGCCGCCGTGACGCCGAGCGCGCCGAGGCCGGGGGCGACCACGGTGTGCCAGAGCCGGTCGTCCAGCCGCTCCCTGCGGAAGAACACGATCACCGACACGGAGGTGAGGAAGTACATCAGCATGATCGCCAGCACCGCGACGCCGCTGCCCCAGGAGAAGAGCGTCAGCACGGGGTCCTTGCCGGTCAGCGCGAAGGGCAGCACGAACACCGCGGCGACGGCCGTCTGGACGGCTCCGGCGACCGCCGGGGAGCGCCGCCGGTTCAGCCGGCTGAGGCGGCCGGGCAGCAGCCGTCGGCGGCCGAGCGAGAAGAGGTACCGGTTGGCCGAGTTGTGGAAGGCCAGGATGCCGGCGAAGAGCGAGGTGGCGAGCAGGAAGGGGAGCACGTCACCGGTCCAGCCGCCGAGCCGCTCGGCGATCGGGGTGAACACGAAGACCGCGGCGTCCCCGCCCGCCAGCGCGGCGCCCGCCGCCGCGACGGCCTTCGACGGGCCGTACGCGGAGACCAGCATCCAGGTGGTGAAGGCGAAGAACAGCGTGATCACGCCGCCGGCCAGGTAGGTGGCCCGCGGGACGGTCTTGTGGGGCTCGCGGGCCTCCTCCCCGTAGATGGCGGTGGCCTCGAACCCGAGCATCGACGCCAGGGCGAACATCAGGGCCACGCCCGGGGCGCCGCCGAGGGCCGCGGACGGCGCGAAGGTCCGGGTCGCGGCCAGCCCCTCCGGTCCGCCGCCCCGCAGCAGGACGAGGACGCCGAACGCGAGCAGGATTCCGACCTCCGCGAGGACGAACACCGCGAGCACCTTGGCGCCCATCTCGATGCCCGCCGCGCCGAGCAGTTGCACGACCGCCATGGTGACCAGGACGCAGGCCCACCAGGGCACGTCCCAGCCCAGGTGCCGGGCGAACAGGCCGCTCACCATGGATCCGTAGAGCCCGTACATGGCCGCCTGGACGGCGTTGTAGGCGAACAGCGCGACGCCCGCGCCGCCCGTCCCCGCCGTGTCCCCCAGGCCCCGGCCGATGTAGCCGGCGAAGGCGCCGGCGTCCACCACGTGCCGGCTCATCGCCACGTAGCCGACGGAGAACAGCAGGACGAGTGCTCCGGCGGCCAGGTAGGCGGCCGGGGTGCCCGGGCCGCTGCCCAGGGCTATCGCGATGGGGACGGCGCCGGCGATGCCGGTGAGCGGCGCCTGTGCCGAGAGGACGAAGAAGACGATGCCCAGGACGCCGAGCGCGTCGGGCTTGAGGGTGCCACTCGATCTGCGGGCCTCGCCCGCGGCCCCCTCGGGGCCGGTCGTTCGCGTGTCCACGCCGTTCACCTGTCGTTCGCAGTGGGGGGAGGGAGGGGATGGGCGGGCGCCGGTTCAGGGGCGCTCGGGCGCCCGGATGCCGCGGAACTCCCAGTCCCCGCCGAGCGCGGTGGACCGGACCTCCTCGGACTCGGTGGGCTGGGCGCCGCAGTCGGCGCGGACCGGGACCGGGCCGGTGACGATGTGGTTGCTGAGCCGTCCCAGCCCCTCGACCTCCACCTCGACCACGTCACCGGGCCGCACCGGGCGGGAGTTGGCGGGGGTGCCGGAGAGCAGCACGTCACCGGGGTGGAGCGTGATGGTGCGGGCGATGTCGGCGACGAGGTAGTGCATGTCCCACTCCATCTCGTCGGTGGAGCCGTCCTGCACGAGCTCGCCGTTCACATAGGTGCGCAGGTACTTGCCGTGGAAGTCCCAGTCGGTGACCAGGCCGGGGCCGAGCGGGCAGAGCGTGTCGGAGCCCTTGACGCGCAGCATCGAGCCGGCGTCGGTGTCGCGGAAGTCGTGCAGGCCGTAGTCGTTGGCCACGGTGTAGCCCGCGATGTGGTCGCCCGCCTCCGCCGGGGAGACGTTGCGGCAGGTCCGCCCGATGACGACGGCCACCTCGCCCTCGTAGTTGAGGTACTTGCAGCCCTCGGGGCGGACCACCGCGCCCCGGTGCGAGTTGAGCGCCGAAGTCGGCTTGTGGAAGTACGTGGGGGTGGGGGTCAGCCGGATCCCGAACTCCTCGACCCGGCTGCGGTGGTTGAGGTGCACCGCGACCACCTTGGTGGGGACGACCGGGGGGAGGTGGTGGGCCTCCTCGGCCCTGACCCGGCGGCCGTCGGCGGCGACCAGGTCGGCGTCCTCGCGGACGACCTGGACGACGGCGCCGTCCAGGAGGATGCGGCGGTACTCAGGCATCTGCGGACTCCGTCTCGGGGTGGGCGGTGGGGGTGGTGCGGGCGGTGGGACCGCCCGTGGACGCGGCGGCGGTACCGGTCCAACCGGCCTCGGGGCGGTCGAACCAGAGCAGGACCTGCCCGGTGCCGATGGCGTTCTCGTACTCGCCGTACTGGCGGGCGGGTGCGGTGCAGCGCTCCTCGCCCAGCGCGCCGATCATCATCAGGTAGTGCGAGAACCGGGCCTCGGGCCGGTACCGCCGGAACTCCGGCATGGTCTCCAGCACCCGGTCGTGCCGGCCCTGTCGGAACCAGGCGATCCGTTCCAGGTCGGCCGCCCGGGCCTGCGGGGTGAAGACGTGCGCGGGGTCGCTGGACTCGTGGTCGCGCAGTTCCCGCAGCGGCCAGAAGGTGTGCGACAGCGCGCCGGAGGCGATCAGCAGCACCTTGCGGTCGGTGGCGGCGATGCCCTCGGCCAGCGCCCGGCCCAGGCGCAGGTGGTCCTCCAGGTCGCCGGTCTGGCAGACCCCGATGGTCACCCAGCGCTTGTCGGGCAGGCCCTCGCCGAGGTACTTCCACAGGTTGACGGTGGCGTAGTAGACCGGTAGGTAGACGTCGTCGATCGCGGTGATCCAGGTGCCGTTGCGTTCCGCGAACGAGGCGATGTTCCGGGCGAGTTCGGGATCGCCGGGGTAGTCGTAGGGCATCCGGCACATCCCGCGCGGCAGTTCCTCCGAGGTGAACAGCCCGGCCCGGCGGTCCTGCGCGGCGACCACGAACTCCACCGTGGTCGCCCAGTGCGAGTCCAGCACCACGACGGTGTCGTAGTCGAGGGTCTCGAAGACCTCCTCGCGGAGCTGCCGCAGCCCGGTGACGAGGGTGACCTCCCGGCCGCCGTTGAGCGCCCGGCGGGTCTCCTCCGGCAGCACGATGGTGGGGACGTGCGCCAGCAGTCCGGCGCCGACGACCTCACCCACGGCCGGGCCCGCCCTTCGGGGCGGTGACGGTGTTCTTGAGGTCGCAGTAGAAGTCGAAGCTCCAACTGCCGCCCTCCCGGCCGATGCCGGAGTGGCGGGAACCGCCGAACGGCGCCCGGAGGTCGCGGACGAAGAAGCAGTTCACCCAGACCGTGCCGGCCACCAGCCGGGCGGTCACCCGGTCGGCGCGCTCCGGGTCCCCCGTGGCCAGGACGGCGGCGAGGCCGAACCGGGTGCCGTTCGCCAGCTCCACCGCCTCGTCCTCGGTGTCGAAGGTCTGCAGGGTGAGCACCGGCCCGAAGACCTCCTCCTGGACGATCTCGCTGTCCTGCGCCACGTCGGTCAGCAGGGTCGGGCGGTAGTGGAGGCCGCCGAGGTCCTCGTCGGGTCCGCCGCCGACCACGGCCCGGGCGCCGGCGTCGAGGGCGCGGCGGACGAAGCCGTCGATCCGGTCGAGTTGGCGTCGGTGGACGGTGGGGCCGAGGTCGGTGGCCTCGTCGCGCGGGTCGCCCGGGGTGAGGGCGGCGGCCCGGACGGCGAACCGGCGGAGGAACTCCTCGGCGATCGAGGACTCCACCAGCAGCCGGGTGCCGGCCAGGCAGACCTGCCCGGCGTTGTCGTACTGCTCGACGGCCAGGTCGACGGCCAGGTCGAGGTCGGCGTCGGCGAAGACCAGCAGCGGGGACTTGCCGCCCAGTTCCAGGCTGACCGGGGTGAGGTTGGCGGCGGCCGCCCCGGCGATGCGCCGGGCGGTGGGGACCGAGCCGGTGAAGCTGATCCGGCGGACGTCGGGGTGGGAGACCAGGGCGGCGCCGGCTTCGTCGCCGAGGCCCTGGACCACGTTGAGGACACCGTCCGGCAGGCCCGCCTCGGCCGCGATGTCCGCCAGCAGCGAGGCGGTCAGCGGTGACCACTCGGCCGGCTTGAGGACCACCGTGTTGCCGGCCGCCAGGGCCGGGGCGACCTTCCAACTGGCCAGCATCAGCGGGGCGTTCCACGGGGTGATCAGCACACAGGGGCCGGCCGGGTCCCAGCTGACGTGGTTGCTGTGGCCGCGCGTCTCGAAGTCCTCGTGGTCGAGCGTCAGCAGCCGGTCGGCGAAGAAGCGGAAGTTGTGCGCGACCCGGGGCATCACCCCGCGGCGGTGCGAGCGCAGCAGGGCGCCGTTGTCGGCGGTCTCGACCTGGGCGAGTTCCTCCAGGCGCTGCTGCACGCCGTCGGCGACGGCGTGCAGCAGCCGGGCGCGCTCGGCGCGCGGGGTGGCGGCCCAGCCGGGGAAGGCGGCCGCGGCGGCGGCCACCGCGGCTCCGGCCTCGGCGGCGCCGCCGCGCGACACCTCGGCGAGGGCGCGGCCGTCGATCGGCGAACGGTCGGTGAAGGTCCCGGCGGAGGCGACCCGGCGGCCGCCGATCCAGTGCCGGGTGTCCACGGGGACTCCGGCGACGACGGCGGTCACCGCTGCGGTGCGGGGTTGTTCGGGCATGTCCGGTACTCCAGAGGGGTGGCGGGGGTTCGGTGGTGGCGGGGGTTCGGTGCTGGCGGTCGGGACGCGGCGGGCGGGGGGCGGCAAGCAGCGTGCGGCGGAAGGAAGTTCGCGGAGGGGCCCTAGGAGGCCCCGGAGGTGCCGGTCTCCAGCACCCTGCCGCCGTCCCAGACCACGCCGACCTGGCGGTAGTAGGCGCCGATCGGCTCGCGGATCTCCAGCCGGGCCAGTTCCTCGGTGGGGGCCTCGAAGAGCTCCAACTCGGCGTCGGCCGCCCACGATTGCCCGGCCTCGAAGGAGGCGGCGCCGGTCTCGATCAGCTCGTCCAGGGCCAGGCCGCCGTCCTTCTCGATCGAGGGCAGCCAGCGGTGGTGGGCCATCGGGTGCGCGTTGACGAAGCCGTTGGTCCCGGCCGGCTCCCGGAGCGTCACCACGGCCTGGGCGAGCCGCCGGTCGGCCGCGGCCAGGGTGGCGCCGAACCGGGCGCCGGCCTCGATCCGGGGGGCCGGTCCGTACGGGTGCGGCCGGGTCATCTGGATCGAGCCGAGCTTCTTCGGGTAGCCCTGGTGCAGGCCGCGGGCGATGGCGAAGTCCTTGTCCACCCAGATGTGGACGCAGCGGGAGTAGGTGCGGCCGCGGTAGGAGCAGCGCACCACCGCGAAGGCCTCCTTGTACTGGGAGCGCACCGGGTCCAGCAGTTCCCGTCCGGAGGCGGAGCAGGACTGCCAGTCCGCCCAGATCAGCGCGACCGCGCCGGGGTCCTCCTCGGCGAGTTCCAGCGGCTCGGGGAGCAGTTCGCGGACCCGGGCGGGGTCGGTGCGGTACTCGACGGTGATCAGGTCCCCGGAGTAGTGCCACGGCGGCGCGGGGATGAGCGAGGACTCGCCGGTGGCGGTCTTGGGGTGGAAGTAGCCGCGGAGGCCGGGCATGGGCGTTGCTCCTCGGTTCTCGGGGGTCGCCCGGGGAGGGCGTGGGCGAGGGAGGTACGGGCGGGGCGACACGACGACTGTCGTTTGACTCCAAACAACATAGGCAGTCGCCCCCGGTCGGTCAATCCCCTTGGCAGGGGCGGGGATTCCGAGATCCCCCTTGTCAGGCGATGGGTCGATCCCTATGGTTTGGAACCAAACGAGAGGACCGACCGGCCCCGCGCCGACCCTCGTCCGCCACCCCTCCCCCACCCTCCTCCGGGCCCCGAGGCCCGGGAACCCCCTGATGAGGAGCCCGCCGGTGAGCGCTCAAGAGACCCCCCGGATCCGGAGCCGGATGGACCGGCTCACCGCCCAGGGCGTCGACGTCGTCCGGGTGATCTACCCGGACCTCATCGGCGTCGACCGGGCCCGTGACGTCCTGCTGGAGCACCTGCCGTCCGCCTGCGACCACGGCCTCGCCTTCTGCCGCGCCGTCTACCACACCAGCCCCCAGGGCGACGTGGTCGACATGGCCGGCGGCCTCGACGCCGGACTCCCCGACGTGGCCGTCCGGCCCGACCTCGACACCCTCACCCCGCTGCCCTGGGAACCGGGCGTGGCCTGGTGCCTGGGCGACAGCGTCGACCCGGCCACCGGCCGGCCCGCCCCCGAGTCACCCCGCGACCTGCTGCGCTCCGTACTCGGCCACTGGTCGGCCCTGGGGCTGCGCCCGGTGGTCGGCCCGGAGCTGGAGTACTACCTGTGCGACCCGGCCCCGCAGGCACCGACCGGCTGGCAGCCCTATGCCCCGGCGACCGGCAACGTCTACAGCGCGGGCCTGCGCGGCGACCCGGACCGCCATCTGCTGCGGACCCTGCGCCGGCTGCGCGACCTCGGCCTCGGGGTCACCGCGGGCAACCACGAGTTCGGCAGCGGCCAGTTCGAGATCAACCTCACCCACTCCGGGGCGCTGGACGCCGCCGACCGCGCCTTCCGGTTCAAGGCCGCCGTCAAGGAGTTGGCCCGCGCCGAGGGACGGCTCGCCACCTTCATGGCCAAGCCCTTCGGCAGCGAGGGCGGCTCCGGCTTCCACCTCCACTTCTCGGCCCTGGACGACTCGGGGGCCAACGCCTTCGACGACCCCGCCGACCGGCACGGGCTCTCCGGCACCGCCCGGCACGCCGTCGCCGGCCTCCTCGCGCACGCCCCGGCGCTCGCCGCGCTGCTCAACCCGACCGTCAACTCCTACAAGCGCTTCGGCCCCGACACCCTCGCCCCCTGGCTGGTCGACTGGGGCCTGGACAACCGCAGCGCGATGGTGCGGATCCCGCCGGAGCGCGGCGCGGGCTCCCGTCTGGAGCTACGCCTCGGCGACGCCAGTGCCAACCCCTACCTGGCGGTCGCGGCCACCCTCGCGGCGGCCCTGCTCGGGATCCGCGCCGCCGCGGAGCCCCCCGCGCCGCTGGAGGGGTACGGCTACGACACCGCCAGGTCCCCCGTGCTGCCGATGACCCTCGACGCCTCGCTCGACGCCCTGGCGGCCGACACCGAACTCACCGGGCTGCTCGGCGCGGACTTCACCGCCGCCTTCCTCGGCTACAAGCACGACGAACTGCGGCGCTTCCGACGCCACATCACCGACTGGGAGTTCACCGAGTACGCCTACCACCTCTGACCGCCCCCTGTCCGACCGCTCCCGGCCCCGGCCTCCGACCCCCGCGCCGGGGGCCGGGGGCCGGGGCGCGCCCGCTCAGGCCCCGTCCTCCTCGCGGACCGGAGCGGGCATGGTCCAGCGGTCGGCCCGCCGGGGGTGGAGGTAGGCGTAGTAGTAGGCGTAGCCGGCGGCCAGCATCCCGACCGCGATGGTGATCGGGCGCCAGTCGGCCCGCACCGACTCGTAGCCGACGTAGAGCATGACCGCGACGACGCCCAGCGGGACGTACGGCCAGCCGCGCATCCGGTAGGGGGCGGTGGTGGTGGCGCCCCGGATCCGCCCGAACAGCGCCGACAGCGCGACCAGGACGTAGACCACCACCAGGGTCGAGCCGGTGGCCAGGATCAGCGTGTCGAGCGAGACCAGCCAGCCGACCAGCAGCGTGGCCAGACCCATGGTCAGCGTGGCCACGAGGGGCGTGCGCAACCGGGGGTGGACGGCGGAGAGCGGGCCGCCCACGGCGTCGGGCCAGGCCCGGTCGCGGGCCGAGGAGTAGAGCAGCCGTCCGCTCTGCAGCATGATCGCGATGACCGCGTTGACGACGGCGACGGCGATGCCCAGGCTGACCGCCGTGTTGACGGCGGAGCCGGCCCGTTCCAGCAGGAAGTAGTTCATCGGCGAGGCGGCCGACATCAGTCCGCCCATGCTCGGCGTGCCGAGCAGCACCGCGACCAGCGGCAGGCACTCGGCGACGACGGTGATGCCGAGCGACCAGAGCACCACCCGGCCGATCGAGGAAGCCCGCCTGGTCTCCTCCGCGAAGTACACCGCGGTGCCGTAGCCGTTGTAGGCGAACACGGCGGTCGCCGTGGCCGAGGCGACCAACCCCCAGGAGGCCCCGACCAGGACGTTTCCGTCGGCCCCGCCGAGCGCGTGCGGGGTCCACAGCACCGAGAGCGGCTGCTCGACGTGGACCAGGCCGAGCACGGCCAGCACGGCGACCGCGGCGAGCTCCAGGAGCAGGAAGACGCCGGTCACCCAGGCGTTGGTGCGGATGTTGAGCACCGCGACCAGCGAGGACAGCACGATCACCGCCAGCCCGGCCCCCTTGCCGTCCAGGGCGCTCCAGACCACGCCCAGGTAGCTGCCGGTGCCGAGGGCGATGACGGCGGTGACCAGCACCCCGCCGAGCAGGCTGAGCGCGAACAGGGCGAACCCGGTGGACCGGCCGAGGGTGCGCGCCGCGAAGGCGTACTCGCCCCCGGTGATCGGGAAGGCGCTGGACAGCTCCGCGTAGCAGAGGGCCATCAGCACGCCGACCGCCGCCGCGAGGGCGAAGGCCACGGCCGCCGCTCCGCCGAGGCGCTGGATCACCGTGGGCACCACGATGAAGACGCTGGAGGCCGGGGTCACCGAGGAGAGGGTGATCAGCATGTTCTCGCGCAGGCTGAGCGAGCGGGAGAGTTCCTGGGCGTAGCCGGCCGGTGGGGCGCCCGGACCGGCGGGGTGCGCGTCGGCGGTGGCGGGGCGGGCGGCGGGGGGATCGGCCATCGGGTCCTCCTGAGTCGCTGAAACGTCATCGGAGTTCTTTGGCACAGAAGTCAAAGTTCTGGGATACTCCGACGTCAAGAGCTAGGACATGATCTGACGTCAGCGACAAGGAATCGTGATGGCCCGAGCGAAGAACCAGACCGCCCGCCGCGAGCAGCTGGTGCTCGCGGCCACCGAGGCGGTCGGACGGCACGGCCTGGCACAGCTGCGGGTCGCCGACATCGCGGACGCCGCCGGCGTCGCCCGGGGGTCGGTCAACTACTACTTCAGCGACCTCGGCGAACTGCTCCAGCAGGTCTACCGACGCGCCGCCGACCGCTTCTTCACCGACCGCAGCGCCGTCGCCGCCCGACTTCCGGACGCCCGCGACAAGCTCGTGGCCTGCGCCCGGCTCGGCCTCCCGGACGGCCCGGAGGACGAACTCGCGCTGGTGCTCTACGAGTTCAGCTCGGCCACGCACGGTGACCCGGTCTACTCCACACTGGCGCAGAGCCTGTACGACCGCCAGGTCGCCCTCTACGCGGGCATCCTGGAGATCGGCCGGGCCCAGGGCCACTTCGAGCTCACCGCACCGGCCCTCGACCTCGCCGCCAACCTGGTCGTCCTGGAGGACGGCTACGGCCTGCACATCATCTCGCGCAACTCCTCGCTCACGCCCGGGCGTTCGCTGGACCTGCTGCTCGGCTACGCCCGGAGCGCGACCGGCTGCCCGGACCTGCGCCCCGACCGGCCGGTGGACTGACCTCCAGCCCCCTCCCCACCCTCGCCCCCCGCGTCCCGCGTCCCGCGCCCCGCGCCCCCGTCAGGAAGGCTCACCCGACCGTGCTCACCACCGCGTCACTCTCCACCCCGTCCGGACGGCCCCGGGCCCGCGCGCTCGGCCTGGCCCTGGACGGCACCCCCGGACCCGCCAACGCCCTGACCGACGTGCCCGGCGTCCAGATCGGCTACACCACGCTGGTCGAGGGCGAGCACGTCCGCACCGGCGTCACCGCGCTGCTCCCACGCGGCCGCGAGGGCGTGGGCACGCCCTGCGCGGCCGGCTGGTACGCGCTGAACGGCAACGGCGAGATGACCGGGACGACCTGGATCGAGGAGACCGGCGCGCTCAACGGCCCGGTCATGGTGACCAACACCCACGCCGTCGGCACCGTCCACCGGGGCGTCGTCGACTGGACCGCCGCCCACCGGCCCGACCTCGCCCGGCAGTGGCTGCTGCCGGTGGTCGCCGAGACCTGGGACGGCTACCTCAACGACATCAACGGTCCGCACGTCCGCACCGAGCACGCGATCGCGGCGATCGAGTCGGCGGCGGCCGGGCCGGTCGAGGAGGGCTGCGTCGGCGGCGGCACCGGAATGAACTGCTACGGCTTCAAGGGCGGTTCCGGCACCGCCAGCCGGGTCGTCCGGTACGGCTCCGCCGACTACACCGTGGGCGCCTTCGTCCAGGCCAACTTCGGCGACCGGCGCGAACTCGTCGTCACCGGCGTCCCGGTGGGGCGGGAACTGCGGGCCGACAACCCGATGGAGGACACCGACTGGTTCGCCCCCGGCGGGGCCGGCTCGGTGATCGTCGTGATCGGCACGGACGCGCCGCTGCTGCCCGGCCAGTGCAAGGCCCTGGCCCGCCGGGTGCCGCTGGGCCTGGCCCGCACCGGCACCAGCGGCGGCCACTTCTCCGGCGACGTCTTCCTCGCCTTCTCCACCGCCAACGCCGGCGCGCTGGGCAGCTCCTTCCCCCAGGGCGAGCCCCGCGACTCCGACTACGAGACGCTGCGCTTCGTCCCCTGGGGCCGGATCGACCCCTTCTACGAGGCCGTCGTCCAGGCCGTCGAGGAGGCCGTACTGAACGCCCTGGTCACCGCCGAGGAGACGACCGGCCGCGACGGCCACCGCTCCCCCGCGCTCCCGCACCACCGTCTCCGCGAACTCCTCGCGGCGCGCGGCGCGTTGGCGGACCCCGAGGCCTGAGCAGCGCCTCGCCGGCGCCGAAGGCGTCGGGCCCCGCCGCGCGGCTCAGCGCAGGGAGCGGATCGCCGGGCTGGTGGCGAGCAGGGCGGCGCAGGCCAGCACGGCGGTGCCGCAGAGCAGGAAGAGCGGTGTGGTGCCGTACGGGAGCAGGGCGCCGGCGAGCACGTAGGAGAACGGGTCGAAGGCGACCGTGGCCAGCACCAGGAGGCTGAGCACCCGGCCCAACAACCGCTCGGGGACGCGCTCCTGGAGAGTGGCCACCACGACCACGCCGAGGAAGCCGGAGCCGAGGCCGATCAGCGAGACCACCGCCGTCGCGGCGGCGACCTGGGTGACGGCGGCGAGTCCGGCCGTGCCCGCGCCGATCGCCGCGACCCCGCCGACCACCGTCCGCCCCCGCCGGGCCGGCGGCCGCCACCCGGCCGCCAGCGAACCGGCCAGCGCACCGGCGCCGAACCCGGACAGCAGGACGCCCAACGACCCGGCGCCGCCCAGGCGTTGCTCGGCCAGCACCGCGCCGCCCACCAGCACGGGACCCACCACCGCGATGTTGATCAGGCCGACGGCCGCCAGCATGCCCCGCACCGGTGGCTCCCGCCAGGCGTACCCCAGGCCCGCGCCGAGGGCGCGGACGCTGCCGGGCGACGCCCCCTCGGCGGTGGACTCCCCGGAGCGCCGCACCGCGCGGACGAGGGTGCCGAGGGCGACGGCCGCCACCGCGGCCAGCGCCGTGATCCCGCCGAGCGTCGCGGTGAACCCGGCCGCGGCGATGCAGCCGGCCGCCACCGCCGGGCCGACCAGATCGCCCACCGACTCCGCCCCCTGCACCAGCCCGTTGACCCGGGCCAGCTTCGCGGTCGGCACCACGGCGGGCAGCAGTGCCAGGGCCGCCGGGAAGTACGCCGCGTCGGCGGCACCGAGCAGGCCGCCGAGCACCGCGACCGTCGTCAACGAGGGGGCGGCGAAGGCGACCAGGACGCCGAGCGAGAGCAGGACGGCGACCCGCAGCCAGGCGGCGACGGCCACCACCCGGGCCGGACCGAGGCGGTCGACCAGCACGCCCGCCGGGGGCAGCAGCACCGCCCGCGGCAGCGCCACGGCCACCAGGACCAGCCCGGTGGCGAGGCCGGGGTCCGCCAGCTTCAGCACGTAGAGGGTCAGCCAGACGATGAACAGCGCGTCGACCACGGCCGCCAGCGCCTGACCGACGATCAGCCGGCGCAGCCGGGGGTCCCCGAGCGGCTCGGGACGGGCGCCGTCGCCGGGCCGCCCACCGGTGCCGGTCGACTCCATGAACACCTCCGTGCGCGGATCGATTCTGGCGTCCTAGGCGATGTGGGTGCCGCCGTCGACCGTCAGGGTGCTGCCGGTGATGTAGGAGGCCGCGTCGGAGACCAGGAAGACCAGCGCCGCGGCGAGTTCCTCGGGCCGCCCGATCCGGCCCGGGAGCACCCTCGGCAGTATCGCCTCCAGATAGCCGTCGGCGTAGCCGTCGGTCATCGGGGAGGCGAACAGGCCCGGCGCGAGGGCGTTCACCCGGATGCCCCGGCCGGGGGTCCACTGCTGGGCGAGGTCGCGGGTGAGGCCGAGCAGCCCGGCCTTCGACGCGGAGTAGGCGGCCTGCGGCAGTCCGCCCGTGACCAGCGCCAGGATGCTCGACACATTGACGATGGCGCCGCCCGGCGGCATCACCGGCGCCGCCGCCTGGGCCATCCAGTAGCAGCCGTTCAGATTGACGTCGACCACCTCGCGGAACTGCTCCGGCGTCTCCTCCGTCGCGGGTCGTTCGCCGCTGATCCCGGCGTTGTTGACCAGGATGTCCACCCGCCCGAAGGCCTGCACGGCCGCGTCGACCAGGGCGCGGCAGTCCTCCGGTCTGGTGACGTCGGTCCGCACGGCGACGGCCCGGCGGCCGAGCCGTTCGACGGCCGCGCGCACGGCCGCGAGCCGCTCGGCGCGCCGCGCCCCGAGCACGAGGTCGGCGCCCGCCTCGGCCAGCGCGACGGCGAAGGCGACGCCCAGGCCGGAGGAGGCGCCGGTGACCACCGCGACGCGCCCGTCCAGCCGGAAGCGGTCCAGGACGCTCATCCGCGGTCCCCGGTCACTGGTCCCCGATCACCGGTCACCGGTGGTCGACGATGAAGTTCACCGCGTCGCCGACCGTCCGCAGCTCCCGGACCCGGTCGTCGGGGATCTTCACCTCGAACCTGTCCTCGACCGCCACGGCGATCTCCATCATGGCCAGCGAGTCGACGTCGAGGTCCTCGGTGAAGGAGGTCTCGGCCCTCACCTCGGCCGCGTCGACGCCGATCACCTCCTCGACGATCTCGGCGATGGCGTCGAGGATGTCGGTGCTGCTCGGTGCGGGTTCGTTGTTCACCACGGGTTCCTCCCTCTCGGGGCGTGTCCGTCGATCGTCGGTGGGTGCGGTGGGTGCGGTGGATGCGGTGGGCCTCGGTGGCCGCGGCGGGGTGCGGGGTGCGGGGTGTCAGACCCCGAGCCGCCTCCGGTAGTCGAGGAGGGTGTCCAGGAAGCCGTCCAACTGCTCCTCGGTGTGCCCCTCGTGCGGGAACAGGCGCAGCAGCGCCTGGTTGCGCGGGACGGCCGGGTAGGAGAAGACGGGCACCAGGTAGCCGTCCCCGACGAACCACTCCCGCATCTGCAGGGCGGCGGCGTCGCTGCCGACCGGCACCGAGAGCATGTAGGAGTCGGTCGGCGTGGTCGACGTGCCGGCCTCGTGCATCCGGCGGCGCAGCCGGGCGGCGTGGGCGAGGTAGCCGTCGACGATCCGGGGGTCGTCGGCGAGCGCGGCGATGGTGCGTTCGGCGGCGTGGGCGGTCGGCGGCTGGATGGCGGCCGTGAACATCGAGGTGCCGGAGAGCAGTTCGAAGGCGTCGATGGCCGGGGCCGGGCCGGCGATCGCGCCGCCCTCCAGGCCGACGGCCTTCGACAGCGACACCATGACGAAGTCGGCGCGCTCCCGGATCGCGGCCGCCTCCCGGGCGTAGGGGCGGTGCTCCGGTCCGTAGACCATGAAGCCGTTCGCGTCGTCGATCATGCTGACCGCGCCGTGCCGGTCGCACTCGTCGAGGATCTCCACGATCGGGCCCATGGTGCCGTCGGCCGAGTAGATGCTCTCGGCGATCACCACGGTCTTCCGGCCCCGGCCCCCGCTGCGCACCCGGTCCAGGATCCGGGCGAGGTCGGCGACGTCGTTGTGCTGGAAGGCGTGCACGTGACGGCCGTACGCGAGGCCCTGGAGGCCCTTCCAGATACTCCAGTGGACGTCCCGGTCGACCACGAAGACGGTGTCGTGGTTGCGCACCTCGATCCCGGTGTCGAAGTGCGCGGAGCTGCTCATGGCGTGCACGAAGCCGATGTTGGCGAGCAGGCCGGTGGCGAAGCTGATGGCCCGTTCCTTGCCGGTGTGGCGGGCGATCGTCTCCTCCAGCACCCGGTGCGGGCGGCAGATCCCCTGGGTCATCCGGGAGCCGCTGGTGCTCAGGCCGTGGGTGCGCGCGCCCTCGGCGAAGTGGCCCCGGACCGGGAGGTGGCGCTCCAGGTCGAGGAAGCTGATGCTGGCGAAGTTCACCAGCTCTCGGCCGTTGCGGTGGATGGTCGGCCCGACCGGGCCGTCCACCACCGGCGGGCGGTACGCGGTGTCGTGGGTGTTCGCCTCGACGAAGGCGGCGAAGGCCCACGGGGCCAGCCGGTCCGTGGACGGGTCGGCGCTGCGGGAGGCGGTCATGGTGGGGGTTCTCCTCCGCTGGGGGCACGGGACGGCAGGGGCGGCGAGGGCGGCAGGGGCTCCAGGGCGGCGGCGAGGTGGCCGAGCGAGGCCGTTCCGGCCAGTTCGTCCGGTGCGGGGCTGGTGAAACCGGACCGGCGCAGCAGCGCCAGCAGGCGGGGGACGGCGACCAGGGTGATCCGGTGGTCGGCGAGGCAGCGGTTCAGGTCCACCGCGTCGGGGCCGTGGGGGGAGACCGCGGCGACGGCGGCGGCCAGCGCCCGTTCGGCGGCCGTCCCGGGCGGGCGGGCCGGGAGCCGCGGCCGGTCCGTGCGGCGGGTGGCGGAGGAGCCGGACGGACCGGCCGGGGACAGCAGGTAGCGCTCCGGGGCCGCGAGGCCGGGGGCGTCGCCGAGGTGGTCCAGGACGTGGCGGTGCAGGTCCTCGGCGGTGACCTCGGGGGCGGTGCGGACCCGGGCGACCAGGCCCGGTTCCCCGGCGTCCGAGCCGGGCGTCACCGTCGCGTCGAGCACCCCGGGATGTCCGCGCAGCACCTCCTCGACCGCCGCCGGGCGGACCCACCCCTGCGGGGCGCGCCACCAGCCGGCCGCGGGCGGCGTGAACGGGCGGGCCGGCACCGGGCGTTCGGCCCCGTCGGCGAGCGCGCGCAGCAGGCCGCAGAGCCGGACCGGCAGCGCCACCGCCTGCTCGGCGTCGAGCAGGTGGTCCCCGACGGTGACGTCGAGGGTGACGGCCTCCCCGTCCAGGGCGAGGTCGACGTAGAGCGTGTCGCAGGGCTCGTCCGGCGCGCCGCCGATCCAGCCGACCGACCCGTCCGGCGTGGCGCCCGCCCCGGGGACCAGGTAGCCGCGCGGCCACGAGTAGCAGTTGTACTCGATCGCGGGCACCGTCAGGATCCCCCGGCGGCGGTCCAACCGGGCCTGGGCGGCCACCAGTTCGGCGGGTCGCCACTGACCGTGCCGGTAGGCCGCGGCCGAGGCGGCGGCGACCGAGGCGACCAGCTCGCCGAAGCCCGCGCCCGGGCGCAGGTCGAGCTGGACCGGGACGGTCAGGGCCCGCACGCCGATGCCGGTCCGCAGCGCGGCCCGGGCCCGGTTGGAGACCACCACCGAGGCCAGGAACCGGTGTTCGCCGGTGCGGGCGGCGACCTCGTGGGCCAGCGCCGCGAGCACGACGGTCTCCGGGCTGACCCGGTGCCGCCGGGCCACCCGGTCGAGGTCCCGGTACGCCGCCACCGAGCGGTACTGGAGGCGGTGGCGCCCGGCTCCGTCGCCCGTGCCGCCGAACGGCGCCAGCACACCGGTCGGGTTGCCGGCGAGCCCCCGGAGCCACTCCCGCTCGGCCGCGCGGGCGCGTTCCGGGCGCTGGGCGGCGAGCGCGTCGAGCGGCTGCACGGGCGCCGGAGCCGACCTCGACTTCACTGCACCGGCGCGCAGTTCGGTGTGCAGCTGGTCCAGCAGGACCGCCAGCCCCCACCCGTCGATCAGCACGTGGTGGACCGCCAGCAGCACCGCGCGCGGCCGCCCCGACGCCAGCAGCACCCGGGCCCGCCAGGGCGGCGCCTGCTCGGGGTCGATCGGGTGGGCGGCCAGGGCCGCGGTGGCGGCCGCCAGCACGGCGGCGTCGACGACGGGGACGTCGAGGTGGTCGACCGGCAGCGGGGCCCAGTCCGGTCGGTGGACGAACTGGACCGGGCGGCACGGGTCGACCGTGCTGCGCAGCGCCTCGTGGCGGGCGGTCAGGGCGGCGAGCGCCGCGTGGACGTCGGCGACGGTCGCCGGCGGCGGGACGTGGCAGTGGTCGGCGAGCGGTGTCGGGTTCACCCGCCGGGCCGGGGGCAGGGTGCGCTCGAACCAGTGCCACTCCTGGACCCAGCTCAGCGGCCCGCTGCGGACGGCGGTGGCGGGGCTCGGCGGTTCCGCGCGGTGGTTCACGGCCGGGCCCTCAGACCGCTCGGACCACGAGGGCGGCGTTGTGGCCGCCGAACCCGAAGGAGGTGCTGAGCGCGGTCCGCAGCCCCTCGTGGTGCTGCGTCCGGTGCGGCACGAAGTTGATGTCGGGGTCGATCGGTTCGTCGCAGTTGACGGTCGGCGGGACGTCCCCGGTGCGCAGCGCCTGGATCGACACCACCAGCTCGACGGCTCCGGCGGCGCCGATCATGTGACCGGTCATCGACTTGGTGGAGCTGACCGGGATCCGGGTCACCCGCTCGCCCAACACCCTTCGCAGCACGGCCACTTCGGTGGCGTCGTTGAGCAGCGTCCCGGTGCCGTGGGCGTTGACGTAGTCCACCTGGGCGGCCGTGACGCCGGCGTCGCGCAGCGCCGCCTCGACGGCGAGGCACCCGCCGCGGCCCTCCGGGTGCGGGGCGGTCCAGTGGTGGGCGTCGGAACTGGCGCCGTAGCCGGCGAGTTCGGCCAGGGCGGTCGCGCCCCGCCGCTCGGCCGTCTCGGCGGCCTCCAGCACCAGGACGGCGGCTCCCTCGCTCATCACGAACCCGTCGCGGTGCGCGTCGAAGGGCCGGCAGGCGGCGGTCGGGTCGTCGTTGCGGCCGGACAGCGCCCGGGCGTTGCCGCTGCCCGCGAGGTCGACCGCGGTGACGCAGGCGTCCGCGCCGCCGGCCAGGACGACGTCGGCCTCCCCGTGGCCGATCATGCGCATCCCCGCGCCCACCGCGTCGGCGCCGCTGGCGCAGGCCGTGCTCTGGGCGCGGCTGGGCCCCTGGGCGCCGACGCGCATGGCGATCTCGCACGCGGCGCTGTCCATCGCGGTGGTGACCTGGGTGAACGGGCTGATGCCGCGCGGTCCCCGGTCGCGCAGGCGGTCGGCGGCGCGGTAGATCGAGCCGACCGGGCCGTAGCCGCTGCCGATGACCACGGCGACCCGCGGCGCCAGCCGCTCGTCGACGACCAGCCCGGCCTGTGCGCACGCCTCCAGGGCGGCGGCCAGGGCGTACTGGGCGTACGGGTCGGCGCGGCGGCTGACCGTCGGCGGCATGTAGCGGCCGGGGGTGAAGCCGCGCACCTGGCCGCCGATCCGGACGCCGAGGCCGGTCACGTCGATCGCGGCCACGGTGGCGATGCCGCTGCGTCCGGCGAGCAGCGCCGTCCAGGTCTCCTCGACGGTGTGGCCGAGCGGCGTGACGGCCCCGTAGCCGGTGACCACCACCCGGCGCCGGGACCGGCCGGGACCGGTGGCGGCGCGCTGCGTCGGATCCGTCATTGCGGCACCGCCTCGGCGTCGCGGACGGCCGGGAGGAGGTCGTCGGGGGCGACCGGCACCATGAGCACGGCGGTGCCGCCGCGGGCGCAGTGGCGTCGCGCGGACCGGAGTTCCGCGGTCAGCGCGGCCTTGTCGCGCAGCACCCGGCAGTGCAGGTCCGGCCCGTCCACGGCGGGCGGCGGCGCGCCCGCGCGGGTGAAGGGGTGGCGGCGGGCGTCCAGGCCGAGGCGGGCGCGTTGGGCATCCAGCCAGCCGTAGCCGCCGTTGCACAGCACCAGGTAGAGCACGCCGCCGTGCGCGGGGGCGGTGGCGGCGATGTCCGCGCGGGCGGCGAGGAAGGCGCCGTCCCCGATGAACGCGGTCACCTCGTGGTCCGGGGCGGCCCGTTTGACCCCCAGGGCGGCGGCCGCGCCGAAGCCCAGCGGGGTCTGCTCGGACGGCACCACGGACCCGCCGCCGACGTGGAAGGGGAAGCCGTAGGACCACATGTCCTGCAGCCCGTTCTCCTGGACCAGCACGTGGCGCTCGCCGGCGGTGGCGTCGAGCGCGGCCAGCAGTTCGGCGATCCGGATCTCCGGGAGGGCCGCCGCGCGGGCCAGTTCGGCCGCCACCTCGGCCGCCAGGGCCGCGCGGGTGTCGGCGATCCGGTCCGCCCACGGCGCGGTGGCCGCCGCGCGGTCGGCCCCGCCGTCCTGCTCCAGCGCCCGCGTCCAGCCGAGGACGGCGTGCCGGGCGTCGCCGAGCACCCGCGGGCCCGGGAACTCGGCGGACAGCCCGGCCGGGTCCAGGTTGACCTGCACCACCGGGACCGGGGGCCACGCCGTGCCGCCCTCGGCGGCGGTCTCCTCCAGCCGCCCGGCGAGCGAGACCACCAGGTCGCAGGCGGACCACAGCGCGCGGGCCGGGGCCGCGGCGTAGAGGCCGGCCAGGCCGCAGAACCGCGGGTGGTGCTCGTCGACGGCGCCGCGGCCGGAGGCGGTGCTGAACAGCGCCGCGCCAAGGCGTTCGGCGAGCCGCTCGACCGCGCCGCCGGCGTTGCGGTGCCGCATGCCGCCGCCCACCAGCAGGACCGGGCGCCGGCTCGCCCGGATCGCCGCCAGGGCCGGTCCCGCGGTCACCGGGGCGGTGGCCGTCACCGGGGCGGTGTCCGGGAGCAGCGGTTCGGGCAGTGTCGGCGGCGGTCCGGTGACCGGGACCGCGGCGGTGCGGACGTCGTCGGGCAGTTCCAGGTACACCGGTCCGGCGGGCGGTCCGACGGCCCTGGTCAGCGCGGTCACCGTCGCCGGGACCACCCGGTCGGGGTGCCCGATCCGGTGCGCCCAGCGCACCAGCGGTGCCGTCACGGCGACCTGGTCGAGTTCCTGGAAGCCGCCGCTGCCCCGGCGGCGTTCGGGCGCGCCGGCAGCGAGCACCAGGACGGGTGCGCCGGACTCCCGCGCCTCCAGCAGTCCGGTGGCCGCGTGGGTGACGGCCGGGCCCTTGCCCAGGGCGCAGACGGCGGGCCGGCCGGACTGCAGCGCGTAACCGGTGGCCATGTACAGCGCGTTGCGCTGGTCGCGGCAGGGCACCAGGTCCAGGCCGGCGGCGTCGAGGGCGCGCAGCAGCTCCAGGTCGTCGCCGGGCAGTCCGAAGCAGGTGTCGACCCCGTTCGCCACCAGCAGGGCGACCACCGCGGTCCACGCGTCGGGGTAGCGTTCGCCCACCGCGATCACTCCCCGCCCACCGGGACGGGAGCGGCCGCCTGGCCGGGGGCGGCCGCCGGCAGGCTCCGGGCCACGGCCTGCGACATCAGCAGCGGTTCGGCGTGCCGCTCGCCGCCGAGGGAGCGGTAGTTGGCCCGCAGCCCGAAGCCGCCGAAGGGGCGGTTGCCGTCCTCGGCGTCGAGCAGGGTGCGGTTGACGCAGGTGCGGTGGCGCCTGGTCAGCACGTCGACCGTCTCCGGGTCGTTGCCGTACACCATCGCACCGAGCGCGCGTTCGCTGAAGTAGGGGCCGGCCAGCCGTTCGCGCAGCAGCTTCGCCGTGGGGTAGGCGACGACGTTGAACACCGGGGCGAACATCTCGTCGAGCGGGATCTTGTCGTCGAACCCCCAGAGCAGCACGGTCGGTTCGACCTTGCGGGACGGCAGGTCGATCCGGCCGCCGTGCCGGATGTGCCGCACGTGCCGCACCAGGTAGTCCGAGCAGTTCACCAGCGCCGAGTCGTAGCAGATCGGGCCGTAGTCGGCGCCCGGGTCGCCGTTGCCGCCGAACCGCAGCGAGGTCAGCTTGGCGGACAGCAGGTCGACGAACTCCTCGGTGCGGCCCTTCGGGGTGAACACCACGTCGGGGCCGAAGCAGTCCTGGCCGGAGTTGTGCAGCCGGATCCGGGTGACGTCGTGCACGGCGCGGGTGAGGTCGGCGTCCGGTGCGATCACGAAGGGGTTGATGCCGTGGCCGAAGAAGAGGAACAGCTGGTCCTCCGCCAGTCCTTCGCGCACGGTCTCGGCGTTGGCGTAGTCCCCGGTGAAGACCACCAGGTCCGCCTCCCGCACCGGTCCGGTCACGAACTTGCGCCGGCTGAGCGCGGCCAGCTCGATGGGCAGGCCGTGCACCGGGGCCAGCAGCTCGTGCAGGCGCCGGAGTTGGTCCTTGGTCTCGGACGAGGGGCGGAAGGTGATCCGCTCGCTGTAGAGGGAGGCCACCAGCATGTACAGCGCGTAGGAGTACAGCGGGATGTTGGAGGGCATGAAGACCGCGGTCCGGGGCACCGGGCCGGGCCGGACCCGCCGGATCTCCTCCTCCGCCCCGTCGAGGGTGGCGAGGAAGGAGCGGATCTCCGCGTCGGCGGTGTGGTGGGGCGAGGTCTCGGTGAGGATCCGCAGCACCGCGTCCTGTTGGTCGGCCACGTAGCGGCGCACCGCGCGCAGCGCGTCCAGGCGGCCGCCGTACGGGATCCGGTAGCCGGTCGGGTCGACGGTCGGGACGGGCCCGGTGGTCTCGGCGGTCGTCCGGTGCGCCGCGGCGAGCGAGGTCCGGGCGATCCTCTCCAGCGCGACCCGGTCGGGCTTCCCGGTGTTGGTGAGCGGCAGGGCGGGCAGCACCAGGATCCGGTCGGGCTGTTCGTAGCCCGCCAGCACCGGGCGCAACCTCCGCTTCCAGTAGGCCGGTTCACGGTCGTCCGGGTCGGCGACCAGGAACACCAGCCGGCTGCCCGAGCGGGCGTCGGGGACGGCGACCACCTCGGTGCGGGCGCCGGCCGACTCGGCCCGTTCGGCGAGGTGGTCGGGGTAGAGGGTGTGGCCGTCGCGGTGCACCGCGTGCTTGCGCCCGATCGGGAACACCCGGCCGGCGTCGTCCAGCCGGCCGATGTCGCCGGTGCGGTGGACCGGGTCCGGCACCGGGACGAGTTCGCCGTCCTCGCCGAGCCGGCCGGTCATCAGTCCGTCGCTGCGGACCACCAGTTCGCCGAGCCGGCCGGCGGGCAGCGGCCGGCCGTGCTCGTCGTGGACCTCGACTACCACGCCGGGCAGGGGCGTGCCGCAGCCGACCGGGTCGGTGGGGGGTGCCAGCGCGATGTTCCCCAGCTCGGTCGCCCCGTAGCCGTCGAGCAGGTGCCGGCCGGTGCGGGCGTGGAACCGGGCCGCCAGGGTGCGGCCCAGCGGCGCGCCGCCCACGCACCAGGCCCGGACGCCCTCCAGCGCGTTCGCCAGGGCGGGGCGGCGGTCGAGCAGGTTGAGCAGGCTGTAGTAGGTCGACGGGGCGCCGTCGACGACGGTGAGGCCGTGGTCGACGCCGAGCGCGAGCGCGCGGTCCAGGCGCGTGGTCGGGCCGTACACCAGCAGCGTGCCGCCGCCCAGCCACCAGCAGAGGACCAGCGACAGCCCGTACTGGTGGGAGTACGGCAGGAGCGGCAGGAAGACGTCGTCCGGCCGGTAGCCCATCCGCTGCGCGCTGAGCGCGAGGTTGTCCAGGATCGACCGGCCGGAGCGGACGATGCCCTTGGGGCTGCCCGTGGTGCCCGAGGACCAGGAGATCGCGGCGTCCGGCCGCCGGGCCCAGCCGGTGACCTCGGGCCCGGCCGTCGCGGTCGGGCCGGGGCGGGCCGTCGCGGTCGGGCCGGGGCGGGGCGCCGGGACGGCGGCGGCGAGCGCGGCGTCGTCGAGGTCGAGCACCACCCGCGCCCGGGTGCGGAGCTGCGAGCGCTGTTCCGGGGTGGCCCGGTGGTCGGCCAGGACCACCGAGGCGTCCAGGTGGACGAGCGCCAGCAGCGCGACCACCCATTCCCGGGAATTGGCCCCGCTCATCATCACGCGTGAGCCGGGTCCGACGCCGCGGCGGGCGAGGATTTCGGCGGTGTCGAATACGCGGGCCGTGATTTCTCCGGCTTCCCAACTGCGCCCGTCGGGCGAGACCAAACTCCTGGAAACGGGCACCGTGCGCTCCTCTATACCAGGTGATTCGAAGCGACTATCCCATGCCGGTGGAACCGTGTCGAGAGTTCTGGGGAATTCCCTGGAAATGCGTGATGATTGAGCACGAAGTGACGAATGGGATATGCAAGGGGCGAATTTTTCCCAAGAGGCGGTAATTTAATAAGGTTATTGTGGGCACATTTTCACGCCTCCGGGGCCGCTCCGCCGTGACCCTCGTCTCACCACCCCGACCGGGCCCGACCCCGGCCCGGCCCGCGCTCCCGGGGGCCGTCGCCCGGTACCCCGCTCCCGCCCGCCGTTGGAGCGAACTCGAACCCGAGACGGACCACGTAGGATGGCTGAACTCCCGCGCTACGCGCGAAGAGTTCCATAAATGTTCCACTTTGTCCGATTCTCTGCTTCACAGGCACGGAGCCACCCTCATGGACAACCTGTCCACCGCCGACAACGCCGACGGCGCGATAGAGACCCGCGGTATCGAACCCGTCCCCGACCACGAGCGCCGGGGCAGAGTCCGTGAGCTCTTCCCGACCTGGGTCGCGGCGAACATCAGCGTGCTGCTGCTCACCATGGGTGCGGCCCTGGTCGTGTTCAACCAGCTGAACTTCTGGCAGGTCCTGATCGTCGCCGCGTGCGCCGCGCTGGTCTCCTTCGGGATGGTCGGTGTGCTCTCGGTCTCCGGGAAGTGGGGCGGGGCGCCGGGCGCGACCCTCTCGCGGGCCACCTTCGGGGTGCGCGGGAACCTGTTCCCCGGCGCGATCCTCTGGGTCGCCCGGTTCGGCTGGGAGACGATCAACGCGGTCACCGGCGCCTACGCCGTACTGACCGTGCTCGACCTGCTGTTCGGCATCAAGAGCAACACCGCGCTGATCGTGATCACGCTGTTCGCCTTCGTCGCCTGCACCTTCCTGGTCTCCGGGATGGGCCGCAAGGCGCTGAACGTCTGCAACACCTGGTCGACGTACCTGTTCGGCGTCTTCAGCATCCTGGTGCTGGGCTACCTGGTCGCGACCATCCACTGGAACGAGGTCTTCGCCAAGCCCGCGGGCACCACCGCGATGATGATCGCCGGTATCGGCACCATCGCCGCCGGCGGCATCAGCTGGGTCCCCACCGGCCCGGACTTCGCCCGCTACCTGCCGCACCAGGCCTCCGGCAAGAAGATCGTCGGTGTGACGGTCTCCGGCGCCGCCATGGTCGTGGTGCCGATGGTGCTGATGGGCGCCGTGATGGCGGTGGCCTCCCCCGGCCTGGCGCAGGCCGCGGACCCGGTCTCCTTCCTCGGCGACCTGCTGCCGACCTGGCTGGCCGTGCCCTACCTGCTGACCGCGATCGTCGGCATGCTGCTGATCAACAGCCTCTCCATGTACTCGGCCGGCTTCACCGCCCAGACCATGGGCGTCAAGCTGCCGCGCGCCATGGCGGTCAGCATCAACGCCGTGATCTCGCTGGTCGGCGGCCTGCTGCTGATGCTGGTGGCGAAGAGCTTCCTGGGCTCCTTCATCACCTTCCTGATCCTGCTCGCCGTCTCCTTCTCGGCCTGGATCGGCGTCTACGCGGTGGACATGTACCGGCGCCGGACGCGCGCCGTGCGCTACGACGCCGAGGCCCTGATGGACACCAGCAGCACCAGCCGCTACTGGTACACCGGCGGCTTCTGCTGGCAGGCGATGGTGTCCTGGCTGCTCGCGCTGCTGGCCGGCCTCGCCTTCACCAAGTGCGACTGGTTCGCCGGCCCGTTCTCCGACACCCCGATCGGCCGGTACGGGCTCGCCTGGGCGGCCACCATCGTGATCTCGGCCGTGATCATGGCCGTGCTCCCCACCCCCCGGGAGAACGTCCCCGCCACCACCGGGGCCCCGGTGGAGCAGGACGAGAAGGTCGCCGCCTGACCGCAGGCACCGACCGACACCCCCGGACCGCCCGGTGGCCGACTCAGCCGAGTCGCCACCGGGCGGTCCGGCTTTTCCCTGGCGCTAGGTGGCCCCACCTGCGGATTCCGCACAAGGGCGGGCCCGTTCCTGCGAATACTGCGAACCCGGGGCGGTGGTACCTTCGCAGGAACGGGCAGGAAGGGAAGGGCACGCCCATGGCACGTCCCACCGGGCGGAAGGTCTACGCCCACGCCAAGCTCCGCCGGCTGCGCCGCGAGCACGGCATGAACCAGGTCGAGCTGGCCCGCGAGCTGGGGATCTCGACCAGCTACCTCAACCAGATCGAGCACAGCCAGCGCCCGCTGACCGCCGCCGTGCTGCTGCGGATCTCCGAGGTGTTCGGGGTCGACCCGGAGTTCTTCTCCGAGGCCGAGGAGGAGCGCCTCGGCACCGATCTGCGCACCGCGCTCGCCGACGAGGCCTGCGGCGGCGGGGTCCCCGCGGAGGAGATCACCGAGGTCAGCCGGGACCACCCGGAACTGGCCCGGGCCCTGGTCGCCCTGCACCGCAGCTACCGCGCGGCCCTCGCCCGGGTCGCCGACCTGGGCGAACCGGGTGGCGGCGCCATCGGCGGGGCCATCCGCCCGGCCGAACCCCACGACGAGGTCCGGGACTTCTTCTACGCCCACCACAACCACATCGCCGCCCTGGACGAGGCCGCGGAGCGCACCGCGCACCAGCTGGCGACCAGCACCGCGGGCCGCACCGCCGCCGCGCTGGCCACCCGGCTCGCCGAGCGGCACGGCGTCCGGGTGGTCGAGGCGGACCAGCGGCGGGCCGCCGACCTGCGCCGGTACGACCCGGCGACCGGCGCGCTGCACCTCTCCCCGTGGCTAACCGACGGCCGCCGCGCCTTCCAACTCGCCACCCAGCTAGCCCTGTTGGAGCACCGGCCGCTGCTCGACACACTGCTGGCGGCGGCCGAACCCGACCTCACCTCTCCGCAGGCCGTCGACCTGGCCCGGATCGGCCTGGCCAACTACTTCGCCGGCGCGCTGCTGATGCCCTACACCGCCTTCCACGCCGCCGCCGAGGAACTCCGCTACGACATCGAGCTGCTCCGGGCCCGCTTCGGCGTCGGCTTCGAGACGGTCTGCCACCGGCTGAGCACCCTGCAACGCCCCGGCCGGCGCGGGGTGCCGTTCTCCTTCCTGCGCGCCGACCGGGCCGGGAACATCTCCAAGCGCCAGTCCGCCACCGACTTCCACTTCTCCCGGCTGGGCGGCACCTGCCCGCTGTGGACGGTCTACGAGGCCTTCTCCTCGCCCGGCCGGGTCCTCACCCAGGTCGCCGAGATGCCCGACGGCAAGCGCTACTTCTGGATCGCCCGGACCGTCTCGCACGGCGGCCACGGGCACCGCGCGCCGCGCAGCGAGTTCGCCGTCGCGCTCGGCTGCGAGCTGCGCCACGCCCACCGGCTGGTCTACGCCGAGGGCATCGCGCCGAACGCGCCCGGCGCGGCCACCCCGATCGGGCTGGGCTGCCGGATCTGCGAACGCCGGGACTGCGCCCAGCGGGCCCGGCCGCCGGCGGGCGGACGGCTGCTGGTCGACCCCGACCGGCGCGGCCGGGTGCCCTACCCCGTGCTGGCCGACGGCCCCGAGGCCTGAGCCGGGGCAGGACCGCCCCGCCTGTAGGGTTGATCCGCTGGTGGTTCACCGGGCGCCCCGCGCTCCCGGGGAGGCAAGAGGGAACCCGGTGACGCCGTTCACACGGCCAGTCCGGGACTGCCCCGCAGCGGTGAGCGGGAACGACCGCCGTCATCCGCACTGGGCCCGGGAAACGGGCCCGGGAAGCGACGGCCAGTAGGCGTCCTCCCCGGGAGGACCGGCCCGCGAGTCCGAAGACCTGCCACCGGTGCGCACGCCGAACGGCGGCGTGCGCGCTCCGGGGCCCCGAGGGAGGGCCGCGTGGCCCTCGTACGGACCCCCGGTCCGGCGGGTCCGTCCGTCGGACCGCCGCCCGGACGCCGCTGCGCGCGCCGCCGTCCTCCCCGCTCGGAGCGACACCGGGACCACTGGGACGACTGGGACTTCTGTATGGACCACCTGACCGACGGCGCACGGCTGCCCTCGCCACGCGGCGCCACCGAGCCCTACGGGCCCTGCGTGCTGCTCAAACACGGCGAGGTGGTCCTCAAGGGCCGCAACCGCCAGCGCTTCGTCCAGCGGCTGGAGGACAACCTGCGGGTCGCGCTGCGCGGGATAGGCGGCTCGACCTGGATCCGGACCCCGCACACCATCACCGTGCTCGGCGGGCAGGTGCCGGTCGAGGACCTGGTGGCCCGGGCCCGCACGGTGATCGGGTTCAACGCGGTCGAGCCGGCCCTGCGGGTGCCCAGCACGCTGGAATCCGTTGAGGCCAACGCCCTGACGGTGCTCGGCGACGCCTGCGCCGGACGCGCCACCACCGGCTTCGCCGTCCGGGTCCGGCGCCGGGACAAGGGCTTCGCCCTGACCTCCACCCAGCTGGAGCGCCACCTCGGCGCGTTCCTCCAGCCGCGGATCCCCGGACTGCGGGTCGACCTGACCGCGCCCGACGTCACCCTGACCGTCGAGATCGAGCACCGTGAGACCTATCTGTCCGCCGAGCGCCACCCCGGGCTGAGCGGGCTGCCGGTCGGCTCCAGCGGACGGGCGCTGGTGCTGCTGTCCGGCGGCTACGACTCGCCGGTCGCCGCGCACCGGGCCATGCGGCGCGGACTGGCCTGCGACTTCGTGCACTTCAGCGGCGCGCCGTACACCAACCCCTCCTCGGTCTACAAGGCGTACGCCCTGGCCCGGGAGCTCAACCGCTACCAACCGCCCGGCGAGCTGCACGTGGTCTCCCTCGGCAAGGCCCAGAAGCAGCTGGCCGTCGCGGGCGCCGGGCGCCTCCAGGTGGTCGCCCAGCGTCGGCTGATGGTGCGCACCGCCTGCGCCCTGGCCGGCGCCACCGGCGCCCAGGCCCTGGTCACCGGCGACAGCCTCGGCCAGGTCGCCAGCCAGACCCTCGCCAACCTGGCCGCCGTGGACCAGGCCGCCACGCTGCCGGTGCTGCGCCCGCTGATCGGCTGGGAGAAGCAGGAGATCATCGACCAGGCCCGGGCGCTCGGCACGGCGGAGATCTCCGTCCTGCCGGACGAGGACTGCTGCAGCCTGCTCGCCCCGCCCCAGGTCAGCACCGGGGCGCGGCTGGGCCAGCTGCGGGCCGTGGAGAAGCGCCTCGACCTGGACGAGGTGGTCGAGGCGCTGCTCACGAACGTGCAGGTGATGCGGCCCGGCCAGGAGGACGACGCGGCACCGGCCGTCACCTGTTCCGTCCCCTCCTGAGCCCCGGCCGGGCCGGACGGGCCTGACTACACGGCGGCCGGTACCGCCCGCTGGCCCGGACCGTCGTACTGGGCCAGCGGGCGGATCAGGGCGTTGTGGGCGAGCTGTTCGGTGATGTGGGCGGTCCACCCGGTGATCCGGCTCATCACGAAGATCGGGGTGAACACCGGGGTGTCGAAGCCCATCAGGTGGTAGGCCAGCCCGGCCGGGTAGTCGAGGTTGGGGTGGATGCCCTTGCGTTCCAGCATCGCCCGGCGCAGCGCGGCGTGCAGGGCGGCCAGCCGGGTGGCCTCGGGGTCGGCCGAGTGCTCGACCAGCCGGTCCAGGGCGGCCTGCATGATCGGGACCCGGGAGTCGCCGTGCTTGTAGACGCGGTGGCCGAAGCCCATGATCTTCCGCTGGGCGGCCAGCGCCCCGTCCAGCCAGTCGGCGGCGCGGGCCGGGTCGCCGATCTCGTCCAGCATGTGCATCACCGCCTCGTTGGCGCCGCCGTGCAGCGGGCCCTTGAGCGCGCCGATCGCGGCGGTGACGGCGCTGTAGAGGTCGGACAGGGTGGAGGTGACCACCCGGGCGGTGAACGTCGAGGCGTTGAAGCTGTGTTCGGCGTACAGCACCAGCGAGATCTCGAAGCAGCGCACCACCTCGGGGGCGGGCACCGTGCCGAAGCACATGTGGAAGAAGTTCTCGGCGTAGCCGAGTTCCGGGTCGGGGGCGATCGGGTCCAGGCCGCGGCGGCGGCGCTGGTCGGCGGCGACCACGGTGGGCAGTTTCGCCAGCAGGGTCAGGGACTTGGCGAGGTGGGGGGCCGGGCGGCCGTCGTCCTCGGTGGGGTCCTCGGCGCCGAAGAAGCTGACGGCGGTGCGCAGCACGTCCATCGGGTGGCAGGTCTCGGGCAGCTTGGCCAGCAGTTCGGCGGTGGTGCGGTCGAGCGGGCGCAGGGCGCGTTCCCGGGCGCGGAACTCCCGCAGCTGGGCCTCGTCCGGCAGTTCGCCGTACCAGAGCAGGAAGGCGGTCTCCTCGAAGGAGCGGTGGGCGGCCAGGTCCTGGACCGGATAGCCGCGGTAGGTCAGGGAGTTGGTCTCCTGGATGACGGTGGAGATCTCGGTGGTGTCGACGACGACACCGGCGAGGCCGCGATGGATCTCGTTCATGGTGCTGGTGCCTCCGGTGCGTCAGGTGCCGGGCGGAAGAGTGAAGTCGAAGACGGCCGAGTCGAAGGCCCCGTACTCCTCATAGCCGAGGAGTTCGTAGAGCCGGGAGCGGGGCTGCATGCGCGGCAGCAGGGAGGCCTGGGTGCCCTCGGCGGCGATGGTGCGCAGGCCGTCCTCGACCGCGCCCATGGCCAGCCGGAACAGGGTGACCGGGTAGAGGGCGATGTTGTAGCCCAGGTTCTCCAGGGTGCGGGTGTCCAGCAGCGGGGTCTTGCCGAACTCGGTGAGGTTGGCGAGCAGCGGCACGTCGACCGCCTTGCGGAAGGCCTCGTACTCGGAGAGGTCCGCGAGGGCCTCGGGGAAGATCGCGTCCGCTCCGGCGTCGACGTAGGCCCTGGCCCGTTCGATCGCCGCGTCGAGTCCTTCCACCGAGCGGGCGTCGGTGCGGGCCATCAGCAGGAAGTCCGGGTCGCGCCGGGCGTCCACGGCGGCCCTGATCCGTCGGACCATCTCCTCCCGGGGGGTGACGGTCTTGCCGTCGAGGTGGCCGCAGCGCTTGGGGTTGACCTGGTCCTCCAGGTGGAGGCCGGCCAGCCCCGCGTCCTCCAGGAGCTGGACGGTGCGGGCCGCGTTCATGGGCTCGCCGAAGCCGGTGTCGGCGTCGATCAGCACCGGCAGGTCGGTGGCGCGGGTGGTCTGCTGGGCGCGCTGGGCGATCTCGGTCGAGGTGGTGAGACCGATGTCCGGCAGGCCCAGGTCGGCGGCGAGCACCGCGCCGGAGAGGTACGCCGCGTCGAAGCCGGTGTCCTGGATCAGGCGGGCGGAGAGCGGGTTGATCGCGCCGGGGATGCGCAGCAGCCTTCCGGAGGCGAGCTGTTCGCGGAAGGCGCGGCGCCGCTGCGCGGGGGTGGTGCGGGTGTGCAGCAGGCGGCTCTCGGGCCGGGACATCAGAACAGTCCCTTCGGGAGGGTCGCGTCGAAGGCGCGGACGGCCTCGGTGTCGACGGCGGGGAACAGCTCGTCGAGGTCGGCGGCGCGCAGGTCGCCGAGGCCGGCGGCGGCGGTCAGGAAGCGGTCCTGGTCGGCGGTGGTCACCACGCCCTCGGTGAGGGTGCGGAACTTGCCCTGGTAGGCGGGCCGGTCGAAGGGGCGGGCGCCGGCCGGGTGGGCGTCCGCGACGGCGAGCTGGTCCTCGATGACGGAGCCGTCGTCCAGGGTGATCACCACCCGGCCGCCGAAGGCCCGGCGCTGCGGGTCTGGGTCGTGGTAGCGGCGGGTCCACTCCGGGTCCTCCACCGTGCCGATCTTCCGCCAGAGTGCGACGGTCTCCGGGCGCTGGGCCCGCTCGGGGGCGTAGGAGCGCTCGTGGTGCCAGACGCCGTCCTCCAGGGCCACGGCGAGGATGTACGGGATCGAGTGGTCGAGGGTCTCCCGGCTGGCGGTCGGGTCGTACTTCTGCGGGTCGCCCGCGCCGGAGCCGATCACCTGGTGGGTGTGGTGGCTGGTGTGCAGGACCACCGAGCGCACCCGCTCCAGCGGGCCGGTCTTCTCGCGCAGCCGCCGGGCCAGGTCGATGATCGCCTGGGCCTGGTACTCGGCGGAGTGCTCCTTGGTGTAGGTGTCCAGGATCGCCCGGCGCGGCTCGCCCACCCCGGGCAGCAGCACCGTGTAGTCCGACTGCGGGCCGTCCAGCATCCAGGCGAGGAAGCCGTCCTCGCCCTCGTAGATCGGGGACGGCGAGGTCTCGCCGCGCATCGCCCGGTCCACCGCCTCGATCGCTGCCTTCCCGGCGAAGGCCGGGGCGTACGCCTTCCAGCTGGAGATCTCGCCCTTGCGGGACTGCCGGGTCGCGGTGGTGGTGTGCACGGCCTGCTGGACGGCCTGGTAGACGGTCTCGGTCGGCAGCCGCAGCAGGGTGCCGATGCCGCAGGCGGTGGCCGCGCTCAGGTGGGCGACGTGGTCGATCCGGTGGGCGTGCAGGCAGATGCCGCGCACCAGCGCCACGTGCACCTCGTAGGCGGCGACGATGCCGCGCAGCAGGTCGGCGCCGGTGCGGCCGGTGTGCTGGGCGACGGCCAGCAGCGGCGGGATGTTGTCGCCGGGGTGGGAGTAGTCGGCGGCGAGGTAGGTGTCGTGGAAGTCCAGCTCGCGCACGGCCGTTCCGTTGGCCCAGGCCGCCCACTCGGGCGGGACCCGGCGCCCGGTGCCGAACACGGACGCGCCGGGGGCGCCGGCCCGGTGGGCGGTGGCCTGGGCCCGGGCGACCGCGACCGGGCGGCGCAGCAGCGAGGCGACCGCGACGGAGGCGTTGTCGATGACCCGGTTGACGGCCATCGCCGCGCTCCCGGGGTCGAGCTCCTCGGTCGCGGTGGCGACGGCGGCGAGCTTCCAGGCGAGCTGCTCCTCGCGGGGCAGCCGGTCGGCGCTGGGGTGGACACGGACGTGGTGCTCGATCACGGGACTCCTCATGAGCGTGCGACTCAGGGGTTACGTGAACGAGCCTGCCCGCCGGACGGCCGGTGAACCAGCATGCCAAGGTGTGGAATCCGTACCCGATCGGTCTGCGAATCTGCGGATCCTGCGGACGGCGGGGTCCCCGGGCGCGCGGTCGGCCCGGGCGGCGGTCAGTCGCGCGTCCGGCAGTCGGCGCAGACCCCCGAAAGCTCCACGGTGTGCTGGACGTCCGCGAAGCCCGAGGTCGCGGCGATGTGGTCGGCCCAGGTCTCCACGGGGGCGGCGTCGACCGGTCGGCTGAGCCCGCACCGGCGGCAGATCAGGTAGTGCCGGTGGTCGGCGCCCGGCCGGTGGCGGAACAGCTTCTCGCCGTTGGTGTCGCGGACCACGTCCGCGCGGCCGACGGCGGCGAGCGCGGTCAGGGTGCGGTAGACGGTGCTCAGGCCGACCCGGGAGCCGGTGGTGAGCAGGCCCGCGTGCAGGAGTTGGGCGCTGACGAAGTCCTCGCAGGCCGCCAGGGCCCGGAGCACCTCGGCACGCTGCGGGGTGAGTCGGCCGAGTCCGTCGTTCGGTGCGGCCGCGGGCTGCTCGCCCGGGCCCGGGGCCGACCGTCGCTCGGACGCACGGCGGAAGGCCTCGGTCAGCGCGCTGGTGGGCGCTTCGGTCACGGTCCGCCTCCGGTTCAGGCCGGCACCGGGCGGGCGGCGCGGGTCGGGCGGATCAGGAAGGTGGCCGCGTAGACGGCGCTGGCGACGGCCATGATGGCGAAACTCGGCGGCAGCTTCGGCGCGGCCGCGCTGAGCAGCAGTCCGCCCCACATCTCCGCGACCGCCAGCCCGGCGGAGAACGCGAGGGCCCGGAACGGCCGGTCGGTGAGCCGGATCGCCGCACCCGCCGGGGCGGCGAGCAGGCCGAGCAGCAGCAGCGAGCCGACCGCCTGGGTGGCCTCGCCGGCCGTCGCGCCGACCAGGGCGAGGAAGGCGAAGCCGAGCAGCCGGACCGGCACGCCCCGGGCGGCGGCCACCGCCTCGTCGAGGGTGGCGAACAGCAGCGGCCGGGCGATCAGCAGCAGGACCAGGCAGATCACGCCCGCGACGAGGACGGCCGTGCCGGTCTGGTCGCCGTGCAACCCGAAGATCGAGCCGAACAGCACGCTCGTCCCGGCGCCGCCCTGGGCGCCGCTGCGGGAGGTGGTGTAGACGGTCAGGAAGAAGGCGCCCAGGCCGAGGATCCAGGCGAAGACGCTGCCGATGACCACGTCGTCCGCCCGGCCCTTGCGGCCGAGTCCGCCGATCAGCAGCCCGACCCCGATCGTCCCGGCGAACAACCCGAGCCGCAGGTCGTAGCCGCCGGCCAGGGCGGCCATCGCGCCGGTGAACGCGACGTGGCTGAGCGCGTCGCCGGTGAAGATCTGCGCCCGCAGCACCAGGAAGTACCCCACCAGCCCGCAGGCCAGCGCGATGAACGTCCCGGCCAGCAGGGCGTGTTGGAAGAAGGCCTGGGTGATGACCGCGCTCATGCGGCGGCTCCGATCAGGGCGGCCGGCCGGGCCCGGCGGCCCAGTGCCTCGCGGGCGAACCGCACCAGGTGTGCCAGCACGTACCCGGCGAAGGCGAAGCCCGTCACGAAGAAGCCGAGCGGGTACGGGCGGTAGTAGGCCGCGACCAGCCCCGCCCAGCAGGCCGCCAGGGCCAGCAGGACGGCCAGCAGGACGCTCAACCCGGGCCGGGCGGTGAGCTGTTGGGCGGTCGCCGCCGGAATCACCATCAGCGCGAAGACCAGCAGGGTGCCGGTGATCTGGCTCGCCTCGGCGGTGGCCGCGCCCAGCAGCACCAGGAAGAGCGTGCCCAGCAGCCGGACCGGGACGCCGCGTCCGGCCGCCACCTGCGGGTCGACCGAGGCGAACAGCAGCGGCCGTCCGATCACCGCCAGCACGGCCAGCACCAGGGCGCCGACCACCGCGAGGGTCACCACCTGGCCGGTGGTGATGCCCAGGAAGCTGCCGAACAGCAGCGCCGTCGGCCCCTCCAGCAGGCCCTTGTAGAGGCTGATGAACAGGTAGCCGCAGGCGAGCGCGAAGGCCTGCACGGTGCCGGTGACGGCGGACTCCTCCGAGCCGCTGCGCCGCAGCGCGGCTATCGCCAGGGCGGCGGCGACGCAGAAGCCGAAGTAGCCGAGCGAGGTGGAGAAGCCGGCCAGCACGGCCAGCGAGGCGCCGGGGAAGGCGGCGACGGAGAGCGTGTGCCCGGCGAAGGTCTGGCGGCGCAGCACCATGAACCAGCCGACCACGGCGCAGACCACGGCCACCACCAGGCCGGCCCGGAAGGCGTTCACCATGAAGGCGTAGGACCACATGTCCTGGAAGTCGGCGACCAGGTTCCAGCCGAAGACCGGGGCGGTCGCGTCAGATGCCAGCAGCACGGCCGTCTCCGTTCCCGCTTGCGTGATCGTGGTTGTGGGCGTGCCGGTCGCTGTGGACCGCGGGGGCCTCCGGCTGGCCGACCACCACCAGCCGTCCGTCGCTGGTGCGCAGCACCTCGACGGGCGTGCGGTAGAGCCTGGTCAGCGTCGCGGTGGTGATCACCTCGGCCGGGGTGCCGGAGAGGGCGCCGCCCTCGGCGATGTACACCACCCGGTCCAGCTGGTGCAGGATCGGGTTCACGTCGTGCGCGACCATCACCACCGACACCCCCTCCTGGTGGCAGATCCGGCCCAACAGGGCCGCGATCGCCGCCTGGTTGGGCAGGTCCAGGCTGTCCAGCGGCTCGTCCAGCAGCAGCACCCGGGGGCGCCGTATCAGCGCCTGGGCGATCAGCAGCCGCTGCTGCTCGCCGCCCGAGCACTGGCCGATCGGCCGGTGGGCGTAGCCGGTGGCGCCGACCAGCTCGACCACCTCCTCGACCCGTCGGCGGGCGGCCCGGTGCTCGGCGCGGTTCAGGAACGGGACGGGGATCCCCCACTGATCCCCGTCCAGCCCCAGCCGCACCACGTCGGTCCCGCGGATCCGGACGCTCGCGTCGAAGTTGCGCCGCTGCGGCAGGTAGCCGACCGCGGCGTTGCGTTCGCCGGGCGCCGCGCCGAGCACCCGGACCTCGCCGGCGGCCGCCGGGAGGACGCCCAGCAGGACCTTGACCAGGGTGGACTTCCCGACCCCGTTGGGACCGAGGACAGCGGTGAACTCCCCGGCCCCGACGGTCAGATCGACACCCGACCACAGGGTCCGCCCGCCCACCCGCACGGCCGCCCCGCGCAGCGACAGCACCGGCTCCGCGCCGGGCTCGGTGCCGCGTCCCCACTCCGTACGGACCTTCTCGGTCGGGTGGATGCTCACTTGCCCGTCGCCTGCTTCAGCGCGTCGGCGAGGCCCTGGAGCTCCTGGGTCTGCCAGTCCTGGAAGGTGGCGTTCGCCGGGGCGAGGGTCTCGGTGACCTGGGCGACCGGGATGCCCTGCGCCTTGGCGGCGTTGACCTGGGCGACCACGTCGGGGTTGGAGTTCTGGGTGTTGTAGACGTAGACCTTGATCTGCTTGGCGGCGATCTGCTGGTCGATGGCGGCCTTGTCGGCGGCGGTCGGGTCGGTGCCCTCGCTCTCCGCGTCCAGGAAGGTCTCGGGGGTGAGCAGCTTCAGGCCGACGCTCTCCGCGAGCGGGGTGACGATCGACTCGGAGGCGCCGATCGGGGTGTCCGCGTACTTGGCCTTGATGTCGGCTTCGAGCTGGTGGTACGTGGCGAGGGTCTGGGTGGTGAAGGTCTTCTGCCGGGTGTCGAAGTAGGCCGCGTCGGCCGGGTCCAGCTTCTTGTAGTCGGCGGTGATCCGGTCGATCACCTTGCTGACGCTCTCCGCCGAGTACCACTGGTGCGGGTTGTCGCCCTCCTTCTTGCCCAGCAGGTCGCCGACCTTGAGCGCGGTGCGGGCGGAGCCGGGGTTGGCGGCGAGCAGCTTGTCCGTCCAGGCGTCGTAGCCGATCCCGTTGCTGATCACGTAGTCCGCGGCGGCGACGGTCCGGCCGTCGGCGGCGGTCGGCTCGTAGGAGTGGGGGTCGGTGTCGGGGTTGGTGATGATGCTGGTGACCTTCACGTGGTCGCCGCCGAGCTGGGTGGCTATCGAGCCCCAGAAGTTCTCCGCCGCGGTGACCTGGATGACCTTCGAGCTGCCGCCGGAGGCGCTCGGAGCGGCGGAGGCGGTCTTCGCCGGGGAGGAGGTCGAGCAGGCGGTGGCCGTCGCGAGCGTGGCGACGACGGCGCCGGCGCCGAGGACGACGCTGAGTGGCTTGCGGCGGGACGGGGCGGTGCTCATGGGCGGGCTACTCCTCGCAGTGCCTGCCGGCCCTGCCCTGCGGGCGGGGTCCGGCGTCGGTGGACGCCGCCCACCCTAGGTGGAAACGATTTTCACAACCAGGCCGATCGGGGCCTAGATGGAAATCATTGCCAAAACTTGGCGAAGGGTGGACCCGGGCTCGACCTCGGGCGTCGACCACCCCGGCCGGAGGCCACCGCCGCGTCGGTCCGCCACCCGTGCCGGTCGCCCAACCACCTTCTCTTCCAGTGCAGTTCAGCTCCGGTCCGGGCCGCGCTCCGCCCGTGGGCCCACCAGCATCCGGATGTCCTCGGCCGCCCAGAGGACGAACCGCTCGACCGGCACCACCGGGTGCCCCGGCACGGGCCGGAAGCGGAGGCGCTTGAGCAGCACGGCCAGCAGCAACAGGGCCTCCAGGGTGGCCAGTCGGGCCCCCTCGCAGGCGCGCGGACCCATCCCGAAGGGGATCCAGGCCAGCCGGTGCCGCCCGGCCGACTCCTCCGGGCCGAACCGCTCGGGCCGGAAGCGCTCCGGCTCCGGCCAGTACGCGGGGTTCAGGTGGACGGCCCGGATCGGGAGGAAGACCACCGCCCCGGCCGGCAGCCGGTACGGGCCGACGGTCAGCGGCGCGGCCGTCCGCCGGGCACCGTAGGGGCCGGGCGGGTAGCGGCGCAGCGACTCCTTGAGCACCATCTCCAGGTACGGCAGCCGGTGCAGGTCGGCGTGGTCCGGCACGTCGCGGTCGCCGAGGACGCGGTCGAGTTCGGCGGTGACCCGCCCGGCCGCGCCGGGGTGCCCGGCGAGCAGGTGCAGGGTCCAGGAGACGGCCACGCCCGTGGTGTGGTGGGCGGCCAGCAGGACGGTGAGGACGGTGTCCCGGATCCGCGCCGGGTGCTCACCGGCCTCGACCAGGGCGCCGATCAGATCGCTGCGATCGCCGCCGGGACCGCCCCCGCGGTGGGCCGCGACCGCCCGGTCGACGGTCCGCCGCAGGACGGCGAGTGCCCGGGCGGTCCGTTCCGCGCCCTCCGCCGGGGCCACCGCACCCGGCGGCCGGTACAGCCGCTCCAACTGCCCGGCGAGCACCGTCTCGAAGGCCTCGACCACGCCGTCCGGGTCCTCGACCTCGCCGCCCAGCGCGAAGGCGCAGATCATCCGCAGCGAGAGCGCGGTGAGCTCCCGCTGGAGTTCCACCGGCCGGCCCGCGGGCAACGCGGCCCAGCGGTCGGCGAGTTCGGTCGCCAGGGCCGTGAAGCGGGCGAAGTGCCGTTCGTGCGCGGGCCGTCCGGCCAGCACGCCGAGCAGCAGCCGGCGCCACGGCTCGTGCTCGTCGGCCGGGAGGACCTGGAGGTTGCCCGCCTCGAACAGCGGGTCCAGGAAGGAGAACAGCCGCTCCGGCCGCTCGTCGAGACCGACGGCGGCCTCCAGCAGCACCGGGTCGGCTATCGACACGGCGGTGTCGGCGCCGGGCAGTTGGAAGCGCGCCACCGGACCGTACTCGGCGTGCAGCCACAGCTGGTAGGCGTGCAGTCCGCCCGCCCGCGCGATGGCGCCCACCCCGCCGTCCGGACGGGGCTCGGGACCGGGGATGTTCAACGGACCTCCTGAGGACGGCCGGCGCTCCTCGAATGCGCTCCTCGATGTTTCTCCGGCGCACGATCTCGCATGCGCGCACGGGGCGCAATCTTTTTGATCATATGAGTATTTGTCTTCCATTTTTCGATCCGGCCGAATCGCGGAAAACCAGGAGGAGCAGCAGACATCACGAGGAGGTGGGGCGCGATGGTGGACGTCGAACGATTGCTGGCCGACTGCCTCCAGGACATTCGCGGCGTTCCGCGGGAAACAGTACCGGTCGATTCCGCGAACCCCGGGTACGAAGCAGCGCGCCGCACCTTCCTGGCCGCCGGACTCGCCGCGCTGCGCGGCGACCGGCCGGAGGACGGCTGGGTCCAGCTCAACCTCACTCCGGGCCCGGCCGCGCCGCAGCGGACGTACCGCGCCGTCGCGGACACGGCCCGCGAGTTGATCGCCGCCGGCGCGGCCCGCTCCTTCTTCTTCATGCACAAACCACCGGGACTGCGGGTCCGGTTCGAGGTGGGCCACCCGGATTCGGCGGACTCGTGTGCGGAACTGCGCGCGGAACTCACCCGCCGCTTCCGTGCGGTGGACGGCTGGTCGGCTCCGCCGCGGTGCGGGAATTACGAGCCGGAGACCTATCTCTTCGGCGGCCCGCGGTCGATGCGGTACGTCCACGACCTGTTCACGGTGGATTCCCTGGCCTGGCTCGACCACCACGACGCCGCCGCACCGGGCCGGCCGGAGGCGCTCGCGGACTGGCGGTTCTCCCTGTACCTCCTCGGTGAACTCCTCGACGGCCTCGGCATCGTCGGCTGGGAGCACCGCGGGGTCTGGCAGGTGCTGCGGGACGACATCGGGCGCCGGCTGGGCACCGAGCCGGACGACGACACCCGGCGGGCTGCCGCGGGCATCCGCGCGGTCTGGCGGACCGGCCGCGCCGACCTGCTCGCGTCGCTCCCGCCGCAGCGGCGGGCGGCGGTCGAGGCGGACGGCAGCGCCGTGCGCCGGGCCGCCGAGGCCTGGCGCACCGGCTACTTCGACTCCGGTGAGGCGGTGATCGGCCCGCGCCGGGCCGCCGCCCACTACGTCGTCTTCCACTGGAACCGGGGGCGGTTCTCCCTGGCCCGACAGAGCCTGCTGACCCACGCGCTCGCCGACGAAGGGGGGTTCTGACGTGGACGTCGACATGGACCGGGACGTGGATGTGGACCCGAACGCGGGCGAGGCCCTCGGGCCGGCCGGCACGGCGCTGCTCCGGGTGGCCGGCCTGCCGCTGGAGGCGTGGGCGGCGGCGGGCAACCCGGAGCTGTTCGCCCGGCTCGCCGACCTCGCCCGGCAGGACGACCGGCGGGCCGGGCGATCCCGGGCGCTGGCCGAGCAGTTGGGCACCGCGGTGGTGCCGCACCCCGACCTCACCCCCGCCGACCGCCGCGCCGTACTGGCCCTGCGCCGCCGGCTGCACTCCGGCGCCGCACCGGGCCCGGCCGACTGCGGACTGCTGGGGCGCCTGCCCGCCGCCCGCGACCTCGTCGCGGACGCCGTACGGCTGGGCGAGGAGGCCGCGTCGGTCCCCGCCGTCCTGCGGCGGCTGACGGACGCGGTGGCGGACGAGCGCGAGCGCGTCGGTGCGCTGGGCTGGTCCCTGGTCTGTGCGTCCCCGGTCATGCGGGACTTCCTGGACGGCACGGAGCCCGGCGCCGCCGACGACGTCCACGGACGCCTGACCGCGGGCGAGTCCTGGGGCGGGAAACGGCTGCGCAAGCGGGCGGCGTACGTGTGGCGGGCGCTCGGGCGGGCCGCGGCGAAGACCACCCCGCGCGGCTGGGTCGGCCAGGTCACCCTGGTCCCGGTCGCCCCGCCGGACGGAGCCGGTGGCGGCGACAGGGCCCTGCTGCGTCTCCTCCCGCCCGACGCGTTCCTCGGCGGGGTCGCGGCCGAGGCCGTCGAGAACGTCCACGGGGTGCGCGCCCGGCTCGGCGGCCTGGACCTGCGGACGGCGGACCGGGCCACGCTGCTGGCGCTGGCCCCGCTGCACTTCCTCCAGCCGACGGACGGCCCCCCGGGCACCGGGGTCCTGCGCTGCTGGGTGATCGACCCGCGCGAACGCACCCGGATGCGCCGGGTCGTCCTGCGGCGCACCCTCCCGCTGGACGCCGTCCTGGCCCGACTGGGCGGCGGGCCGCTCCCGTTGGCCGACCTCGAAGCGGCGCTGCTGGGCCCGGCGGCGACCCCGGCGGGCACCCCCGCGACGGTGCTGCGCGGCTTCCTCGCGCACCTGCTCGGACTCGGCGTGCTCCAGGCCTGCGAGCCCCCGCGCCGCCTCACCACCGGCTGGCGACCCACCGCGGACCTCCGCGCGGGCGGCACCCTGCCGCAGCCGGTGCCGGACCCCGGTGCCGGCCCCGGCCCCTCCCATGCCTCCTCCGGCGACTCCGCCCGTGCGTGGTTCACCGACTCCTACCGCAGCACCGCCTCGGCGGTGTCCGGCGCGGCCGCCCGCCAGGTGGAGCGGGCCCTCGGCACCGCCGCCCGGGTGGCCTGGCTGCGGGAGGCCGACCGGCTCGCGGGACCGGACCCGCACCGGCTGCCGGCCGCCCTGGCTGACCTCACCGAACGGCCGTGCCCGCTCGGCGAGCTCCTCGCCCACTGCCTGCCCGACGACGACGCCCCGCCGCCGCAGCCGCTGCGCCGCCACCCGGGCTGGCACCCCGCCGAGTCCCCCGGTTCCGGCTACGCCGCACTGCTGGCCCACCTGGCCGCCCGGGCCGACGCCGGGACGGTGGACCTGGACGACGACCTGCTGGACGCACTCGGCGCGCCCCCGGCCGCGACGGCCCTGCCGCCCTGGCCCCTGGACTGCCTGCTGCGCCCGCTCCCGGGGCCCGGCCCGGTCGCGGTCCTGGAGACGGCCTCACCGGCGGGCGTGCTGGACGCCCGGTTCGCCGACGCGCTGCACACCCTGCACGACGGCTACCGCAGTCTGCGCGACTACCGGGCCTTCCTCGCCGCCGTGGAGCGGCGGTCCGGGGCGCGCTTCGTCGAACTGCTGGTGCCGCCGCTCGCCGAGCGCGCCGCCAACGCCGTCCGACGGCCGGTCACCACCGGCTGGTGGACCGGGGACCCCGATCCGCTGCCCTACCAGGGCCGGGACGGCCTGACCGCCCGCTACCTGCCGCTGGACCGGATCACCCTGCGCCGGGCCGGCACCCGGATCATCGCCGAGGCCGACGGCTGCCGGCTGCTGCCGGTCCACCACGCCACCCGCACGCCGCTGCCCCCGTACGACGTCCTGACCCGGCTGTTGCTGCCCGCGGGCCACCCGGCGTGCTCCCGTCTGATCCGCCTGGACGGTCTGGAGGGCGCCTTCCCCGCCCCGGAGCGGCTGCCCCGGGTGACCGTCGGCGGCGGCGCCCTGGTGATCGCCCCCGCGCTCCGGCGGGTCCCGGCCGCCCGGCTGTGGCGGCCGGGCGACGACGACCTGACCAAGGTGCGCGCCCTCGCCGGGCTCACCCGCGACGCCGGGTTGCCCCGCTTCGCCTTCGTCCGGGCCGCGGCCCAGGCGAAGCCGGTGCCCGTGGATTTCGCGGCGGTGACCACGGTCGCCCTGCTGGAACGTATCTGCACCCGCCACCCCGGCGCGGACCTGCTGGTCGAGGAGATGCTCCCGGCCCCCGACGGGCTGCTGCTGCGCGACCCGGCGCACGGCGGCGCCGCCGTCGCCGCCCAACTACTGCTCCGACTGCCGCTCGGCCGGGCCGTCGAGGAACTCGCGGAACCCGCCGTCGCCGCCCTGCGCGGCGAACCCGACGTCCCCGGTACGCCCGCTCCCCGTGGGCGGGCCACCGGGGCGGTCCACACCGAACACCACTCCTGAAGGAGGAACCATGCCCGAGATCGCCGCGCTCACCGACCTCGACGCCCTCATCGGCGACCTGGACGCCCGCATCACCGAGACCACCCTGCCGACCCCCGAGGCCAGCACCGGCGGCTGCAGCGGCCTCTGCACCGTCCTGGCCTGCGACACCGTCGCGCTCTGTACCGGGGTGCTCTGCTGACCACCCCCCAGGCCGTCCGGGGCCTCCCCCGGACGGCCGCCTCGGTCCCCCGGCCCCGCAAGGGACCGGCGGGCGCCGGACCCCGCACCGAACACCACTCCTGAAGGAGGAACCATGCCCGAGATCGCCGCGCTCACCGACCTCGACGCCCTCATCGGCGACCTGGACGCCCGCATCACCG